>NZ_JBVJVZ010000005.1:673573-688731 GCF_055603245.1 Streptomyces sp. NPDC037290 | reverse complement strand
TTCCCCACTGCTGCCTCCCGTAGGAGTCTGGGCCGTGTCTCAGTCCCAGTGTGGCCGGTCGCCCTCTCAGGCCGGCTACCCGTCGTCGCCTTGGTGAGCCATTACCTCACCAACAAGCTGATAGGCCGCGGGCTCATCCTTCACCGCCGGAGCTTTACAGCCCGGGAGATGCCTCCCAGGCTCATATCCGGTATTAGACCCCGTTTCCAGGGCTTGTCCCAGAGTGAAGGGCAGATTGCCCACGTGTTACTCACCCGTTCGCCACTAATCCACCCCGAAGGGCTTCATCGTTCGACTTGCATGTGTTAAGCACGCCGCCAGCGTTCGTCCTGAGCCAGGATCAAACTCTCCGTGAATGTTTTCCCGTGATCGGGATGAACACCACGAGAGCGGTGCGAGAGGAGGAATAGTCCCCTCGCACACAGCGTCCTCGCTGTGTTTTTTCAAAGGAACCTCGTCACCGGAAGGATCCGGTAGACGGGGTATCAACATATCTGGCGTTGATTTTTGGCACGCTGTTGAGTTCTCAAGGAACGGTCGCTTCCTTTGTACTCACCCTCTCGGGCTTTCCTCCGGGCTTCCCTTCGGTGTTTCCGACTCTATCAGATCTTTTCTCGATCCGATTTCCTCGGTGCTTTCCAGGTTCTCGCTTTCGCGTTTCCCTTTCCGGCGGTTCCGACTTTATCAGAAGTTCTTGGCCGATCTGACCGGCCGCTCATTTCTGAGTAATCGGGAGGCGCTTCTCTGAGAGGCCGTTCTCGACGTCCTCGGAAAGCTCGTAGAGTCTAACGGCGACCTGTGAACTTGTCCAGTTCCAGGCAACTGTTTGAATCTACCTCCCCACGCCATCCGTGTCAACGGGTCTTGTGGGGCGAAGAGGAGACTAGCAGCTCACAGGGGTGGAACGCACATCAGGCCGCGGTGGGGACCGAGGCGCTGCGGTCCGCCGCTTCGAGATCGCCGGTCTCACCTGCGCGTACCGCCCGGCCGCCCAGGACATAGACGTACGTCAGGAATGCCAGCTCGGCCAGGACGCCGATTCCGATGCGGGCCCAGGTGGGCAGGCCGGACGGGGTGACGAAGCCTTCGATCGCGCCGGAGACGAAGAGAACAAGAGCTAGGCCGATCGCCATGCCGACCGCAGCGCGTCCTTCTTCCGCGAGTGCGGCGCGCCGGGTGCGCGGGCCGGGGTCTATGAGGGTCCAGCCCAGGCGCAGTCCCGTGCCGGCGGCTATGAAGACGGCGGTCAGTTCGAGCAAGCCGTGGGGAAGGACCAGTCCCAGGAACGTGTCGAGTCGGCCGGCTGAGGACATCAGGCCGAAGCCGACACCCAGATTGAGCATGTTCTCGAAGAGGATCCAGAGGACAGGCAGGCCCAGGAAGATTCCCAGGACCAGGCACATCGCGGCCGCCTGGGCATTGTTCGTCCACACCTGGGCGGCGAAGGCCGCCGCGGGATGGCTGGAGTAGTACGTCTCGTACTCTCCGCCGGGGCGGGTCAGCTGGCGCAGCTGGCTGGGCGCGGCGATGGACGACTGTACGTCCGGGTGGGTGCCGATCCACCAGCCCAGGAGGATCGCGATGGCTGTGGAGAGCAGTGCCGTGGGTACCCACCAGTGGCGGGCGCGGTAGACGGCAGCCGGGAAGCCCTGGCCCAGGAAGCGGGTGACGTCACGCCATGAGGCGCGGCGGGTGCCCGTGACGGCGCTACGCGCGCGTGCCACCAGTTGGCTGAGCCGTCCCGTCAGCTGCGGGTCCGGGGCACTGGACCGGATGAGGGAGAGATGGGTGGCGGTGCGCTGGTAGAGGGCGACGAGTTCGTCGGCTTCGGCGCCGTTCAGGCGGCGTCGACGGCGGAGCAGGGCATCGAGGCGGTCCCATTCGGCTCGGTGTACGGAGACGAAGACGTCCAGGTCCATGGGGTCTGCCTGCTCCTCGGCTGGTCGTCGACCGCTCGTCGCGGATGCTCTCGATCGCGATCAGCTTGTCGTACTGCGGCGCGATGCGCCCACAGCTTGGCAGACTTGCGCTTCCGGGGGCAGACCAGGGAAGGACGGCGGGCGTGAGTGAGCTGGTGACGGGCGAGGCGGTGGCGCTCGAACTGCGGCCGGCGAAGCTGCCGAGCAGGGCGCTGGCGGTGCTGCTCGACCTTGTGGCGGCCATGGCCGCGTACGTCGTCGTCAGCATCGCGGTGGTGATGTCGACTGCTTCGCTGGACGAGGCCGCACAGGTGGCGCTGTCGATCGCGACGTTTCTGCTGGTGCTGGTCGGTGGGCCGATCGCGGTGGAGACGCTCAGTCACGGGCGGTCGCTGGGGAAGCTGGCGTTCGGGCTTCGAGTGGTGCGGGACGACGGTGGGCCGATCCGGTTCCGGCACGCGCTGGTGCGGGGTGCGATCGGTGTGGTCGAGATCCTGCTGACGTTCGGCGTGATCGCCTGTATCGCCTCGCTGGTGTCCGCGCGAGGCCGGCGGCTCGGGGACGTGTTCGCAGGCACCCTGGTCGTGCGGGAGCGGATACCGGCCGGTCGCGCCGCCTTCGTTCCGCCGCCGCCTCCGTGGCTGGCGGGGCGGTTCGCCGAGTTGGACATGTCGGCGGTGCCGGACGGGCTGTGGCTTGCGGTCCGGCAGTACCTGACCCGGATGGGGCAGCTCGATCCACAGGTCTCGCTCGGGATGGCCCAACGGCTCGCGGCCGACCTCGCCGCGCGGACGGGCGCGTTGGTGCCGCAGGATCTGCCAGCGGCCGCCTTCCTGGCCGCGGTGGTGCACGAGCGGCAGTCGCGTGAGGCCCGGCAGGCGTTCGGCAGTGGTGGGTTCGCACCGCCGGTGGCCGCGCCTGGCGTGCCGGCCGCGGATGCCCAGCCTGCTTTCGAGGCGGCCGGGCCGCCGCCCAATCCCGGCCCGCCTGACCGGCTTCGGGACTCTGACCGGCTTCAGGACCCTGGCCGGCCTCAGGACCCCGGCCGGTCTCAGAACTGGGCCCGGCAGCCACAGGCCCCGCTCGCGCCATCGCCGGTGCCGCCGCGGGACGAGCCGCCGGCCGACCGGCCGGCCACCGGGTTCGCGCCGCCGGCATAGGGCAAGGGCCGCTCAGTCACCGTTCCGGCGGTCCGCCTCCACCCCGTCTCCGTTCCGTCCGCGTCCCCGTTCCTGCCGTCCCGTCTCCGCTCTGTCCGCCGTCCCGGCGGTCTCGCCCGGTCCTGGTGTGTCAGTCGAACGTCGACGGCGGTGACTGAAGGTCCTCCAGCTCGATCCCGGGCGCGGCCAGGACGACGTCGCCGGCGATGTGGATGGTGTGCCGTTCGCCGGTGTCCAGGGCTGTGACCTGGTATTCGTCCACGGTCAGGGGGCCGTTGTCAGTGGCGTGTGCTTCGCTGTTCACCAGGGCCCAGGACTGATCCACGGTGCGGGGGGCGAGGACCGGGTCCGTGAAGGAGACCAGGCGTACGCGGGTCGCGCCGGACGAGGGGGTGAGGCGCAGGAGACGGGCGGTGGCGACGAGGAACGCGGGGGACGTGCCGGTGAAGGCGTGGGCGCGCACATTGCCTTCGGTGGCATGGGTTCCGGTGAGGTCGGTGCGGACCCAGGTGACGCCGTCGAGGGCGGCTCCGCGCACCTGCCAGTCTCCCGCGTGGAGTTCTAGGCGGATGGGGCGGCCGAGGTCGTCCAGGGCGAGGTCGACCGAGCCGCGGTGATCGCCGGCGGGGCTGGTCACCCGGGAGACATAGCGCCAGCCGGACGGGCCGGGGGCGCACTGGAAGTGTTCTTCAGCGAGGGGGGTGTGATCGTGCGGGTCGTGGAGCGAATAGCGGCCGCGGGGCATGGAGGTCCTGGGTCTTGACGGGCTGACGGTCGGTAGCCCGGGTCATTCCGGCCGGGGAGGGCGGTTCCGATCCGGGCTGGTCCAGTGCAGCAGGGGCGGGGCCGTGCGGCCGTGGCGCGGGCGGCCGGGTCGGGCAGGACCAGACTTGGCCGGACCTGGCCAGACTTGGGCCGGACCGGCCAAAGGGACAGGCCCCCGGCACGGGGGTGCGGGGGCCTGTCTCGGAGGCCTGCCAACGGGGAGCGCGGCGGTGCACCGGCACGCTCCCCGGCGGGCGGGACTACGGTCTCCGGCTCAGTAGCGGTAGTGGTCCGCCTTGTACGGGCCGTCGACGTCGACGCCGATGTACGCGGCCTGCTCGGGGCGGAGCTTCGTGAGCTTCACGCCGAGCGCGTCCAGGTGGAGACGGGCGACCTTCTCGTCCAGGTGCTTGGGCAGCGTGTACACGCCGATCGGGTACGCGTCCGGCTTGGTGAACAGCTCGATCTGGGCCAGCGTCTGGTCCGCGAACGAGTTGGACATCACGAAGGACGGGTGACCGGTGGCGTTGCCCAGGTTCAGCAGGCGGCCCTCGGACAGCACGATGATCTTCTTGCCGTCCGGGAACGTCCAGGTGTGGACCTGCGGCTTGACCTCGTCCTTGACGATGCCCGGGATCTTGGCCAGGCCCGCCATGTCGATCTCGTTGTCGAAGTGCCCGATGTTGCCGACGATCGCCTGGTGCTTCATCCGCGCCATGTCCGACGCCAGGATGATGTCCTTGTTGCCGGTGGTGGTGATGAAGATGTCGGCCGTCTCGACGACGTCGTCCAGGGTGGTCACCTGGTAGCCGTCCATCGCCGCCTGCAGGGCGCAGATCGGGTCGATCTCGGTGACGATCACGCGGGCGCCCTGGCCGCGAAGGGACTCGGCACAGCCCTTGCCCACGTCGCCGTAGCCGCAGACGACCGCGGTCTTGCCGCCGATCAGGACGTCCGTGGCGCGGTTGATGCCGTCGACCAGGGAGTGACGGCAGCCGTACTTGTTGTCGAACTTCGACTTGGTGACGGCGTCGTTGACGTTGATCGCCGGGAAGAGGAGGACGCCGTCGCGCTGCATCTCGTACAGGCGGTGGACACCGGTCGTGGTCTCCTCCGTGACGCCACGGATCTCGGAGGCCAGCTGGGTCCACTTCTGGGGGTTCTCGCCCAGGGTGCGGTGCAGCAGCTGGAGGATGACGCGGTGTTCGTCGGACTCGGCGGTGTCCAGGGCGGGGACCTCGCCGGCCTTCTCGTACTCGACGCCCTTGTGGACGAGGAGGGTGGCGTCACCACCGTCGTCCAGGATCATGTTCGGGCCGCCGGTGGGGCTGTCCGGCCAGGTCAGCGCCTGCTCCGTGCACCACCAGTACTCCTCCAGGGTCTCGCCCTTCCAGGCGAAGACCGGGACGCCCTGCGGGTTGTCGGGCGTGCCGTTCGGGCCGACGGCGATGGCGGCGGCCGCGTGGTCCTGGGTGGAGAAGATGTTGCAGGAGGCCCAGCGGACCCGCGCGCCCAGGGCGACCAGAGTCTCGATCAGCACGGCGGTCTGCACGGTCATGTGCAGCGAGCCGGTGACACGGGCACCGGCAAGCGGCTGCGCCTCGGCGTATTCCTTGCGGATCGCCATCAGGCCCGGCATCTCGTGCTCGGCGAGGGTGATCTCCTTGCGGCCGAACTCGGCCAGCGAAAGGTCGGCGACCTTGAAGTCCTGTCGGTTGTCGACAGTCGTCATTGCGAGCTGCTCCTCGGGGTTGGGGCGAGGTGGGTACGGCTGGTCTGCGCGGCGGCGGACACAGGGGTGCCCGAGAAGAGGACACGGGCATGCCCACGTACGCGCAGCGCAGTCCGTCGGAGGCCCTCTCTCCCTCGGCCGGCCCGCGCTGGGCCGCCCGACCGCCATCAGCAGCGACGTCTGGCTCCGTCCCAAGCTACACCGGACGGCCCGGTCGGCCACAGTCCGCCTCGGCGTCGGCTCCAGCGGTCAGGGCGGCGGTTTCGAGGTGCGGCGTGGGGGCAGGAACGGGCCGGCGGGGGCCCTGAAAACCGTGGAACGGGAGGCTACAGACCGGTGCGAACAGGGACTTGTGCGCCCTTGGGCCGGTGGCGGGGTGGTGCAGGATGCAGGGGGGCCGGGGTCGTCCGGTCCCGCTCGCGGGGTGACCGGGACGGCGCCCCGTGCGACGACGGTGTTAGGAGATCGACGTGACAAGTCCGGCCGGCCCTCCCTCCACGGATGGCCGCGATGACGAGCGGCGGCAGGTGAAGCTGCTGGCGGTGACAGCGTGCCCGACCGGCATCGCGCACACCTACATGGCGGCGGAGAAACTCGCCCAGGCCGCGGCGAACCGTGGCATCGAGATGAAGGTGGAGACGCAGGGATCCATCGGAGCCGAGAACGTCCTCGATGACAACGATGTCAAAAGCGCGGACGGCATCATCGTAGCCGCCGACAAGGACGTCGACCTGAGCCGGTTCGCGGGCAAGCGCGTGCTGACGGTCGGTGTCGCCGAGGGCATCCACCATCCCGAGCAGCTGATCGACCGGGTGCGATCGGCGCCGGTGCACGCGCCGGGCGGGGTCGGGGGTGGTGCGGCGGCCGCGTCGTCCGGTGGGGGCGGCAGGGAGCGGGGGCCGGTGTACAAGGCGCTGATGAACGGCGTGTCGTACATGATCCCGTTCGTCGTCGTCGGCGGTCTGCTGATCGCGGTCTCGCTGGCGCTCGGCGGCCATGCGACGGCGAAGGGGTACGTGATCCCCGACGGCACCTTCTGGGCACACGTCAACGCGATCGGCGGGATCGGCTTCCAGCTGATGATCCCGGTCCTGTCCGGCTACATCGCCTATGCCATCGCCGACCGGCCCGCGTTGGTGCCGGGCATGATCGGCGGCTGGATCGCCAACACGGGCGCCCTGTACGACTCCAAGGCCGGTGCGGGCTTCATCGGGGCGATCGTGACCGGGTTCCTCGCGGGGTACCTGGTGTTGTGGATCAAGAAGGTCCGGGTGCCGAGGTTCGTGCAGCCGATCATGCCGATCATCGTCATACCGATCGTGGCCACGACGGCGCTCGGACTGTTCTTCGTCTATGTCATCGGCAAGCCGATCTCGTGGGTGTTCGAGCATCTGACGAGCTGGCTCGGCGGGATGACGGGGACGAGTGCGATCCTGCTCGGCACGATCCTGGGGCTGATGATCGCGTTCGACATGGGCGGGCCGGTCAACAAGACGGCGTTCCTCTTCGGCGCCGGGCTCATCGCGAGCGGCAACCAGACGGTGATGGGCATGTGTGCCGCGGCGATTCCCGTGATGCCGCTCGGGCAGGGGCTGGCCACGCTGATCCGCCGTCGGCTGTACAGCGAGCAGGAGCGGGAGACCGGGCTGGCGGCGCTGTTCATGGGGTGTTTCGGCATCTCGGAGGGTGCGATTCCGTTCGCGGCGGCGCGGCCGGCGCAGGTGATCCCGGCGAACATGCTCGGTGGTGCGGTGGCCGGGGCGGTTGCGGGGCTGGCCGGGGTGAAGGACGCGGTGCCGCATGGCGGGCCGATCGTTGCGGTGCTGGGCGCGGTGAGTGGGGTGCCGATGTTCTTCGTGGCCGTGGTGATCGGGGCGGTGGTCACTGCGCTGACGACCGTGACGCTGGTTGATGTGAGTGGGCGTCGGGGGCGGGGAGTGCCTGTCGGGGAGTCCTCGCCGCCCGCGGGCGCCGGTGCGGTGTCCGCGGTTGTGGTGCCTGGGCAGCGGGCGGAGGCTTCCGGCGGCGAGGGTGAGGCGCGGGGTTCGGCGCCCGCCTCGGCGGAGGAGGGAACCGGAGCCGAGGGCGAGCCGGGGGTGTTGTCCGGGTATCTCGATGAGCGGACCGTGAAGGGCGTACTCGGAGCGGCGGAGAAGGACACCGCGATCCGGGAGATGGCGGAGCTGCTGGCGCGCAGCGGGCGGGTCGTCGACGTGGACGAGCTGGTGGCGACCGCGTTGCGGCGCGAGGCGCTGGGGACGACCGGGCTCGGTGAGGAGATCGCGATCCCGCATGCCAAGACGGATGCGGTGACCGCGCCGGTCGTCGGTTTCGCGCGGTCGGCCGAGGGGGTCGAGTGGGGTTCGCTGGACGGTACGAAGGCCCGGCTGGTCTTCATGATCGCGGTGCCGGAGGCGGCGGCGGGCGACGAACATCTGCGGATCCTCGCGCAGCTCTCGCGCAAGCTGATGGATTCCGGCTTCCGGGAGCGGCTGCTGGCTGCCCGTGACGAGCGGGCGTTGCTCGACGTGCTGGGTGAAGTCGGGTGAGCCGGGTGACGTGAGCAGGTGGGGTGAGGTGGGCAGACAGGTGCGGGTCCGTGGCCGCCGGTCGGGGTCCGCAGGGCGAAGAGCCGGGCGCGCACGGGGCCGGGGCCCGAATGCCGGTCCGCGCCCCGTCGGGGCCCGGACGCCTTCCGCCGGACTGCCGCCCGGCCCGCGCCCTGGGCTTGCGCTGCTTCAGCGCGAGCGCAGGGCAGGACCGTGCCTCGGTGTGGCGCCGGCCCTCACCGGTGCGGCGTCAGTGGCCGGTCGCGTGAGGGTTCGGGCCGCCCGGGGTTGCCTCCGGGTCCGGGCCCTTGGCGGCTTCGGCCTCGCTGTAGATGTCCGGTTCGAGGTAGATGACGCGGGCTATCGGGACGGCGGCGCGGATGCGGGCCTCGGCGGCGTTGATGGCGTTCGCGACCTCGGTGGCCGTGTCGTCGTGCTGCACGGCGATCTTGGCGGCGACCAGCAGCTCCTCGGGGCCGAGGTGGAGCGTGCGCATGTGGATGACGCCGGTGACGGTGTCGCCGTCGACGGTCGCCTCCTCGATCTTCTTGATCACGTCGAGGCCCGCCGCCTCGCCGAGCAGCAGCGACTTGGTCTCGGCGGCCAGGACCAGGGCGATCAGGACGAGCAGGACGCCGATGCAGACGGTGCCGATGCCGTCCCAGACGCCGTCGCCGGTGAGCACGGCCAGGCCGACGCCGAGGAGGGCGAGGACCAGGCCGATGAGCGCGCCGAAGTCCTCCAGCAGGACGACCGGCAGCTCGGGAGCCTTGGCGCGGCGGATGAACTGTGCCCAGGAGAGCCTGCCGCGCAGTTCGTTGGACTCCTTGATGGCCGTGCGGAAGGAGAAGCCCTCGGCGATGACCGCGAAGACCAGGACGCCCACCGGCCAGTACCAGTTGTCCAGTTCATGCGGGTGGCTGATCTTCTCGTAGCCCTCGTAGATGGCGAACATGCCGCCGATGGAGAACAGGACGATCGAGACCAGGAAGGCGTAGACGAACCGCTCGCGGCCGTAGCCGAAGGGGTGCTGCGGGGTGGCCTCGCGCTGGGCCTTCTTGCCGCCGATGAGCAGCAGGAACTGATTGCCTGAGTCGGCGAGCGAGTGGACGCCCTCGGCGAGCATGGACGAGGAGCCGCTGAACGCGAACGCCACGAACTTCGACACCGCGATCGCGAGGTTGGCGCCGAGTGCCGCCACGATCGCCTTCGTACCGCCTGACGCGCTCATGTGTCCGCGTTGTCCCTTCGACCTTGTCGTCGCCGTCGTGGCGTGTGCGGGCTTTGCCCGGCCTTTGCCGGTGGGCCATTCTTGCAGCCCGGCCGGGCCCCGGCGCGTCAGGTGTCCACAACCCCGGTCATACGATCACAGCGACGGCTGTCCACAGCTGCGTCATACGACCACCGTGGCGCGGAAGATCGTGCCCGCGCCGGAGATCTCCGCCTTCTCACCGGCCGGGACGAAGACCGACTGCCCCGGCTTCAACTCGTGCTCGTCCGCGTGGACCGAACCGGCCGTGCAGAGCAGGATCTGCGGGGTGCCGAGGGTGAGGTCGTGGGTGGTGCCGCCCTCGGGGAGGACGTACCGGGAGAGGCGGAACTCGTCGATCGGCGTCTCGTAGACCTCCTCGCCGTCCGGGGAGGCCTCGGGGCGCAGCACGCCCGGGTCGCTCGGCTCGAAGCGGACGACGCGCAGCAGTTCGGGGACGTCGACGTGCTTGGGGGTCAGGCCGCAGCGCAGGACGTTGTCCGAGTTGGCCATGATCTCGACGCCGAGGCCGCTGATGTAGGCGTGCGGGATGCCCGCGCCGAGGAACAGGGCCTCGCCGGGCTGCAGGCGGACGCGGTTGAGCAGCATGGCCGCGATGACGCCGGGGTCGCCGGGGAAGTGGTGGGCGAGGCCGGCGTAGGGGGCGTAGTCGCCGCCCAGGCGGGTGCAGGCGGCTGCGGTCTCGGTGACCGTCCGGGCCATGTCCTCCGGGTCGGCGGTGAGGATCGCGGTGAGGACCTCGCGCAGAGCGGCGTCCTCGGGGTGGGCGTGCAGCAGGTCGACGTACGGCTTGAGGGACGCAACACCGAGCCCGTCGAGCAGATCGGCGGTCTGGACCGGGTCGCGGAAGCCGCACAGTCCGTCGAACTCGGTGAGCGCGCAGATCAGTTCGGGTTTGTGGTTGGCGTCCTTGTAGTTGCGGTGCGGGGCGTCGATCGGGATGCCACGGCCTTCCTCGTCGGCGTAACCCTCCTTGGCCTGCTCCAGGTTGGGGTGCACCTGGAGGGAGAGGGGGGCGCCGGCGGCGAGGATCTTCAGGAGGAACGGCAGGTGGGGGCCGAACTTCGCCACCGTCTCCGGGCCGAGCTCGCGCTCCGGGTCGGCGTCGATGACGTCGACGAGCGTCCCGCGTTCGGAGCGCGAGGGGGCTCCCGGGTGCGCGCCCATCCACATCTCGGCCTGCGGTTCGCCGGTCGGCTCGACACCGAGGAGGTGCGGGATGGCGGTGGGGGAACCCCAGGCGTAGGGGCGGACGGTGTTGTCGAGGCGGTCCATGTGTCTTCTCTGTCTCCGTACGTACGCGGCTCAGCGGTCACCGGCGGCTGAGCCGGGTGCCGTGCTCGTGGTGGTCGCGGGTCTGCCGACCCGGAGCAAAGATCAGGCCCCCGAAGCGAGCGCCAGGTAAACAGCAGCGAAATCCGTGACGGCGATCAGTTCCGCGAGGGTCTCCAGTTCGCCGCCCTCCTCCGGTTCGAGTTCGCTGATCGGTGTGTCGTGGCTGAGGGCCACGTCGCGGGCGGCGGGGGCGGCCGTGTAGCCGCTGATGGGGCGGTCGCGCAGCAGCACTACGCGCGCGTGCAGTGCGGGCTGTTCCTCGACGCGGTCGCGGAAGAAGTCGTCCGGGTCGGCGCTGGCGGCCAGCGGGCCGGCCAGCAGGGCACTGTGCGCGGCGAGGGCCTCGGGGAGTTCGGCGACGAGCGCGGGACGGCCGGAGAGTTCGGCGAGGGCGGCGGCGAAACGGCGCCCGGCCGGGCCCGCCGAGGGCCCCTCCGTCCACACCACGGGGAGCGCGTCGGCCAGTTCGGCGGCCAGGGTCTTGGCCGGGTTGCTGTAGGTCGCGATGGCGGGGCCGCAGCGCTCGGCGATGTGGTCCAGACGGTCGGCGACCTTCTCCAGGGTCTCGGGCGGGGCGTTGAGCAGGCCTACGCGGTCCAGCAGGGCGAGCAGCGGGGTGAGCAGCGCCCAGAAGACGCCCGAGGAGGAGGCGGCGAGCGGTTCCTCCTGGTCGTACGGCGCTGTCGCCATCGGGACGAACAGGCCGTGGGCGCCGTCGACCGCCTCCGCGAGCGGGGTGCGGGGCGGAGCCACGGCGACGACCGAGCAGCCGCGCCGATAGGCCTGGTCGGCGAGGAGGGAGAGGCTGGGTTCGGTGCCGTCCGGCGTTGCGATCAGGAGCAGGTCGACGGAACCGGTCCAGCCCGGGAGCTCCCAGCGCAGGGCACCGGCGGCCGGAGCGACGCCGGTCGGGGCCAGACGGACCACGGGGCTGCCGACGCCGGCCAGGGTGCCGAGGAGGTCGGCGGTGTGGGTGGCGGCGGCGCCGGGGCCCGCGATGAGGACGGCGCGGGGGCGGCCGTCGGGCTTGAGGTCGCCGACGCCGGCCTCGGCGGCGTGCCGGGCGGCGGTGCGGACGCGGGCGCCGGCCTCGGCGGCGCCGCGCAGCAGGCCCCGGCGGTCGGCCTCGGCGAGGGCCTCAGGGGTGTCGAGCAGCGATTCGTCCAGCATGGGCGGCAGCCTCCGATCGCCGGGGGTCCTGTGGGGTTGTCTACGACGTGCGGGGCGTCGTCACGCGGGGCGGCGGGCCTCGTCCACGAGCAGGACCGGGATGCCGTCGCGAACGGGGTAGGCGAGGCCGCAGTCCTGGCCTGTGCAGATCAGCTCGGTGTCCTGCTCCCCGGCCTGCTCCTTCAGGGGGGCGTGGCAGGCCGGGCAGGCGAGGATCTCCAGGAGGCCGGCTTCCAGCGGCATGGCGTGTCCCTTCGGGGGCGTTGTTCGTGACTGTCGATGTGCCTGGTCAGCGTACCGCTGGTGGACGGGCCGAGCCGGGCTGTCGGCACCGTCCAGAGGCTCCGTCCCCGTGGGCCCAGCGGGGACGCGCCCGATGTCTCAGGCCCTGATGATGGCCAGGGCCTCGTCCCTGATCTTCGTCATCGTCGCCTCGTCCTTCGCCTCCGCGTTCAGGCGCAGGAGGGGCTCGGTGTTGGAGGGCCGGACGTTGAACCACCAGTCGGGGGCGGCGACCGTGAGGCCGTCGAGTTCGTCGAGGGTGAGGTCGGCGCGGCCCTCGTACGCGGTGCGGATCGCGGCGAGGCGGGCGGCCTGGTCGGCGACCGTGGAGTTGATCTCGCCGGAACCGGTGTAGCGGTCGTACTGGGCGACGAGGGAGGACAGGGGCCCGTCCTGGCCGCCGAGGGCCGCGAGGACGTGCAGGGCGGCCAGCATGCCCGTGTCGGCGTTCCAGAAGTCCTTGAAGTAGTAGTGCGCCGAGTGCTCGCCGCCGAAGATGGCGCCGGTGCGGGCCATCTCGGCCTTGATGAAGGAGTGTCCGACGCGGGTGCGGACCGGGGTGCCGCCGTGCTCCTTCACGACCTCCGGGACCGTGCGCGACGTGATCAGGTTGTGGATGATCGCGCCCTTGCCGCCGTTGCGGACGAGCTCGCGCCGGGCGACCAGGGCGGTGATCGCGGACGGGGAGACCGGGTCGCCGTTCTCGTCCACGACGAAGCAGCGGTCGGCGTCGCCGTCGAAGGCGATGCCCAGGTCGGCGCCCTCCGCGGGGACGCGCTTCTGCAGGTCCACGAGGTTGGCGGGGTCGAGCGGGTTGGCCTCGTGGTTGGGGAAGGTGCCGTCCAGTTCGAAGTACATCGGGACGAGGGTCAGGGGCAGGCCGGCGAAGACCGTGGGGACCGTGTGGCCGCCCATGCCGTTGCCGGCGTCGACCACGACCTTCAGGGGGCGGATGGAGGTCAGGTCGACCAGGGAGCGCAGGTGCGCCGCGTAATCCTCCAACGTGTCGCGCGCGGAGAGGGTTCCCGGCTGGGCGACCGGTTCCGGAGCGCCCGACTCCAGCCAGCGCTCCACCAGTTCGCGGATCTGCGCGAGGCCGGTGTCCTGACCCACCGGGGCGGCGCCGGCGCGGCACATCTTGATGCCGTTGTACTGGGCCGGGTTGTGGGAGGCGGTGAACATGGCGCCGGGCAGGTTCAGCGCGCCCGAGGCGTAGTACAGCTGGTCCGTGGAGCACAGCCCGATCTCGGTGACGTCCACACCGCGGTCCGCCGCGCCGCGCGCGAAGGCGCGGGTCAGACCCGGGGACGAGGGCCGCATGTCGTGGCCGACGACGATCGCCGCCGCTCCCGTCACCTCCGCGAAGGCCGCACCGAACAGTCCGGCCAGGGACTCGTCCCACTGGTCCGGGACCACTCCGCGTACGTCGTACGCCTTCACGAGCTGCGACAGATCAGCAGTCACGGCCAACCCTCCTGAAAGTCCTATGGGTGCCCACAAACTACCCGCCTGGGGTAAGGGGGAGGTGTGCGGACACCAAGGTGGACGCCCAGTCGTGTCCGAGCGGGGTCGGGCGGCGGGGAGTTGCTCAGTTGTCCGGGGAGCGCAGGACCCGCAGATGACCGCGGCGGGCCACCTCCATGGGGTCTGCCGTACGGGCTCCGCCGCCCGCCCCGGCCGCGCGCTCCTGAGGGCGGGCGGCTTCGCGCACGGCGTTGGCAAGCGCTTCCAGATCGTCGCCGCTGGGCCGTGCGGGAGCGGAGCCGTCGAGGAGGCGGACCACTTCCCAGCCGCGGGGGGCGGTGAGGCGCTCGGAGTGCTCGGCGCACAGGTCGTAGCAGTGCGGCTCGGCGTAGGTGGCGAGCGGGCCGAGGACCGCGGTCGAGTCGGCGTAGACGTACGTCAGCGTCGCGACGGCGGGTCGGCCGCAGGCGGTGCGCGAACAGCGACGTACAGGGCTCACGACGTTGGACGGTACCGCACTCTTGAGCGGGCCGCGACGACTCTCCACCAGGTCACTCCACCGTGTCGTGCTGTGAAACACCCCACACACCCCTTCGGGGAGGCCGTGTTGACCTGCGCGGACGGGTACCCGTCGGGTTTTGCGCGCGACTCGATACGGTCATGAGTCGGCACAAACACCGTCAATTGCCTTGAGTTCGACGGTCTGGGAGGGATATGGAAACGAGCCATTCGTTGGCTGGAACGGTCATCCTGCGACATGGGGTGGGATGCGGCCGTTCGGCGGGGTCTGGGCCGATCGGCGGAGGGCTGATCGGCGGTGTGGTCGGCCGGTCCGGGAAGAAGCGGCCGGTCGCCGCTGGGAGGGGCGTACGGGTCGCCGTGGGAGAGGCGTACGGGTCACCGTGTGGGGCCGGGCGGGCGGAGCGTGCGGGGACTACGCTTCCCCAGTGATGGACAACCGTGTACCGCCCCGTGCCGCCGGCCCCGGGCCCCGTCGCCGTGATCGTCACGGGCGGGGCATGCGGGGGCCGATCGCACCGCCGCAGGTGCCGCTCGCGGCCAGCCGTGCCGATGCGTTCGCGGACCTGGTGCAGGACTCCGTGGAGCGTCTTGAGCGGCGGTGGCCGCAGCTGGCCGACACCGATTTCCTCGTGTTGGAGGTGCCCCGCCTGGAGGGGCGGGGTGAGCAGGCGTGGAGCGACGAGGCCGTGCCGTTGGGCGGGGTCGTTCCGGCGCGGGACGGGCGGCGGGCGCGGGTGGTGGTCTACCGGCGGCCCGTGGAGATCCGCACCAAGGGGCGGGACGAGCGGGCCGCGCTGGTGCACGAGGTGGTCGTGGAGCAGGTGGCCGAGTTGCTGGGGCTGACTCCGGAGACGGTGGATCCGCGGTACGGGGAGGACTAGGTCCTGGGGGGGGGGGGCGGTGGGGAAAGGACCGGCACCCCGCCCCCACGGGGCGTGTCGGTGGTGGGAGTCACCCTTTCGATGACACCAAACGCCTCGGTTTCTGCCT
>NZ_JBVJVZ010000005.1:352533-673563 GCF_055603245.1 Streptomyces sp. NPDC037290 | reverse complement strand
GACGGGGGGGAGGATGAGGCCGCGCTCCTGCGGTCCCCCACCCCCCCCCCCCCCCCCCCCCCCCCCCCCCCCCCCCCCCCCCCCCCCCCGGGCCTCACTTCTGCAGGACCGACAGGTCCTGCGTCGTCTTCGGTACGGCCACCATCCCCCGGTCGTTCGGGAGGGTCTGGATGGTGAAGCCGGGGACTCCCGCCTCGGTGGCCGCGAGGGTGCGGGAGGCGTAGAGCGGGCCGCCGGAGACGGTTTCGACGGTGAGGGCGTAGGTGCCCTTGAGGGCGGCGGGGACGGGCACCGGGACGTCCTGCGTCGTGCCGGACTTGATCGTGTACGTCTTCGTCGTCGCCGTTCCGCCCTCGCTGCCCGCCGAGGCGGTGACCTTGACCGTGGCGGTGGCGGTGGGCGCCGTCAGGGCGAGGGTCGTGCCCTTGGCACTGTTGTCGGCCGATGTCGCGCGGGTGCCGACGGGGGCCGTGGCCGGGATGAACGCCGTTTCCTGGTTGCCGCCCTTGCCGCGGACGACCTGGAGGGCCGCCACGACGGGCACCGACTGGTCGGTGGGGGTCAGGACCAGGGAGCCTGCCTCGCCCCGGGTCACGGCGCCCAGGTCGGCCGCGGTCGTCATACCGGACTTCACATGCAGGGTCTCGTTGCCCGCGGGGGTGATCAGGCCGTCCGGTGAGGCCAGGCGGACCTTCAGGTCGGCGTCGTCGCCGCCGGGGGTGAAGGCGATCAGGCGGACGTCGGTGGCGTCCTTCGGGATGCCGGGCAGGACCAGGCTCCCGGCGGGGTCGGCGGCGGCGGCGAGCCAGTCGCCGCCCGTCTTGTCGTCCAGGGCCTGCACGGACGCACCGACCCGCCCGCTGCGCACGCTGACGTGCACGGTCAGGTCGTCCTGCCGCTGGTCGGTGAGCGTGGACAGCAGGATCGGCTTGCTCGCGTGCGGCGCGACCGTGAGGTTCTCCCCCAGCGGGGACTTGATCGCGCCGTCCTTGCCGTAGAGCTCGATGTCGACGACCGCGGCGGAGTCGTCGGGGTTGGTGAGGTGGACGTAGTCGGTGCGGCGGGCGGCCGTGCTGACGCCCGGGAACCAGAAGTCGGTGTCCGCGGCCGTGCAGTTGACGCCCTGGAGGCCGCGGCCGGTGCCGGCGGCGACCTCGGTGGTCTCCTGGACGGTCCAGCCGGGCGCGAACTTCCCGTCGGCGGTGCCGATGAGCGCGGGCGTGTCGGCGCCGGAGGTGTCACCGGTGACCGGGGTGCCCGGTGCCTTGGGGGTGAGCACCGGCTTGTCCGCGCTCTTCTTCGCGCCCTGGGAGCCCTTGGTCCCCTTGCCGGTCTGGGAGCTGTCCGCGCCGTCCGCCGACTGCTCCTCGGCCGCCTGGAGTTGGGCCTTGCCGCTGTTCGCCGCACCCTGGGTGACGGGCGTGAACGACGTGTACGACGTGTCGGCGATGTCCGAGATGCTCGGCGCCGGGCACAGCAGGCCCGAGCGCTCCACCGGGAGGTTCGCGGCCGGCTGGGCGGCCAGGGCCCCGGACGCGGACGGGCCGTCGAGCGCGGCGAACGCGGTGACGGCTGCCAGCGCGGTGGTTCCGGCGATCAGGGACAGGGTGGTGCGGTTCACTGCTGGCTCCCGTCGGGGCGCTCGCTGCCGGTGCCGTGGGGGTGCTGGGCCGGGTCGTAGCCCTGCTGGGCGGGGTCGTACGCGGGGTCGTAGCCCTGCTGGTAGGCCGCCGGGTCGTAGGGCACCTGGCCGGTCGTGCCGCCGTAGGCGTAGGGGTCGTACTGGCCCGTCTGGTAGGGGTCGGCGGCGGGGTAGCCCTGCTGGTCGTAGCCGGAGGGCTGGTACGGGTCGCCGGTCTGGTACTGGTCTGTTCCGTAGCCCGCGTAGCCGGTGTCCGGGTAGGCGGTCTGGTCCCAGTCGTCGTAGGACTGCTGGTGCGGTACGGCGGCCGGGGTCTGCTCCGGCAGCGGGGGTGCGGCCGGCTGCTCCTCGGCGGCCTGCTCCTCGGCCTGGGCGCGCAGGCGGCGGGCGCGGCGGCCCTCGCCGGCGGTGGCCTGGGCGGGCAGCGGCTCCTCCTCGGGCAGGTCGTCGTCGACGTCACGGCGGCGGCCGGGCAGGGCGAGGACGACCAGGACGACGGCGAGCGCGCCCTGGGCCCACAGCCAGGCGGTGTGGGTGACCGGGTCGGCGTAGGTGACGTCCAGCCTGCCGCCGTCAGCGGGCAGTCGGAAGCCCTGGGCCCAGCCGTCGAGCGTGGTGCGGGTGAGCGGTCTGCCGTTCAGGGTGGCCGTCCAGCCGGCGGAGGCGGTGTCGGCGAGGCGCAGGACGCGGCCGGCCGAGCCGGCCGGGATGGTGGTATGGATCTCCACCGGTCCCGCGGTGACCGACCGGGCGGTGCCCGAGCCGCCGGCCGGGACGATGGTGGCGCGGGAGACCTCCTGGTCGACGCGCCACAGGGCGCCGCCGCTCTGCTGGCTGAGCCGGCTCAGGCCGGGAGTGGTGTCGAGGACGCGGGTGATGTCGCGGGGCGCGCCCTTGTGCACCAGGACGTACCGCACCGCGAAGCCGCCGAGTTCGTCGGCCTGGTCGGCGCCGGAGCCGGCGACGAGGTTGGCGACGACCTTGTCCAGCCGGCTGTTCTCGCCGTCGGCGGCGCTGAGCTCGGCGTCGCCCATGCGGGCACCGGAGCCGCGGACCAGGGTGTAGCGCACGCGCGCGGTGGAGTCGCTGTCCAGGACCAGGGTGCGGGCCCGGTCGCCGGTGGTGGAGTCCTCGGCGACGAACGCGGGCACCTGGGTCGGGTCGCGGCGCTCCACCGGGCCGTCGGCGCCGCGGACCATCCAGCCGGCGGCGACGACCAGCGGGCCCGCGGCCGAGGCGAAGGCGATCAGGGCGGCGACGGGCTGGCGCCAGCCGAAGCTCTGCTCGGCGACACGCGCGCGTGCGCCGTCGGCGCCGAGGGCGGCGGCGGCCAGCAGGGCGATGCCGTAGACGAGGGTGGCCGGTCCGGCCCACGCGGACCTGTTGGACAGGACGGCGAAGACGAGGGCGACCAGGGCGACCGCCCAGGCGGTGCGGATGCCCAGCTGCCGCTCGGAGCGCAGCAGCGCGGCGAGGGCGGCGAGGACGATGCCGATGAGCATCAGACCGTGCACGGTGCCCGGCCCGCCCGGGCCGGCGCCGAGCAGGTCGAGGGCGGAGGCCGCGGAAGGGCCGTACGCCAGGCCCGCTTCCTTGAAGAAGCCGGTCGGGAGCAGGGTCAGCGACCAGGGGGCGAGGACCAGCAGGGGGGTGCCGAGCTGGGCGAGGAAGCGCAGGACGTGGGCGACGAGGTCACCGCGGCGCAGGACGAGCACGCCGATGCCGAGGAGCAGGGCGATGGGCCACACGATCGGCGTGAAGGCGGTGGTGATGGTCAGCAGCAGCGCGTACGCCCAGGTGGCGCGCCAACTGCCGCGCGCGCCGGAGCGGTTGGCGAGGCCGCTCGCGGCGATGCCGGCGCGTGCGATGAGCGGCAGCAGCACGGCGAGGACGGCGGTGCCGATGCGGCCGCCGGCGAGGGCGCCGGTGGTGGCGGGCAGGAAGGCGTAGGCGATGGCCGCCCAGGCGCGCAGCAGCCGGGAGGTGACGAGCGGCCGGGAGGCGAAGTAGGCGGTGAACCCGGCGAGCGGTACCGAGGCGACCAGCAGGACGGTGACGGCGAGTCCCGTGGAGCCGAACAGGATGCCGGCGAAGGTCGCGAGGACGGCGAGGTAGGGCGGGGCGGACGGGGTGCCGCCCGCGCCGACCGGGTGCCAGGCGTCCGCGAAACGGGCCCACAGCTCGCCGGCGCCGGCCGGGGCGGGCAGCAGGGCGCCGCCCGCGAGCGCGCCGCCGCCGAGCAGGGCGCGGCAGGCGACGAGGGAGATGAGCAGCAGCGCGAGGAAGAGCACCGGGCCGGGCTTGCGGGCGATCCGCCTGAGCCGGGCGAACTGCTCGACCTCCAGGAAGTCGTCGTCGCCGCCGGGCCCGGACTCCACGGCGCCGCCGTGCCGGCCGGCCCGGTAGGTGTCGTCGGAGCCGCTGGTGAAGTTGGCGGCGAGCTGTTCCACGGTGGCCCGGACGGTGGCACCGGGTGGTGGGAAGAGTTGGCGCAGTTCGCCCTTGTCGATCCGTGCGGGGCCGCGGCGGCGCCGGGCGGCGATGATCCGCTCGGGGCGCAGCAGGGTGCTGAGCAGGCCGCGGATCTCGTCGACGGCCTGGCCGGGGACCTTGCCGACGAGGTAGGCGACGGTCCGCAGGAGGGTGCCGACGACGAGCCGGAGCAGGACCCAGGGCAGCGCGCCGCCGCGGGTGTTGACGAGCAGGGTGTAGACGGCGCCGGCCTTGTCGACCTTGTGCGGGGAGGCGGCGGTGCGGCCGGCGCAGTCGACGGTACGGCGCTCGCGGGAGGAGGCCTCGGCGTGCCGTACGACCGCCTCGGGGGCGATCAGGACGCGGTGTCCGGCGGCGTGGGCGCGCCAGCACAGGTCGACGTCGTCGCGCATCAGGGGCAGCCGGCGGTCGAAGCCGCCGAGCTGTTCGAAGACGTCGCGGCGGATGAGCATGCCGGCGGTGGAGACGGACAGCACGGTGCGGACGTGGTCGTGCTGGCCCTGGTCCTGTTCGCGGCGGTCCAGGCCGGTCCAGCGGCGGCCGGAGTTGGCGATGGAGACACCGACCTCCAGCAGTTGCCGGCGGTCGTACCAGCCGCGCAACTTGGGGCCCACGATCGCCACGTCGTCGCGGCCCAGCTCCAGTTCGGTCTCGACGACCCGCAGCAGCTGGGCGAGGGCGTCGGGTTCGGGGGCGCAGTCGTCGTGCAGCAGCCAGAGCCACTGGACGGGCTCGCCGTGCGGCAGTTCGGGCAGGTCGTAGGCGTCGTCGCGCCAGGAGCGGGTGACCGGGTCCCAGCCGCTGGGGCGCTTGAGGTACGGCAGCTCTTCGGGGGTGAGGACCGGGGCGGTGCGGCTCGCCTCCTCGACGGCCTGGCCGAAGCCGGTGCGCCGGGCGAGGTGCAGGACGCCCGCGTCGCCGAGGGCGTCGGTGAGCAGCCGGGCGGAGTCGTCCGCGCTGCCGGTGTCGGCGGCCACCGCGTACTGCACGGGGCGCTCCTGGCCGAGCAGCCCGGCAAGGGCGTCGGGCAGCCAGCGGGCGCCGTCGTGGGAGACGAGGACCGCGGTCACCACGTGACGCGGGAACTCAGGTGTGGCAGCCGAGTCTTGGGCTGCCGTATGGCTGTGCACGGACATCGAGGTGCGGGCCCCGGTTCGATGGACTGCGGTGGACGCCCGCGCCCTCTCGGGTGCCGAGGGGACAGCGGGGCGTCTCGGACGAGCGACCACACTATCGGCTGGCCATGACGACGGCCCGCCGCCTGTGGATAACCCACCGACAACGGGCCTTTCGTAACGTTTTGGGCTGGATGTACGATCAGATGGCGGCCTTCTTCAGCCGACGCCGCTCCCGCTCCGACAGACCGCCCCAGATACCGAATCGCTCGTCGTTGGCGAGGGCGTACTCAAGGCATTCGGAGCGGACCTCACAGGCGAGGCAGACCTTCTTCGCCTCTCTGGTGGAGCCGCCCTTCTCGGGGAAGAAGGACTCGGGGTCGGTCTGGGCGCACAGCGCGCGCTCCTGCCAGCCGAGTTCCTCGTCCGCGTCGTCGACCAGCAGTTGCTGCACCAGCTCGGTCATGTGCGCCCCTCGTCTGTCTTTCGCGTCCCCGTGTTGCCGCTACCGATTTCGGCTGAACGACACGAGTGAAATTACAAGTGTGCTGCTCCGGGCGAGTCAAGCCGAGATCTGCTATTGAGCCCGTTATTCACTCTGCGGAACCAAGGCCATGCGGAAAGTGTTCAAATCGCCATAAACCTTGACACGCAGGCGAGGGCCGAGGAGGCGGTCGACCCCCGCACAGCCCTCTGTACGGAGAAGGACGTCCTCGTGTTCGATCGCGTTGCACGAGGCTTGAGCGCTCGGTTGTGCCCCATGTGTCCCGAGGTCCGGGTGAACAAACCTTTCACCTGACAGATGAACCGGATGAGGTGAAACGTGTCCCACATGCCGGGCGTCGAGTTGACAGCTCAGGTGTGAACTGATGTCCTAGTGGGCATGCTCGCGAACTTGGCACTCACCTCGACCCGCACCGCCGGGTCCCACGGTGCTGCCCGGTCCCGCTGTAGCTGTTGTCGCTGTTGCAGCTGTTGAGCCCTACCGTGCTCCGGCTGTAGCCGTGTCCCCCGTGACGCGGTCCCTCCTCCGTTCCCTCCGGCCTTCCCTCACCGAGGAACCACCGCACCCCATGAACAGCGACAACGACCTCCAGATCGCCGGCGACATCCTCGAAGTCCCGCACCTGCTCCAGCCGCCGCGCGAGCACCCGGCCACCGTTGCCGAGTTCGTGGGCCTCGCCCGGTCGATCGCCGCCGACCGCGCCCAGTGGGCCCACCTGGTCCGCTACGACGCGACCACCCGCTGGTACCACCGGCTGCGCACCGGCCCCGGCTACGAGGTGTGGCTGCTGTCCTGGGTGCCCGGGCAGGGCAGCGGGCTGCACGACCACGGCCGCTCCTCCGGTGTCCTCACCGTGCTGGAGGGCACCCTCACCGAGCGCACCGAGCGCGGCACGCGCGCGTTGGCCGCGGGCACGCAGCGGGTGTTCGCGCCGGGCTACGTCCACGAGGTCGTCAACGACGCGCTGGAGCCGGCGGTCAGCCTGCACGTCTACTACCCGGGCCTGACCGAGATGCCCATGCACACCGCCCAGCACTGCGAGGCTCGTCCGGTGACTGCCTGACGCGTTGTCGTACCCGCCTGCAAGACTTGGTGCATGCGCATTGTGGTTCTGGCAGGCGGCATCGGCGGTGCCCGTTTCCTGCGCGGTCTGAAGCAGGCCGTGCCGGACGCGGACGTCACGGTGATCGGCAACACCGGCGACGACATCCACCTCTTCGGGCTGAAGGTCTGCCCCGACCTGGACACGGTGATGTACACGCTGGGCGGCGGCATCAACGAGGAGCAGGGCTGGGGGCGGGCCGACGAGACCTTCCACCTCAAGGAGGAACTGGCGGCCTACGGGGTCGGGCCCGACTGGTTCGGCCTCGGTGACCGGGACTTCGCCACGCACATCGTGCGCACGCAGATGCTCGGCGCGGGCTATCCGCTCAGCGCCGTCACCGAGGCGCTGTGCGACCGCTGGAAGCCGGGCGTGAAGCTGATCCCGATGACCGACGACCGCGTGGAGACGCACGTGGCGCTCGAGGTCGACGGCGAGCGCAAGGCGGTCCACTTCCAGGAGTACTGGGTGCGGCTGCGCGCCTCGGTCCCGGCGGAGGCGGTGGTGCCCGTGGGCGCCGAGCAGGCCACACCGGCGCCGGGCGTCCTGGAGGCCATCGCCGGGGCGGACGTCATCCTCTTCCCGCCGTCCAACCCCGTCGTGTCCATCGGCACCATCCTCGCCGTGCCCGGCATCCGGGAGGCGATCGCGGACGCGGGCGTGCCCGTGATCGGCCTGTCGCCCATCGTCGGGGACGCGCCGGTGCGCGGGATGGCCGACAAGGTGCTCGCCGCGGTCGGCGTGGAGTCCACGGCGGCCGCGGTCGCCGAGCACTACGGCTCCGGCCTGCTGGACGGCTGGCTGGTCGACACCGTGGACGCGGGCGCGGTCGAGCGGGTCGAGGCGGACGGGATCCGCTGCCGGGCCGTACCGCTGATGATGACCGACGTCGAGGCCGCCGCGCAGATGGCGCGGGAGGCGCTGGCGCTGGCCGAGGAGGTGCGGCAAGCGTGAACGAGGAGCACCCGGAGTACACCGTCCGGGCCCTGTCGGGCATCCCCGAGGTGCAGCCGGGCGACGATCTCGCCAAGCTGATCGCCGCCGCCGAGCCGGGTCTGGCCGACGGGGACGTGCTGCTCGTCACCTCCAAGATCGTCTCCAAGGCGGAGGGCCGGGTCGTCCAGGCGGTCGACCGGGAGGCGGCGATCGACGCCGAGACCGTCCGGGTCGTGGCCCGGCGCGGCGCGCTGCGCATCGTGGAGAACCGGCAGGGCCTGGTCATGGCCGCCGCCGGGGTCGACGCCTCCAACACCCCCGCCGGCACGGTGCTGTTGCTGCCCGAGGACCCGGACGCGTCCGCGCGTGCGCTCCGCGCCGGACTGCGCGAGGCCCTCGGCGTCGACGTCGGTGTCGTCATCACCGACACCTTCGGGCGACCCTGGCGCGCGGGGCTCACGGACGTGGCGATCGGCGCCGCGGGTGTGCGTGTGCTGGACGATCTGCGCGGGGGCGCGGACGCGCACGGCAATCCGCTCAGCGCGACGGTCGTCGCCACGGCGGACGAGCTGGCCGCCGCCGGCGACCTGGTCAAGGGCAAGGCGACGGGCCGGCCGGTGGCCGTGCTGCGCGGTCTGCCCCATGTCCTCGGCGCGGGGGACGGCGAGGGCGCGCGGGCGCTGGTGCGGACCGCGCGCGACGACATGTTCCGGCTCGGCACGTCCGAGGCGGTCCGGGAGGCGGTGACCCAGCGGCGCACGGTCCGGGCGTTCACGGACGAGCCGGTGGACCCCGGGGCGGTACGGCGCGCGGTGGCGGCGGCGGTGACCGCGCCGGCCCCGCACCACACCACCCCCTGGCGGTTCGTCCTGCTGGAGTCGGCGCGGTCCCGCACCCGGCTGCTGGACGCGATGCGCGACGCCTGGATCGCGGACCTGCGCCGGGACGGCAAGAGCGAGGAGTCCGTCGCGAAGCGGGTGCGCCGCGGTGACGTCCTGCGCAACGCGCCCTACCTGGTGGTGCCGTGCCTCGTCACGGACGGCTCGCACCACTACGGGGACGCGCGGCGGGACGGCGCCGAGCGGGAGATGTTCGTCGTCGCGATGGGCGCCGGCGTGCAGAACCTGCTGGTCGCGCTGGCTGGGGAGCGGCTGGGCTCGGCCTGGGTGTCGTCGACGATGTTCTGCCGGGACGTGGTGCGTGAGGTGCTCGCGCTGCCCGCGCACTGGGAGCCGATGGGCGCGGTGGCGGTCGGGCATCCGGCCGAGGAGCCGAGACCGCGGCCGGAGCGGGACGCCGGGGCGTTCGTCGAGGTGCGGTGAGTTCGCGTACGCGCTCCTGCCCGAGCGCCTAGTCTCGTAGCACGACACCGACGACCCCGGCGGCACCGGCTCCCTAGGACCTCATTTCGTGGCAGGACGATTCGCTCAGCGGCCGACGCGTACGACCGTGCGCGGAGGCCATGCCGGTGTGCCCGCGGGCGCCGCTGCCGGGATACCGCGTCAGGCGGCAGCGTCGGCGCGGGTACGGCGGTGGGTGCCCGAGGGACCGCTCGATCTGGGCCTGGTGCTCGGACCGCTGCGGCGCGGGCCCGCCGACCCCACCTTCCGGGCCACCTCGGACGGATCCGTGTGGCGGGCCTGCCGTACGCCCGCCGGGCCGGGCACGCTGCGGGTGCGCGCGTACGACGCTGAGGTGCTCGGCGAGGCGTGGGGCGCGGGCGCGGAGTGGCTGCTGGACCGGCTGCCCGAGTGGCTCGGCGCGGCCGACGAGCCGGAGGCGTTCGTGCCCCGGCACCGGGTGGTGGCGCTGGCCCGGCACCGGCGGCCGGGGCTGCGGCTGACGCGGACGGGGCTGGTGCTGGAGTCCCTCGTCCCGTCTGTCCTGGAGCAGAAGGTCACGACGGACGAGGCGTACCGGGCGTGGCGGTTGCTGGTACGGCGGTTCGGGGAGCGTGCGCCGGGGCCGGCGGGAGCCGGGGAACGGCCGATGTTCGTGATGCCGGCGCCGCGGACCTGGGCGCTGATTCCCTCCTGGGAGTGGCACCGGGCCGGCGTCGACGACAAGCGGGCGTCCACGATTCTGCGGGCCGTGCGGGTCGCTGCGCGGCTGGAGCAGGCGGTGCGGATGCCGGCGGCCGAGGCCCAGGCGCGGTTGGAGGTCGTGCCGGGGATCGGGCCGTGGACGTCGGCGGAGGTGGTGCAGCGCAGTCACGGGGCGGCGGACGCCGTCACGGTCGGGGACCTGCATCTGCCGGGGATCGTGGGGTGGGCGCTGGCCGGGGACCGGCATGCGGACGACGCGGTGATGCTGCGCCTGCTGGAGCCGTATGCGGGGCAGCGGCATCGGGCGGTCCGGCTGATCCTGCTGAGCGGTCATGTCCCGGCCCGGCGTGCGCCGAAGATGCCCCGGGTGGACATCGGGCTGCTGTGAGGCGCCCGCTGCTGCCGCCGCAGTTCCCCCCGAGACGGAGGTCTGGGGGCGCAGCCCTCATGAGCCGCACCCCGGACACCCCCGCTACCGGTCCGAAGACCGCTACTGGTCCGAAGAGAAGCGGACCGCCCCCGCCGGGATGCGGGCGTCGCACCAGACCCGTACTCCCTCGCGCAGCTCGTTGTCGGGGCCGACGACCGCGCCGTCGCCGATGACCGTGCCGGTCAGGACCGTGCGCTCGCCGACGCGGGCCCGCGTGCCGATGAGGGAGTCGGTGATGACCGCGCCGGGCTCGATGACGGCGCCGGGGAGGATGGTGGAGCCGGAGACACGCGCCCCCTCCGCGACGAACGCGCCCTCGCCGACCACCGTGCCACCGGTCAGCTTCGCGTCCGGCGCCACCTCGGCCGTCGGGAGGATCAGGCGGTCGCCGCAGCGGCCGGGAACGGCCGGGGAGGGCGCGCGGCCCAGGACCAGGTCGGCCGAGCCGCGGACGAACGCCGCCGGGGTACCGAGGTCCAGCCAGTAGGTGGAGTCGACCATGCCCTGGAGATGGGCGCCGGCCGAGAGGAGGTCGGGGAAGGTCTCCCGCTCCACGGACACCGGGCGGCCCAGCGGGATCGTGTCGATGACCGACCGGCGGAAGACGTACGCCCCCGCGTTGATCTGGTCGGTGACGATCTCCTCCGGCGTCTGCGGCTTCTCCAGGAAGGCGAGGACGCGGCCGGTCTCGTCCGTGGGGACCAGGCCGTAGGCCCTGGGGTCCGTCACCTTCGTCAGGTGGAGGGAGACGTCGGCGGACGCGGACTCGTGGGTGTCCACCAGCGCCCTGATGTCCAGGCCCGTCAGGATGTCACCGTTGAAGATCAGCACCGGTTCGTCGGGACCGGAGTGCAGGCGGGAGGCGACATTGCGGATGGCACCGCCCGTGCCGAGCGGCTCCTCCTCGGTCACGTACTCGATGTGCAGGCCGAGCGCGGAGCCGTCGCCGAAGTACGGCTCGAAGACCTCGGCCAGATAGCTGGTGGCCAGCACGATGTGGTCCACGCCCGCCGCCTTGGCGCGCGCCAGCTGGTGCGTGAGGAACGGCACCCCGGCGGCCGGGACCATGGGCTTGGGTGTGTGCACCGTGAGCGGACGCAGCCGGGTGCCTTTGCCGCCGACCAGGAGGATCGCTTCTGTCACCTGTCGTCTCTGCTTCCTGCCGGGACCGGCCGAACTACTCGTACCACTCGTATCACTCGTTTCGGCGGGTCAGTGTATGCAGACCGTAGCGGCGGCGCCCTTGACGACCGCGCGTTTTCCCGCGAGATCGGTATGAGAACGGTGTGAGACCGGCGAGCCCCGCGGCGACGGCGGCGAACGCTCTCCCCTGCCGCGTCAGCGCCCCTGGTAGCGCGCCGCGCTGGAACGGGCCGTACCGAGCCTGGCGTAAAGCCGTTTGCCAGGGCACTCGGTGGCGAATCCGTCCCGATGGCCGGAGATCACGTTCAGTCGTACCTTCTTACCTTTGGGGAAGAGGTTGCCACCGCCTGACCTGAGATATGTCGTGCCACGCGGATTGACCCCGTAGAGCCCGAGCTTCCATGCGGTGAGCCGGGCGACGGCCGTCACCGCGGCGCGGGGCGGCTCCGCCGTGCCGTACGTGCCGATCACGGCGATGCCCATGCTGTCGCGGTTGAAGCCCTCGGTGTGCGCGCCGAGGACCGCCTTCGCCGCGCCACCGGCCCGGCCCTCGTAGATGGTTCCGCACTTGTCGACGAGGAAGTTGTAGCCGATGTCCCGCCAGCCCATGCTCTTGACGTGGTAGCGGTAGATACTGCGGATGACCGAGGGGGCCTGGGAGCAGGTGTACCTGTTGCCCGAGGCCGTGTGGTGGACGAAGGCCGCCTTGACCTTCTTCATGTAGGCGAACCTGCCTTGGCGCAGGGACTCGTCCGCGCCCCAGCCGCGCCGTGTGACGATCCGTGGGCGCGGCCCGATGTGCGGCTTGCCCCGCACCGGCCCCCGGAGACGGACGAGTTCCCGCTCGGTGGCCCGCTTGCCCAGTGCCGGGATCGCCATGGACCCGAAGCCGGTGAGGTCGCTGTTGGCGGCCGAGGCCTCCCGGGCCGCGGCCGACTGCAGGCCGGTCCGGGGCGGTTCGGCCGGCCCGCCCTCGGGTGGCCCCTCGCCGCCGGGGTCGACGAGTTCGAGGCGCAGCCCCGACGGCAGCGGCGGCCTCACCTCGTCCGTACGGCCGCCCCGCGCACCGGCCTGGACCCGTACGTCCACGCCGTCCGCGTCGCCCACCCACAGCGGTGCGGTCGCTCCGCGCACCCCCCGGGCGTCCCGTTCCGCCGTGCGCGGGTCGGCGCCGTGGTCGGCGTTGTGCGTCTCCAGCTCCTGCCAGCCGGACCACTTCCCCGTCGCGGCCGACCGGGTGCGCACCTGGACCCGGCCGCGCAGTTCGGTGTCCGGGTCCCGCCAGACGACACCGACCAGCGAGAAGTGCTGTCCGCCGGGCCGGTACAGCCCCTGCTCCGGGGCGGTGCCGCGGACGCGCTCGGCGGAGAGGGGGACGAGGGGCAGCGAGCGGGTGCTTCCCGGGATCGCGGGATCGGCGGCGGCCCGCGGGGCGACGGAGCGGGCGGGCGCGGCGGACGCGGGCGGGGTCAGCGGGAGTGCGAGGGCCGCGGCGCAGGTCACGCTGATCGAGCAGACGGTGATCGACGGTGCGCCGATGGACGGTGTCAGGAATCCACGCATGCTTATGATCTTGGACATAGTCATACAAATCTGTCCAACGGCGAACTGACGGACCGTCGGCAGCCGTTCCGCCGAACCGGTGCCCCCGTCGCGCGCTGCGCGTGTCCGCCCGCGCGTACCCTTTTCCGGGTGAACGCCACCGATCGCACCCCTGCCGACCTGCTGGCTTCCGCGCTCGCCGCGGACCCCGGCCGCCCGCTGGTGACCTTCTACGACGACGCCACGGGCGAACGCGTCGAACTGTCCGTGGCCACCTTCGCCAATTGGGTGGCCAAGACCGCGAATCTCCTCCAGGGCGACCTGTCCGCCGGACCCGGTGACCGGGTCGCGCTGCTGCTGCCCGCCCACTGGCAGACGGCGGTGTGGCTGCTGGCGTGTTCGTCGGTGGGCGCGATCGCGGACGTGGCCGGGGATCCGGCGGCGGCCGACGTGGTCGTCAGCGGGCCGGACTCCGTGGAGGCGGCGCGGGCGTGCCGTGGCGAGCGGGTCGCACTGGCACTGCGGCCGCTCGGCGGGCGTTTTCCGCAGACACCGGACGGTTTCATCGACTACGCCGTGGAAGTGCCGGGCCAGGGTGACCGGTTCGTACCGTTCGCGCCGGTGGATGCCGAGGATGCCGCGCTGATCGTCGCCGGGCGGGAGTTCAGCGGGGCCGAGGTCGTCGAACGGGCCCTGGCGGAGGCGCCTGCGCTGGGGCTGACGGGGCCGGGTTCTCGCATGCTGTCCGCTGTGCCGTACGACACGTGGGAGGGGCTCAGCGCGGGGTTGTACTCGCCGCTCGCCACCGGCGGGTCCGTGGTGTTGTGCCGGCACCCGGAGCGGCTGGGCGAGGAAGGCCTCGCCAAGCGGATCGAGAGCGAGAGGGTGACCGCGGTACGGCGGTAGGGGCCGCGCCCCCGAGGAGCGGCACGTCCCCCGGTTGGAGCAGCTGAGGGCGCTGTCACGGCTCTCCCCCGCCATGGTCGTAGGAGCAGGACCTGACGCTCGTACGCCATGAGGGGGTGTCCCGCCCGTGACCGACTCCGCCCGCAAGGCCCCCGGTCCCGGCCCGGGGACCTCGGCCACCGGGAACGGGCTACGGCGACGGCGCCGGCGGCGGTGGGCGAAGGGGACGGCGCTCGGGCTGGCCGTGTTCGTCGCGGCCGCCGCGGGAACCGGCTGGGCCGTCTACGCCAAGCTCAGTGCGAACATCACCCCGGACGAGGCGGCCGCCCGCGAGCTGGCCCGTTACGAGCGGGAGCGGCCCACCGCGCTCGTGCGGGGTGCGCAGAACATCCTGCTGATCGGATCCGACACGCGGGCCGGGGACGGCAACTCCGCGTACGGGCGGGACCTGGGCACCGAGCGTTCCGACACCACGATCCTGCTGCACCTGGCCGCCGACCGGCGCAGCGCCACCGCCGTCTCGCTGCCGAGGGACCTGATGGTGGGCATCCCCGGCTGCCGGCAGCAGGACGGCAGCCGCAGCCTGCCGGTGTTCGCGATGTTCAACCACGCCTTCCAGGTGGGCGGTTCGGCGTGCACGATCCGGACGGTCGAGAAGCTGACGGACATCCGGATCGACCACCACATGATCGTGGACTTCAGCGGCTTCAAGGAGATGGTGGACGCCGTGGACGGGGTGCAGGTCTGCCTGAAGGAGCCCATCGACGACAAGGCGGCCAAACTGAAGCTGCCCGCGGGCAGGGTCGTGCTCGACGGGGAGCAGGCGCTCGGGTACGTGCGGGCCCGCAAGTCGCTCGGCGACGGCAGCGACACCGAGCGGATGGAGCGCCAGCAGCGGTTCCTCGGCGCGCTCGTCGACAAGGTGCAGAGCAACGACGTCCTGCTGAACCCGGTGAAGCTGTATCCGGTGCTGGACGCGGCGACCTCCTCGCTGACCACCGATCCGGAACTGGCCAGTCTGCGCGGCTTGTACCAGTTGGTTCGCGGCCTGCGCGACATCCCCACCGAACGGGTGCAGTTCCTGACCGTACCGAGGGAGTCGTACGTCTACGACGCCAACCGTGACCAACTCGTGGAGCCGGAAGCCGAGAAGCTGTTCGCGCGGCTGCGGGCCGATCAGCCCGTGGCGGTGGCCCGGGACACGCCTGAGGGCGCCTCGGGGGCGGACGGCAAGGGCGACCCGTCACCCGTGCCCACGTTCCGGGGGAACACCGCCGCCGAACACAGCTGTGAGTGACGCGCACACCGGCGCACCGGACCTCCGTTCAGGAAATGCGGCGGATTGCCCGGTTGCAGTCAGGTGGAATTTGTCACCGGCGTGGCTCGACGCTGAACTGGGCGGATAGGGTGAGCGATCCGGTGCACCGGGTCCAGTTCTGGGGTCGTGCACTGTTTCACCGAGACCCGAGCGCCTTGAGGGGGAAGGCGCCGCGTGGCCCCGACGGAGGATTCGGACAACCGTGGACGCGCAAGGCCGTGGGCGGGCGGAGAACATCGACCCCGCAGACCAGTGGGTGCTCAATCCGAACACCGGCGAATACGAACTGCGACTGAGCCCTTCCGCACCGCAGTCGTCGGTCCCGGGCCCCCGCAGACCGTCCCCCGGGGACAACGCCCGTGCCGCACGCCGCCGCGGCAACGACTCGGCGGCGGGCGGGGCCCGTGAGGCGGGCCGGGTGCGTGGCGGTGACGTACCGGCGCCGCGCTCGGCCCGGCGCCGGGGCGGCGAGCCGGAGACACCCCAGGGGCGGCGCGGCCGGCGGCCGGTGAAGAAGTCCAAGGCGAAGAAGGTGGTCGGGTGGACCGCCGGCGGCACGGCGTTCGTGCTGGTCGCCCTCTGCGCCGCCGGCTATCTGTACATCAAGCACCTCGAGGGCAACGTCACCACGACGGACGTCGGCAGCGCCGCCAAGAACGGCTTCAGCAAGGACGGCGCCTTCAACATCCTGGTCATCGGCACCGACAAGCGCACCGGCAAGGGCAACGAGGGCTACGGCGACAAGGGCAGCGTCGGGCACGCCGACACCAACATCCTGCTGCACGTCTCCAAGGACCGGACGAACGCGACCGCGCTGAGCATTCCGCGCGACCTGATCGTGAACGTGCCGGACTGCCCGACGAAGCAGCCGGACGGCAGCGAGAAGGTCGTCCCCGGCACGGACGACGTGCGCTTCAACACCAGCCTGGGCCAGGACGGCCGTGACCCGGGCTGCACCATGCGCACCGTGCAGCAGGTCACCGGGATCATGCCGGACCATTTCATGATGGTCGACTTCAACGCGGTCAAGACGCTGACCTCGGCGGTCGGCGGCGTCGACGTCTGTCTCAAGCACGCGGTGGACGACCCGGACTCGCACCTCAAGCTGGGCGCCGGTGAGCACAAGATCGAGGGCGAGCAGGCGCTGGCCTTCGTCCGCACCCGGCACAGCTGGGGCAACCAGGGCGACCTGGACCGCATCAAGGTCCAGCAGCAGTTCATGGGCTCGCTGATGCGGAAGATGTCCTCCAGCGACACGCTGACCAGCCCGACCAAGCTGATCGATCTCGCCGAGGCCGCCACGAAGGCGCTGACCGTGGACCAGGGCATCGGTTCCGTGAGCACACTCAAGGACATCGCGCTGGAGCTGAAGAAGGTCCCGCCGAAGAACATCTCGTTCGTGACGGTGCCCGTGCTCGACAACCCGGCCGACGGCGTCGTCCACAAGACGGTCATCGTCAACCAGAGCAGCGCCCCCCAGGTCTTCGACGCGATCAAGAACGACGTCTCGTTCACCGAGGTGAAGAAGCAGCAGAAGGCGGCGAAGGACGCGGCTGCCGCGCGTCTGAAGGGCAGCAGGTCCGCCCCGGCCGACGTACGGGTGCGGATCCTCAACGGCGGCGCCGTCTCCGGCGGCGCGCAGGAGACCCTCGGCTGGCTGCAGAACCAGGAGGGCGTGCTGAAGTCGGAGAACGCGGGCAACGCGCCGGCGGAGCTGAGCAACACCACGCTCGAGTACGCGCCCGACCAGGCCGCCCAGGCCCGCGAACTGGCCCATCTCATGGGCCTGTCCGGCTCCGCGCTCAAGCCCGGCAAGAGCGTGACCAACTCCCAGGGCCTGCCCGCGATGACGCTGACCCTGGGCAAGGACTTCAAGGGCGCCGGGGTCTCCCTCACCGCTCCGTCGAAGGCACCGGACGTCCAGAAGTCCACGGCGGACAAGGTGCAGTGCGCCTCCTAGGCCAGGGTGAAGCCGTGCACTCCACAAGCCCGGCTTCGCCGTGTGCGCGCCCTTCCGGCGTCAGGTGTGCCGTGACGCCGGGTTCACGGCGATCGTGCACAGTCTCCTGGTTGCGCGCGTGAGGGCGACGTACAGGTCGCGCTCACCGCCGGGACGGGCTGCGGCGATCTCCTCCGGGGCGACGACGACGATCGCGTCGAACTCCAGCCCGCGGGCTTCGGAAGCCGGCACGAGGCGGGCCCACCGCGCCACATCCGCGGACGCCAGCTCCTCGACCCGGTCGTCCGCGCAGATCACGGCGAGCAGGTCGTCCGGGTGCGAGGCCGCCTGCGCCCGGAGTTCCCCGGCCACGGTGGCGGCGACGGAGTGCGGGCAGGCGGTGAGGTGGCGGGGATGATCGCCGTGGCGGATCGACCGGCTCGGCGTCTGACCGGGGGCGATCCGCGCCAGCAGGCCGTGGGTGATCGCAAGGATTTCCTCGGTGGTGCGGTAGCTGACGGTCAACGTGTGCAGGGAGAACCGGTTGCCGAGATGCGGACCCAGCGCCTGGGACCAGTCGCCCGCCGCCGTCGCGGGGCCCGCCTGGGCGAAGTCACCCACCAGCGTCATCGACCTGGCCGGACACCGGCGCATCACCATCCGCCACTGCATCGCGGTCAGTTCCTGGGCCTCGTCGACCACGACGTGCCCGAACGACCGCTCCGGCGGCCCGTCCACCAGGGCCGCCGCCTCGTCCAGCAGCGGTACGTCGGCATCCGTCCACGGGGCGTCGGGCGAACGCACCAGCCGGGACCGTTCGTCGCCGGTGAGCGAGGGCAGGTGCCTCGCCAGCGTGCGAGCGTCCGCCAGCAGGGCCCGTACGACCACTCCGGGCGTCAGCCGCGGCCAGAGGGACTCCACCGCACGGTCGATGTGGGCGTCGCCCGTCAGGTCCGCACGGACGGTGTCCGCGTCGAACACCTCAGCCGGATCCGCGGCCGGCGCGTCGTCGAAGCCGAGAGCCCGCAGATCGGCCTCGGCCGCGGCATCGAGATCCATGCCCGTGCTCTCGGCGATCTCGGCGTCGATCTGTTCGAGGGTCTCGACGGCGCCCCGCTCCAGGGCGTCGGTGACCGCGCCGATCAGGTGGTCCTTGAACACCTCCCGCGCAGTGTTGTGCGCCAGACCGCCGGCCACCGCGGCCTCCCGCGCCGCCGCGACATCCCCGCGCTCCAGCCGGACCGACTGCTGCCCCACCCGGACCACGAAGCCGCCGGCAGGTGCCTGCAGGGAGTGCACCAGGTCCGCGAGCGCCTCGGCCAGCGCGGAACTCCCCTTGAGGCGCGCGACGTCGAACGGCTCCACGGCTGCGGGCTCCACCCCGGCCAGCTCCGCGCACGTCGCCAGGAGCACATCGTTCTCCCCCAGCGAGGGGAGCACCTGGGAAACGTAGTCGAGGAACCGCGCGTTCGGCCCGAGCACCAGCACGCCGCGGGCGGCCGCTCCCGGGAACGCGTACAGCACGTACGCCGCCCGGTGCAGCGCAACCACGGTCTTGCCCGTACCGGGGCCGCCCTGCACCACCGTCACCCCCCGGTGCGGGGACCGGACGATCGCGTCCTGCTCCGCCTGCAGGGTCGCCACCGCCGCACGCATCCGCCCGGTGCGCCGCGCCTCCAGCGCTTCGGTGAGCGGACCGTCGCCGACGACGTCGCCGACCGCGGCCGGCGATCCGTCCAGTAGCTCGTCGCTCACCGCACGTACCGCACGGCCCTCGACCCGCAGATGACGCCGGCGCCGCAGCCCCATGGGGTGGAGGGCCGTCGCCTCGTAGAAGGGCCGCGCCGCGTCCGCTCGCCAGTCGACGAGCAGGGGCAGGTCCCGGTCGCCCACGTGCAGGCCGAGCCGTCCGATGTGCAGGACGGTTCCGTCCGCGCCATCGACCCGGCCGAACGCCAACCCCTCCTCGGCCCCCTCCAGCCCGCGAATCCGACGTGCCAGACGCTCTGCGGCGACATCGCGCGCGTACACCTCGCCCGGGCTGTCGGCCGACGACCTCAGCACATCCGCCAGCTGGGCCCGTGCATCCGCCAGTCGCTCGTCGAGGAGCCGGTACATAGCGGCCACGTGGGCCTGCTCCACCTCGGCCTGTCCTGCGGCATCACTGTTGAACGGCGGCAACAGCAGTCCTCCCGTCGACTCGGCCCTCCACTATGCAGCCGGATTTCCATGAAAGTAAGGCTTGACTTACTTGTCCGAGTCGGCCGCCACGGCGGCACCCACCTCATGGGACGACACAAAGAGGCCGCCTCGGCACGTGGATCAGCGTGCGCGAGGCGGCCTTCTCGGTGTGAGCCGGTCAGCTCGGGCTGAGGACCGCCGGGCGCCGGGACGCGATGACCCGCTTGGCCAGCGCCTTCGGGCTGGTCAGGAAGCCCCAGCCCCACGACATGTGCATGGTGGCCAGGGCCACGGGGATCTGCAGCCGGGCCTTCGGGGACAGACCCTTGCCGGCCGGGACCGAGCCCGCGACGATCGCCGCCAGATAGCCGCCGGGGACGACGAAGGCCCACGGGGTGAGCGCCGCGCCGGCCACGATCCCCGCCGCGATCGCGCACACCGCCGTCGGCGGGGCCAGATAGCGCAGGTTGATCGAGCCGGAGTGGTAGCGGGCCACGACGTGCCGCCAGCGGCCGTAGTCCTTGTACTGCTTGGCGAGGGCACGCACACTCGGCCGCGGCCGGTACGACACCTTCAGCTCGGGCGAGAACCAGATCAGGCCGCCCGCCTCACGGATGCGGAAGTTCAGCTCCCAGTCCTGGGCGCGGATGAACTCCTCGTTGTAGCCGCCCTGCTGCTCCAGGGCCTCCCGGCGGAAGACACCGAGGTAGACGGTCTCGGCGGGCCCGGCCTCGCCGCCCGTGTGGAAGGCGGCGTTGCCGACGCCGATCTTCGACGTCATCGCGGCGGCGACCGCGTGCTCCCAGTCGTTCTCGCCCTCGGCGTGCATGATGCCGCCGACGTTCTGCGCGCCGGTCTCCTCCAGGAGCCGCACGGCGGTGGCGATGTAGTCCGGCGAGAGCATGCCGTGGCCGTCGACGCGGACGACGATCGGATGCCGGGAGGCCTTGATCGCGGCGTTCAGCGCGGCCGGCGTGCGGCCGGTCGGGTTCGGGACGGTGTGCACACGCGCGTCTTCCGCCACGAGCTGGGCCGCGATCTCGTCCGTGCGGTCCGTGGACGGACCGAGGGCGATGACGACCTCCATCTCGCCGGCGTACTCCTGCGCGAGGATCGCTTGGACGGCCCCGCGCAGGTGCCGCTCCTCGTTGAGGACGGGCATGATCACGGAAACAGCGGGGAACCGCACGTCGGGCTTGGCGTTCATAGGGGCCTCACGTTACCGCGAACGGGGGACACCGGTGCGCGCCGCAGGGGCGTAGGACCGGGCTGGAGATCGTATCGGCCTACGGTGCTCATGGATCCCACGTACGGCGTCGTCCGGAGGTGTCCCCGTTGGCCAGCCCGCCCCGGTCCCCCGCTCGTCCGCAGCGCCGACCGCAGCCGCCCCGCCGTGTGCCGCGGCCGCCCGAGCGGCCCGTGCGGTCCGTCCGGCCGCCCCGGCGGCCCCGCTGGGCCATGCGGGCGGTGACCACGCTGTCCGTGGTGGTGCTCGCCTCCGCCGGGATCGGGCACGCGGTGATCAGCAGCCTGGACGCGGGCATCGCCCGGGTCGACGCCTTCAAGGACATGAAGAACCGGCCCCGGGCGGGCCACGGCACGAACGTCCTGCTGGTCGGCACCGACGGCCGCGACCGGATCACCGAGCAGGAACGGCGCGCGTACCGGCTGGGCGGGGCGCCCTGCCACTGCACCGACACGATGATGATCGTGCACATCTCGGAGAACCGGGACCGGGCCACCGTGGTGAGCCTGCCGCGGGACTCCTACGCCGAGGTGCCCGCGCACACCGACCCGGCCACCGGGCTGGAGCACGGACCGCACCCGGTCAGGCTCAACGCGGCCTACGCCGAGGGCGGCCCCCAGCTCACCGTCCGCACGGTGGAGAACATGACCCATGTGAAGATCGACCACTACCTGGAGGTCGACTTCGCCAGCTTCATGAAGACCGTGGACGTCCTCGGCGGGGTGCGGGTGTGTACGACGACACCGCTGAAGGACGCCTACACCGGCCTCGACCTCGCCCCCGGCGCGCACACCCTCATGGGCGGCCAGGCTCTGCAGTACGTACGGGCCCGGCACATCGACGGGGCGAGCGACCTGGGCCGGATGAAGCGGCAGCAGCAGTTCATGGCCGAGCTGATCGACAAGGCCACCTCCTCCGGGGTGCTGCTGAACCCGATGCGGTTCCGGGACGTGACCCGGGCGGTGCTCGGCTCGGTCCGCGCCGACGAGGGCTTCGGCACCGACGAGCTGCTCGACCTCGGCCGGGCCATGCGGAACTTCTCCCCGTCGTCCTCCGAGTTCACCACCGTGCCCATCGGGCAGATGAACTACTCGGTCAAGGGCATCGGCTCGACCCTGAAGTGGGACCCCGCCAAGGCGGCCCAGCTCTTCGCGTCCCTGCGTGACGACAAGCCGCTCACCGCGGACCGCCCGGAGCACGGCCCGGCACCCGCCACGCCGGTGGAGGTGGACCCGCGGCAGATCCGGGTCCAGGTGGCGAACGGCACCGGCACCGCCGGCCTCGCCAAACGGGTCGACGCGGCGCTCGCGGCGACCGGCTTCGCCACCACCCGCCAGCCGGTGGACGCCCCCGCCCATGTGCCGCACACGGTGATCTCCTACGACCCCCGCTGGGACCGCTCCGCCCGCTCCCTGGCCACCGCCCTGCCCGGCGCCGAGCTGCACCCCGCCCCGGGGCAGGGACCGCTGCTGAAGGTGACCGCCGGGGCCGGCTTCAAGGGCGTGCGCAGGGTCCGCTACGAAGACCCGCAGCAGCCGCAGCAGAACGCGGTGCGCGGCAACGAGGTGGTCTGCTCCGGCAGCTAGCCTCGGGGCAGCGGGGCCGCCCGGCTCAGGAAGCGCACCTGACCTGGTCGGCTGTCTGTTTCGGGACGGCCGGGGGGTGGGCCGGGCCGGTGAGGGGGATGCCCGCGCCCTGGAAGTCGGCGCCGAGGCGCAGGACGATCGCCGGGAGCCCCTGGTCGTTGGTCTCGCTCCTGCCCGGCTTCAGCGCGGCGGCGGCCAGCCCCATCAGGTCGGCCAGCTCGCGCGCCTGGGCGGCCTGGGCGGGGGCGTACTCCAGGGTGGTTTTCGGCTGGTGGGCGCCCGAGTTGCCGAGCTGGCTGGACCGGGTCACCCCCTTCTGGGTCTGCAGCCAGGCCAGGGCCGCCTGGGCGGAGCCGACCGGGGCGCCCGCGTTGTAGATGTCGACGCGGACGTCACCGGGCGCCGAACGCGGGCCCTTGAGCCTGGCGGCCTCGGCCGCCTTCTGCTGCTTCTTCACCTCGGTGAAGGAGGCGTCGTGCTCGATCGCGGAGAAGATCTGCCCGGCGGGGCCGGGCTGCACCAGGACCGTCTTGTGGACCGGGCCGTCGGCCGGGTTGTCCCGGACCGGCAGGGTGAGGAAGCTGATGTTCTTCGGCGGCACCTTCTTCAGCTCCAGGGCCACGTCCTTGAGCGTGGTGATGTGCCCGATGCCCTTGTCCACGGTGAGCGCCTTGGTCGCCGTCTCCGCCAGGTCCAGCAGGGTGCCCGGGCTGGTGAGCGTGGCGTCGGACTTCATCTTGCGGAACAGGGAGCCGAGGAACTGCTGCTGGGCCTGGATGCGGTCCAGGTCGCTCTCGTGGGCCCAGCTGTGCCGGGTGCGGACGAAGGCGAGGGCCTGTTCGCCCTGGACCGTCGACGGCCCCGCGGGCAGGTCCAGGTGCGACTCCTTGTCCTTCACGGGGTGGGCGAGGCACACCTCGACCCCGTGGACGGCGGTCGTCAGCATCTTCACGGCGTTGAAGTCGGCCATCATGAAGTGGTCGACCTTCATGCCCTGGGCGATCCGCTCCACGGTGCGCACGGTGCACCCGGGGTCGCGGCCGAGCTGGCCGAGGCTCTCGTTGAACTTCGTGTGGGGCGTGCCCGGGATGGTCCTGACCGAGCCGTCGGGCTGCTTGGTCGGGCAGTCCGGTATGTCGGTGATCAGGTCGCGCGGGATGCTGAGCGCGGTCGCGTTCGTCCGGTCCTGGGAGACGTGCAGGAGGATGTTGGTGTCCGCGTGCCCGAGGCTGTCCTCGGCGTCGCCGTAGCCGGAGTCGCCCTTGCCCTGCCGCTTGTCGGTGCCGATCACCAGGATGTTGAACGCCTTGTCCTTGCTGAAGGAGTCGCTGGTGGCACCGGCGGTGTCGGTGGTGCTGATGTTGTCGTCGAGGTGCTTGAGGTAGAGGTATCCGCCGACGGCGCCGGCGACGACCACGAAGGCCAGGGTGCCGCTGGTCCACAGCAGGATCCGTTTGCCGGTGGACTTCCTCTTGCCCGGGGACTTCCTCCTGGCCGCCCTGCGCTGCGGACGGTCCGTGGACTGCCGAGGACGCTCCCGGCCCGGGGCGGCATCCGGTGCGGAGCGGGGACCCGGTACGGCCGGCCGCTCGACGGGCGGGTCCGGCCGCAGCTCGTACTCGCCGGTGTGCGGGTTGCGCACCCACTGGTCCGCGGGATCGACGCCCTCGTCCCGTTCATGGCCCGGCCTGTCCATGCCTCAGCACCCCCGCAGGGGCCACCACGCCGAGCGCCCCGTCACTCTCCGTCTGTCGGACGGCGGGCGGGCACACGGCCACCGGCACACAGCCACCCACCGGATCGCACACACTATCCGCACAGATCATCGACAGACGGCCCGAGTGATACTTGCCACTTCCGTACAACCCCCCGGCAGCTGCGGGGAGTTGGTCAGTCCTCGTACCCCTCCGCGGCCCTCTTCTCGCGCAGCTCGCGGATCGCGCGGCGGCGGGCCAGGCGGTGGGTGCGGCGGATCTGGGCCTCCTGGTAGCGGCGGCGGTCCCGGTCGGTCTCCGGGATCACCGGCGGCACCCGGCGCGGCTTGCCGTCGGCGTCGACGGCCGCGAAGACCAGATAGGCGGAGCCGACCTGGGTGGGCGGGGTCGACTCGTTCCAGCGCTCGGCGAGGACGCGCACACCGACCTCCATGGAGGTCCGGCCGGTCCAGTTCACCTGCGCCTTGACATGGACCAGATCGCCGACGCGGACCGGTTCCAGGAAGGCCATCTCGTCCATGGACGCGGTGACGGCGGGACCACCGGAGTGCCGGCCGGCCACCGCGCCCGCCGCGTCGTCGACCAGCTTCATGATCACCCCGCCGTGGACCGTCCCCAGCAGGTTGGTGTCGTTGTGGGTCATGATGTGGCTGAGAGTGGTGCGCGAGGCGGAGATCGACTTGCCGGGGATGTCCGGTTCGATGTCCGGATTCGCGTCCGTGGCCTGGTCTGTCATGCCCTCCACCTTATGCCGACGTGACATTCGCGGAATTTGTGTCAGCTTCGCAACAGCGGCGCTCTTATTTTCCGACATCCCTTGTAAGCCTCACACCGACGCCCTGCACACTGGGGCGCATGAATGACTGGCCCCAGGGATGGTCCGACGAGAACCGCGACCCGCGCTACGGACGCGGGAGTGCCGGCGCGCAGCCGGAGAGCGCCCGCGTGATGCGTCAGGTGCGGCGCGGCCCGGCGGTGCCGCCCGGGCAGCGCTCGTACGGCGACCCGGGCCCGTCGGCGCCGCCCTACGGGGGCGGTGTCCCGCAGCAGCCGTCGTACGTGGACGGCCGGGGATACGACGAGGGCGCCGGCTACGGCGAGTACGACAGCGGTTACAACACCGGCCAGGTCTACGGCGGCCGCGGCCCGGGCGGTCCGGCGGACGCTCCGGTCCGCGGGCCGCGTCCCGCGCCGAACTGGCGGCGCCGGATCAAGTGGACCGCGATCACCCTGGCGACCGTGCTGGTCGGCACCTCGGTCGCGACCTACTTCTGGGCCGACTCCAAGCTGCGCCGCGAGGTCGACCTGGCCACGGTCATCGACCGGCCGTCGGCGGGCGCCGGCACGAACTACCTGATCGTCGGCTCGGACAGCCGCGAGGGCATGACCAAGGCGGACGAGAAGAAGCTGCACACCGGTGCCGCCGAGGGCAAGCGCACGGACTCGATGATGATCCTGCACGTCGGCGACAACGGCGACACGCTGATCTCGCTGCCGCGCGACTCGAACGTGACCGTCCCCTCCTACAAGGGGTCGACGTCCGGGAAGGTCTACCCGGCGCAGGGCCGGCAGGAGAAGCTCAACGCCACCTACGCCGAGGACGGCCCGACGCTGCTGGTCCGCACGATCGAGGCCAACACCGGGCTGCACATCGACCACTACGTGGAGATCGGCTTCCAGGGCTTCGCCAACATCGTGGACGCGGTCGGCGGTGTCGACATCAACATCGACAAGGGCTTCAAGGACAAGTGGTCCGGCGCCGACTTCAAGGCGGGCCCGCAGACCCTGAACGGCCAGCAGGCCCTCGCCTTCGTCCGCACCCGGCACGCGTTCGCCACGTCCGACCTGCAGCGCACCAAGAACCAGCAGAAGTTCCTGTCGGCCCTGGCCCACCAGGTGGCCACCCCGTCGACGATCCTGAACCCGTTCAAGTTCTACCCGGTGATGGGCGCGGGCCTCGACTCCCTGATCGTCGACAAGGACATGTCCCTGTGGGACCTGGCCTCGATGTTCTGGGCGATGACGGGCGTCCAGGGCGGCGACGGCACGTCCCTGAACATGCCGATCTCGGGCTCCGTCGGCGGCAACCTCGTCTGGGACAAGGCGAAGGTGAAGACGCTGGTGGACGAGCTGAACAACGACCAGAAGGTCACCGTCTCCGGCAACTAGCCGAGCGGGTCGCACCCGGCGGCGCGGTAAAGCATGCCCCAAGCCGCGCCGCCCATTGCGCAGATAGCGGACCAAACGACCGGTTGCGCAAGCTGAGGGTTTGTCATCTCCGTGTCCAGGCGCTGAACTGTGCGGACAGCGTGTGCGATCCGGCGCGCAACGGCCGCGGTCTCGTGCGCCGTTCTGCCGCCGTACCGAGGGTCTTCGGGGCTTGGGGGCTTGGGGAGTGACGGCCGCGAAGTCACCTGTGCCTCGTGACGTCAGGACCCGGTTCTGCGTCTAACTGAGCGCAGAAACGCGGCCGGAGCCACGGCACCGGGCCGGGGCCGTCCCGCGTTTCGGCCCGTGCCCGAAAGACCGCGGCACCGGGCCGGCAGACAACGACAAGGGCGCCGTACCCCTGCGCGGGTGGTGGGCGCGAACGACGCCGAGGTGTAAGCGTGCCGAGGGCGGGAGGGGCAGGAGATGACACGCAGCAGCGTGGACCAGGAGGGGACGGTTCCACGGGCTCGGCGTGCCGGCGTGGCCGGTGCGCCGAGCCCGACGGAGGACGGTCCTGACGACCACGGGCGCGGTGGCGGCCACAGACGTCGTCCGGCCCCCGGATCGCCGCGCCCCAGACGCCGGGTACTGCGCTGGTCGGCGATCACCCTGGCGGTCGTCATATTCGGTACCGCGGGCGCGGGTTACCTCTACTACGAGCACCTCAACGCCAACATCGAGAAGGACAAGCTGAACCTCGGCGACTCCGACGTGCCGAAGGCCACCCCGAACGCCGCCGGGCAGACCCCGTTGAACGTCCTGCTGATCGGCTCGGACAGCCGGAACACCGCGCAGGACCTGAAACTCGGCGGTTCCAAGGGGGACGTGGGCCGCCCCCCGCTGGCGGACGTGCAGATGCTGGTGCACGTGTCGGCCGACCGCACCAACATGTCCGTGGTCAGCCTCCCGCGCGACACCGAGATCCCGATTCCCAGGTGCACCGACCCGCACACCGGCCATCGGTACCCGGCGCTCTCGCTGGCCATGGCGAACGAGTCGCTGGGCCGCGGTGGCCCCGGCTGCACGGTCGCCACCTGGCAGAGCCTCACCAAGATCCACATCGACCATTTCATGATGGTCGACTTCTCCGGCGTGGTCGACATGGCGGACGCCATCGGCGGTGTCCCGGTCTGCGTCAAGCAGAACGTCTGGTCGCACACCTCCAACGGTCACGGCTCGGGTCTGAAGCTGAAGAAGGGCACCACGTACGTCAAGGGCGAGCAGGCCCTGCAGTGGCTGCGCACCCGGTACGGCTTCGAGGACGGCACCGACCTCGGCCGTACCCACGCCCAGCACATGTACATGAACGCGATGGTGCGCCAGATGCGCGAGAAGGCGACGCTGGACAACCCCGGCGCCATGCGCGACCTCGCGGAGACCGCGACGAAGTCCCTCAAGGTCGACGAGGGGCTGGGGACGATCAAGAAGCTGTACGACCTGTCCGAGGAGTTCAAGCAGGTCCCCACCCAGCGCATCACGATGACGACCCTGCCGACCGTGCAGTGGTCGCAGGACCACGACCGGCTCGTGCCCGCGCCCGAGGACGCCGACCAGCTCATCTCCATGGTCCGCGACGACACCCCGCTGGACGGACGCGGCGCGAAGCACAAGGCGGAGCAGAAGGCGGCGACCCCTGCGGACCCGGACGACAGGATCGCGGTGCAGGTGCGCAACGGCACCGGCACGGACGGCCGGGCCCCGGTGCTCGAACGGGCCGGTGCGATCGCCCAGCTGCTGCAGGGCAAGGGGTTCACCGAGGCCGCGAAGGACTCGACGGCCGCCTCGGAGGCCAAGACCGTCGTCCTGTATCCCAGCGCCGATCTGGAGGGTGACGCCCAGGCGGTGGCCAAGGCGCTGGCCATCCCGCTGAAGCAGGTGCGCAAGTCGACCGACGTCTCGGGCGTCACGCTGATCGTGGGCGCCGACTGGCGCACCGGCACCGGCTACAAGGCGCCCAAGGAGCCGACGAAGGCCCCCACGTCGGCGGCCGTGCTCCCCGGCGACAAGAAGGACGCGTGCATGGCCGTCCAGCCGGGCTTCACCTGGTGACCCGCGCGCGCTGACCGGGACCGGCCCACGGGTCCGAGGGCACCGGGGGCACCTCAACGGGGCCCCCGACGCCCTCAGCGGGCGCGGCTCACATGCCGGCGCCCGCCATCGCGCGGCACATCTCCGCCGCGCGGCGACACGCTTCCGCGCAGCGCATCATCTGCGGGTCGTCCGGCATCGCCATACACGCCTCGGCGCACATGTCGCACGCCTTGGCACACATCGCGCACATCTCGCCCGACATGGGCGAGCGGCGCATCATCATGTCGGCGCACATACGGGTCGTCTCCGAGCAGTCCATGAGCGCGCGCATGATCTGCATCTGGGCCTGGCCGCCCATCTGCATGCAGGAGCTCATGGTCTCCTCGCACATGGTGTGCGCGGCCATGCAGGCATTGACGCAGTCCTGCATCTGCTGGGTCATGGGGGTCATCGTTCCGGGCTGGGTCATGGCTCCTCCTCGAAGGCGGGGACCCGGGACGGGTCCCGTCTGCTTCCGTCCTACGTCCCCACGGCCCACCCCGCATGTGACCGACCGGTCGGCAGGTACCCCCGCACAACAGAAAGGCGCCCCGCAGGACGCCTCCCCGAAAAACCGTGCGGCTCCTGCCGTTACGGCAGGTTCCTCGCCATCACGATCCGCTGAACTTGGTTCGTGCCCTCATAAATCTGGGTGATCTTGGCGTCGCGCATCATGCGCTCCACCGGGTAGTCGCGGGTGTAGCCGTAGCCGCCGAGGAGCTGGACGGCGTCCGTGGTGACCTCCATCGCCACGTCCGAGGCGAAGCACTTGGCGGCGGCGCCCAGATAGGTGAGGTCGGCGTCGCCGCGCTCGGAGGCGGCGGCGGCCTGGTAGGTGAGGGCGCGGGCCGCCGAGATCTTCATGGACATGTCGGCGAGCATGAACTGGATGCCCTGGAAGTCGGCGATCGCCTTGCCGAACTGCTTGCGCTCCTGGACGTAGCCCTTGGCGTAGTCGAGGGCGCCCTGGGCGACGCCGAGGGCCTGGGCGGCGATGGTGATGCGGGTGTGGTCCAGGGTCTTCATGGCGGTCGCGAAGCCGGTGCCCTCCTCGCCGATCATGCGGTCGGCGGGGATGCGGACGTTGTCGAAGTAGACCTCGCGGGTCGGGGAGCCCTTGATGCCGAGCTTCTTCTCCGGGGCACCGAAGGAGACGCCCTCGTCCGACTTCTCGACGACGAACGCCGAGATGCCCTTCGAGCGCTTCGAGGGGTCCGTCACGGCCATGACCGTGTAGTACTCGGACACGCCCGCGTTGGTGATCCAGCGCTTGACGCCGTTGAGGATCCAGTGGTCGCCGTCGCGGACCGCCTTGGTCTTCATGCCGGCCGCGTCGGAGCCGGCCTCCGGCTCGGAGAGGCAGTACGAGAACATCGCGTCGCCCTTGGCGAGCGGCGTCAGGTACTTCTTCTTCAGCTCCTCGCCGCCGGAGAGGATCACCGGGAGCGAGCCGAGCTTGTTCACGGCGGGGATGAGGGAGGAGGAGACGCAGGCGCGGGCCACCTCCTCGATCACGATGACCGTGGCGAGCGCGTCGGCGCCGGCGCCGCCGTACTCCTCGGGGACGTGCACCGCGTGCAGGTCGTTTGCGACGAGGGCGTCGAGGGCCTCCTGCGGGAAGCGGGCCTCCTCGTCCACCGCCGCGGCGAACGGCGCGATCTTCGCCTCGACCAGGGCGCGGACGGCGTCCCGGAGCATGTCGTGCTCCTCGGACGGGCGGTACAGGTCGAAGTCAGCCGATCCGGCCACGGTCTCTCACGCTCCAAAGACGCAGTGATACTGACGCTAATTACCGTTAAGTAACTCAAATTTTAGAGGGCCGCCGACGGGGCGCCTACGTGAGCTACGCGACAGCAGGGAAATTGCCCGGTGGAGGGCCCGGCTATGCTCGGGCACCGCACGAGACGGACCCCGAGCTGGAGCGCACCCATGAGCCTGAAGATCACCGTGATCGGCACCGGCTATCTCGGCGCCACGCACGCCGCGGCCATGGCCGAGCTGGGCTTCGAGGTGCTGGGACTCGACGTCGTACCCGAGAAGATCGCGATGCTGGAGCGCGGCGAGACCCCGATGTACGAGCCGGGGCTCGAGGAGCTGCTGCGGAAGCACGTGGGGGGCTTCGAGGGGTCCACCGGGCGGTTGCGGTTCACCACGGACTGGGCCGAGGCCGGGGCCTTCGGTGACGTCCACTTCGTGTGCGTGAACACCCCGCAGCGGCACGGGGAGTACGCGGCCGACATGTCGTACGTCGACGCCGCGATCTCCTCGCTCGCCCCGCATCTGCACGGCCCGGCCCTCGTCGTCGGCAAGTCGACCGTGCCGGTGGGCTCCGCCGACCGGCTGGCCGGCTATCTCGCCGAGCACGCCCCGGCGGGCGCGGACGCCGAGCTGGCCTGGAACCCGGAGTTCCTGCGCGAGGGCTTCGCCGTGCAGGACACCCTGCACCCGGACCGGATCGTGGTGGGCGTGCGCAGTGAGCGCGCCGAGAAGCTGCTGCGTGAGGTGTACGCGACGCCGGTCGGCGAGGGCACGCCGTTCGTGGTGACGGACTTCCCGACCGCCGAGCTGGTGAAGACGGCCGCGAACTCGTTCCTCGCCACGAAGATCTCCTTCATCAACGCGATGGCGGAGGTGTGCGAGGCCGCGGGCGGTGACGTGGCGAGGCTGGCGGAGGCCATCGGGCACGACGACCGGATCGGGGCGAAGTTCCTGCGTGCCGGGATCGGCTTCGGCGGGGGCTGTCTGCCCAAGGACATCCGGGCGTTCATGGCGCGGGCGGGTGAGCTGGGCGCGGACCAGGCGCTGACGTTCCTGCGGGAGATCGACTCCATCAACATGCGCCGGCGCGGCCAGATGGTGGAGATGGCCCGGGAGGCGCTCGGCGGCGGTTCCTTCCTCGGCAAGCGGGTCGCGGTGCTCGGTGCCACGTTCAAGCCCGACTCGGACGACGTCCGTGACTCGCCCGCGCTGAACGTGGCGGGCCAGATCCACCTCCAGGGCGGGCAGGTCACGGTGTACGACCCGAAGGGCATGGACAACGCCCGCCGGCTCTTCCCCACCCTGGGGTACGCCGGCTCGGCGCTGGAAGCGGTCCGGGGCGCCGATGTCGTCCTGCACCTGACCGAGTGGCGGGAGTTCCGTGAGCTGGACCCGGCGGCGCTCGGCGAGGTCGCGGCGGACCGGGTGATCCTGGACGGCCGCAACACGCTCGAGCCCGAGCTGTGGCGCCGGGCGGGCTGGACGTACCGGGCGATGGGGCGGCCGACGGCCTGAGGATCTACGGGTGACGCCGGTTCGGCCGAGGCTCAGTCGGCCGAACCGGCGTCTTTCCGCATTCTGCACCACCGGGCACATACGTGGCCGTTGAACTCCCTGTGTCTTACTTCTCCTTGGCGTGTGTACGCCGGTCCGGCCGGGCACCCGTTCGGTCCGTGCGCCGGCCGAGCCGTCCGAAGGAGGACACCATGACGTCCGTCGCCCGCTTCCGTTCCGTCGTGCTCGACTGTCCCGATCCGCACGCGCACGCCGACCCGGACCTGGTCGAGCGGCTGCGCCTTCGGGCGCCCCTCAACCCGGTCCGGGACCGGTACTTCATGTACGTCTGCGGGGCGCAGGGCTACGGCGACTGCCCCACGCTCGCGGATCAGCCGTCCAGCGCCTCGATGGTGGCGAGGGAGGGCGCGCGGGTGGCCTGAAGGTCGCGGGCCACGTCCTGCGCCGCGCCCAGCACCCGCACCGCGTTCTGCCAGGTCAGCTTGGCCAGGTCGGCCCGGGACCAGCCGCGGTCCAGCAGCTCGGCGAGCAGGTTCGGGTAGCCGGAGACGTCGCTCAGGCCGTCCGGGGTGAACGCGGTGCCGTCGTAGTCGCCGCCGATGCCCAGGTGGTCGATGCCGGCCGCCTCGCGCATGTGGTCCAGATGGTCCGCGACCGTGGACACCGTGGCGACGGGGCGCGGGGTGCGCTCCTCGAAGGCGCGGTGCAGCTTCATCGCCTCGGCGCCGGTGTCCAGGTGGTGGAGGCCGTGGGCGCGCAGGTTCTCGTCGGCCGCGGCCGTCCAGTCGACGGCCGCCTGGAGCACGAACTTGGGCACGAACGTCACCATGGCCACCCCGCCGTTGGCGGGGAGCCGCTCCAGGACGTCGTCGGGGATGTTGCGCGGGTGGTCGCAGACCGCGCGGGCGGAGGAGTGGGAGAAGAGCACCGGCGCGGAGGTCGCGTCCAGCGCGTCCCGCATGGTCGTCGCCGCCACGTGCGAGAGGTCGACCAGCATGCCGAGCCGGTTCATCTCGCGGACGACCTCGCGGCCGAAGGCGGTCAGGCCGCCGGCCCTCGGCTCGTCGGTCGCGGAGTCCGCCCAGTCCACGTTGGAGTTGTGGGTGAGCGTCATGTAGCGCACGCCGAGCGCGTACAGGCCGCGCAGGGTGCCGAGCGAGTTGGCGATGGAGTGGCCGCCCTCGGCGCCCATCAGGGAGGCGATACGGCCGTCCCGGCGGGCCGCCTCCATGTCCGCGGCGGTCAGCGCGGGCGCCAGGTCCGCCGGGTAGCGGGCGAGCAGCCGCCGTACGCAGTCGATCTGCTCCAGCGTCGCCGCCACCGGGTCGGGCTGCTCGCTGGGCACGTACACCGACCAGTACTGCGCGCCGACGCCGCCCTCGCGCAGCCGCGGGAGGTCGGTGTGCAGCTGCGTGTTCTGAGGGGCGGCGATGTCGAGCGTGTCGAGGTCGTAGCCGGCCTTCTTGCGCAGTGCCCACGGCAGGTCGTTGTGGCCGTCGACGACCGGGAACTCGCGCAGCAGCGCGCGGGCCTCGTCGAGGGAGGTCATCGGCGTCACTTCCCGAAGCCGAAGCCGCTGCCGGCGCCCTCGACCTTCGAGCGCAGCCGCTTGCCCTTCTCGGTGGCCTGGTCGTTGAGGTCCTGCTGGAAGTCGCGCATCTTGTGCAGCAGGTCCTCGTCGTACGCGGCGAGCATGCGGGCCGCAAGGAGTCCCGCGTTGCGGGCACCGGCGACGGAGACGGTGGCCACCGGGACGCCGGCCGGCATCTGCACGATGGAAAGCAGGGAGTCCATGCCGTCGAGGTACTTCAGCGGCACGGGCACGCCGATGACCGGCAGCGGGGTCACGGAGGCGAGCATGCCGGGCAGGTGGGCGGCACCGCCCGCACCGGCGATGATCACCTTCAGGCCGCGGTCGGCGGCCTGCTCACCGTACGTGATCATCTCGCGGGGCATGCGGTGCGCGGAGACGACGTCGACCTCGTAGGGGATCTCGAACTCGTCCAGGGCCTTGGCGGCGGCCTCCATGACGGGCCAGTCGGAGTCCGACCCCATGACGATGCCCACGACAGGGCCGGCAGCGGTGCTCATTCGGTGATGGTGCCTCTCAGGTAGCCGGCTGCGTGACGGGCGCGCTCCAGCACGTCGTCGAGGTCGTCGCCGTAGGTGTTGACGTGTCCGACCTTGCGGCCGGGCTTCACGTCCTTGCCGTACATGTGGATCTTGAGCTTGGGGTCGCGGGCCATGCAGTGCAAGTACGCGGAGTACATGTCCGGGTAGTCGCCGCCCAGGACGTTGACCATCACGGTCCACGGGGCGCGCGGGCGCGGGTCGCCGAGCGGGAGGTCGAGGACCGCGCGGACGTGGTTGGCGAACTGCGAGGTGATCGCGCCGTCCTGGGTCCAGTGGCCGGAGTTGTGCGGGCGCATCGCCAGTTCGTTGACGAGGATGCGGCCGTCGCGGGTCTGGAACAGCTCGACGGCGAGGTGCCCGACGACGCCGAGTTCCTTGGCGATGGTCAGCGCCATCTGCTCGGCCTGCAGCGCGAGGGACTCGTCCAGGCCGGGGGCCGGGGCTATCACCGTGTCGCACACGCCGTGGACCTGCTGCGACTCCACCACCGGGTAGGCGACGGCCTGGCCGTGCGGGGAGCGTACGACGTTGGCGGCCAGCTCGCGGACGTAGTCGACCTTCTCCTCGGCGAGGACCGCGACGCCCGCGCGGAAGGGGTCCATGGCTTCCTCTGCGGACTCCACGACCCACACGCCCTTGCCGTCGTAGCCGCCGCGCACGGTCTTCAGGACGACCGGGAAGCCGTCCCCCTCGGCCGCGAACCGGACCACGTCCTCCGGGTCGGTCACGATGCGGTGCCGTGGGCACGGGATGCCGATCGCGTCGAGCTTCGCGCGCATCACGCCCTTGTCCTGGGCGTGCACCAGCGCGTCGGGCCCCGGGCGCACGGGGATGCCGTCCGCCTCCAAGGCCCGGAGATGCTCGGTGGGTACATGTTCGTGATCGAAGGTGATCACGTCGCACCCGCGCGCGAACTCACGCAGCGTGTCCAGGTCGCGATAGTCGCCGACGACGACATCGCTCACGACCTGCGCCGCGGAATCCTGAGGGGTGTCACTGAGAAGCTTGAACCTGATGCCCAACGGGATGCCCGCCTCGTGCGTCATACGCGCGAGCTGCCCCCCGCCGACCATGCCGACTACCGGGAACGTCACACCCCTAGCGTATCGGCCACGCCGCCGGGGCCGGATCGCGTCCCTCTCATGAACTCTTACCGGTCGCTTTCCACCCTCTTTCCGATCTGTTTCCTGGTCTTGGGCTTGTGCACAGGCGGCAGTGGATTCACCCGGATAGCATGGCGGGGCTGACGAAACCTACCGACGGGAGCTGCACAGCCATGGAACCTCGTTCCTCGGGGCTGCAACGGCTCGTACGCGAGGTGGCCAAGTTCGGCACCGTCGGCGTTGCGGGCATCTTCGTCAACCTCGGCGCGTTCAACCTGGTCCGGCACGTCTCCGACCTGCCGGTGGTGCGCGCCAGCATCATCGCGACCGTCGTCGCCATCGCGTTCAACTACGTCGGGTTCCGTTACTGGACGTACCGGGACCGCGACAGAGGCGGCCGCACCAAGGAGCTCACGCTCTTCCTGTTCTTCAGCGCGATCGGCCTGGTGATCGAGAACGGCGTGCTGTACGCGGCGACCTACGGCTTCGGCTGGGACAGCCCGCTGCAGAGCAACGTCTTCAAGTTCGTCGGCATCGGCGTCGCGACCCTCTTCCGCTTCTGGTCGTACCGCACCTGGGTGTTCCGGGCCATGCCCGCGCAGGAGGCCGAGTCGATCCTGGTGGCCGAGGCCAAGAGGCCCCACCCGGAGCCCGAGCCGAAGTCGCAGCGCGTGCCGTAGAACGGCCGTCACCGGACCGTCGGCAGTTCCTCCTCCGTCTTCCGCGTCGGTGGCGTACGCGACAGGAACAACCCGAACACCGGCGGCTGGGCCTGCAGCAGCTCAAGGCGGCCGCCGTCGGCCTCGGCGAGGTCACGGGCGACGGCCAGGCCGATCCCGGTGGAGTTCCGTCCGCTGATCGTCCGCTCGAAGATCCGCGCGCCGAGGTCGGCCGGGACGCCGGGGCCCTCGTCGGTGACCTCGATCACGGCCTGGTTGCCGGTGACCCGGGTGCGCAGCGCGACCGTGCCGCCGCCGTGCATGAGCGAGTTCTCGATCAGCGCGGCCAGCACCTGGGCGACCGCTCCCGGCGTGCCGACGGCCTGCAGGTGCCGCTTGCCGGAGCTGACGATGGCCCGGCCGGCGCTGCGGTAGGCGGGCCGCCACTCGGCGAGCTGCTGCTGGATGACCTCGTCCAGGTCGAAGGTGACGGCGGAGCCGGTGCGCGGGTCGCGGGAGTTGGTCAGCAGCCGCTCGACCACGTCGGTGAGCCGCTCGACCTGGGTGAGCGCGACGTTCGCCTCTTCCTTCACGATGTCCGGGTCGTCGTTGAGGGTGATCTCCTCGAGCCGCATGGACAGCGCGGTCAGCGGGGTGCGCAGTTGGTGGGAGGCGTCGGCCGCGAGGCGCCGCTCGGCGGTCAGCATGCGCCCGATCCGCTCGGCGGAGGAGTCCAGCACATCGGCGACCCGGTCGAGCTCGGGCACCCCGTACCGCTTGTGCCGCGGGCGCGGGTCGCCGGATCCGAGCCGTTCGGCGGTCTCGGCGAGGTCGGTCAGCGGGGAGGCGAGCCGGTTGGCCTGCCGTACGGCGAGCAGCACGGCCGCGACCACCGCGAGCAGCGCCACCAGACCGATGACCAGCAGGGTCCGGCCGACCTCGCGGGTCACCGCGGAGCGCGGCTCCTGCACGGTGACCGTCTCGCCCTCCTCGCCCGTCTGCGTGGCGTGGATCACATCACCCTGGGGCTTGGTGCCGATCTCTATCGGCGCCCTGCCGGGCAGGCTGATCACCGCGTACTGGTCCTTGCTGACCGGGTTGCGCAGCACGTCCGCGTTGACGTTCTCGGCGGCGAGGATCCGGCTGTCCACGATGCTGGCCAGCCGCACCGCCTCGGACTCCACCCGCTCCTGGGCACTGTTGCTGATCGTCCGTGTCTCGACGATCACCAGGGAGATCCCGAAGACGGCGATCACCACGAGGACGACGGCGAGGGTGGACTGGATGAGACGTCGGCGCATGATCCGTTACCTGGGGTGATCGCTGCGTCCCCGGCAGGGGCTCAGCTCTTCTCGAAGCGGAAGCCCACGCCTCGTACCGTGGCGATGTAGCGGGGGTTCGCCGCGTCGTCGCCGAGCTTCTTGCGCAGCCAGGAGATGTGCATGTCCAGGGTCTTGGTGGACGACCACCACGTGGTGTCCCAGACCTCGCGCATCAGCTGGTCGCGTGTGACGACCCGGCCGGCGTCCCGCACCAGCACCCGCAGCAGGTCGAACTCCTTGGCCGTGAGCTGCAGTTCCTCGTCGCCCATCCACGCCCGGTGCGACTCGACGTCGATCCGCACCCCGTGCGTGGCCGGCGGCTGCTGCGGCTCGGCGGCACCGCGCCGGAGCAGCGCCCGTACCCGGGCGAGCAGTTCGGCGAGCCGGAAGGGCTTGGTGACGTAGTCGTCGGCGCCCGCGTCCAGGCCGACGACGGTGTCCACCTCGTCGGCCCGCGCGGTCAGGATGAGGATCGGCACGGTGTGGCCGTCGGCCCGCAGCCGGCGGGCGACCTCCAGGCCGTCCATGCCCGGCAGGCCCAGGTCCAGTACGACGAGGTCGACGCCGCCCTGCATTCCGGCGTCGAGCGCGGTGGGTCCGTCCTCGCGCACCTCGACCTCGTAACCTTCCCGGCGCAGGGCGCGGGCCAGCGGCTCCGAGATGGACGCGTCGTCCTCGGCGAGCAGTACACGGGTCATGGAGTGATGGTAGACCGCCCGCGCACGGTGCTGGGGTGTGATCGCTTCGAGGAACTCTTACCTTCGTACGCTGCTGGTACGAACCATTGGTCCGGGGATGCGATCGTAGGAGAGACCTTCGATTCGCCTTCCGCGGTTCCCCCGACACCTGTGATCCGCGTCTCAAGTCCTTCCATATCAGGCAGTGTCCTGCCGTATGGTGACCTGAACGCCTGTAGCACACCGGGGACCTTTGGCGAGCACTTGACGCTGAGGGTCTCTTTTGTGTGCGGGCTGGTGAACACCAGCCTTGAAAGGAATGACCTCTGGCCGGGCCCCGGACGCATCGTCGCGTGGGGGCGTGGATCCCGGTGGTCGCCGTCCGCCGCTCCCGTGATCCGGGAACGGACTCCCCTGGGCGTTGGGGGTGGACGACCGACCCTGCCGGTGCCGGCCGCACCCCCACCGGGCGCGCAACGCTCCAGCAGCGCGTCCCGACCAGCAAGGAACGACCATGGCGTCCAGCCTGACGAAGGACTCGGTCCGCCCGGGCACCCCCGGTTCCGAGAAGACCTTCTTCGGCCACCCCCGCGGCCTGGCCACTCTCTTCATGACCGAGATGTGGGAGCGATTCTCCTACTACGGCATGAGGGCCCTGCTCCCGCTGTACCTGGTGGCCCCGGGCGGCCTGCACCTGAGCGCGGGCACGGCGACCGCGATCTACTCGGTGTACGTGTCGCTCGTGTACCTGCTCGCCCTCCCCGGCGGCTGGTTCGCCGACCGCGTGCTCGGCCCCCGCAAGACGGTCGCCGTCGCGGGCCTGATCATCATGCTCGGCCACCTGTGCCTCGCGCTCCCCGTGGCCGCCAGCTTCTTCGTCGGCCTGGCTCTCGTCGCCATCGGTTCGGGTCTGCTGAAGGCCAACATCTCCACGATGGTCGGCCACCTCTACAAGGGTGCGGATGACCCCCGCCGGGACGGTGGCTTCACCCTCTTCTACATCGGCATCAACGTCGGTGCCTTCGTCGCGCCGCTGGTCATCGGCACCGTCGGTGAGAACGTCAACTGGCACCTCGGCTTCGCGCTCGCCGCGCTCGGCATGGCGCTGGGTCTGGCCCAGTACCTCCTGGGCGGCCGTCACCTGAGCGAGAAGAGCAGCGACGTCCCGACGCCGCTCACGGCCGACGAGAAGTCCGCCACCCTGCGCAAGGGCCTGATCTGGCTGGCGATCGCCGCCGTCTTCTACGGCGTCGTCGGCGGCACCGGCCACTTCACCCTGAACTGGGCGCTGATCCCGCTCACCGTCATCGGTCTGATCGTGCCGATCCTGGTCATCGCCCGGATGCTGCGCGACAAGGACCTGGACTCGACCGAGAAGTCGAAGGTGCGGGCGTACATCTGGTTCTTCGTCGCCGCCGCGGTCTTCTGGATGATCTACGACCAGGGTGGTTCGACCCTGTCGCTGTTCGCGGACGGCTCGGCCAAGAACTCGATCGCCGGCTGGACGTTCCCGGTCTCCTGGTACCAGTCGGTCAACCCGGTCATGATCATGGCCCTTGCCCCGGTCTTCGCCTGGGCGTGGCTGTGGCTGAACCGGCGCGGCAAGGAGCCGAGCACGATCGTGAAGTTCGCCTCCGGCCTGGTGCTGATCGGTGCGTCCTTCTTCCTCTTCCTCGCCCCGCTGTCGATCGCCGAGGGCGGTCACAAGGCCGCGGCGATGTGGCTGGTCGCGATCTACTTCGTGCAGACCATCGGTGAGCTGACGCTGTCCCCGGTCGGCCTGTCCGTGACGACGAAGATGGCGCCGAAGAAGTACGCCTCCCAGATGATGGGTGTGTGGTTCCTCGCCGTCACCGCGGGCGACTCGATCACCGCGCTGGTGTCCAACCCGGCCATAGGCGGCGTGAACCTCGACAAGATGGGCTTCGTCGCCCTGGAGGCCGTGCTCGCGGTGCTCGCGGGTGTCGCGGTGTGGGTGTACCGCAACAAGGTCAACAAGCTGATGGGCGACGTGCACTAGTCGTCCGGTTCGGCCGGGAGAGGGCCGCCGCATCCATGGGGTGCGGCGGCCCTCTTCGTGCGTCCGCAACTAGCGTGTCCTGCGTCCCGGCATGAACGTGAACACCGCGCCGCCCAGCAGGATCGCCGTGCCCGCCACCAGGCCCAGCGCCTTCAGGGCGCCGTGGTCGCTCGCGCCGGTCTCGGCGAGGCCGCCGGAGCCGGAGCCGCCGCTGGTGCCGCCGCCGGTCGAGCCGCCGGAGGTGGACGTGCCTCCGGAGGTGGACGTGCCGCCGGACGCGCCGCCCGGCTGCCCGCTGGTGTCCAGGGTGAGCGAGACCTCCGTCTTCGTCGGTGTGCACGTCGTGGTCGTGCCGAGCGCCTTGACCGTCAGGACGCCCGGGGACAGCGTCGAGGTGCCGCTCGCGCCGGGCTTGTAGGTGCCGGTGAGGTCGGGGATGTCGATCGGGTCACCGGACTTGATGGGATCGGCGTTGGCCGGCCCCTCCACATGCACGGTGCCCTTGTCGGCGCCACCCAGCACCACCTCCATGGACGGCTTCACGGAGTCCTTCGGGATGTCGGCGGGGCTGTTCATCACCGACTTCTTGAACTGCACGGTGAGGTTGAAGTTCCCTCCGTCCCGCTTGGCGTTGATCTGCACCGGCGAGGTCGCGTTCTTGTCGCCGATCGGGGTCTTGCAGGCGTAGGGGATCTGCACCTCCTTGCCGGTGAAGTCGGTCTGGCCGCCGCCGCTCGCGGTGGCCGTCGGAGTGGCCGAGTGGGTGGGGGTGCTCGACTGCGTCGGGGTCGAGCTGGCCGTGCCGCCGCCCGTCACCTGGATCGTCGCCGCCTTCTGCACGGTCTCCTTCGGCGTGCATGTGGTGTCCGTCGACATCGCGTTCACGGTGTACGCGTCCGGCGTCAGCGTCACCTCGCCGGCCGCCGTCAGCTTGACGCTGCCCTTCATGTCGGACAGCACCATCTCGCCGCCCTTGGGGATGGCGGGGTTCGTGCGCGTCCCCTGCATCGCGATGTCGGCGGTCTGCGCGCCGGCCGCCTTCAGCACCCCGGACGGCTGGACCGAGTTGGCGGGCAGGTCGATGATGTCCGGGTTCTTGGACGCGGCCTGGACGAACTTCCACACGACGTCCACCGTGTCACCGACCTTCGCCGTGGCGGGCGCGGTGATCTCGACCTTCGTGGTGCCGTCGACGGGGCTGATGCCCGCCGGTGGCACACAGTGGGTGGCGTACGCCACCTCGGCCGCCTGCGCGGGGCTCGTGGCGAGGCCCAGCAGGACGCCCGCACCGCTCAGCGCCAGCGCGGCGCCCGCGGCCGTCCCTCTCCTTCGGATGCTCACGTGGGTCCCTTCGTGGTGGGAGTCGTAGGACTCGACGGGCTGTCGGTGTGCGGTGCGGAGAGCCGGCCGGCCGGGTCGCCCGGGACGGAGTCCGGGGCGAACCACGGCAGGGTCGGGTTCATGGGGGGCGGTTCGGGGGTGCGGGTGCCACGGGAGCGGGTCAGCCGCAGGGCCGGCCGGGGAAGGCGCGCGGCGCCGCCGCGGCGGGCACCGCCGGGCCGGCGCGGCCGTACCCGGTCCACCACCGCCATGCCGGTGCGGAACAGCGCGGCGGGGACCACCAGGCAGAGCAGGAGCCAGAACAGCGTCACGCCCCAGGGGCGGCCCACGCCCCACGGCTGCTCGGCGAGGACCCTGCCGCCGTACTTCAGGGACACGGTGTAGTCGCCGTGCGCCCCGGCGGACAGCTCGACGGGCAGGCTGACCTCGGCCCGCCTGCCCGGCGCCAGGGTGCCGTGCCACTGCCGGTCGTCCCACTGCGGTGCGAAGACGCCGTGCGCGGAACCGACCTGGAAGACCGGGTCCTTGATCGTGCCGGTGCCGGTGTTGCCGACGGTGAGGACCAGGGTGCGGCTCGGCGGCGCCCCGAACCAGGTGAGCAGACCGCTCGACCCGGTCAGCCGGGTGTCGGACAGGATCGCCAGCCGCCCCCCGGACCGCTCCGCGGGCAGCGGGGCGACGGGGTGCCCGGCGACCTGCAGGACGGCGTCCGCCTCCGCCTCGGCGCCGGTGACGGTGGCCACGTGCACCACGCAGGGGCAGGGCACGGGCGGTTCGGCGACCGGGAGTTTCCGGCTGAAGGCGCCCCGGGCGTCGGTGGTCACGGCCCGGCCGTCGCCGTTGGCACAGGAGTTGGTGCCGCCGATGACACCCCGGGCCGGTGTGGCCCGCCCGCACACCAACAGCATCAGCAGGGTGTGCGACCGCCAGCCGCTCCCCCGGACGGTGACCGAGCCTCCGCTACCGGCCTGGGAGGCCGACAACGTGACGGCGGGCCGGCCCGCCGCGTCAGCGGGCCCGTCGAGCGGCAGGAGCAGCAGCGCGAGCACCGCCGCCACCGCCGCCCACCGCGGATTCCATGCCTTCCCGCTCACTTCACCGCGCCTTCCGTCAGCGCAGGGACACCGGCTGCCCGGCCGTCGTACGGGGTACGGCGCCGGCGTGCGCGTACGGCGAGCAGCGCGCTCGTCCCCAGCAGCAGCGCGCCGCCCGTGGCCGCCACCGCCTGCCAGGGCACGAACCGGGCCGACGCGGTCGCCGTGTCGTGCGCTCCGCCCCGCGCCGTGACCGTCAGCCGTACGTCGACGGCGTCCAGCTCGGGCCGGTCGGGCCAGGGTTCGGTGAGCTTCTGGCGCGCACCGGGGCGCAGTTGGACGGGGAGGGTGCGGGGAGCGCGCTCCAGGACCGGGCCGAGGACGCCGTCCGCGCGCACCGCGAGCCTCGGCACGAGAACGGTCGTACCGCGGTTGACCAGCTCGTATGTGATGCGGTCGGCGTGCACGGCGAGGTGTTCGACGGTCAGCGCGGCGACCGCGGGGCCGCCGACGCGCAGCCGGATCGGGACGGTCGCCGTGTGCCCGCGCGTGTCCCGTGCCACGACGGCACCGGAGCGGTCGCCGGGCGCCGCCCCGGCCGGCACGGTCACCGTGAAGGGCACCTCGGCACGGGTGCGGGCCGAGACGCGCAGCCCGTTGCCCGCCCTGTCGGCGAAGACGGTCCGCAGACCGGTGCCGGACAGCCGTACGACGACCGGCGCCCGGCCCGGGTTGGTGACGGACACCGTGTCCTGCAGGACCGTCCCCGGGGTGCCCTCGGTGTAGAAGGACGGACGGCCACCGCCCGCGGGCGCGACGGACCAGCCCGCGGCGGCCGAGGCGCGGGGCGCGGCGCACAGCGAGGTGCCCAGCGCGGCGTACAGGCACAGGGCCGCGGGCAGGGCGGCGCGGGCCCGGGGCGCGTATCGGCGGCGGTGGCGGAGCGGTGTGTGACGGATCGGTGCGGGGGCGGCGGACGGCATGGGCGGCTCCAGCGGGGCCTGGGTGCAGCGGGTCCTGGCTTTCGGCGGGGCCTTGCGGCCCTGTGACCTCGGCGGGTCAGCGGCGTACCGGCTGCCCGCGCCGGGTCAGCCACAGGGCGCCCGCCGCACCGGTCAGGAGTACCGTGCCGCCGAGCGTGCCGAGGGCGATCGCGGAGTCCTCGGGTCCGGTCTGCGGGAGCTGTCCGCCGGCGGGGGCGCCGCCCGAGGAGGAGGACGACGAGGCGGAGCCGCCGGAAGAACCGCCGGCCGCGGTCACGTCCAGGGCCAGTGCCGGCTGGGGGCTGTTGGCCGGTGTGCACGTCGTCGTCGTACCGAGCGCCTTGATGACGAGCGTGCCCGGCGTGAAGGTGACCTTGCCGGTCTTCCTCGGGGTGTACGTCCCGCTCAGGTCGCTGATCTTGATGGGGGTGTTGGCGGGGATCGCGGCCGCGTTGGGCGGCCCGCTGACCGGGAGCGTGCCGCTGTCGGCGCCACCCAGCGCGATGGTGGCGCTCGGGCTCATCGCGCCCTTGCCCAGCTCGACCGGGCTGGAGGAGACGCCCTTCTGCCAGGACATGGTGATCCGGTAGCCGCTGCCGCTCTTGACGCCCTTGATGTCGATCGGCGAGACGGCGCTCTTGACACCGATCGGCGTCTGGCAGCGGTAGTTGACGTCGACGACGTCGGCGTGGGCCGCGGGCGCGGACAGCAGCACCGCCGACCCGGCCAGGGCCGCGGCGGACGCGAGCGCGGCGGTTCGTTTCGGGTACGACACGGTCGGTCCACCCCATTCATTCCTGACGACAATTTCGATGACGGCTCAACGGCGTTTCCTGACGGCACATCAGATTCGGCCGTCAAGGTACGCCCGGCGTCGTGAGGAGGGAAGACGCATCACACGCCGGAGTTGTGGCGATCCGGCGTGTGTGACGCGTGGCTGGAGTGGAGGGTGCTGTCGGGGTCTACGGCCTGCGCAGCACCTCCGGCAGCCCCCAGCGCCGCAGCACCTCGGGGACGGCGACGGTGCCGTCGGGCCGCTGGTGCCGTTCCAGGAGCGCCGGCACCAGACGGCTGGTGGCCAGGCCCGAGGCGTTGAGGGTGTGGACGTACGCCGCCCTGCCGCCACCCGCCGGGCGGTACCGGATCCCACCGCGCCGGGCCTGGTAGTCGCGGGCGTTCGACACCGAGCTGACCTCCGTGTAGGTGCCCAGGCTGGGCAGCCAGACCTCGACGTCGTACGTCCGGGCCTGGGCCGCGCTGGTGTCCCCGGCGGCGAGCCGGGTGACCCGGTGGTGCAGGCCGAGTTCCGTGACCAGTTCCTCGGCACGGGCCAGGAGTTCACGCTGGGCCGCGTCCGAGTCGGCGGGCCGGGTGAGCTGGAACAGTTCGACCTTGTTGAACTGGTGCCCGCGCAGGGTGCCCCGCTCGGCGGTGCGGTAGCCGCCGGCCTCCTTGCGGTAACAGGGCGTGTAGGCCACGTATTTGAGGGGCAGCTCGCGCTCGTCCAGGGTCTCGTCGTGGTGCAGGGCGGCGAGCGCGGTCTCGGCGGTGGGCAGCAGGAACCGCTCGGGACGGCCGTCGGGCGCGCGGTCCGTGACGAAGACGTCGTCCGCGAACTTCGGGAACTGGCCCGCGGTGTAGCCGGCCTGCCAGCTGAGCAGGTGGGGCGGCAGCACGAAGGTGTAACCGGCGCGGCGGTGGCTGTCCAGGAAGTGGTTGAGCAGCGCCCACTCCAGTGCGGCGCCCTCGCCCCGGTAGACCCAGTGGCCGCTGCCGGCGAGCGCGGCTCCGCGCCGGTGGTCGACCAGGCCCAGGTCCTGGGTGAGCCGTACGTGGTCCCGGGGCGGGAAGCCGAACTCCGGCCGGGTGCCCTCGGTGCGGACGACCTCGTTGTGCTCCTTGCCGCCCGCGGGGACGTCCGGGTCGGGGAGGTTGGGCAGGGCGTCGAGGAACTCCCGGTGCTGCGCCGCCAGCCGGCCGTGCGCGGCGGCGGCCCGCGCGACCCGGTCGGCCAGTTCCGCGGCCCGGGCGAGCGGTTCGCCCGCCGGTTCGCCCGCCCGGCGCAGGGCCGCGACGCCCGCCGAGACGCGGCGCCGTTCGCCGCGCAGCCGCTCCAGGGCCGTACGGGCCGCGCGCAGCCGTTCGTCGAGGGCGAGGAAGGTGTCGAGGTCCACGTCCAGGCCGCGTTTGGCCAGGGCCGCGCGGACGCGTTCGGGGTGCTGTCGGATGAGGGTGATGTCCAGCATGGGGCCGCCCCACTGGTCGGCGGGGCGGCAGGGTCCGCCCCGGGGTTTTCCCTCGGGGCGTGGGCGAGAGGGTGCTCGCGGTGCCACCACGCCTTCGCCGCCGTACGACAGTCGTGCACGACGGCCTCGTCGGGCCCGATGACGGGGGCCGGCCGGCGGGGCATGGGGGCCGTCGTGGCGCGGCGGTCCGTTCCTCCCCGCACTCGGGAGGGGATTCACCCGGGGTACGAGGCCGCCTTCCCAGCTGCCGGCGGCTCTCTCGGCTCGCGGAGCCCGGGCTACTCGTCTCCGTCAGCGCGTTGCGCCCAGCGTAGGCAGGACCGCGCCCGGCGGAAACCGGATTTCCGCGTGCCGCCTGCCGGACGCACGCCGATGGACTACGCCGGTGCGCCCAGCTCCGCCCACACCGTTTTGCCGGGCCGGCCGGGCGGGCGGACGACGCCCCAGTCCAGGCACAGCCGCTGCACGATGAACATGCCGTGGCCGCCGGGGCGGCCGGCGCGGTGCGGGGTGCGGGGGGCCGGCTGGCCGGTGCCGCCGTCGGAGACCTCCACCCGGATCACCTTGTTGTCGCAGGCCAGGAGCAGCTCGTCAGGCCCCTCGGCGTGCAGGCAGGCATTGGTGACCAGTTCCGAGACGACGAGCAGCACGTCCTCGGCGGCGGCCCGCTGGTCGGCGCCGGCGGCGGGCAGCCAGCCCCACGCGTACAGCGCCTGGCGGGCGAAGTCACGGGCGAGCGGGACGACCCCGCTCTCGCCGCGCAGGCCGAGTCTGCGGACCTGCGGTCCGCCGGTGCCCCGAGTACCGCCGGCAGCTCCGGACGGCGCGGCTGCCCCCGTGGGCACGCCGGCACTCGGCGCACCTTCCTCGGACGCCCCGGAAGCGCCGCTGGGCTCCGGGCCGCGGTCGCCCGGCGAGTAAGGCCGGGTGGTGCTCATCAGCGCTTCACCTCACCGATTCACCAGTTCACGATTCAAAAGGCCGGCATCGTCCGTGCCGGCCGGTCCGTACGTTCGTCCGCCCACCGTCCGTCCGTCGTCCGCGGGGGTGTCCTGCCGACCCGTCCGTCGCACGTACGTCCCGTCCAGTCGTTTCGCCGGTCCCGGGGCGGTCCGCGGCCGGCGCTCGTCGGGGTGTGTCCCCCTTCTCCTGCCCTCTCCTGCCCGGCCGATCCGGCACGACACCCCTGTCTTCGGGGTGACGAACGCAACGCCCGAGGGCCTGCGGCGCGCGGGAGGGCGGGGGCGGCGGGCTCAGCCGGCGCCGTCGGCCAGGGCCGCCTCCACGGAGTCGTGCAAGGTGAAGACCGCCTCGGCCCCGGTGATCTCGAACACCCGGGCGACCACGGGCTGCATCCCGGCCAGGTGGACCCCGCCCCCGGCGGCCTCCGCCTTCAGCCGGGCACCGAGCAGGACGTTCAGGCCCGTGGAGTCGCAGAACTCCAGGCGTGAGCAGTCCACGACGAGGCGCGAGAAGCCCTTGGCCAGAAGGTCGTCGAGGGGCTCACGCAAAAGATCGGCGGTGTGGTGGTCGAGTTCACCCGCCGGTGTCACAACGGCGCTGGAGCCCTCTTCCCGCACCTCCACCAGAAGCCGGCCCGACTGTGCGCTGCCGACCGTCCCGTGGTCCATGCCGTCTCTCTCCCGAGGTCGTGGACGCTGACTGCTCTCGAACATTACGCCTTCCATGCGCACTCCGGCACCCGAAGAACTTCACAGAATCGGACATACCTGAACAGAACGCACTTGCGATCGCCGGTGTGAAGCAGGTAGGGCTAGTAAAGACACCTATTCCTACACGCCGGCTTCGGAGGCGCCGCACACCGCAGTGCACGCACAGGCTTCGGCAGCCTTATGCCGAGAACGATGGAGGACACCCATGTCACCCCGGCTCGACGCATCGCATACCCCGACCGCGACGTCGACACCCCCACCGGAACAACTGGATCATCCCATCGACGCCCTCGACCCCGTCGAGGGACTCCCGGAGATCCCCCCGTACGACGAGATCGGCCCGGTCGACGCGCGGGCCCTGTCCAAGACCCTCTTCGAGCGCCTCGAGTCGCTGGAGGAAGGGACGCACGAGTACTCGTACGTCCGCAACACCCTCGTCGAGCTCAACCTCGCGCTCGTCAAGTTCGCCGCCTCCCGCTTCCGCTCCCGCAGTGAGCCGATGGAGGACATCATCCAGGTCGGCACCATCGGCCTGATCAAGGCGATCGACCGCTTCGAGCTCACCCGCGGCGTCGAGTTCCCGACCTTCGCGATGCCGACCATCATCGGCGAGATCAAGCGTTTCTTCCGCGACACCTCGTGGTCCGTGCGCGTGCCGCGCCGGCTGCAGGAGCTGCGCCTGGACCTGGCCAAGGCCGGGGACGAGCTGGCTCAGCGGCTGGACCGGGCGCCGACGGTCCCGGAGCTGGCCGAAAAGCTCGGCATCTCCAACGACGAGGTCGTCGAGGGCATGGCCGCCTCGAACGCGTACACGGCCTCCTCGCTGGACGCCCAGCCCGAGGAGGACGAGACGGAGGGCGCGCTCGCGGACCGCATCGGGTACGAGGATCACGGCCTCGAGGGCATCGAGTACATCGAGTCGCTCAAGCCGCTGATCGCCGAACTCCCGCCACGGGACCGGAAGATCCTCTCGCTGCGCTTCGTGGCGAACATGACCCAGTCGGAGATCGGCGAGGAACTGGGCATCTCCCAGATGCACGTCTCGCGGCTGCTGTCACGCACGCTGGTACGGCTGCGCAAGGGGCTGACGATCGAGGAGTGACGTCCGCGTCTTCCTCCGTGTCGTTCTCCGCGTGACGCACTGCGACGCGGCCCGGCCGTCGGTGCCGGGCCGCGTCCGCGTGTGTGCCCACCCCTCCGGGTGGCGCGGGTATCCAGGGTCCGTGCGGCCATTCCCGGATTCCCGCCGCCGATTCGGCCAACTCGCCCTGTCGACAGAAACGTTATGCGGTTATCCGCGGAAACCTCTTTCCCCGGCCGTCCCCTCTCGGCCACCATGGCCCACCAAACCGGCTGGTATGCCGGGCCGGGGCCGCAACGGCGCGGCGACCCGGTGGTGCGAGGAGGCAGAACGATGGCTCAGGGGGAAGGGGCCGGGACGGGCGGGACCGAGGCGGGCGCGGAGTACGAGGACGTACCGGACGCCCGGCTGACCGAACTGCTGCGCTCCCCCACGGCGACGGCGTACCCCGCCCTGCAGGAGCTGCGCCGCCGGCACCATCCGGCCGCCGTGGCCTACGCCCGGCTGTGGACCGCGAGCGAGTCCGCCGCACGCCGGCTGGCCGCCGAGGCCGTCACCACGGCGGCCCGTGAGACGGCCCGCGGCGTCGAGCCCGCCGTCCCGCTGCGCCACCGGCTCCTCCTGCTGACCGCCGGGCTGGCGGCCGGCTGGGCACGCGACGAGCGCGCGGCCGGCCTCGACCCGGGCCTGCTGCTCGCCCTGAACGCGTCCGGCCTGGCCGACGGCCCCACCCCGCCCCTGCTGCCCGCGTTCCAGTCGCTGCCGTCGCGCACCCAGGGCCTGGTCTGGTACGGCGTGCTGGAGGAGGAGCCGCAGGAGCGGACCGCCGCCCTGCTCGGGCTGAGCCGCACCGACGTGGCCTACGGCACCCCGCAGGCCCTCAAGGCCCTGGCCCAGGCCTGCCTCCGGGAGCGCCTCGCCGCCTCCGACGACCCGCGCTGCGCCGACTTCCGCCGGCTGATCGAGGAGGCGGTACGGCCGGACGGCCCGCGCTACAGTGCCGACCTGGACGCCCACATGGCCCGCTGCCCGCACTGCACGGCCGCGTTCGAGGATCTGCGGGCCCTGCGGGACGCGCCCCGGCAGACCCTGGCGGAGGGCCTGCTGCCATGGAGCGGAACGGAGTACATACACGCCGGGGAGCCACCGGCCGTCCCCGTCCCCGTCCCCGTTCCCGCCGCCCCGCGGACGCCGGCCTGGCCGCCCCGCCGCCGCGTCCTGCTGGCCTCGGCCGCCCTGGCCGTGGCCCTGACCCCGCTGCTGGTGTTCCTGCTCACCCCGGCGCACACCGACGACCAGCAGCCGACGGCCGCGACCCCCGCGCCGCCTCCGGTGACGGTGACGGCGACGGCGACCGTCTCGGTCACCCCCACCCCGTCCCCCTCCCCCACCAGGTCAGCGTCGAAGTCCCCTTCTCCCACGCCGAGTTCCCCCCGGCCGACGACGACGCCCGCACCACCCCGGCACCCGGCCACCCCCGGCCCGACGCCCTCCTTCTCGCCCCCGGGCACCTCCTTCACCCAGGTGGTGAACCGGGCGACGGGCCGCTGCCTGGACATCCGGGACGGCGATCTGTCCGAGGGCAACGACGTCATCACCGAACCCTGCACCTCCGCCGACACCCAGCGCTGGCGCTTCGACACCCGCCTCGGCGTGCTCCGCTCCGCGGCCGACGACCGCTTCTGCCTGGACAGCCGGGGCTCGGTGTACCGCGGCGTCGGCATCTGGGAGTGCGACGCGGTCTACAGCGACAACGGCGACAACCTGCGCTTCACCATCGACCCCGACGGCACGATCCGCCCGGACATCGCCATCGAGACGGCCGTCACCCCGGACGGCCGCCACGGGGTGGCCCTGCAACCGCTGGACGACAGCAGCGACCAGCGGTGGCGGGCCGGGGCGAGGTGACCGGCGGACCGCCCGTCGAACCGCCCGTCACACCACCCGCACGCCGCGCCGCCACACGCCGCTGACCAGGGGCACGCCCGGCCGGTAGGCCAGGTGGACGTGGCTGGGGGCGTCCAGGAGGGTGAGGTCGGCGTGGCTGCCGGGGGTGAGGCGGCCGATGTCGGTGCGGCGTAGGGCCGCGGCGCCGCCCGCCGTGGCGGACCAGACCGCCTCGTCCGGGGTCATCCGCATGTCACGGACGGCGAGCGCGATGCAGAAGGGGACGGAGGAGGTGAAGGACGAGCCGGGGTTGCAGTCCGTGGACAGGGCGACCGTGACACCGGCGTCGAGGAGGCGGCGGGCGTCGGGCCACTCGGCTCGGGTGGAGAACTCGGCGCCGGGCAGGAGGGTGGCGACCGTGTTGCCGTTCGCCAGGGCGTCGACGTCGTCGTCGGTGAGGTGGGTGCAGTGGTCCGCGCTCGCCGCGTCCAGTTCGACGGCCAGCTGGACGCCGGGGCCGTAGGAGAGCTGGTTGGCGTGGATGCGCGGGTGCAGGCCCTTCGCCTTGCCGGCGGTCAGGATCGCGCGGGCCTGGTCGCCGTCGAAGGCGCCCTTCTCGCAGAACACGTCGATCCAGCGGGCGTGCGGCGCGCAGGAGTCCAGCATCTCGCCGGTGACCAGGGCGACATAGGCGGCCGGGTCGTCGGCGTGGTCGGGCGGGACGATGTGGGCGCCGAGGTACGTCACCTCGTCGGTGTGCGCGGCGGCGATGCGCAGGGCGCGGGACTCGTCCTCGACCGTGAGGCCGTAGCCCGACTTGGTCTCGAAGGTGGTGGTGCCCTGGCGGAGGGCCTCGTCGAGGTAACGGGTGAGGTTCGCCTCCAGTTCCGCGTCCGTCGCGGCGCGGGTGGCCGCGACCGTGGTGCGGATGCCGCCCGCCGTGTAGGAGCGGCCGGACATGCGGGCGTTGAACTCCTGCGTGCGGTCACCGGCGAAGACCAGGTGCGAGTGCGAGTCCACGAAGCCCGGCAGCACTGCCCGGCCGCCCGCGTCGACCCGGTTGTCAGTGGCGGGTGCTTTGCTGGCTTCACCGGTCCACGCGACGCGGTCGCCGTCGATGACGACGGCCGCGTCCTGGACCAGACCGAGGGGGGAGCCGTCACCCAGGGAGGGGTCGTTGGTGACCAGCGTGGCGATGTTGGTGATGACAGTGCTGCTCATCGTGTCCTCTTGGGCTTCGGTGGGCATCAGTCGCGCAGGGCCTCGACGGCCTGCGCCAAGGCCTGCGGCACATCCGGTACGAGCGTGTGGACCCCGTCGCGTACGACATGCCGTCCGCCCACGACCGTGTGCCGTACGTCCGCTGCCGTCGCGGCGAAGACGGCCGTCTCGGCACCGAGCCTGGGCAGCGGGCCCGCCGTCCTGACCGAGTCGAGCGCGATCGTCGTGAAGTCGGCGAGCGCGCCGGGCTCCAGGGTGCCGGCCTCGTCCCAGCCGAGCGCGGCGTGACCGTCGGCGCCGGCGGCCCGCAGCAGTGCCGCGGCCGTCCAGTGTCCCCGGGTGCGGGTGCGCAGCCGCTCGTTCAGCTCCATCGCGCGCGCCTCTTCGAGCAGGTCGATGACGGCGTGGCTGTCGGAGCCGAGGGAGAGCGGTGAGCCGGCCCGCTGCAGGGCGACGGCCGGGCCGATGCCGTCGGCCAGGTCCCGCTCGGTCGTCGGGCACATGCAGGTGCCGGTGCCCGAGCCGCCGAGCAGGGCGATGTCCTCGTCCGTGAGGTGGGTGTTGTGCACCCCGGTGGTGCGCGGCCCGAGGACGCCGTGGTCGGCGAGCAGCCGGGTGGGGGTGCAGCCGTGCGCGGCGAGGCAGGCGTCGTTCTCGGCGGTCTGCTCCGACAGGTGCACGTGCAGCGGCGCCCGCCGCTCCTCGGCCCACGCCGCCACGGTCGCCAGCTGGCCGGCCGGCACGGCCCGTACGGAGTGGATCGCCGCTCCGATCCGTGCGTGATCCCGCTCCTTGAGAACTGCACAGCGTTCGGCCCAGCTCTCCGCGCTCCCGTCGGAGAAGCGCAGCTGGTGGGTGTTGGGCGGCTCACCGAAGCCGGAGGAGACGTAGCAGGTGTCGAGGAGCGTGATCCGGATGCCGGCCTCGGCGGCGGCGTCGATCAGCGCCTCGCCCATGGCGTTGGGGTCGGCGTAGGGGCTGCCGCCGGGCGCGTGGTGCACGTAGTGGAACTCACCGGCACAGGTGATGCCGGCGAGCGCCATCTCGGCGTACACCGCGCGCGCCAGGGCGTGGTAGGTGTCCGGGGTCAGGTGGTCGGCGACGGAGTACATCACCTCGCGCCAGGTCCAGAAGGTGCCGCTGCCGACCTGGACGGTGCCGCGCAGCGCCCGGTGGAAGGCGTGGCTGTGGGCGTTGGCGAGCCCCGGCAGGGTGAGTCCGCGCAGCACCTCGGCCCCGGGCGGCGCGGCGGGCGTCGCGGTGCGGACCGCGCCGATCCGCCCGTCCTCGACCTCGAGCACGACCCCCGGCTCGACATGGGTGCCGAGCCAGGCGTGCTCCAACCAGTAGGTCCGCTTGGTCACCTGCAGGCCAGCCCTTCCAGTACGTCGGCGAGCGCGTGCACCCCGGCCACGCAGTCGTCCTCGGCGGCGAACTCGGCCGGGGAGTGCGAGACACCCGTGGGGTTGCGTACGAACAGCATGGCGGTCGGGATGCTCCCGGAGAGGATTCCGGCGTCGTGTCCGGCGCCGGTTCCGAGCACGGGCACCGTCAGGGCGGTGTCCTTGCCCAGGATGCGGCCGAGCTCGTCGCGCAGCGCGTGGTCGAACTCGACCACCGGCGTGAAGGACTCCCGCACCACGTCCAGGTCGATGCCATGGGCGTCGGCGTACTCGCGTGCGGCCTTCTCCACTCCCCCGACCACCGTGTCCAGGGTGTCCTGGTCGGCGGCGCGGGAGTCGAGCCAGCCGCGCACCAGCGAGGGGATCGCGTTGACGCCGTTCGGCTCCACCGCGATCTTGCCGAAGGTGGCGACGGCACCGGCGAGTTCGGCCTCGCGGCGGGCGGCGAGCACGGTCTCGGCGTAGGAGAGCATCGGGTCACGCCGGTCGGCCAGCCGGGTGGTGCCGGCGTGGTTGGCCTCGCCCCGGAAGTCGAACCGCCAGCGCCCGTGCGGCCAGATGGCGCTGGCGATGCCGACCCGGTCACCGGACAGGTCCAGTGCGCGGCCCTGTTCGACGTGCAGCTCCACGAAGGCACCGATCCGGGCCAGCCGCTCGGGGTCGGCTCCGATGCCCTCGGGGTCGTGGCCTGCGGCCTCCATGGCCCGCGGCAGCGTGATCCCGTCCCCGTCGGTGAGCCGGTGCGCCTGCTCGAGGCTCAGCTGTCCGGCGGTGAGCCGGGAGCCGACACAGGCGAGCCCGAACCGGGCGCCTTCCTCGTCGCCGAAGTTGACGATGGCCAGCGGCCTGCCGAATCGGACGCCCCGGCCGCGCAGCTCGTCCAGCGCGGCGAAGGAGGACACGACCCCGAGGGGCCCGTCGAAGGCGCCGCCGTCCGGCACCGAGTCGAGGTGCGACCCGGTGACGACGGCGTCCCCGGCGGCCGGGTCGCCGAGCCAGGCCCACTGGTTGCCGTTCCGGTCGACCTCACAGGTCAGCCCACGGGCCTCGGCCTGCTCCTTGAACCAGGCCCGGCAGTCGGCGTCGGCGCCGGTCCAGGCGTAGCGCCGGTAGCCACCGGAGTCGGGGTGCCGGCCGATGGGGAGCAGCTCGCGCCACATCTCATGGAAGGAGGTACCGGCCCGAGCGGCGGACGGCGACGGGAGCCCGGCCCCCACCGGACCGCTGCCGCCCACTTCAGCGGAGCGCTGGGTCACGCCTCGTCACCCTCACGCATCGGCACCCGGACACCGCGCTCCTCGGCCACGGTCTCCGCGATGTCGTACCCGGCGTCGACATGCCGGATGACGCCCATGCCCGGGTCGTTCGTCAGCACCCGGCGGATCTTCTCCCCGGCCAGCTTCGTGCCGTCGGCCACGGTGACCTGACCGGCGTGGATGGAGCGGCCCATGCCCACACCGCCGCCGTGGTGGAGGGACACCCACGACGCACCGGAGGCCACGTTCACCATCGCGTTCAGCAGCGGCCAGTCGGCGATGGCGTCGGACCCGTCGAGCATGGCCTCGGTCTCGCGGTACGGCGAGGCCACCGACCCGCAGTCCAGGTGGTCGCGGCCGATCGCCAGCGGAGCGGCCAGCTCGCCGGAGGCCACCATGTCGTTGAAGCGCTCGCCGGCCTTGTCCCGCTCGCCGTATCCGAGCCAGCAGATGCGCGCGGGCAGGCCCTGGAAGTGGACGCGCTCGCCGGCCATCTTGATCCAGCGGGCCAGGGACTCGTTCTCCGGGAACAGCTCCAGGATCGCCTTGTCGGTCTTGGCGATGTCGGCGGGGTCGCCGGACAGGGCCGCCCAGCGGAAGGGGCCCTTGCCCTCGCAGAAGAGCGGGCGGATGTAGGCGGGGACGAAGCCGGGGAAGGCGAACGCCCGGTCGTAACCGGCGAGTCGGGCCTCACCGCGGATGGAGTTGCCGTAGTCGAAGACCTCGGCGCCGGCGTCCATGAAGCCGACCATGGCCTCGACGTGCTTGGCCATGGACTCACGGGCGCGCGTGGTGAAGCCGGCCGGGTCCTTGGCGGCCGCGTCGGCCATGTCCTCGAAGGCCACGCCCACCGGCAGGTAGGACAGCGGGTCGTGGGCGGAGGTCTGGTCGGTGACGATGTCGATGGGGGCGTTCATCGCGAGCAGCTGCGGGACCAGGTCGGCCGCGTTGCCGAGGACGCCGATGGACAGCGGCTTGCGCTGGTCGCGGGCCTCGGTGGCCAGCTGGAGCGCGTGGTCGAGGGAGTCGGCCCTGACGTCGAGGTAGCGGTGCTCGATGCGGCGGTCGATGGCGCGCGGGTCGCAGTCGATGCAGAGGGCGACGCCGTCGTTCATCGTCACGGCGAGGGGCTGGGCGCCACCCATGCCGCCGAGGCCGGCGGTGAGGGTGATCGTCCCGGCGAGGGTGCCGTTGAACTTCTTCGCGGCGACGGCGGCGAAGGTCTCGTAGGTGCCCTGGAGGATGCCCTGGGTGCCGATGTAGATCCAGGAGCCGGCGGTCATCTGGCCGTACATGGTCAGGCCGAGGGCCTCCAGACGGCGGAACTCCTCCCAGTTGGCCCAGTCGCCGACCAGGTTGGAGTTGGCGATGAGGACGCGCGGGGCCCACTCGTGGGTCTGCATGACGCCGACCGGGCGGCCGGACTGGACCAGCATGGTCTCGTCCTGCTTGAGGGTCCTCAGCGTGCGGACCATGGCGTCGAAGGAGCGCCAGTCCCGGGCGGCCTTGCCGGTGCCGCCGTAGACGACGAGCTTGTCGGGGTGCTCGGCGACCTCGGGGTCGAGGTTGTTCTGCAGCATGCGCAGGGCGGCCTCCTGCTGCCATCCCAGGGCGCTGAGTTCCGTGCCGCGTGGTGCTCGTACGGGGCGGGGTCCCGACATCGTCTGCCTCCTCCTGTTACTACGTCTATTCACATCCTGTCCTCCTGAATAGAACTAGTCAATACATCGGGGCGCACCCGTCCGCGCGTCGTCGGTGTTTGGCTGGATGTACGCGAGACGGACGACGACGGACAACAGGGACACGAGGGGAGAGACCGTGGAGCGGGAGAGCGAGACGGGTCCCGCCGAGGCGCGGGAGCGTGCCGCCCGGCGGGACGACGCGGTGCGGGCCGCCGTCGAGCAGGGGCTGCTGGGGCCGGACGCCGCCGTGGTGGGGCTGCTGGACGTGACCGGGATCCGGGAGTCGGCTGCGGCCCTGCGGGCGGCGTTCGACGCGGTCCTGCCGCCCGGGGCGCCGGTGCTGCACGCCTTCGCGGTGAAGGCGACCCCGCTGGTGCCGGTGCTGCGGCTGCTGCACGAGGCGGGGATCGGCGCGGAGGTGGCCAGCCCGGGCGAGCTGGCGCTGGCCCGCGCGGCCGGGGTGCCGGCCGGCCGGACCGTACTGGACTCACCCGCCAAGACCCCGGCGGAGCTGCGCGAGGCGCTGGCGCTGGGCATCGCGGTGAACGCCGACAACCCGCAGGAGCTGGACCGCCTGGACGCCCTGGTCAGGTCCGCGCCCAGCCGGTCCCCGCTCGGCATCCGGGTGAACCCGCAGGTGGGCGGCGGCACCATCGGGGCCACCTCGACGGCGACGGAGACCTCGAAGTTCGGGGTGGCGCTGCGCGACGAGGGGGCGCGCGAGTGGGTCGTACGCGCCTACCTGGACCGGCCGTGGCTGACCCGGCTGCACGCGCACACCGGCTCCCAGGGCATCCCGCTGGCGCTGCTGGCGCGGGGCGCGGCGGAGGCGTACGGGCTCGCGGAGGAGATCAACGAGCGGGCGGGGCGGCGGCAGATCGACACGCTCGACATCGGCGGCGGACTGCCGGTGAACTTCACGGCCGAGGCGACGGCACCGACGTACGCGCAGTACGCCCGGCTGCTGGCCGAACAGGTGCCGGGGCTGTTCGACGGGAGGTACGGCCTGGTGACCGAGTTCGGGCGGTCACTGCTGGCCAAGCACGGGACGGTGGTGGCCCGGGTGGAGTACGCCAAGCGCGCGGGCGGCCGGCGGATCGCGGTGACGCACGCGGGCGTACAGGTGGCGACGCGGACCGTGTACGCGCCGGAGGCGTGGCCGCTCAGGATCGCCGTGTACGACGCCAAGGGGCGGCCGAAGGCCGGGCCGGAGGTGGTGCAGGACGTGGCCGGGCCTGCCTGCTTCTCGGGCGACCTGCTGGCGGAGGGCCGCGCGCTGCCGCCGCTGGAGCAGGGCGACTACGCGGCGGCGCTGGACACGGGCGCGTACTATTTCGCCCACCACTACGCGTACAACTCCCTTGCGCGGCCGGGGATCCACGGCTTCGCGCCGGACGGCTCGGGAGGCATCGCCTTCGCGACCGTACGGGAACCGCAGACCGTCGCCGAGGTGGTGACGGAGTCCGGCGGGGCGCACGCGGGGGCACTCACTTCCCTGGGGTGATCAACTCACCCGTACCTGTGGTCAGTTGACCCACACTAGTACGCCGGATGAATGTTCCACTGGAAAATGCCAAAGGCTCCGTCTTTCGCGCGCACGGTGCGTAGTGTCTCTGTCACTCAGCCGGAGACCCCAGGCGGGAGGGGAGCCACGGTGCCCGGAATCGACGAGTGCCTGCTGGAAGCGATGCGGTTACCCGGTGCCCGGGGAGCGGCACTGGTGGACTGGACGAGCGGACTGGCCCTCGGGACGGTCGGGGAGGCGCCCGGCGGCGATCACGAGACGACCGCCGCCGAGGCCGCCGAACTGGCCCGGATGGCCGCCGAACACGGTGCCTTCTCGGCCCACGAGGAGGGACACCCGAGCGTGGAGGACGTGATCGTCAGCAACCACGACAGCTATCACCTGCTGCGGTTCGTGGACACGTCCTTCGACAGCAGCGTCTTCCTGCACCTGTGGATCGGCCGCGAGGAGGGCAATCTCGCGCTCGCCCGGATCAGGCTCGGCGAGATGGCGGCCCGGCTGGTGCTGGGATGACCGTGGTACAGATACCTCCGCCGCCCCTGCCGGTGCGGGACAGGTCGGTCACCCGGGCGCTGTCTCCGATGCTCACCCGGCTCGCCGAGGACCGGGCCACCGGCGTCCTGGTCCGCGAGTACGGCACGCTGTATCTCGCCGAGGGCCGGGTGGTGCACGCCGAAAGCCCGCTCGCCCCCGGCCTCGACGTGCTCCTCACGGCGCACGGCACCCTCGCGACCGCCGCCTGGCAGCGGGCCGCCACGGCGAGCGCGGGACCGCTGCACGCCGCCGAACTCGTCCTGGAGTCCGGACTGTTACCGGTCGGCGCGCTGGAACTGTGCCATCTGGACGCGCTGTACGACGCCGGGTACTTCGCACTGGCCCCGAGCAGCACCCCGGGGCGCTTCCGCTACGACAACACGCCCCGCATCGGCCCGCTGCCCTCGGTCCCGGTGGTCGCCCTGGAACGCGAGACGCTGCGCCGCCGCCTGCTGCTGCACCGGCTGTGGCCGGACCCGGCCGCCGACAGCGCCCCGCTGATCCGCGCGGACCCGGTGGCCGCCGTACCCCTCACACCCCGGCAACGGGCCGTCCTGGACCGCGTGGACGGCGCCCGCACGGCCCCCGGCATCGCCCGGAACCTGGGCCGGCAGGCCTTCCACACGCTGGTCGACGTACGCCGGCTCGCGGCGGCCGGCCGCGTCACACCGGCACCGACGGCACCGTCGGCACCCGCCCCGCCGCCCCCACCCCCGGTCACCGACCCCGACATCGCGCTGCTGAAGAGGCTCAGGGATGCGCTGGAGGCGCTTTGAACGGCACCGCCCCGCCGAGAGGAGAGAGCTGATCGTGTCCGAGGAGGACCTTCAGGCCGTCCTGGACGAGCTGCACCGGCTGCGCACCCGGGTGCCGCAGCTCACCGGAGCGCTCGCGGCCGGCGTCGACGGTCTCGTCGTCGCCCATGACACCCCCGGCGTCGACCCCGAGGGCCTCTCGGCGCTCACCGCGGCCGCGCTCGGCGTCGCCGTGCGGGTCAGCGACGCCACCGGCAACGGCGGCTTCCGGGAACTGCTGGTGCGCGGCGAGGGCGGCTACGTCGCCACCTACGCGGCCGGCCGCACCGCCGTACTGACCCTGCTCGCCGAGGGCCGGGTCAACGTCGGCCGGCTGCACCTGGAGGGCCGCCGGGCCGGCGCCCGCATCGGGGAACTGCTCGACGCCGCCGACGCGGCCGACGCCGCCGCCCGGGCCGTCCGCCGCACCACCCGGACCGCCCCCGCACGCACCCGCACCGCTCGCGCGCCCCGTGCCACGGCCGCCGAGACACACACCGCAACCGACAGCTGAGACAACCCGACCGTCCCGAAAGGACCACCATGGCCAACACCGAGACCGCGCTGAAGGAAGCCCTCACCTCCATCGAGGGCGCCACCGGCGTCGCGCTCGTCGACTACACCAGCGGGATGGCGCTGGGCACGATGGGCGGCACCAAGAGCTTCGACCTGAACGTGGCCGCGGCGGGGAACACCGACGTGATCCGCGCCAAGATGCGCACGATGGAGATGCTCGGCCTCAAGGGCGAGATCGAGGACATCCTGATCACGCTGACGGACCAGTACCACCTGATCCGCCTGCTCAAGAGCCGCGGCGGCAACGGCCTGTTCCTCTACCTGGTCCTCGACTCCGCCCGCGCCAACCTGGCGATGGCCCGGCACCAGCTGAAGCGGATCGAGGAGGAACTGGAGGTCTAGGGCCTGGCCCGGACCAGCGCCACGGTACGGCGGCGGGCCCCGCCCGGGGCCGCGTCGCCGGCCGCGATGCCCGTACCGCGCAGGCCCTTCACGGCCTTGCCCGCCGGGCCTCCGCCGCGCCGGTCGAGCCAGTCGACGCGCACCCACAGCAGCGTCTCCCCGTCCCGCTCCCGCCGCCCGATCCAGGCGGCCTTGAGCCGCAGCCCGGTGCCCAGCCCGGCCAGCAGCAGGCCGCCGGCCGCGGGCACGGCGAAGGCGGAGCCGAGCGCGACGGCGAAGGCCGTCAGCAGCCACCAGCGGTGACCCCGGCGCCAGTTGCGCACGGTCACCGCACGGTCCTGCAGCACGTCGTACCTGCCCGCGCGGGACGCGCCGCGGGCGAGGGCGCCGTACCGCCCGCGTCGTACGAGCGCCACGGCGGCCGCGCCCACGAGGAACAGCGCGGCCCCGGCGAGCACCCCGGTCCGGCGCCCGGTGACCCCCTGCGGCAGCACACCGATACCGGCGGCGACCACCCCGGACCACCACAGCGGGGCGGCCCCCGCCCGTACGACTACGGCCACCCGGGCCAGGCCCTGTCCTCCGCGTACTCCGCGCGCCACGATCCGCCTCCTCGGTCCGGCACAGTGCTGTCGGCCGGGAACGGTAACGAGCGAACGTGAGACGAGTCTGAGAGCGCCCGCGACAGCGGATCAGCCCCCGGATCACTCCACGAAGAGCCCCCGGGCCGCCGCCTTCGCGTCGAACTCCTCCAGCCGGGCCTGCGCCTCGGGCAGGCCGTCGCAGACCGCCTCCAGCAGCACCCGCCCGAGCAGCATCGGCGCGCACGCCGTGTCGAAGGCGAGGCCGGTCCCCACGGCGGCGGGCAGCAGCAGGTCGGAGTACTTCGCGACCGGTGCGAACGCCGAGTCGGCGACCGTGACCGTGGTCAGGCCCACGTCCTTGGCGTAGGCGAGGGTGTCGACGACCTCGCGCGGATGCCGGGGCAGCGCGAAGCACAGCAGCGCGGAGGCGCCCGCGCGGACGGCGGCGTCGATGCGGTCCTGGATCATCGTGCCGCCCTCGTTGAGCAGCCGGACGTCCGGATGCACCTTGGCGGCGAAGTAGGCGAAGCCGTACGCCTGGGAGGCGGCGGCGCGCAGGCCGAGCACCGGCAGCGGGCGGGAGGCGGCCAGGATCCGGCCGGCCTTCTGCACCGGGCGCGGGTCGGCGAGCAGGTCGGCGAGGTGGCGGAGGTTCTCGATCTCGGCCTCGACGGCCTGCTGGTACTCGTTGAAGGCGCCCGCCTCGGCGGCCGGTTCGGCGGGGACGACCTCGCGCAGGTGCCTGCGCAGCGCCGGATAGCCGTCGAAGCCGAGCGCGACGGCGAACCGGGTCACCGACGGCTGGCTGACCCCGGCCAGTTCGGCCAGCTCCACGCTGGACAGGAAGGGCACGTCGGCGGCCCGCCGCACCATGCTGTGCGCGATCCGGCGCTGGGTCGGGGTGAGCCGGTGCCCCTCGAAGAGCGCCTGCAGCCGGTTCGCGGGGCTGTCCGTGACGCCGGACGGCGCACCCGGCGTCCCGCCGGAGGCCGCACCGGTACTCCTGTCCACGCTCATGACGCGCTCCCCCTCCAGATGTCCGTGAACCGGTCGAGCAGTGCGGCCGCCGCCGTCACGTCGTCCGTGAGCGGCCGGTCGGCCGGGTCGGCGTCGAGGACCGTCTCGGCGAGCGCGAACGCCCGTCCGACCGGCAGCCCCGGGTCCGGTCGCAGGTCGCGCTGGCGCAGCGCCCGGACGGCGGCGACGAGTTCGCAGCCGACCACCAGACGATACGCACCGCACGCGCGCAGGGTCTGCCGCGCGGCGAGCGAGGCGAAGCTGGCCTGTTCCTCGACGCCCCGGGAGAGTACAGCGTGGCCGAGCGAGGCGGGCGCCGAGAAGGCCCGCAGGTCGCCCAGGGCCGCTCCGGCCGCGTACTCGAGGATCATCACACCGGAGGAGGCCGGCTCGTGGTCGGCGAGGAAGGGGCGCAGCCGGGTGTAGGCGGGCTCGTTGAGCGTGGACAGGCGGGACGTGGACAGCCGGGCCACCTGGGTGAGCGCGAGCCGGAAGTGGTCCAGGGCGAGAGCGAGTTGGGCCTGATAGAAGCCGCCGTGGTGGTAGGCGGCGAGGTCCTCGGGGGAGATGAGCGGATTCTCGGCGGCCGCGTTGATCTCCACGGTGAGGACCTGCTCCAGGGCGTCGGCGGCGTCGTGCGCGGGGCCGTGGATCTGGGGCAGGCAGCGGAAGCCGTAGGGGTCCTGGATCCGGCCGAGCGGCGGGGTCGGCCGGTCGGCGGCGCCGGTCAGCTCGCGCATCCGCCGGGCCACCTCGGTGCTGCCGCGGTGCGGGCGGGCGGCGTGCACGGGGGCGGCGTAGGCCTCGTGGGAGCCGTCGACGGCGAGCAGGGACAGCGCGGCGACGACCTGGGTGGCGCCGACGAGTCCGCGCAGCTCGTGCAGGGCGAGCGCGGACTGGCCGAGGGTGAGGGCGTTGCTGCTGATCAGGGCGAGGGCGTCGTTGTTGTCGAGGGGCTGTGGCTCGGGGGCGTCCGCGCCGCGCCAGGGGTGTTCCCCGGCGAGCGCGAGCCCGACCTGGGCGAGGGCGGCGATGTCGCCGGTGCCGACGGAGCCGAACTCGTTGACGACCGGATGTGCGCCGGTCTCCAGGGCCTCGCACAGCGCCGTGATCACGCCGGGCCTGAGGCCCGCGCCGCCGGCCAGCAGCTGGTTGGCGCGGACGGCGAGCAGCGCGCGCACCTGGCGGGCCGGGAGCTGCTCGCCGATGGCGCCGGCGTGGCTGCGCAGCAGGCGCAGGCCGTGGCCGGCGGCGGCCTCGGTGGGCACGTCCTCGTTCCGGTTGGCGCCGACGCCGGTGGAGCGGCCGTAGACGCGGCCGGTCGCGGCGATCTGCCGGGCGGCGTTCCAGGAGTGCTCCGCGCGTCGCAGCGCGTCGGCCACGGGGACCGGACGCGCGGTGCCGTCGGCCAGGCGGACGACGTCCTCGACGCCGAGTCCGGCTCCGTCCAGGATCACGGTCGCGGATCGTGCGGACGGCATGGACAGCGGCACGTTCACGATGCGAGACGACATCAAGCACACACTCCCCTCAACCCGGACGTCCGATCTTGCTGTGCGGTCATCGGTTACGCCGGATCAACACCGGAGCATGGACAGCCTATTCAGACACCAAGAACTCTGCATGACGTTATACAGCCGGGCAAGGGACATCTCATGATCCAGTTCGACGCCAAGGGCGCTCTGAAGGGGGGTTGTCCCCAGTGCACCGGACATGATCGTTCCCTAGGCTGGAACGTATGAGCACACCGGACACGCCCGGCTCGGACCTGAAGAAGGACCCCGACCTGCGGAAGGAACTCGACGCCACCGTGCGGGCGCGCACGGAACTCGGCGATGACTACGACGCCGCGCTGGTCGACTCCTTCCTGGAGAAGGTCGAGCAGCGGATCGACGACGCGGTGGACCGCCGGGTGCGGCGGCAGCTGGCCGAGCAGCGGATGGAGGGCGCGCGGGGTGCCCGGCGCCCGAAGGACGCCGACACGTGGACGGAGCGCTTCGGGTTCGCCGTGGTCTCGCTGGTCCTCGCCATACCGCTGACCGCCGTCGGCGGCGGCATCGCGGGGACGGCCGGGACGATCGCCACCTGGGTCGGCATCGTCGGCGTCAACTTCGCCCAGGCGGTACGGCTCCATCCCGAGCTGATCAGCGGCCGCCGCCGCGGCGACGGCGAGGACTGACCGTCCGCACTCCCCGGACAGCGGGGGAAAAGATGTGCGCGGGGACCGCCGCACCCCCGTTTCCGGGGGGCGGGACGACGGCGGTCCCCGCGAGGGACGCGGGCCGGGTCAGGGCCGGGCTGCGCGTCCGTGGCGTCCATGGAGGTCCGGGAGCCGCTCCGGAGGTCCTTGGCGCCGTTCGGCGCCGGCCGGGGCGGGGAGCCGCTCCCGCCCTGCCGACACCCACCAATGTGCCGGACGCGTGTTAAGCGGGTGCTGCGCGCACGTGACACGCTCGTACCACTTCCGCGAACCCCGCCCCACGTCAAGCCACACCCGTGAACCCCCAGTTCACCGGGGGTTCGCCGGGGGTGCGCCGCTACTTCCCGCCCTTGGCCAGGAAGGCCAGCAGGTCCTGCCGGCTGACCACGCCGGTCGGCTTGCCCTCGACCAGGACGATCGCCGCGTCGGCCGAGCCGAGCACGGACATCAGGTCGCCGACCGGCTCGCCGGAGCCGACCTGGGGCAGCGGGGCGCACATGTGCTTCTCCAGCGGGTCGTCGAGGGAGGCACGCTTGTTGAACAGGGCGTCCAGCAGCTCGCGTTCCACCACGGACCCGACGACCTCGGCGGCCATCACGTCGGGGTGCCCGGCGCCCGGCTTGACGACGGGCATCTGCGAGACGCCGTACTCGCGCAGCACCTCGATGGCCTGGCCGACAGTCTCCTCCGGGTGCATGTGCACCAGGGAGGGGATGGTGCCGCCCGCCTTGTCGCTCAGGACGTCGGCGACGCGGGCGCTCGGGCCCTCGTCCTCCAGGAAGCCGTAGTCGGCCATCCACTCGTCGTTGAAGATCTTGCTGAGGTAGCCGCGTCCGCTGTCCGGGAGCAGCACGACCACGACGTCGTCCGGTCCGAGCCCTTCGGCGACCCGCAGCGCGGCCACGACCGCCATGCCGCAGGAGCCGCCGACCAGCAGGCCCTCCTCCTTGGCCAGGCGGCGGGTCATCTGGAAGGCGTCCTTGTCGGACACGGCGACGATCTCGTCGGCGACGGTGCGGTCGTAGGCGGTCGGCCAGAAGTCCTCACCGACGCCCTCGATCAGGTACGGCCGGCCGGAGCCGCCGGAGTAGACGGACCCCTCGGGGTCGGCACCGATGATCCTGACCTTGCCGTCGCTGGCGTCCTTCAGGTAGTTGCCGGTGCCGGAGATGGTGCCGCCGGTGCCGACGCCCGCGACGAAGTGGGTGATCTTCCCCTCGGTCTGCTCCCACAGCTCGGGGCCGGTCGAGTGATAGTGCGAGAGCGGGTTGTTGGGGTTGGAGTACTGGTCGGGCTTCCACGCGCCCGGGGTCTCGCGGACGAGCCGGTCGGAGACGTTGTAGTACGAGTCCGGATGCTCGGGGTCCACGGCGGTCGGGCAGACGACCACTTCCGCGCCGTACGCGCGCAGCACGTTGATCTTGTCGGTGGAGACCTTGTCAGGGCAGACGAAGATGCACTTGTAGCCCTTCTGCTGGGCGACGATCGCCAGTCCCACACCGGTGTTGCCGCTGGTCGGCTCGACGATCGTGCCGCCCGGCTTCAACTCCCCGCTCTCCTCGGCGGCCTCGATCATGCGCAGGGCGATGCGGTCCTTCACGGAGCCGCCGGGGTTGAAGTACTCCACCTTGGCCAGGACGGTCGCCTGGATGCCCTTGGTCACGTTGTTGAGCCGCACCAGCGGGGTGTTGCCGACGAGGCTGATCATCGAGTCGTGGAAGTGCACCGTTGTCTCCGGTCGCTGCAAAAGAAGTGTTCGTAGTGGTGCCGCCAGCCTAAGGCCAGCGGTGTGGCGGTGGCGGTCGTTCACTCCCCGTTGAGATTGGCGCACGGGCTGTACGGGGCAAGGAGTGGGTACGGCTACGAGGAGGTGGCGGCGACGCATGACGAGCATGTCGAGGGCGAGAGTGGCCCGGCGCATCGCGGCCGGAGCGGCGTACGGCGGCGGTGGGGCGGGGCTGGTCGGCGCGGCCGCCGTCGGCCTGCTGCTGGCGGAGGTACGGCTGGCCCGGCGCCATGTGGGCAACCACAGCGGCGGCCGGGTGCCGGTGGCCGACGGTGTGTACGGCCACGCGTACGACGTCCCCGGAGAGCCACCCCTGCGTCTGAGCATGCTCGGCGACTCCACGGCGGCCGGACAGGGTGTGCACCGGGCGGGCCAGACACCGGGCGCGCTGCTGGCCTCGGGACTCGCGGCGGTGGCGGAACGCCCCGTGGAACTGCGCAACGTCGCCCTGCCGGGCGCCCAGTCCGACGACCTGGACCGGCAGGTGGCCCAGGTCCTGTCGTCCCCGTCCCCCGTCCCGGACATCTGCGTGATCATGATCGGTGCGAACGACGTGACCCACCGGATGCCGCCGACCCGTTCGGTACGGCACCTGTCGGCGGCGGTACGACGGCTGCGCACGGCCGGCGCGGAGGTGGTGGTCGGAACGTGCCCCGATCTGGGCACCATCGAGCCGGTGCAGCAGCCGCTGCGCTGGCTGGCCCGGCGGGCCTCCCGGCAGCTGGCGGCGGCGCAGACGATCGGGGTCGTGGAGCAGGGCGGCCGCACGGTGTCGCTGGGCGACCTGCTGGGCCCGGAGTTCGAGGCGAACCCACGGGAGCTGTTCGGGCCGGACAACTACCACCCCTCGGCCGAGGGCTACGCGACCGCGGCCATGGCCGTCCTGCCGACGGTGTGCGCGGCGCTGGGCCTGTGGCCGGCGGAGGAGGAACGGCCGGACGTGTCGCGGCGCGAGGGTTTCCTGCCGGTGGCACGGGCCGCCGCGGAAGCCGCGTCCGAGGCGGGCACGGAGGTCACGGCGGCGATGCCGACGGGGGCGCGGGGGCCGTGGGCGTTGCTGAAGCGTCGCCGGCGGCGCCGGGTACCGGAGGCGGAGCCGGCGACTCCGTCGGTCTGACCGGCTCCCCGCCCGCCCGCACCGTGGGGGCCGAATCACCGGAGTGCCAAGCAAGCGCTTAGTAAATTGCGGTCAGTGTCACACCGCGACACCGGTGACCTGGGCCATACGTAGCGGTAACTTCCCAACCGGCCCTGCCTAAACAACCCCGTCACTGGAGCCGTGATGCCCGAAGCCGTCATCGTCTCGACCGCCCGCTCCCCCATCGGCCGCGCCGGCAAGGGTTCCCTCAAGGATCTGCGCCCCGACGACCTGACCGCCACGATCATCCAGGCCGCGCTCGCCAAGGTCCCCGAACTGGACCCCAGGGACATCGACGACCTGATGCTCGGCTGCGGCCTCCCCGGCGGCGAACAGGGTCACAACCTCGGCCGGATCGTCGCCGTGCAGATGGGCATGGACCACCTGCCGGGCTGCACGATCACCCGCTACTGCTCCTCGTCGCTGCAGACCTCCCGCATGGCGCTGCACGCCATCAAGGCCGGCGAGGGCGACGTCTTCATCTCGGCCGGCGTGGAGACCGTCTCCCGCTACGTCAAGGGCAGCTCCGACGGCCTGCCGGACACCCACAACCCGCTGTTCGCCGAGGCCGAGGCCCGTACCGCCGCCGTGGCCGAGTCCGAGGGCTCCACCTGGCACGACCCGCGCGAGGACGGCCTGCTGCCCGACCCGTACATCGCGATGGGCCAGACCGCCGAGAACCTGGCCCGCGCCAAGGGCGTCACCCGCCAGGAGATGGACGAGTTCGGCGTCCGCTCGCAGAATCTCGCCGAGCAGGCCATCAAGAACGGCTTCTGGGAGCGCGAGATCACCCCGGTCACGCTTCCCGACGGCACGGTCGTCAGCAAGGACGACGGCCCCCGCCCGGGCGTCACCCTGGAGGGCGTCCAGGGCCTCAAGCCGGTCTTCCGCCCGGACGGGCTCGTCACCGCCGCCAACTGCTGCCCGCTCAACGACGGCGCCGCCGCCGTCGTCATCATGAGCGACACCAAGGCCCGCGAGCTGGGCCTGACCCCGCTCGCCCGGATCGTGTCCACCGGCGTCTCCGGCCTCTCCCCCGAGATCATGGGCCTCGGCCCGGTCGAGGCGAGCAAGCAGGCGCTGCAGCGCGCCGGACTGACCATCGGCGACATCGACCTGGTCGAGATCAACGAGGCCTTCGCCGCCCAGGTGATCCCCTCCTACCGTGAACTCGGCATCGACCTCGACCGGCTGAACGTCAACGGCGGCGCCATCGCCGTCGGCCACCCCTTCGGCATGACCGGCGCCCGGATCACCGGCACGCTCATCAACTCCCTGCAGTGGCACGACAAGCAGTTCGGCCTGGAGACGATGTGCGTGGGCGGCGGCCAGGGCATGGCGATGGTCATCGAGCGCCTCAGCTGACACACCGTCCGTAGCAGGCCAGGCACAATCCGTCAGGAATCGACCCGGAACCGAGGAAACGCCAAGGTTCCGGGCCTTTTCGTGATCCAATCTCCCCCAGGATGTGACCTATCTCGCTCACCGGGCACATCAGTGCAGGTCGGAGCAGGTCAGCGCGGTACGCGGCGAGACCACGAAGCCAAAGTCCCGTCCGTTTCGTGACGTTACGCACTGACAGCTGGATAGTCCGCCCTTCAAGCTGATGTAGGAAGTCGGGGGTCGACTTTGAACCGGGAGTACGTCAGTGAGCGCCATGCCGATCGCCCTGCTGCTCACCACGGCCGCCACCGGCGCCGTGGGCGTCGCCGTCCTGCGCACCGTTCTGAAGCTGCGCCGCCAGCTCGGTGAGCTGCAGACCCAGCTCGCGCAGAACCAGCCAGCCGCCACGCGCGCGCTGGTGCCGAACGCGCGCAGCGAGTCCGACACCGACCGGATACGCGCCGCCGTCGCCGAGGCGCTCGCCGAGGAGCGGGAGCGCGAGCTGGCCGAGGCGCGTGCCTTCTGGGCCGCTCAGGAAACCCGTGACGCCTCCGACACCCCGACCCTCCTCGGCCTGCCCGACGCCGACCTGTTCCTGCCCCGGCAGACGGACTTCGTCGGCCTGGAGCCGGTGTCCGAGCCGACCGCCGACAGCGACGAGTTCGCCGGGGAGTCCCCGGAGCTGGCCGCGGCCCGGCGCCGTCACCCCTCGCACCCCGACTTCGTCCCGGTGCAGTCCCCTGCGGTGAACGACCACGAGCGCACGGTGACCACGCTGGAGCAGCTGGCCGCCGAGCGCGTCGAGCTCTCCGACGTCCGTCCGGGCCCGCTCGGCACCCTCGACGTCTACGTGTTCGCCGACGGAACCACCCTGTGCATGACCCCGGGCCACCGTGAGACCGCCGAGCGCCTGGCCTCCGCCGTGGAAGCGGGCGAGGCCCCCTACCTGCTGGGCGGCTCCGGCATCTCCGGCGCATACACCCTCACCTTCGCCTACGGCGAGGACGACGGGAACATGGTCTACATCCTGGCCGACAGGGTCATAGCGTCGCTCTGAGGACCTTGTGCCGCAGGTGGCGAAGGGCGCTCAGACCCCCGCCCTGCGACGCGCCTCCTCGACCAGCCGCACCGCCTCGGCGACTTCGGTGTCGCTACGCAGCACCAGCCCCAGGTCATGCGCGGCGACCAGCAGCTGGTCGGCCGCCGCGAACATCCCCGCGTCCGGCATCTCCCGCGGCTCGGCACCGGGCTCCTCAAGCCGCTGGGCGCGCCGGGAGAGCTCCCTCGCGACGGCCAAGGCCTCACCGGCGGCGCCTCGTTGCAGCCGGCTCTGCGGAGCGGCCCGCAACCTGTCGGCGAAGTGATCCACTGCTTGGGTCAGGGGCGTCGTATCAACCACGCGCCGAGACTAGCCTGCCGCACTGTTGCCAACAGGCCAACGCTCAGGCACGGTGACGTGAAGGACCGGCTTACATCCCCTTTGCGTTCGGAGGCGCCGATGTCCCAACTCTTCTCCGAGGAGACCCACCGCAACCTGCTCGCCCGCATTCCCCATTGCACCGGTCGTGAAGTCTCCGACTGGCTGCGCACCGTTGAAGAAGGCCCCGCCCTGTTCCGCTTCGAGGAGAAGGTCAGCTGGCTCCGGCACGAGTACGACCTCGCGTACGGCCACGCGAAGGCGATCGTCCACGAGTACGACCTGAGGAGGGCAGCGCGCAAGCTGCTCTAGACGGCGAAGGGCCCCGGAACGAGTCCGGGGCCCTTTACTGCGCCTGACCAGCCGTCCGCTAGTCGTTGTTGGTGAAGATCGCCACCAGTCGGAGCATCTCCAGGTAGATCCAGACGAGGGTCACGGTGAGGCCGAAGGCGGCCAGCCAGGACTCGTTGCGCGGGGCGCCGTAGGCGATGCCGTCCTCGATCTGCTTGAAGTCGAGGGTCAGGAAGAACGCGCCGAGCAGGATCGCGACGATGCCGACGAGCGCGCCGAGCGGACCGAAGCTGCGCAGACCGCCGTCCTCGGCGACGCCGAACGCGACCAGCAGCAGGTTGACCGCCATGACCACCAGGAACGCCATGGCGATGGCGATGCCGATGCGGGCGTAGCGTGCGGTGACGCGGATCCAGCCGGCCTTGTACACCAGCAGGGTCGCGGCCGAGACGGCCATGGTGCCGAGCACCGCCTGGAACGGGGCGCCGCTCCAGCGGCTGTTGTACATCTCGCTGATGACCCCGAGGAAGACGCCCTCGAAGGCGGCGTACCCGAGGATCAGCGCGGGGGACGGGGTGCGCTTGAAGCTCTGGATCATCGCCAGGACGAGCGCGACGATCGCGGAGCCGACGGCCAGGCCGTAGCTGGTCGTGGTGACCGGCAGCAGCGCCCAGGCGAGGACGGCGCCGACGGCGACGGTGCCGAGCGTGATGGCCGAGCGGACGACGACGTCGTCCATGGTCATCCGGTCGGTGGTGACCGGAGCCTGCGGCGGGGCGCCGGCGCCGTACTGGACGCCCGGCTGTGCGTACGGGTTCTGGGCGTAGGGGTTCTGCGCGTACGGGTTGCCCTGTGCGTACCCGGCCTGCGGTGCGGTGTTGAAGCCGGCGTAGCCGTTGTCGCGGCTGAACCCCCGTCGCGAGAAGACCGGGTTACTGCTCCTCATTTCACTCCTCCATGGCTGCCTTGCGCAGCCTTGGCTCAAGAGTAATGGATTGGCAAAGGACCGACCATGATACCTGAGGAGGATCTTTCCCCTGCCGTGCTGCGCAACACGCTACGTGGACCGGTGATTCCCGGCCACGGCTGATCGCATTCCCTGACGAACCTGGGACCTAACCGATGCGGTCTAACCGAGCGGAAACCCGGTGTACCCCTCGGCCAGGTCGGTCTCGGCCGCACGGGAGGAGGTGATCCGGTCCAGCCGGGCCCGCTGGAGGCGGACGTCGAAGGGCGTGCCGTCCACGGCGGGGTGGAGCATCGTCGTCATGTCGCAGGAGAAGCGTTCGGCCTGCCAGACGCGGCGCAGACAGGTCGCGGAGTAGGAGTCGAGGAGGTCCGTGGAGCCGGTCTCCTGCCGGTGGGTGAGGGCACGGGCGAGGGTGACGACGTCGCCGACGGCGAGGTTCAGCCCCTTGGCGCCGGTCGGCGGGACGATGTGGGCGGCGTCACCGGCGAGGAAGAGCCGGCCGTGGCGCATCGGCTCGTGGACGAAGGACCGCATGGGCGTGACCGACTTCTGGGTGACGGGGCCGCGCCGCAGGCTCCAGCAGTCATCCGTCTCCAGGCGCCGCTCCAGCTCCGCCCAGACCGCGTCGTCGGTCCACTCGCCGGCGTCCGTGCCCGCGGGCACCTGGAGGTAGAGGCGGGACACCGAGGGGGAGCGCATGGAGAGAAGGGCGAAGCCGCGGTCGTGGCGGGCGTAGACGAGTTCGTGGTGCGAGGGCGGGACGTCGGCGAGGATGCCGAGCCAGGCGTAGGGATACGTCCGCTCGAACACGCGGGACACGGCGGCCGGGAAGGCCTCCCGGGCCACGCCCCGGAAGCCGTCGCAGCCGACGGCGTAGTCGCACTCCAGCACGTCCTCGCGGCCCTGGTGCCGGAACCGGATGCGCGGCCGGTCGCCGTCCGCGCCCTCCACCGCCAGCGCCTCCGCCCCGAACAGCAGCGGTCCGCCCTCCTTCAGCTGCAGGGCGATGAGGTCCTTGCAGACCTCGGTCTGGGCGTACACCGTCACCGACCGCCCGCCGGTCAGGGCGGGGAAGTCGACGCGGTGCCGGCGGCGGTCGAAGCGCAGTTCGATGCCGTCGTGCCGCAGGCCCTCCCGGTCCATCCGCTCGCCGGCGCCGGCCGCGCGCAGGACGTCGACCGTGCCCTGCTCCAGGATTCCGGCGCGCTGCCGGTGCTCGACGTAGGAGCGGTCGCGGCTCTCCAGGACGACGGAGTCGATGCCGGCCCGGTGCAGCAGCCGTGCGAGCAGCAGTCCGGCCGGTCCCGCTCCGATGATCCCGACGGTGGTGCGCATCGGCCCTGCCCCTTCCGTCTGTTCGCCTGGTGAAATTCCCTTCACTGGATGCTGGGCCGAGTCTCCGCCGGGGTGCATCCGATGTCAATGAGGAAGGAGCCGCGCGCTGAACCCCTGCCTCGGGGGCGCGGGTGGTGCCCGGAGCCGGACTTGAACCGGCACGCCCGCGAAGGGGCAGCGAGGTTTAAGCTCGCCGTGTCTGCATTCCACCATCCGGGCAGGCCATGGGGCTCCGCTTCGAGGCTCGAGCCTATCGGGACGCGTCCCCCGAACAGCGGACGAGCGGACCGATGTTGTCTTATTTTATTGACGTCTGAGGGTGCATCAGCCCAGGGAACGGGCCATCCGCACTTGCCAACAGCGTGGCGTGACGGATGTACGCGCGTACGCGAAATGACGGAATTTCACCGTCCGAACGAGGGTGTTCCACCCGTTCTCGACATCCTTCGGCACCCGTCCGGCCGCGCCCCTTCTCAGGGTCGCCCGTCCTCCCCAGGTATGACTCGGCGTCCGGCCGTCCGACCCGAGTCGCCCCCAGGAACCGGAACAGCGACTGACTACACGCGCCCCGGACGCCGAGACGATGGAGCGGTCCCCATGGAACACACGCCGTCCCGACAGGAGCACCTTCCCGTGACCACCACACCCACCGCCGGCCGGACCACCGCCGTGGCCGCACGCGCCACGGAGCTGTCGAAGATCTACGGGCAGGGTGAGACCCGGGTGGTCGCCCTGGACCGGGTCTCCGTCGACTTCCGGCAGGCCGAGTTCACCGCGATCATGGGTCCGTCCGGCTCCGGCAAGTCCACGCTGATGCACTGCGTGGCCGGCCTCGACACCTTCTCCTCCGGGTCCGTGCGCATCGGCGACACCGAGCTGGGCTCCCTGAAGGACAAGCAGCTCACCAAGCTGCGCCGGGACAAGATCGGCTTCATCTTCCAGGCGTTCAACCTGCTGCCGACGCTGACGGCCCAGGAGAACATCACCCTCCCGATGGACATCGCGGGCCGAAAGGCCGACAGGGCGTGGCTGGACCAGGTCATCCAGATGGTGGGGCTGTCCGGGCGGCTCAGCCACCGGCCCTCGCAGCTCTCCGGCGGTCAGCAGCAGCGTGTGGCCGTCGCCCGCGCCCTCGCCTCCAAGCCCGACATCATCTTCGGTGACGAGCCCACCGGAAACCTCGACTCGCGCTCCGGCGCCGAGGTGCTGGGCTTCCTGCGCAACTCCGTGCGCGAACTCGGCCAGACCGTCGTGATGGTGACCCACGACCCGGTCGCCGCCGCCTACGCCGACCGCGTGATCTTCCTCGCGGACGGCCGGGTCGTCGACGAGATGCACGCCCCCACGGCCGACTCCGTCCTCGACCTCATGAAGCAGTTCGACGCGAAGGGCCGTACCAGCTGATGTTCCGCACCGCCCTGCGCAACGTCCTCGCGCACAAGGCCCGGCTGCTGATGACCGTGCTCGCCGTCATGCTCGGCGTGGCCTTCGTCTCCGGGACGCTCGTCTTCACCAACACCATCTCCGACGCCTACCAGAAGAGCTCCGCCAAGGGCTTCGACCACGTCGACGTCGCCGTACGGCCCGGGTACCAGGACTCCACGGGCGACAAGGTCGGCAGGACGGCCGACCTGACCCGGGCCATGCTGGACAAGGCCGGCAAGGTCCCCGGCGCCGCCTCCGCGACCGGTGTCGTCAGCGGTTTCACGGCCGTCGCCGACCAGGACGGCAAGCTGGTCGGCGGCGACTGGCAGTCCGCGGGCGGCAACTACTGGGGCGCCAAGGACGCCCGGTACCCGCTGGTCGGCGGCCACGCCCCGCACGGCGCGGACGAGGTGCTGCTCGACTCCAAGACCGCGAAGCGGGCCGGCTACGAGGTCGGTGACACCGTGCGCCTGTCGGTGAACGGCCCGGTCCTCACCCCGACCCTCGCCGGCATCTTCACCACCGACGACGGCAACGTGTCCGCGGGCGGCAGCCTGGCCCTGTTCGACACGCCGACGGCGCAGAAGCTGTTCGGCAAGAAGGGCACCTACGACGAGATCGACGTCAGGGCCGCGCCCGGCACCAGCCAGTCCGCGCTCAAGGCCGAGCTGGACAAGGCCCTGCCGTCCCACCTGGTGGAGACCATCACCGGCAAGCAGCTCGCCGACGACCAGGCGAAGCAGATCGCGGACTCGATGAGCAGCCTGAAGCAGAGCCTGCTGGTGTTCGCCGGTATCGCGCTGTTCGTCGGCACGTTCATCATCGCCAACACCTTCACCATGCTGGTCGCCCAGCGCACCCGGGAACTGGCCCTGCTGCGTGCGGTCGGCGCCTCCCGCCGCCAGGTGACCCGCTCGGTGCTCATCGAGGCGTTCGCGGTCGGCGCGGTCGCCGGTGTGACGGGGCTCGCCGCCGGTATCGGCATCGGCGCGGGCCTCAGGGCCCTGCTGGGCTCCTTCGGCGCGAGCGTGCCGGACGGACCGCTGGCGATCAGCCCCGGCACCGTGGTGACCGCCCTCGCGGTCGGCATCCTCATCACCATGCTGGCCGCCTGGCTGCCCGGCCGCCGGGCCGCGAAGATCCCGCCGGTGGCGGCGATGAGCAGCGTCCACGCCAAGGCCACCACGAAGTCGCTGGTGCTGCGCAACACGCTCGGCGCGCTGTTCGCGGCGGCCGGTGTCGCGGTGGTCCTCGCGACCACGTCCATGGACGCCGACTCGGCGCAGGGCCCGATGGGCATCGGCGCCGTCCTGCTGATCACCGGCGTGTTCATCCTGACCCCGCTGCTGTCCCGCCCGCTGATCGCGGCCGCCGCCCCGGTCATGCGCGCCTTCGGGGTCTCGGGCAAGCTGGCCCGGCAGAACTCGGTGCGCAACCCGCGCCGTACGGCGGCCACCGCCTCCGCGCTGATGATCGGCCTGACGCTGATCACCGGCATGACGGTGATGGCGGGCAGCCTGCAGACCGCCATCGACAAGATGGCCAGCTCGTCGCTGCGCGCGGACTACGTCGTCTCGATGACCAACGGCGACCCGCTCTCCCCCGACGTGGCGGCGAAGCTCGCCTCGACCGACGGCGTGACCGCCAGCAGCCCCGTGCGCCGCGCCGTCTCCCGGATCGACGGCTCCAGCGAGCTGCTGACCGGCGTCAACGGCTCGGCGATCGGCGCACTGACCCATCTGGAGACGAAGCAGGGCACCTTCGAGGTGAGCGGCTCCCGGGTCGCCGTGGACGAGGACACCGCCAAGGCGCACGGCTGGAGGGCCGGCTCGGTCTTCACCGTGCACTACGAGGACGGCAAGCGGCAGAAGCTGACGGTCGCCGGCGTCTACCGGGGCAACGAGATGTTCAAGGAGATCCTGGTCGACAACAAGGCCCTCACTCCGCACCTGAGCCACCCGGCCGACAGCGACGTCATGGTCAAGACCGCGGGCGGCACCTCCAGCGCCACCAAGGACAAGCTGGTCAAGGCCCTCGACTCCAACCCGGCCATCAGGGTCCAGGACAAGCAGGACATCTCCAACGCCATCGCGAAGACGTTCACGCTGATGCTGAACATGCTCTACGGCCTGCTCGGCATGGCGGTGATCGTCGCGGTCCTCGGGGTCATCAACACCCTGGCCATGTCGGTCTTCGAGCGCTCCCAGGAGATCGGCATGCTGCGTGCGATCGGCCTGGACCGCCGGGCGGTCAAGCGGATGGTGCGCCTGGAGTCCCTGGTGATCTCGCTGTTCGGCGGGGTGCTCGGCATCGGCCTGGGGGTGTTCTTCGGCTGGGCGGCCGGTCAGCTGCTGGGCACGAAGATGCCGACGTACGAACTGGTCCTGCCCTGGGGCCGGATGGCGGTCTTCCTGCTGCTGGCGGGTCTGGTCGGCATCCTGGCCGCCCTGTGGCCGGCCCGGCGCGCGGCCAGGCTGAACATGCTGGCGGCGATCAAGGCCGAGTAGCCGTACGACGGTCAGGGCCCCCGTTCCGGTCGCGGAACGGGGGCCCTTGCCGTGTCGGCCGGGTCGGCCCTGTCGGCCGGGTCAGCCGTGCCAGGTGCGCGGGCGCAGCGGCAGGCCGGAGGCGCCGGAATCCGGGGTACGGATCGCCAGGACCTGGTTGACGCCGATCCGGTTGCGTTCGAAGGCCAGCGCGCAGGCGGCCATGTACAGCCGCCAGACGCGGGCCCGGCCGGGGCTGGTCAGACGGACGGCGCGGCCCCAGTCCGCCTCCAGGTTGGTGACCCAGCGGCGCAGGGTGCGGGCGTAGTGCTCGCGGATCGACTCCACGTCCCGCACCTCGAACCCGGCGCTCTCCAGCTGGGTGACCGTGGTGCCGATGGGGGCGAGTTCGCCGTCGGGGAAGACGTACGCGTCGATGAACTCGTCTACCTCGTAGGCCGATTCGTCGCGCCGCGGGCGTCGGGCGATCTGGTGGTTGAGCAGCCGGCCACCGGGTGTGAGCAGACCGTACAGCTGCTGCGCGTACTCCAGGTACCGCTCGGCACCGACGTGTTCGGCCATGCCGATGGAGGAGATCGCGTCGAAGGGGCCGTCCCGGACGTCCCGGTAGTCCTGGACCCGGATCTCCACCCTGTCGGTCAGCCCCTCGTCGGCGACGCGCTTACGGGCGTAGGCGGCCTGCTCCTGCGACAGCGTGATCCCGACGACGCTCACGCCGTGCTCGCGGGCCGCGTGGACGGCCATCGAACCCCAGCCGCAGCCGACGTCCAGCAGTCGCTGACCGTCTTTCAGGCCCAGCTTGGCGCAGACGAGTTCGAGCTTGTCGCGCTGGGCGGTCTCCAGGCTGCCGGTGTCCTCCCAGTACGCACAGGAGTACACCATCGACGGGCCGAGGACGAGCTCGTAGAAGTCGTTGCCGACGTCGTAGTGGTGGCTGATGGCCCGCTTGTCGGTGTGCCGGGTGTGCAGGTGCCGGCGCGGTCTGCGGACCTCCTCGCGCGGTGGGGCGGGCGGGATCGGGGGCCCCGCCAGCTTCAGCAACTCCCGGACGGCGGCCCGTACGGCGGGGTCACGCAGGGCCTCGGCCGGCCCCCGGGCGTCCTCGCCCCGCTCCCACACCAGGCCCGTCATCACGTCGAGCACGGTGTACAGGTCCCCCTCGATGCCCAGGTCGCCGGAGACCCAGGCGCGGACGAGGCCCAGCTCGCCCGGCTTGAACAACATGCGGCGCAGGGCGCGGCGGTTGCGCAGGACGAGCGCAGGCGCGCCCGGCGGCCCCGCCTGTGATCCGTCCCAGGCCCGCAGCCGGACCGGGAGCGGGGCTCCCAGCAGCTGCTCGGCAAGACTCCTCAGCCGCGACGCGGCGTCGGCCATGGCGCACACCTCCAAGACGACGATCCCGGATGCCGGTAACCACGTAAACACCGTCTGCAGTTCCGCACAGTCCCGCAAAGGAGTTACAACTGAGCAAAACCGTTGTATCGGCCACGCACATGATGGTCCGGGAACGCCGAAGGACCTCCCGCACCACGGATGGCAGGAGGTCCTTCGGGTGTTTCAGCGACCGTCAAAGGTCAGGAGGCCTTGGCCTTCTCCTCGGTCTTGGCGGCGGCCACCGGGGCCGGCTTGGCGGCCTCGTAGAACTCCTCGCGCGGGTTCTCCATGGCGCCCAGGGAGACGACCTCGCGCTTGAGGAACATGCCGAGCGTCCAGTCGGCGAAGACGCGGATCTTGCGGTTCCAGGTCGGCATCGCCATGCCGTGGTAGCCACGGTGCATGTACCAGGCGAGGCGGCCCTTGAGCTTGATCTTCATCTTGCCCATGACGATCATCGCCACGCCCTTGTGCAGGCCGAGACCGGCGACCGCACCCTTGTTGGCGTGCTCGTACTCCTTCTGCGGGAAGCCCCGCACACCGGAGATCACGTTGTCGCCGAGGACGCGGGCCTGGCGCAGCGCGTGCTGGGCGTTCGGCGGGCACCAGGCGTTCTCGTTGCCCGCCTTGCGGCCGACGAGGTCCGGGACCTGTGCGTTGTCGCCGGCGGCCCAGATGTAGTCCGTGCCCTTGACCTGGAGCGTGGGCTCGCAGTCGACGTGGCCGCGCGGGCCGAGCGGCAGACCGAAGCGGGCGAGGGCCGGGTTCGGCTTGACGCCGGCGGTCCACACGATCGTGTTGGAGTCGACCTCGAGGCCGTTCTTCAGCACGACGTGGCCGTCCACGCAGGAGTCCATGGAGGTGGAGAGGTAGATCTCCACACCGCGGCCCTCGAGGTGCTCCTTGCCGTACTGGCCGAGCTTGGGACCGACCTCGGGCAGGATCTTGTCGGCGGCGTCGACGAGGATGAAGCGCATGTCGTCGCGGGACACGTTCTTGTAGTACTTGGCCGCGTCCCGGGCCATGTCCTCGACCTCGCCGATGGTCTCCGCGCCCGCGAAGCCACCGCCGATGAAGACGAAGGTGAGCGCCTTGCGGCGGATCTCCTCGTCGTTGGTCGAGTCGGCCTTGTCGAGCTGCTCGAGGACGTGGTTGCGCAGGCCGATGGACTCCTCGATGCCCTTCATGCCGATGCCCTGCTCGGCGAGGCCGGGGATCGGGAAGGTGCGGGAGACCGCGCCCATCGCGATGACGAGGTAGTCGAAGGGCAGCTCGTACGCCTCGCCCACCAGCGGGGCGATCGTGGCGACCTTGCGGTCCTGGTCGATGGTGGTGACCCGACCGGTGAGGACCTCCGCCTTCGGCAGCACGCGCCGCAGCGGGACGACGACATGGCGAGGGGAGATGTTGCCGGCGGCGGCTTCGGGGAGGAAGGGCTGGTAGGTCATGTACGACCGGGGGTCGACGACCGTGACGGTCGCCTCGCCGTAGCGCATCTTCTTGAGAATGCGCCGAGCTGCGTACAGGCCTACGTACCCACCGCCTACTACGAGGATCCTGGGACGCTCCGTGGTGCTCATGCCATCGAGTATCCACCTGCTCCGGAGGGGTCGCTCGTGCGCCCCTTCACAAGGTCCGACAGGCCCTGTGCTACACTCCGCGACTCGCGTGACGCAGGTCATGGCGGGCGAAGGGAACCGCAGCACCCCCGGGGCCGTTGTCAATGCCGCGTGAGCTGCCTCTCTCGAGCGCGAACCGGCGTGTGAGCCGTTCGCAACACCCTCGTCGACACGCGATCCGCAGGTGCCCCACACCCCCTATCTGAACATGTTCAACGGCCTCTTCGCCCCCCGGAAGGGCCAACGGACACTCTTCCGCACCCCGACCGGGCCGAATTCCTTGTGAAGAACTTCACGAACTTTCCTGACGCCATGTCGCCGGGGCGCCTCCAAGGGCCGAGGTGCGACGCTCAAACGGTGTCCGACCTGCTCAGTCGAATGCTACCGGCAGGTAATAAAAGAGAGCCGGCGGCCGCCCGAAGAGCTCTTCCGCCCGGCTCCCTCCCTGTTGCCCGCCGCCCTTCGACGGTCAGTCCGAGTGCGCCGCTTCCGCCTCTTCCGCCACCGTGAAGGCGATGCCGTCGAGGATGTCGTGCTCGCTCACCACGACCTCCTCCGCGCCGATCCGCTCCATGATCGCGAGCAGCACCAGGGCGCCCGCGCCGATGACGTCGACCCGGCCGGGGTGCATGGACGCGACCGCGGCGCGCTCGGCGTGCGTGGAGCGCAGCAGCCACTCGGTGATCTCGCGGACGCGGTCGTGGGAGATCCGGGAGTGGTGGATGCGCGCGGAGTCGTAGTCCGGCAGGTCCTGGGCGATCGCCGAGACGGTGGTGACCGAGCCGGCCAGGCCCACCAGGGTGTGCGCCTCGCGCAGCGGCACCGTCTGCTCCGCGAGGTCCAGGGCGGCCTCGATGTCGGCCCTTATCGCGGCGATCTGCTCCTCGGTGGGCGGGTCGGAGACCTTGCCGTCCCGCACCAGGTGACGCTCCGTCATCCGCACACAGCCGACGTCCACCGACCGCGCCGCCCGGACGTGCTCCTCGCCCACGACGAACTCCGTGGAGCCGCCGCCGATGTCCACGACGAGGTACGGCTTGGTGAGGTCCGCCCGCCCCGTCAGCTCCCTGGTCGCACCGGTGAAGGAGAACTCGGCCTCCTGGTCGCCGGTGATGACCTCCGGTTCGACCCCGAGGATGTCCACCACGCCGCGCACGAAGTCGTCCCGGTTCTCGGCGTCGCGGGAGGCGGAGGTGGCCACGAAACGGAGTCGCTCGGCACCGTGCTCCTTGATCAGGGCCGCGTACTGGCGGCAGGCCGCGAACGTGCGCTCCAGTGCCTCAGGGGCGAGCCGGCCGGTGCGGTCGACGCCCTGGCCGAGCCGCACGATCGTCATACGGCGGTCCAGGTCGACGAGTTCACCGGTCTCGGGATGGACGTCGGCGACCAGCAGCCGGATGGAGTTCGTACCGCAGTCGATGGCGGCCACACGGGTCACTGCTCGGCCCCCTCGGGGTTCTCCAGCGTCACGCAGGCACCCTTGCGCCACCACTCCGGCAGCATGGCGAGCGCCTCGTCGCCGAGTGGGTTCACACCGGGGCCGGCGGCCAGCGAGTGGGCCACCAGGACGTGCAGGCACTTGACCCGGTCCGGCATGCCGCCCGCGCTCGGGAAGCCCTTCAGCTCCTCGATCTCGTCCCGGCGCCGGATGTAGTCCTCGTGCGCGGCCCGGTAGGCGGCGGCCAGCTCGGGATCGGTCCGCAGCCGCTCGGTCATCTCCTTCATCACGCCGTTCGCCTCCAGCGTGCCGATGGCGGAGGACGCCTTCGGGCACGTGAGGTAGTACAGCGTCGGGAAGGGGGTGCCGTCGGGCAGCCGCGGGGCGGTCTCCACGACGTCCGGATGGCCGCACGGGCAGCGGTGCGCGATGGCCCGCAGGCCCCGCGGCGGGCGGCCCAGCTGCTGCTTGAAGGCCTCGACGTCCGCGTCGGTGGGCTCGGTGCGCGAAGTGCGGGGCGGGGGCGTTTCCATGACTGCTCTTCGAAGCTTTCTGTCGGTTACGGCCAAAGGCCGGCGTTACTGCTCACTGGTCGGAGGCGTCGGACTTGTCGACCCCGTCCCAGACGTTCGCGTACCAGGGCCGGTGGGCGGCCCCGAGGTCGGCACGGGACTGCTTGGCCGCGCCCGGGTCGACGACCACGTACCCGGTCTCGCCTGGCTTGACGTAGTGCAGCCGGCGCCGGATCTGCTGCTCGGCGTAGGAGTCGTCCTGCCACCGTGCCTTGAGGTCGCGCAGTTGCTCGACCCGCTTGCGGGCCTGCTCCTGCCGGCGCTGGAGGTCGGCGATCTCCGCGCGCTGGGAGACGTACTGCCGCATCGGGTAGGCGAGGGCGACGATCATCGTGCACAGCACCAGCGCCAGCAGCGCCGCCCGGCCGGTGAGCCGGGAGCGGCGGGCCTGCCGTCTGGTCTGGGAGCGGTAGACCCGGGCCGCCGTCTGCTCGCCGAGCAGCCGCAGCCTCGTCGTGGTGGAGAAACGGTCGCGGTCCTTCACGGCCATGTGGCTCTCCGCCTCCCCTTTGCCTTGCGCTTCACACGTGCGTACGTCCCCGGACACGGTACGGGACCGGGTACGGGGACGTACGTATGACTGGCTAAGACTTAGCCCGGTGGAGGTCAGCCCTTGGAGACCTCGGCGTGGCCGCGGAAGCGCGGGAAGGCGCTGCGGCCGGCGTACACCGCGGCGTCGTCGAGGATCTCCTCGATGCGCAGCAGCTGGTTGTACTTGGCGACGCGCTCGGAGCGGGCCGGGGCGCCGGTCTTGATCTGGCCGCAGTTGGTGGCGACGGCCAGGTCGGCGATGGTGACGTCCTCGGTCTCGCCGGAGCGGTGGGACATCATGCACTTGAAGCCGTTGCGCTGGGCCAGCTCGACGGCGTCCAGGGTCTCGGTCAGCGAGCCGATCTGGTTGACCTTGACCAGCAGGGCGTTGGCGGTGCCCTCGTCGATGCCGCGGGCCAGGCGCTCCGGGTTGGTGACGAACAGGTCGTCGCCGACCAGCTGGACCTTGTCGCCCAGACGGTCGGTGATGACCTTCCAGCCGGCCCAGTCGTCCTCGAACAGCGGGTCCTCGATGGAGACGAGCGGGTAGGCCGCCACGAGCTCCTCGTAGTACTCCGTCATCTCGGCGGCGGAGCGCTCCTTGCCCTCGAAGAGGTACGTGCCGTCCTTGTAGAACTCGGAGGCGGCCACGTCGAGCGCGAGGGCGATCTGCTGGCCGGGGACGTAGCCGGCCTCCTTGATGGCCTCGAGGATGAGGTCGAGGGCCTCGCGGTTGGAGCCGAGGTTCGGGGCGAAGCCGCCCTCGTCGCCGAGGCCGGTGGACAGGCCCTTGCCCTTCAGCACCTTCTTGAGGGTGTGGTAGACCTCGGTGCCCCAGCGCAGGGCCTCGGAGAAGGACTCCGCGCCGATCGGGGCGATCATGAACTCCTGGATGTCCACGTTGGAGTCCGCGTGCGAACCGCCGTTGAGGATGTTCATCATCGGCACCGGCAGCAGGTGCGCGTTCGGACCGCCCAGGTAGCGGAAGAGGGGGAGGTCGGACGCCTCGGAGGCGGCGTGGGCGACGGCGAGGGAGACGCCGAGGATGGCATTGGCGCCGAGGGAGCCCTTGTTGTCGGTGGCGTCCAGGTCGAACATGGCCTGGTCGATCAGGCGCTGCTCGGTGGCGTCGTAGCCGACCAGCTCCGGGCCGATCTGCTCGATGACGGCGAGGACGGCCTTCTCGACGCCCTTGCCCTGGTAACGGTTGGGGTCACCGTCGCGCAGCTCGATGGCCTCGAAGGCGCCGGTCGAGGCGCCGGACGGGACGGCGGCACGACCCGTGCTGCCGTCGTCGAGGCCGACCTCGACCTCGACCGTGGGGTTGCCTCGGGAGTCCAGGATTTCCCGGGCTACGACGACGTCGATGGACGGCACGAGCATCTCCTTCTTGGATGTGACGCTGGAAGTGCGGGGCGGTGTGCCTTACGGCGCTGCCTTGCGACTAGAGCCTAACCGTCTCCAGGGGATCAGCCACCGACCGACCGCCCCGTGGACGGGGAGGGACACGCAGACGGTACCCATTGTTCATGAGCGGAACAAAGGGGGGTGGGGGTGAAGAGCGGGGAAACACGCGGGGCACACAGAAAAAGACCCCGCCCCGGCGCGTACGGGGGAACACGCGCCGGGGCGGGGAGCCCGTGGGGACCGGGGGGCGGACCCGAGGGCCGCCGCGCCTACTTCAGGTGCAGCTGCTGGCCCGGGTAGATGAGGTTCGCGTCCTCGACGATGTCCTTGTTCAGCTTGAACAGCTTCTGCCAGCCGCCCTGGACGTGGTGCTTCTCGGCGATGGTGCTAAGGGTGTCACCCTTGACGACCTTGTACTCGCCGTCGCCCTTCTTGACCTTCTTGCCGGTCGGGGTGGTGACGGTCTTGCTCGCGGACGGGGCCGTGCGCTCGGCGGAGCGGGAGGCGGCCTGCGTGCCGGTGGAGCGGGTGGTGGTGCTCGGCGCCGTGCTCTTCGAGGGGGTGCTGGGCGCGGAGCCGTTGTAGGCGGCGCTCGACAGGCCCGTGCCGCAGACCGGCCAGGCGCCCTTGCCCTGGGAGGCGAGGACCTTCTCGGCGACGGCTATCTGCTGCGCCTTGGTGGCCTGGTTGGCCTGCGAGGCGTAGGCGGTGCCGCCGTACGCGGCCCACGTGGAGGCGGAGAACTGCAGACCGCCGTAGAAGCCGTTGCCGGTGTTGATGGACCAGTTGCCGCCGGACTCGCACTGGGCGACGGCGTCCCACTCGGAGGCGGTGGCGGCGGAGGCGTTGCCGGCCGCCATCAGCGGGGCGGCGACGGCGGCGCCGGTCACGCCGGCGAGAGCGATGACGCGGGTGGCCTTGGACGGACGGCGGTGCTTGCCCTTGCCGGTGAACAGCATGGATCGATCCCCTCACCGACGCCTGCGAGGTGAGCTGTCGGGTTCGGGCCGGTTGAGTTGCCCGGCCGCACGCTCGCTCTCGCGAGGTGCGGCTTCACCCCCAGCCGGTACCGGCGTCAACCGCCGGGACCGGCACTTACCTTGGGTCCCCCGCTCCTGCCCACGGCGCTTGACGCGACGACTGTTCCCGGGCAACCGCTGGCAGGATTCGGCGTTGCGGATGCCGGGGCTCGTGGTGACGAGCGGCCTTGACCGTAGACAGGTGATCGAGGGAATTTCAAAGACGATCAGGGCTTCTGAGACTCATCCCACACTTTCACCGAAACGGACATCAGCGGCGAAACGGGGTGTCAACTGCCGCTACTTCTGGACCGTTTCAGAACCGATGTCCAGGGTCTGACCGGCCGCGATGTGGTTCGGGTCGGCGCCGATGACGCTCTTGTTCCCGTCATAGAGCGCGCGCCATCCGCCGTCGACGCCAAGGGAGTCGGCGATGGAGGCGAGGGTGTCCCCCTCGCGCACGGTGTAGGTGCTGGCCGCGCGGCCGGCGTGACGGCCCGAAGAAGCGGCGTTCTGACCGTTTGTCGCGCTTTCGTCCGCACTTTCATCCGCGCTGCCGCCGCGGTGACGCCCGCCACTGCTGAGCGCACCGGTGTCGATCAGACTCCAAGAACCGGCAGGCTGCTGGTAATTGTCCGATTCGTCGGTACCGGGGGGCACCGAGGGCGCGCTGTCACTCCCCCGCGAGCCGCCACTTCCGGTCAAGCCGGACTTGTCAGTCTTGTCGGACTTGGGGGTGCTGGTCCCGGTCGGACCCTCGGTCGCGTCCGGGGCCTTGGTGTCCTGGCGGCTCGGGCTCGGGGCCGGGGTGGTGCTCGCGTCGGACGAGGAGCCGGAGGCATCCGAACCCGAGGAGTCCGTGCCGGACGTGGAGTTGGAGTCCGAGCCGGAACCGGATGCGGATGAATCCGGCAGACCGGACGAGTCGGAGCTGTCGGCCGAGCCGGACGTGTCGCCCGGCCCGGCGGTGCCGCCGGAGCCCCCGACGCCGGTGTCGACGTCGACCGAAGCGGAGTCGGAGGTCAGGCCGGCGGTCAGCGCGCACATGGCCCACGGCTTGGTGCCCTGGTCGGCGAGGATCTTCTCGGCGACGGCTATCTGCTGCGAGCGGCTGGCCTGGTCGGCGCTGTCGGCGTACTGCGTGCCGCCGTACTTGCCCCAGTCGTCCTGCGAGATCTGCAGGCCTCCGTAGTAGCCGTTCCCGGTGCTCGCGCTCCAGGAGCCGCCGCTCTCGCACTCGGCGACCTTGTCCCACGTGGTGCCGTCGGCGGCGTTGGCGCTCGCGGCGCCGAGCAACGGGATGGCGATGGCGGAGCCGGTCACTCCGGCCGCGACGAGGAGGGCCGGAGCCTGACGGGGGCGACGGTGACGACCGTTCCCGGAGAGCATGCGGAAGCCTTTCGTGCGACAGCAGGAGCGGCGCGGCGCGCTGAAATACCTCGCCACGCTGATGGGTGAACGTATCGGCAGACGATCACTTGTCACAAGTTAATGCCGCGCAGATCACGTGAAGATCACAGAGTTGAACGTCCCTGATGTTCACCGTTCTACGGCTTTGCCGGACTCCGGTGTGAACTCCACGGGCAGCGTGCGCAGGCCGCGCATGATGAGCCCGCCGCGCCAGCGCAGGTCGGCCGGATCGGCCGCGAGCCTGAGGTCGGGCAGCCGGGTGAGGAGCGTGGCGAGCGCGGTCTGGCCCTCCAGCCGGGCGAGCGGTGCGCCGAGGCAGTAGTGGATGCCGTGGCCGTACCCGAGGTGCTGGTTGTCCCGGCGGGCGAGGTCCAGCACGTCCGGGTCGGCGAACCGCTCCGGGTCCCGGTCGGCCGCCGCGAGCACCACGAGCACCGGATCCCCCGCCGCGATGTCCTGGCCGCCGATGGTGAGCGGCTCGGTGGCGAACCGCCAGGTGGCCAGCTCCACCGGGCCGTCGTAGCGCAGGAGTTCCTCCACCGCGGTCTCCAGCAGGCCCGATTCCCGCCCGGCCAGGGAGTCCTGCAGCCGCCGGCGCTGCTCGGGGTGGGTGAGCAGCGCGCAGGTGCCGTTGCCGATGAGGTTGACGGTCGTCTCGAAGCCGGCGAACAGCAGGATGAACGCCATCGCCGCGGCCTCGTTCTCGGTGAGGTGCTCGCCGTGGTCAGAGGCGCGGATGAGGCCGGAGATGAGGTCCTCGCCGGGCGCCGGTTCGGCGGGCAGCGCCTCGCGCTTCTTGTGGATCAGCTCGGCGAGATAGCCGCGCATCTTCTTGACGGACCGGGCGACGCCGCCCCGCGGCCCTCCGCCGTGGCGGATCATCATGCCCGCCCAGTCCCGGAAGTCGTCCTGGTCCTCGCGCGGGACACCGAGCATGTCGCAGATGGCGTAGATGGGCAGCGGGAAGGCGAACTCGTGGATGAGGTCGGCCGAGCCCTTCTCGGCGAACCCGTCGATGAGGTGGTCGGTCAGCTCCTGCACGCGCGACGCGAACTCGGCGACCCGGCGCGGGGTGAACGCCTTGCTGACCAGCCGGCGCAGCCGGGTGTGGTCCGGCGGGTCGATGTTCAGCAGATGGGTCATCAGCTCGGCCTTGCGCTCGCCGGGGATGCCGGTCTTGCCCTTGGCGTGCGCGGGCTCGTCGTGGTGCGCCGGGTTCTTGCTCAGCCGCTGGTCGGCCAGGGCCTGCTTGGCATCGGCGTACCGGGTGACCAGCCAGGCCTCGACCCCACTGGGCAACCGTGTCCGGTGCACCGGGGCGTGCTCGCGCAGCCAGGCGTAGGCGGGGTAGGGGTCGGTGGCGAACTCCCAGGTGAACAGGGTGGGAGCCGATTCCGGGGCGGGGCCGCGAGCGGCCTGGGGGTGGTGCTGGTCGGTCACTCCTCGACCGTATCCGGACTCGGGTGGGCCTCCGCGTCCCGGTGGCCGCCGCCGACCGCGCCCGCAGCCTCCGGCCCGGCGCCCTCCGCCTCCCGGATCGCCTCCCGGTACGCCCGGGCCGCCGCCCGCAGGGCCGCCTCCGGGTCCGCGCCCGCCGCCTCGGCACGGACCGCCAGCGCGAGCAGCTCGTACCCGATCCCCTCGCCGCGGGGCAGCGGGACGTCCAGCTTCGCGGTGCGGGCGCGGGAGGCGAGCTTGGCGGCGAGGGCCAGCGCGGGCTGGGCGAGCGGAACGCCCTCCGTGACCGAGGTGCGCCGCTTCTCCTCGGCCTTGGTGCGCAGCCAGTGCGCCTTGACGTCCTCCGGTGTCTCGGCCTTCTCGTCACCGAAGACATGCGGGTGGCGGTGGACGAGCTTGGCGACGATGCCGCCGGCCACGTCGTCGACGGAGAACGGCGCTTCCGGGTGCTCCTCGGCGATCCGGGCGTGGAAGATCACCTGGAGCAGGACGTCGCCCAGCTCTTCGCGCAGTTCCTGGCGGTCGCCGGCCTCGATCGCCTCGACCAGCTCGTACGCCTCCTCGATGCCGTACTTGGCGAGGCCCTCGTGGGTCTGCCGGGACGACCAGGGGCATTCGGCGCGGATGCGGTCCATGACCTGCACGAGGTCCAGCAGGCGGGCGCCCGGCAGGTCGTAGGAAGCCGGCAGCAGCTCCAGCTCCGGCATGGAGACGCGGCCCGAGCCGGCCAGGCGGGCCAGGCCGTCGGTGAGCGCGGGCTCTCCCTCACCGGTGGCCACGACCACCACGGTCCGCCCGCCGGCGCAGGCGTCGACCAGTTCCTGCGCGGTGGGGGACGCCTCCTCCACCGCTGTCCCGGCCTCGCGCAGATACGGCAGCTGCGGATGCGCTCCGTCCGCGCACAGCACGGCGTCGGCGGCGCGCAGTGCCTGCCAGGCGGGCCAGGACAGCAAGCCGGGGGCGACGCGGTGGCTGGTGGTGAGCAGGACGATGCGACCGGGGTCGGTCGTGGCGGCGAGGTCGGAGCTGGATGCGTTCACGATCCGAACGTAACCCACGGCGGCAGGCGGCGGATTCGGTTGTCCACAGGGCGGGGACGATCGTGTGATCGTATGACCGACGCGTGTCCGGCCACGGCGCCCGGCCCGGCCGTGCCGGCCGTGCTAGGCCGTCACCGGCTGCCCGCCGCCCGCCGCCGTGACCTCCCGCACCCACGGCGTCTTCGCGTCCACGCGGCTGCTCTTCTGCACGTTCCAGGTGCCGTAGCGCGGGTTGAGGTCGATGCGGAGCTCCTGGGAGGCCTTGGACAGCGCCTTCCAGAACTCGGGTTGGCTGGTGTCGCTGCCGAGCTGCTTGGCCAGCTTCTGCGCCTCCAGCTGGAGGCGGAGGTTCTCGTCGAGGTGGGCGGGGGCGATGCCGTACTTCTGCAGCCAGGCGGCCTGGAGCCCCTTGGCGCCGCCGGCCTGCTGCTCCAGGCCCGCGCGCATCCGCTGGACCTCCTTGCGGGTCACCGTGACGCCCGCGTCCTGTGCGGCGCGGTGCAGCACCCGGTCGAGGACCATGTTGTGCAGGGTGTCCCGGGTGAGGCTGCTGGTGGAGGCGAGCACCTGCTGGTACTGGGTCTCGTCCGGGACCGCGGCCCGCTGGGCCCTGCGGACCTCGTCGACCCGGCTCTGCAGCTGGGCGACGGTGATCCGCTGCCCTCCGACGACGGCCGCCGCCCCCGGATGCGCATCGCTTCCACAGGCGGTCAGCAGGGGTGCCGCGGCGGCGATCGCGGCGGTGAGGACGAGCGCGGTGCGGCGGCGGTGCAAGGAGACCTCCAAGGGAGATTGTGCGACGGTGCACAAAGTCTTGCGTGATCGATGGTAGGGAGTGGGCGGGCGCGGGCCAACCCATTCGACCAACGATTCGCACGCGCTTGGGGCACCGCCGCACCACCGAGTCGGCTCAGCGCACCTGCCCCAGCCACTGCAGGGTGCGCCGGATCTCCAGGGCCATCGGGTGACCGGGGCCGTGCAGCCGCTCCACGTCCATCAGCAGCCGGGCGAGGGTGTCGTGGGCGGACGGCCGGTCGCCGAGGGCGAGCAGCAGATGGCCGATACGCCGGCGCACCTCGTGCGCGAGCTGGGGGTCGCCGGAGACGTACTGGTTCTCGTAGTACGGCAGCAGCGCGCGGTACTCGGCGAGCGCCGCCGCCGGTTCGCCCAGCTGCTCCAGGCACTGCGCGGCCTCGTAGCGGTAGCGCAGGGACTGGGGGTCGGCCTGGCCGGCCTCGGCGGCGCGTTCGCCGGCGAGACGGCGCAGTTCGGGCAGCGCGCGCCGGTACTGGCCGTCGTCCATGAGCGTGGCCGCGTACTGCTTGCGGAGCGTGCGCACCACCGGGGAGTGCTCGCCGTGCTGCTCGGCGGCGGCGGGCAGGATCGCGCCCAGGATGTCCACGGCCTGGGTGATGCGCCCCTCCCCGAGCAGCCGCTTGACCTCGTCCACGGCGGCGGCGACGTCGGGCTTCTCCGCCACCGGTGGGACCGGAGCGACAGGGGCGGGCTGGGGCGCGGGGGTCCGCGCACGGTCCGGCCAGGGGGCGTGCGGGCGCAGGAAGGGGCGAGTCGGGTCCAGGGGCGCCCCGGTGGGCGTCCCGCGCGCGGGCAGAAGCACCGCCAGGTCCTCGTACACCTCCTGCGCGGACGCCGGCCGGTGCTGCGGGTCCTTGGCGAGCAGCCGCAGCACGAGCGTCTCCAGCGCCTCGGGGACCTCGGAGCGGATCCGGCGCACGGGCACCGGGGGCTCGTACAGGTGCCGGTGCAGCACCCCGAGCGCCGTCGAGCCCGCGAACGGCACGTCACCGCTGAGCAGTTCGTGCATCAGCACACCGAGCGCGTACAGATCGGTGTACGGGCCGACCGCGCCGCCCATCGCCTGCTCCGGCGCCATGTAGGCGGGCGAGCCGATCGGGGAGCCGGTGTGCGTCAGGCGCGTGGTGTCGGTGTCCATCACCGAGGCCACGCCCAGGTCGAGGACCGTGACCGTGCCGTCCTGCTTGACCATCACGTTGCGCGGCTTGAGGTCGCGGTGGACGATCGGCACGGCGTGCACGGCGCTCAGCACGGCGCACAGCTGCGCGGCCACCGCGACCGCCCACGGCCACGGGTACGGATCGTGCTCGGCGAGATGGTCGGACAGGTCAGCGCCGTCGACGTACTGCATGACGAGGAACAGCTCCTCGCCCTCGCTGCCCGCGTCGTGCACCGTCACCAGACCGGGGTGGTCCACCTGTGCGGTCACCCGGCACTCGCGCAGGAACCGGCGGCGCAGCTCGTCCGCCTCCTGGCCCGCCACCTTGTCGGGCCGCAGCAGCTTCACCGCCACCCGCCGGTCCAGCCGCCGGTCGTACGCCGTCCACACCTGGCCCATGCCGCCCTGCCCGATGAGCGTGGACAGTTCGTACCGGCCGGCGACCACGCGTCCTGCCGCCACGCTCACCTTCCGCCCTCGTGGCTGCCGTGCCGGCCGTCATGCCGGCGCAGGTAGTCGCTCAGCTCGTCCAGTTCGGCACGCACCTGGTCGATGTGGCTGGGCGCCGGGCGCTGCGGCGGGGGCGGGGTGGCCGGCGGCCGCTGGGGCACGGGTGTGTGCGGCATCGGGGGCGGGGTGTGCGGGGCGGCCGGGGCCGGCGGGAAGGGCGTGTCGCGGCCCGCCTGTCCGATCGGCCCCGTCGGGACGGTCGCCGGCGGGTACGGGTGCGTGGGGCCGGGATAGGCGTATCCGGCCTGCCCGCTGCGCTGTGCCGCGTGGGCCTGCTGCCGCAGCGCGAAGTGCCGGATGTCCGCGGCGAGGTAGTACGCGGTCGCGGCCACCAGCGTGCCGAGCAGCAGGAACATGCCGAAGTAGCCGCCCGGGGTGTGCACGTCGTCGCCGGACTCGGTGCCTATCAGCACCAGGCTGAGGATGTCGGCGACCAGCGCGGCCACGAACAGGCCCCAGTCCAGCGACCGTCGGGTGACGATCGCCAGCCGCAGCAGCATCACCCAGGACAGCAGGCCGATGGCGAAGAACCCGATCGCCACGAACAGCACACGCAGCAGAACCAGCCACGCGGTGTGCGGCGGCTGCTTCAGCGGCTGTCCGTAGCCGTGGCCTTGCATGGCTGCTCCTGATGCCTGATGTGGGCGTACGTGCCCGCCCGGCGCGCTCCTTCGGGCGGAGAACGCCGGTCGTGCGATTGTCGCTTCGAGCATATGACCCGACACGGACAAGGACACGGACAAGCGTCCCGGTTGTACCGAACCGTTGTCCTGCCCACACCGGCGATCAGTCGGCCGCCACCGTACCGTCGGTGAGGCCGTCGTACATCCCGCGCACGAGCTGCTCCCCGAGCCGGCTCGCGTGGCGCAGCGCCCGCTCGAACTCGTCGAGTGCACGGAACCGCGCGCCGTAGCGCCGCTGTTCGTCCAGCGGCAGCCGGGGCAGCTGCAGGCGGCGCACGTCGAGCCGGGTCGCGGTGGAGGCGTAGCTGCTGGCCTGCCGGTTGTTCGCGGTGCCGCGCAGGAAGCCGGCGAGGAACCACGGGTCGAGCGCCGTGCGATCAGGGCGCAGGAGGACGAGGTTGCGCCCCAGGGCGGCGCCCCCCGTCGCCTCGTCGATCACGCGCGCCACCGAGCCACCGCCCAGCACCGGTACGACGACGTCGCCCGGCTCGGTCAGAACGGCCTCCTCCTCGCTCTCGGGCAGCGTCCCGGAGGGTGCCGTGCCGGCGAGGACGTCGTGGTCGGTGAGCACGGGCACGCGCACGTGGCCGCCGTTTCCGCCGGTGCGCATCACCAGCGCACCCCCACGCGCGAGCTCACCGAGGGTGGTGAGCGGCCAGCGCGCGCCCGGCGCCGGGGCGGCGGGCGGCGGGGTCAGGCCGGCGGTCAGGCTCAGGGTCGCGCCGAGGCGCTCGCGCACCACCGTGAGCTGCTCGGCGCCGTCGGCCACGGCGGCCGGCGGCAGATGCCGGGCGGGAGCCAGGTCGACGTCGTCGTCGAGGAGTTCGATGACCGGCACGGACCGGGCGAGCCCCGGCCGCTCCGCCGGCCGCCCCGCGCGCTCGAAGGCACGCCAGGCGTCCAGGACGGCCTCCCGCACCGCCGCCCAGTCCGGCCCGCCACGCCCCTCCCCGGCGAACCTCCCGGTGTCCACGAGCAGTACCTCGGGCGCCGCGGGCGTCCGGTCGGGCCGGCGCAGCACCCACACGTGCAGCGGGATGTTGTACGGCGGTGCCGCCCCGACCGGCAGCGCGACCACGGCCCTGAGCGCGCCCCGGCGCAGCAGGTCGGCGCGGATCCGGCGCCCGGAACGGCGGGAGGCGGCGGCCGGCGGCATGAGCAGGACGGCGAAGCCTCCGTCGGCCAGCCGGGCCAGCGCGTGCTGCACCCAGGCCAGTTCGGACTCGGTGCGGGCCGGGAAGCCGTACTCCCAGCGGGGGTCGTAGGCCAGTTCGTCGTGGCCCCAGTTGCGCTCGTTGAACGGCGGATGGCACAGCACCGCGTCGGCGCGCAGCTCCGGGTGGGCGTCGGCGCGCAGGGTGTCGCCCGCGGCGGCGTGCACGGTGGCCCGGGAGTGCAGCGCGAGGCGCAGCGCGGTGAGCGCGGCCAGGTCGGACGCGCTGTCCTGGGCGTACAGCTCCTGGCCGGGGCGGATGTCGACGGCCCGCAGCAGCGCACCGGTGCCGCAGGCGGGGTCCAGGACGGTACGGGCGGGGCCGGCGAGGTCGGCCATGAGACCGGCGAGGTCGGCCGGGGTGAGCGTGTACTGGCGGGGGTTGGCGTCCAGATGCCGGCCCAGCAGGAACTCGAAGGCCTGCCGTGCCCCCAGCTCGGCGGCCAGCTCGGCCGCGCCGCGCAGGAGCGGGGCGGAGAGGAGGAGTTGGGGGCCGGAGGGGGTGCGGAGGGCGGGGGTGGGGACCGGGGTGGGGGTGGGGGTCTGAGTGTCGGTGGGGGTGCGGCTGGGGGTGACTGAGGCGTTCACAGCAGGTGCCGTAGCGCCTCCGTTCACAGCGGGCGTGCTCGGCGCGGTGTTCACACGGTCCGCGCCGCCGGACGGGTTCACACCTTCCGCGTCACCGGGTGGGTTCACACCCCCTGCGTCACCGGGTGGGTTCACACCCTCTGCGTCGCCGGACGTGTTCACAGCCCGGGCCCCATCCGCAGCTCGGCCCCTGTGAACTGCCCGGCCCGGCGTAACGCCGAAGCGCGATGTCAGCACCTGCTCCAGCGCGCCGGGCAGCATCGCGGCCAGGCGTGCGTCGGAACCGGCGCTCGCCTCGAGCCAGACGGTGGGGCGCTCGTGGATCAGCAGGAGCACCTGCCCCGCGTGCACCAGGGCGGTCAGGGGGCCCTCGGGGTGCCCCACGAGTTGCTGCCAGACGCGTTCCCGCAGCGGGACCTCGGCGAGTTTGCCCTGCTTGCGCAGCCAGGTCTCGACCTCGGTGAGCGCGAAGGACGGGCTGGTCTCGGTGCCGCCGACCGGCTTGGGAAAGTCGGCGTGCCGACGGCGCCAGTTGCTCACGGCGGCCCGGCCCACTCCGGCGAGCCTGGCGATTCCGGCTGCGGTCACCTCTGTCGCGTTGTCCTGCACCGGCCCCGCTCCCCTCGTCCCGTGTGTGCGCCGAGCATACCGGCGTACACAAGATCCCTGCATTCACGCCCGTGTACACATTCGACTCTGTGAACCGTGTTGACTCGGTTCACAGGCTCTGCTCTTATTGACCCAGCGAACGAGCAGCCACCGGAGGGGGAGGCCGCCGCTCTGGGGAGGGGATTCGCCATGGGTACGAAGACCAAGGTCGCGCTGGGCGCCGTCGTGGGACTCGTCGTCATCGGTGCCGTGTCCGCGAACGCCGGCAGCGGCGGCAGCGACGGCAAGGACGGCGGTTCGAGCGGCAGCGGCAAGGGCTCCGCCGCCTCCGCCGGGCACACGCCCGGCGGCGCCAAGGGCACGAAGGACTCGAAAAGCGCGTCGGCGGCCGGGAAGCGGAAGGCCGCCATCGCCGGCGACGGCGAGTTCCAGGTCGGCTCGGACGTGAAGCCGGGCACCTACCGCACGACCGGCAACAGCGACGACATGTGCTACTGGGAGCGCGCCAAGGACGCCAAGGGCGAGACGAGCTCGCTGCTGGCCAACGACAACGTCAGCGGCACGAGTTACGTGACCGTCAAGGCCACCGACAAGATCTTCAAGTCCAGCGGCTGCAAGGACTGGGAGGCAGTCGGCCCCAAGGCGAAGGGCACCCCCGCCACGTCGATGGACGGCAACGGAGGCATGTACAAGGTCGGCACGGACATCGCGCCGGGCACGTACAGGTCGACCGGCAACAAGGACGACTCCTGCTACTGGGAGCGCACCAGGGACGCCGAGCACGGGCTGGACTCGATCATCGCCAACAACGACGTGACCGGCTCGGCCGTGGTCACCATCAGCCCGGGCGACGCCTACTTCAAGACCAGCGGCTGCGGCGCCTGGAAGAAGGCGGCCTGAGCCGGCCGGCTCTCGGCCACCCTCACACCACCCCCCACGCACCACCCCCACGCACCCCCCACCACCGCTCACCTGTCACACCCACCCCTGTTAAGGACTGTCATGCACCTCTCTCCCCGCGTCGCCACGCTGCTCGCCGTCGTGGCGCTCCCGCTGGCCCTCACCGCCTGCTCCTCCGGTTCCTCCTCCGGCACCGGGGGCGCGAGCGCCAAGCCGGCCAAGGCGGAGGACCTGAACGCCGGTCTCGCCACCGGTACGCAGCTGAAGGAGGCGCTGGCACCCGCGTCGGCCTTCCCGTCCGGACTCACCCGGGAGGCCGACGGCTCCGCGGACAGCGGCGGCCGGTTCCTCTCCCCGTCGGGCAGGAAGACCGCGAAGCCGGACTGCACGAGGCTGGAGACCACCTCGTGGATCCAGGTGAGCGGCTACAAGGGGGGCGTGTCGTTCGCGCAGGACGACTACGCGAACAAGGACCAGACCGAGCTCGTGGCCCAGGAGATCGACGCCTTCCAGGGCACCACCGCGGCCACGGTCATGAAGGGCCTGCGGACCGTGGCCGCCGAGTGCGCCACGTACACGAACACCGACGACCACGCCAAGGTGAAGGTCACCGGCACGGCCACGGACGGACTCGGTGACGAGGCCTACACGATGACGCTGACGAGCGGCCACTGGCAGAACGGCCAGACGCTGATCGCCGCTCGCTCGAACAGGTCCGTGGTCACCGTGCTGTCCACCGCGGGCAGCGACAACGGCGCCGCGGCAGCGCAGAAGGTGACGAAGACGGTCCTCGCGGCGCTGAAGAAGGGGTGAAGCCGGTCGGCCAGGCCTGACCACCGGCGTTCCACTCCCCCGACCGTTCCGTCCCTGTGAAGGATGCAGATGCGTCCGACGTCCCGCCCCGTCGGCCGGGCAACCGCCGAGGAAGCCGCCGTACGGGGCCGTGGCGTGCCCGCGACCCCGCTGCGCGCCGCGCTCGCACTCGGCCTGCTGATCGGGTTCTACCTGCTGGCCCTGCTCGTCCTCGCCGCGCTGGCGGTCCTGGACGTCGTCCTGGCCCGGGGTTCCGGCTTCACGGTCATGGCTCTGGAGGGCTACCTGGGCTCACTGGCGGTCGCCTGGTGCGTGGTGCGCGTCGTCCTGCTCAGCCGTGGCCGGGGGGATGGGCGGGACGGCCCGTCCGGTCTGTCGCTGACGCCGCAGGAGCAGCCGGAGCTGTGGCGGCGCGTGCAGGACCTGGCCGAGCGGGTGGGCACCCGGCCGCCCACGGAGATACGGGTGATCACGGGGGCCAATGCCATGGTCCAGGAGGACGCCCAGTGGCTCGGGCTGGTCGCGGGCGAACGGCGGCTCTTCCTCGGTGTGGCGCTGCTGATCGGCCTGCCGGAGGACGAACTGGACGCCGTCCTCGCGCACGAGCTGGGGCATTACGCGCACGACGACACCCGGCTGGGCGGCCTGCTGTGGGCACTGCGCAGCAGGCTGCTGGACACCGTGCTCACGTTGCGGCACCGGGCCGCCGTCGAGGAGGCCGGGCAGAAGGCGGCGTTCGCGGCACGGGCCGCGCGGCGCCGGGCGGCAGGCAAGCCGCCGCCGGTGAGGCGGGAGCCCCGGCGGGGTCCCGACCACTATCTGGCCATCGTCTTCTCCGCGTACGCCGGTCTGTGCCTCCGTCTGACCGAGGCCGTCAGCCGTCGCCAGGAGTACGCGGCCGATCTGATGGCCGCCCGGATCGCCGGACGGGACACCACGGCCGCCGCACTGCGCCGCATCCCCGTGCTCGAAGCGGCCGACGACCTCTACGTGACCGGGTACGCCCTGCTGGGCCGGGAGGCCGGCCTGTTGCCGCCGGAGGGCCAGTTCCACGGCGGGCTCGCCCTCCTGCTCGCGGACGACACCCGCCGGGCGGAACTGAAGGCACTGGCCGAGGAGCCGCTCCCGGGGGAGACGCCCCGGGCGAGGTCTCCCTATGACACCCACCCGCCCACGGCCGACCGCATCGCGGCGCTGGAGGCGCTCCCCGACGACGGACGGGCCCCCGCGTTCGTACGCCGCCCCGCGTCCGCGCTGCTCCGGGCGCCCGACCGCCTCCTCGCCGACCTGGAGCGGGCCGTACTGAGCCCTCAGGCGCTGTCCGGGCGGCGGGTGCCCTGGGCCGAACTGCCCTCGCAGACCCGTCGCGTGACCTGGGCGCGCGGAGCGGGGCCGCTGCTGGAGGCCATGGCCGAGGTGGCCGGTGCGAGGGGTGTCGTCGCCCCGCCCGGCGTCCCCCACCTCGAACACCTCCTGGTCCTGATCGACCACGGCCTGCTGTACGACGTCGCCGAGCGGCTGCCCAAGTCACAGGAGGCGGGCCGAAGCAGTGGCCGTGTGGCGCGCGAGTTCGCCAGAACGGCCCTGCGCTCGGCCCTGCGCCACCTGGCCCTGCTCACCACGCTGGACGCGGGGCTGTGCCGGTGGGAGCTGTGCTGGGCTGGTCCGCCGGTGCGCCGGGTGGCACCCGACGGGTTCGCCGAGGCGCTGGAGGAGGCCCTGGACCACGCGGTCGCCGATCCACCCCGCACGGCGCCACTGCGCGCTCTGCTGCTCGGCGGCCCCCCGCCCCCTCTTCTGTCCTGACAGCCTTCGCTGCCCTCGTCCGACAGACTCACCGGCCACCTCGTCAGGTGGTCCCGACCCGAAAAGACCCGGAATGAACGTCCTGATCGACATAGCCGGCGCCGGCGCCCTCCTCTACGCGGCCGTCACCGTCCCCCGCAACGCCCGCAAGGCGCGCGCCCTCCGGGCCGAGGCGAAGGCCAAGGCGCCGGTCAACATCGACCCCGCCAAGTACGGGCTGGTGCCCGCCGCTCAGCTCGACGCCGGTCGCGCGGGGCCCGATCCGGAGGCCGACGCGGTCGCTGAAGCCGCCCTCGCCGGTGACTGGCGGCAGGCCGCCGGCTATCTGGCCGGAGCGGGCCGCGACTGGGACCTGCGGTGGTACCGGCTCGGCGTCCTCGTGCACGCCGCCGCCGAGGACGACACCTGGGTCAAGGCGTGGCGGAGCGCGTACCCCGACGACCCGTCCGGCGCGCTCGTGCACGCCGACGCGCTCGTCTCCCTCGCGGGCAAGGTCCGCGGTGCGAAGCTCGCGAAGCACACCACGGCCGAACAGTTCGAGGGCTTCCGCCGGCTGCTGGCGGAGGCGCTCCCCGCCTGCCAGGAGGCCGCCCGGATGGCGCCCGAGGACCCCTGCCCCTGGATCGCGCAGATCACCATCGCCCTGGGGCTCGGCTGGTCGCACGACGACTTCCGGGCGCTGTGGGCCGAGATCACCGCACGCGACCCGCACCACTTCGGCGCCCATGTCAGCGCCCTGCAGTACTGGTGCGCCAAGTGGCGCGGTTCGCACGAGCTGATGTACGCGTTCGCCGAGCAGGCCGCGGCCTCCGCTCCGCGGGGCAGCCTGCTCCCCGTACTTCCCCTGTACGCGCTCATGGAGCACACGTCCCGCGACCCCAAGGCGCCCGCGTACATCCAGCCGTTCGTGCAGCCGGCCCTGGACGCCACCCTGGACGCCGTGGACCGGACGCCCGCCGGGCACCACCGGTTGCCGCTGGTCCGGCACCTGCTGGCGGAGACCCTGTTCCAGACGAAGCGGTACGCGGAGGCCGTCGAGCAGTTCCGGGCGGTCGGCGGGTACGTCGGCAGCGTGCCGTGGACGTACTCCGGCAACCCGGTCAAGGCCTTCGTCTTCGCCCGTACCAACACCTTCGTCGCCTGGGAGAAGGCGGGCTGCCCGGCCCCCGCCCCGCGCGGCCACGCCATCGGGAGCTGACGCGCACCGGGGGCCCGGCGGCTACAGCCGGTGCCGCATCCACACGTTGGGCTCGACGTAGACGGCGTACCCGCGTTCGGGTTCGCAGCGGACCGGGACCAGCGCGCCGGGCACCTCGACGTCCTCGGCGGTGTCGAAGGGCAGCCCCGTCCAGCGGCGCCACTCCTCCAGCGAGGCGCCCACGGTCATGGAGGCCGGTGCGACGGAGTCGATGCGTGCGCCGGCGCGCGCGTGGACGCGCAGCCACGGGTCCTCGGGCAGCCCGTCGGGGCGGACCCGGTGGGCGTAGGCACCGATCGGGGTGTGCGGTTCGCGGTGCTTGGCGCTGGGGCGGACGGGGGCGACGACCTCGCGGAAGCCGAGGGCGCGGGCGCGGTCCCGCATCGCCGAGAGCATGACGGCGGACAGTCCGTGGCCCTGGGCGTGCGGGGCGATGGTGACGGAGATGGCGCCGACCGTGTCGGGGCGGGTGCCTCGGCGCAGGTCGGCGAAGGCCCAGAGCAGGACCTGGTCCCAGCCGCGCCCGGGCAGGGTGCGCCGGCCGTCCACGTCGAGGGCGAAGGGCACGCTGAAGGCGTGGGCGACGATCTCGCCGTGCCCGTCCTCGGCGAACAGCGCGTACTGGGGCAGTTCGGTGGGGATGCGGCCGTAGTGCGCGGTGCCCACGGGGTCGTTGGTCACGAACTCGGGCCATGTGTCGGCCATCTCGAACACCGCCGGCAGCCGGTCGGGCCGCTCGGCGATGCTGCTCACCCTGACGTCCATGACACTCACGGTAGGGGGGACGGGCCCGCCGGGGACAAGGGTTTTCCGGCCGGTCAGCGCGCGCGGAACCGCTCCGGCGCCTTGGTCGGGTTGCCGCCCGTGGGGAGCTTCTGGCCGGAGCAGCCGGCGAGGACCTTCTTCATGGCGGCCTTCTCGGCCGCGGTCACCCACAGCCCGTACTTCTTCTTCACGGCGACCTGGGCGGCCACATAGGTGCAGCGGTACGCCTTGTTGGGCGGGAGCCAGGTGGCCGCGTCGCCGTCGCCCTTGCCGCGGTTGGTGCTCGCGTCGACGGCGATGAGGTTGAGGGGGTCGTTGGCCAGCGCTATGCGCTTGCTCGCGTCCCAGTACTTGGCGCCCTTCTGCCAGGCGTCGGAGAGGGGGACGACATGGTCGATGTCGACCTGGCTGCGACCGCGCCGGTAGGTGATGTCCTTGCCGGAGTAGGGGTCGGGTTCGAGCAGACCGTAGGAGACCCTGCAGGCACCGCCGCTGTACTTCACGTCCTTCAGGTCGCGTTTGAGTATGTCGTCGCGGGTGTCGCAGGAGTTGGAGTCGGTGTCCGCCCAGGCGGTGCCGAAGCGTTCCCGCGCGTATCCGGTCTTCGGTGCCCGGCCTTTGACGGTCAGTGTGTCGACGGCGGCGAGGGCCGCTCCCCCGCCCCGTGTCCCGCCGGATCCGGCGGACCCCTTGGTCTGCTCGCTCTTGCAGCCGGTCACGGCCACCGCCATGACGACCACCGCGGTGACCGCCCCGCCCCTCAGACGCGTCACGGTATGTCCCCCTTGCTCGCCCTGGTCCGCCCCGCTGGGCGGGCGGATCGTTCCTGTGCCCACGGTAACGGACCCCCGGCTTCCGCCAGATGGGACACAAAGGGGTGATCAGGTGCAATCCGGACCCGATTTGGGGCACGGGAGGGGCTTGGCGGGGGAGTCCGGGGGCACGGCCGTGCGCCCGCTCACACCTCGAAGCCGGCGGCGCCGCCGGGCGGGACGGCCTACGGGCACGCCGGTATCACGCACCGGTAGCCGTTGGCGGCGCGGGCGGAGGTGATCAGGCGCTGCTGCTCGCACTGACGCAGGGCGCGCGGTGTCGCCCCGGTCACCGCCGCCAGTTCACCGATCCATGCCCCCTCGCGACTCCTACGACCCCAGGATCGAGGCCAGGAACTCCCCGACCCAGCCCAGCAGTTCGCGGCCGACCAGTGGCTTGCCGCCGACCTTCGCGGTCTTCGGGCGCGGGACCAGCAGCTGGTGGACGGCCGGCTTGACGACCGTGCCCGGGTAGAGGCGCTTGACCCGCAGCTCCTGCGACTCGCGCAACTCCACCGGGGCGAAGCGGATGCTGGTGCCCTGCAGGACGATCTCGCCGACGCCGCACGCGCGCGCGAGCATCCGCAGCCCGGCCACCAGGAGCAGGTTCTCCACCGGCTCGGGCAACTTGCCGTAGCGGTCGGTGAGTTCCTCGCGGACGGCCTTGATGTCCTCCTCCGAGTTGGCGGAGGCGATGGCCCGGTACGCCTGCAGGCGCAGCCGCTCGCCGGGCGCGTAGTCGTGCGGGACGTGCGCGTCGACCGGCAGCTCGATCTTGACCTCGAGCGGCGGCTCCTCCTCGATCTCGCCGGTCTCCAGCTGCCGCCGGTAGTCCGCGACGGCCTCGCCGACCATGCGGACGTACAGGTCGAAGCCGACGCCCGCGATGTGCCCGGACTGCTCGCCGCCGAGGAGGTTGCCCGCGCCGCGGATCTCCAGGTCCTTCATCGCCACGTACATGCCCGCGCCCATCTCCGTGTGCTGGGCGATGGTCGCCAGGCGCTCGTGCGCGGTCTCCGTCAGCGGCTTCTCCGGCGGGTACAGGAAGTAGGCGTAGCCGCGCTCGCGGCCCCGGCCGACGCGGCCGCGCAGCTGGTGCAGCTGGGACAGGCCGAAGGTGTCGCCGCGCTCCACGATCAGCGTGTTGGCGTTGGAGATGTCGATGCCGGACTCGACGATCGTGGTCGAGACGAGGACGTCGGACTTCTTCTCCCAGAAGTCGACGACGACCTGCTCCAGCGTCGACTCCGACATCTGGCCGTGGGCGGTGGCGATGCGCGCCTCGGGGACGATCTCGCGCAGCCGGGCCGCCGCGCGGTCGATGGACTCGACGCGGTTGTGGATGTAGAAGACCTGGCCCTCGCGCAGCAGTTCGCGGCGGATGGCCGCGCCGATCTGCCGCTCCTCGTACGGCCCGACGAAGGTGAGGACCGGGTGGCGCTCCTCCGGGGGCGTGGTGATCGTGGACATCTCACGGATGCCGGTGACCGCCATCTCCAGGGTGCGCGGGATGGGGGTGGCCGACATGGTCAGCACGTCCACGTTGGCGCGGAGCTTCTTCAGCTGTTCCTTGTGCTCGACGCCGAAGCGCTGCTCCTCGTCGACGATGACCAGGCCCAGGTCCTTGAACTTCGTCTCGGAGGAGAACAGGCGGTGGGTGCCGATGACGACGTCCACCGCGCCGTCCTTCAGCCCCTCCAGGACGGCCTTGGCCTCGGTGTCGGTCTGGAAGCGGGACAGCGCCTTCACGCTCACCGGGAACTGCGCGTACCGCTCCGAGAACGTCCCGAAGTGCTGCTGCACCAGCAGGGTCGTGGGCACGAGCACGGCGACCTGTTTGCCGTCCTGTACGGCCTTGAAGGCGGCCCGCACCGCGATCTCGGTCTTGCCGTATCCGACGTCGCCGCAGATCAGGCGGTCCATGGGGACCGACTTCTCCATGTCCTCCTTGACCTCGGCGATGGTGGTGAGCTGGTCCGGGGTCTCCGCGTAGGGGAAGGCGTCCTCCAGCTCGCGCTGCCAGGGCGTGTCGGCGCCGAAGGAGTGTCCGGGGGCGGCCATGCGCGCGCTGTAGAGCTTGATCAGGTCGGCGGCGATCTCCTTGACGGCCTTCTTCGCGCGGGCCTTGGTCTTCGTCCAGTCGGCACCGCCGAGCCGGTGCAGGGTGGGCGCCTCGCCGCCGACGTACTTGGTGATCTGCTCCAGCTGGTCGGTCGGGATGTAGAGCCGGTCGCCGGGCTGGCCGCGCTTGGCGGGTGCGTACTCCACGACGAGGTACTCGCGGGTGGCGCCCTGCACCGTGCGCTGCACCATCTCGATGTAGCGGCCGACGCCGTGCTGCTCGTGGACGATGTAGTCGCCCGGCTCCAGGGTGAGCGGGTCGATCGTCTTGCGGCGCCGGGCCGGCATCCGGGCGCCCTCGCGGCCGGTCGGGCGCTGGCCGGACAGGTCGGTCTCGGTGAGCACGGCGAGCTTCAGCGCCGGGTCCACCAGGCCGTACTCGATCGAGCCGCAGGACACGTGCACGACGGAGGGGCTCAGCTCGCCGAGGTCGGCGTCCATGCGGGCGGCGATGCCCTCGCTGCCGAGCACCTCGACCGTGCGGGCGGCCGGGCCGTGGCCCTCGGTGACGAACACCGTGCGCCAGCCGTCGGCGAGCCAGCCCTTGGTGTCGGCGAGGGCCCGCGCGGTGTCGCCGCGGTAGGTCTCGGGCGCGTGCATGCCGAGCTTGAGGGTGTCCGCGTCCAGTTCCTCATCGGCCGCGAACGGGGACACCGTCCACCACATCATGTCCAGTTCGCGGGCGCGGTCGCGGACGTCCGCGATGGACCACAGGGAGGCGGCGCCGACGTCGATCGGGGCTTCGCCGCCGCCGGCGGTGGCCGCCCAGGAGGCCTGCAGGAACTCCTGGGAGGTGGCCACGAGGTCGGCCGCACGCGTGCGTACCCGTTCCGGGTCGCAGACCACGGCCATCGCGCCCTTGGGCAGCACGTCGAGCAGCAGCTCCATGTCGTCCACGAGGACCGGGGCGAGGGACTCCATGCCCTCGACCGCGATGCCCTCGGCGATCTTGTTGAGCAGTTCACCCAGTTCCGGGTGCTCCTCGGCGAGGACGCGCGCGCGGGCGCGGACGTCGTCGGTGAGCAGCAGCTCGCGGCACGGCGGGGCCCACAGGCCGTGCTCGGCGACTTCCAGGGAGCGCTGGTCGGCGACCTTGAAGTAGCGGACCTCCTCGACGTCGTCGCCCCAGAACTCGACGCGCAGGGGGTGTTCCTCGGTGGGCGGGAAGACGTCCAGGATGCCGCCGCGCACGGCGAACTCGCCGCGCTTCTCGACCAGTTCCACGCGTGCGTAGGCGGCGGCCGCGAGGGCTTCCACGACCTCGTTCAGGTCGGCGGTCCGGCCGGTTCTCAGGGATACGGGCTCCAGGTCGCCAAGTCCCTTGACCTGCGGCTGGAGCACGGAGCGCACGGGCGCGACGACGACGGAGACCGGGCCGGTCTCGGGGTCGTCCGGGCTGGGGTGGGCGAGGCGGCGCAGGACGGCGAGGCGGCGGCCGACGGTGTCGCTGCGCGGGCTGAGCCGCTCGTGCGGGAGGGTCTCCCAGGAGGGGTACTCCACGACGCCCTCCGGGGGGAGGAGGGAGCGCAGGGCTGCCGCCAGGTCCTCGGCCTCGCGTCCCGTCGCCGTGACCGCGAGCACCGGGCGGCCGGCCTCGCGGGCGAGGGCGGCCACCGCGAAGGGGCGGGCCGCCGGGGGGCCGACGAGGTCGACGTGCATGCGGTTGCCGTCTGCGGCCGCCGTGATCGCTTCCGCGAGGGCGGGGTCCTTGACGACGGCGTCGAGCAGACCGTGCAGGCTCATGGGGGCTTTCCGTCCGGGGATGGGCAACGCATCCCAGCCTACGACTCCGTCGACCTCACCGTCGGGCCTGTGGACAACCCCGCCGTCCGGTTGCCGCACGGACAGCCGGGAAACCCGGTGCCGGGAAGTCCTTGCGGCTCCCCGGCACCGGGTTCTTCCCCCCGCAACCCCCGTATGCGGTGGTCGTGGCGTCGGCCCAGCCCCGCGCGGCTAGTCCGTCGCGATCGCGTTCAGTACGTTCATCCGGCCCGCCCGGAACGCCGGGATCAGCGCGGCGAACAGGCCCACGAAGGCCGAGGCGACGAAGACGGTGATGATCGTCGGCCAGGGGATCTCCAGGATCTTCAGGCCCTGGAGGGCGAGGAGCTTCTGGGCGGTCGCGCCCCACCCCATGCCGAGGCCGAGGCCGAGCAGGGCGCCGAAGACGGCGATCACCACGGACTCCAGGCGGATCATGCGGCGCAGCTGGCGGCGGGAGAGACCGATGGCCCGCATGAGGCCGATCTCCCGGGTCCGCTCGACCACCGACAGGGCCAGGGTGTTCACCACGCCCAGGACCGCGACGATGATCGCGAGGGCCAGCAGGCCGTAGATCATGTTCAGCAGCTGGCCGATCTGGTCCTTGAGCGCCTTCTTGTAGTCGGTCTGGTCGCGCACGGTCAGCTGCGGGAAGTCGTCGTGCATCGCCGACTTCAGCGCCTTGTAGGCGGCCGCCTGCTGCCCGTCCTCGGCGGTGGCGAAGACCAGCACGTCCAGCGGCATCCGGTCGGCGGGGACGTACTTGGAGAGCGTGGCGATGGACGTGTACTTGGCGCCCTGGTCGATCACGTCGTCGCTGGTGGTGATCGCGCGGACCGTCAGACGGGCGGTGGCGCCGTCCTTGAACGCGACGGTGATCTTCGAGCCGAGGCGGATGCCGTGGGCCTTGGCGAACTTCTCGTGGACCGACATCGAGTCGGGCAGGTAGGCGTCCTTCAGGTCACCGGCGACGGTCTTCTTGCGCACGTCGGTCGCATAGGTCGGGTCGGCCGCCGTGATGTCCGTGTCCTTGAGCGTCTGACCGTCCGGGGTGGTGAAGTCGGCGTCGGTCGGCCGGTACTCGGTGACCCGCGCGAGCCCCGGGGTGTCCCTGAGGGCCTTGACGGCCCGCGTGGGGATGAGACCGGTCTGCGGGTTGTCCGGCTGGATGATGAAGTCCGTGCCGACGGTCTTGTCGAGCTGGTCGGTGGCCGAGGCGACCATGGACGAGCCGACCACCGACAGGCAGGCCACCAGGGCCAGGCCGATCATCAGGGCCGCGCCGGTGGCGCCGGTGCGGCGCGGGTTGCGCAGCGCGTTGCGCTCGGCCATCCGGCCCACGGGGCCGAAGATCCGCAGGATGATCGCGCCGAGGACCCGGACCAGCCCGCCGGCGAGCAGCGGGCCGATGACGACGAAGCCGATCAGCGTGGCCACCACGCCCAGGCCCAGCCAGCCCGAGCCGGCCTTGGCCTTGTCGGCGGTGCCGGCGACGTACAGGCTCCAGCCGCCGGCGGCGGTGAGGAGGAGGCCGGTCACGGCCCGGATCACGCCCGACCTGGCGTCGGCCGGGGTGCCGGCGTCGCGCAGGGCGGCCATCGGGGAGATCTTGCCGGCGCGCCGGGCGGGCAGGTAGGCGGCCAGGACGGTGACCACGACGCCGAGGACCAGACCGACGGTGGGGGTCGTCCAGGCGACGGTCAGGTCGTCGGTCGACAGGTGCATCCCCATCTGGCCCATGAGCTTCATCAGGCCGACGGCGATGCCGACGCCCGCTCCGACGCCGAGCACGGAGCCGATCACGCCGAGCAGCAGCGCCTCGATCAGCACCGACCGGTTGACCTGCTTGCGGGAGGAGCCGATGGCGCGCATCAGGCCGATCTCGCGGGTGCGCTGGGCGACCAGCATGGAGAAGGTGTTGATGATCAGGAAGATGCCGACGAGGAAGGCGATCCCGGCGAAGCCGAGCATCGCGTACTTCATGACGTTCAGGAAGCTCTTGACGCTCTTCTGGTTGGCGTCGGCGACCTCCTTGGCGGTCTGCACCTTGTAGCCGTGGCCGAGGGCGGCGGTCACGTTCTTCTTCAGCTGCGCGTCGGTGACGCCCTGGGCGGCCGTGACGTTGACGTTGGTGTAGACGCCGGTCTTTCCGACCAGGGTCTGCTGGGCGGTCCTGGTGTCCAGGTAGAAGATCGCCGCGCCGGGGTTGGTGACCTTGAAGGCGGCGATGCCGGACACGCGCGCGTGGTGCGTGCCCACGACCGAGATCATGCCGATGTCGTCACCGAGCTTCAGGTGGTGCTTGTCGGCGGTGTCCTCGTCGACCATGACCTGGTCCGGGCCCCGGGGCGCCGTACCGGTGGTGATCTTCATGGTGCGGGCGTCGTTGCCGTTCCAGCTGCCGACGATGGTGGGCGCGCCGCTGCTGGGCGACAGCTTGTCCTTCTTGGCGTCGATGACGGTCACCGATGTGGAGAACACGGTGCCCTCGGCCTTCCGCACGCCCTCGGCCCCGCGCACCCTGCCGACCACGGCGGCCGGCAGGACGGGCGGCCTGCCCGTGCGGGAGGTGGTCTGGCCGGTGTCGGAGGAGCCCTTGGCGCTGACCGTCACGTCCGAGGCCGTGGCCTGGAAGAGTTTGTCGAAGGTGGTGTTCATCGTGTCGGTGAACACCAGCGTGCCGCACACGAACGCCACCGACAGCAGTACCGCGACCGCCGAGAGCGCCATCCGGCCCTTGTGCGCGAAGAAGTTGCGCATCGAGGTCTTCAGGACGGTCATGACGTACGCCCCCGGGCGTCGAAGTCCTTCATGCGGTCCAGGACCTGATCGGCCGTCGGGTTGTACATCTCGTCGACGATCCGGCCGTCGGCGAGGTAGAGCACCCGGTCCGCGTAGGAGGCGGCCACCGGGTCGTGCGTGACCATCACGATGGTCTGGCCGAGTTCGTCCACCGAGCGGCGCAGGAAGCCGAGGACTTCGGCACCCGCGCGCGAGTCGAGGTTTCCGGTCGGCTCGTCCCCGAAGATGATCTCCGGGCGGGCGGCGAGGGCGCGGGCCACGGCGACGCGCTGCTGCTGGCCGCCGGAGAGCTGGGTCGGCCGGTGCTTGAGGCGTCCGGCGAGCCCGACGGTCTCCACCACACGGTCCAGCCAGGCCTTGTCCGGCTTGCGGCCCGCGATGTCCATGGGCAGCGTGATGTTCTCGATCGCGTTCAGCGTCGGCAGCAGGTTGAACGCCTGGAAGATGAAGCCGATCCGGTCGCGGCGCAGCTGGGTGAGCTTCTTGTCCTTCAGGCCGGTGATCTCGGTCTCGGCCAGGTGGATCTGACCGCTGGTCACGGTGTCGAGCCCGGCGAGGCAGTGCATCAGCGTGGACTTGCCGGACCCCGAGGGGCCCATGATCGCGGTGAACTGCCCCCGCGCGATGTCCACGTCCACGTGATCGAGGGCGACGACACGGGTCTCGCCGGACCCGTACGCCTTCACGACCTGCCGCGCCCGCGCGGCAACGGCCGTAGGCCCTCCAGTGCCCCCGTGCCTGGGAATGGTCACAGCCGATGTCACGGTATGTCTCCTATGTCGGTGTACGAACAGTGTCGTGAAGCGGTACGTCGATGAGTCTCACGGGGAGAGGGGGTGCCGCGCGCTGGTGCGAAGCCCCCTCTTGTGCGGGGGAAATCCCCACCCCCGCCGGTTCGGTCAGCCGCCCCCCAGCGGCGTAAAGCCAGGTTAAGGACGCCTACCCGCCCGCCGCCTCCTCCGGCGGTACGAACCCTCCCCAGGCCGTTGTACGGAGACGCCCCCTAGGGGGCATCCACCGCCGGGTGGAGTTCTTCTCGGGGTCGGCTCCACCCTTCGGCCCGGACAGACTGCACCCTCCCGTCGCGTCAGGCTCAAGTGGGAAGCTGTCGTACCGCAGATAGGTGCAAGGGACACGGGGAGGGACACCGGTGGGGAGTACGACACCCGCGATACGCGGCGGCGCGGACGAGCGGCGGGACACCCGGCGGCGCGGCGCGGTGGTCGCCGCGCTGATGCTGGCGATGGCACTGGCCGCGCTGGACGCCACCATCGTCTCCACGGCCGTACCCCAGATCGTCGGCGACCTCGGTGGCTTCTCCGTCTTCTCCTGGCTCTTCTCGGGCTATCTGCTCGCGGTGACCGTCACGCTCCCGGTCTACGGCAAGCTGTCCGACACCTTCGGCCGCAAGCCGGTACTGGTGGCGGGCGCGGCCGTGTTCCTGCTGGGCTCGGTGCTGTGCGCGGGAGCCTGGAACATGGCGGCGCTGATCGCGTTCCGGGTGGTGCAGGGGCTGGGCGGCGGGGCGCTGCAGGGAACGGTCCAGACGCTGGCCGCCGACCTGTACCCGCTGGCGGAACGCCCGAAGATCCAGTCCAAGCTGTCCACGGTGTGGGCGGTGTCGGCGGTGGCCGGGCCGGGCCTCGGCGGAGTACTCGCCGCGTACGCCGACTGGCGCTGGATCTTCCTGATCAACCTGCCCATCGGCCTCGCCGCGCTGTGGCTGGTCGTCCGCCATCTGCACGAGCCCGAGCGGGAGAAGCCGCAGGCTCCGGACGGCACGGCACGCGCGCGCGTGGACTGGGCCGGCGCGCTCGCGGTGTTCGCGTGCGGCGGGGTGCTGCTGACCGCGCTGGTGCAGGGCGGGGTCGCCTGGGCGTGGCTGTCGGCGCCGTCACTGACCCTCTTCGGTACGGGCCTGGCGCTGGCCGCTGTGGTGGTCGTGGTGGAGCGGCGGGCGGCGCAGCCGATCATCCCCGGCTGGGTGTGGCGGCGCCGGACGATCGCGGCCGTCAACCTGGCGCTCGGCGCACTGGGACTGCTGATGGTGGCCCCGTCGGTCTTCCTGCCGACGTACGCCCAGTCGGTGCTCGGACTCGCGCCCGTGGCCGCCGGGTTCGTGCTGTCGGTGTGGACGCTCAGCTGGCCGGTGTCGGCGGCGTTCAGCCAGCACGTGTACCGGCGCATCGGCTTCCGGGACACCGCGCTGCTGGGCATCGGCCTGGCCGCGCTGATCCTCTTCGCGTTCCCGTTCCTGCCCTACCCCGGCTCCTGGTGGCAGCCCGCCCTGCTGATGCTGCTGCTCGGCGGGGCGCTCGGACTGTTCCAGCTGCCGCTGATCGTCGGGGTGCAGTCGACGGTGGGCTGGTCGGAGCGGGGCACCACGACCGCCTCGGTGCTGTTCTGCCGGCAGACCGGACAGACCCTGGGCGCCTCGCTGTTCGGTGCCGTCGCCAACGGGGTGCTGGCCGCACGGCTGGGCGGATCGGGCGATCTGGACTCCGTCACGCGCGCGTTGGACGCCGGTACGGCCCCGGAGGCGACCCGGCGGGCGATCGCCGACGCGGTGCACGCGGTGTACCTCGGGGCGGCGGGCGCGGCGGCGCTGGCCTTCGTGGTGCTGCTGGTGGTGGCTCCGCGACGGTTCCCGGTGCGCGACGAGTAGCCGCGCGGGCACGCCTGGACGGAGTTCCTCGCCGGGGTCCGTCAGCCCTTGTCGCCTTTGAACACGTTGTCCAGGTCATCGAGCAGGCCGGGGTCGCAGGGGCTCAGCGGGGTCGCCCTGACTGCATCCATGATCAGCTCGGCGATCCGCTCCACCCTGCGCTGGTATGTACGTGGATGGGATTCCTGCAGCCTTGTCAGGCCCTCCCGGGCGTAGAGGGTGCCAGAGGTCACGTGCCTGTTCATCACGGTCCGGGCATCCGGGGGCAGCAGCGAGCGGTCGGTGGGAGCCCAGATCACGGGTACGGTCGCCACGCTGTTCCGGTCCTGCTTCTGCCTGCGCCTGAAGGCGTCCCATTCCTTGCCGCACCACTCGCTGGTGAAGTAGCGGGTCGAGTAGAGCGGCACGAACACCTGGGCACGGGCCATGGCGCGCTGCATCGCCGGGCGCCAGCGCGTACCCAGGCGCAGTGTGGCGTCGAAGAAGCCGATGCCTGGTTCCTCGACCGGGAGGAGCTCCTCAAGAGCCGAGGTCAGGTCGGTGAAGAAGCGGTGTTCCGCGCTGCCCTTGCGGGCACGAGCCGGTGGCGTACGGGCGTAGCTCAGATAGAACAACGGGAAGAGCCGCGTCTCGAGCTGTCGCGCGGCCTCCGCCGCCTGTTCCCGCACCTGGACCGGGCTTCTGGGCAGGTTCGTGATCGTGCCGGTGATCTGAGGGGTGACGTCGATCGGTGCTCTGTCCCCGGATGCCACCAGGGAGCGCAGTCGCCCGTGCGCGTCGATCAGAGCCGTACCCGAGACGGGGAGCGGCATGGTGGAGCCTGCGGGGCGCAGTCGGATCCTGGGTGACTCGGAGCGGGGCGATGGCTCGAACCATGCCGCGACGACCGCGTTGTTGCCGGGCTGGGCGGGAGCCGCCGCGGGCAGAACGGCCTCTGCGAGCCGCAGCAGGACCAGCCTCGGAGTACCGGCCACAAACTCCGATCTCACCACGCGAACGCCCACACCCCGGCCCAGCCGATGAACACGATCCCTGCCGGCCTCCACGGTGAAGCCAGTGGTGAGCACGGCGTCGGGTCGCACAGCGACCCCCGTCCCGAGGAAGGCGCCGTCCCGGGTGATCCAGACGAGGGAGGGCAGGAAACTCTCGACTTCCGGGCGGCTCTCCAGCACCGACTGGACGTATTCACGGACCTGCACACGGTCTCTCGTGAGGACCGACACCCGTTCCGCCAGCACCCGCGGATTCGTTCCCGTCACGGCTACGACGTCAGCCAGCTCCGCCGTCCGGACCCACAGGTCGCCGTGATGCTCAGCAAGGGCCTTGCTGAGGTACGTCACGGCCTGGTCGTGGCTGAAGTCCTCCAGCGTCACCTTCCTGTGCCCTGCCTCCGGCCAGCGCGTCCCCTCCTCCAGGGTCACCAGCAGACTGCCGCAGCCCTCCGGCGGCAGCCACAGCGACCTCGACCCCGCCGGATCGCCCGGATAGCGCCTGAAGGTCTCCGATGTCACGCCGTCGTAGACCAGCAGCCAGCCCGAGTGGTCGCGCAGATGGTCATGGATGTCCGTCAGCAGCCCGGCGGGGAAGGAGCTGACCTTGACCCGGAAGATGCCGAGGTCGTTGGCCAGGGTGAGGAGATCCGCCAGCATGGACTCACGGGTGTGGGCGCGGATCCACCGGACCGTCTCGAACCTCTCGGCCGCACGCGCCGCGCAGTGAGCGGCGAGCGTGGTTTTGCCCACGCCCCGGGCCCCCTGGATCACGCAGGTCCCCACGCCCCCGTCCAGCACGGTCCGGACGTACGCGGCCTCGTCCCGCTGGACATGGTGCGGCGGTGGAGGAGGTATCTGCGCCGGATTCCTCAGGGTGTGCAGGAGCTGCCGCATCGTCTGCTCGTCACCGCTGAACTCGATCCTGGAACCCTGCCTCTCCAGAACCACTTCCACGTTCTGCCGTCGCCGCGGGAACAGCCGAGGCACGACCTCGCGCCACCGTCCCGGCTTCTCCACCGCTTCCGCACGCCTCAGCTGGTCCTGCAGCACCTCCCGCACCCCGTCGCGGAATGCGTACAGCACCGTGCTCGCGTCCTGACCCGGCACAGCCTGGGTACGTCGGACGAAGAGGCCTGCATGGAGGACCTCGTCGAGGTGCTGGGGTCTGGTGGGCGGGACCATCGTGCGGCAGACCAGCTGCATCACGGGGAGGGTGAGCAGCTCGGCGCCCGACAGCAGGCAGAGCAGCCGGTAGGCCTCCGGCGAGTTCCTCTCCCGGAAGCGTTCGACCAGGGCCTCGGGAGTGCTCGGTTCGTCCGCCGCGGCAACCGGGCTCCGGCCGTCGGCAGCCGCAGCCGGTCCCGGCCTGCGCCGCCGTGGGAACCCCCGCAGTTCCCACCACCGCTTCTCCCCCTCCTCCAGGGCCCGTTGGGCAGCCCGTTCATCCGCCGTCCCCGCCCGTCCCCGCGCGAGCCGTGCCGCAACCTCCTCCAGGTCTCCACCGGCCCCGCTGATGACCATCAGCGCCACCTCGGCGAACGCCCTGCTCTCCGCGGGCAGTTCGACCCCGTCCAGCCCGCCGCTCCGGCCGGCCGCGGCCACCAGGGCGGTGAAGTCGAGCACCCCGCCCAGCGTCGCCGCCACACGGTCGCTCACGTTGTCGATCACCTGGTCCAGTACGCGTCGCGACTCCGTGCGGGTCAGCCGGTCCAGCAACGCCTCCCGCACCCCGTCCCGGAAGTCGTACAGCACGCCGTCCGGGTCCTCGCCGGGCTCGGCCGGGGTCCGGCGGACGAGGAGCCCGGAGAGGAAGATCTCGGCCAGGTGCATGGGCGTGGACGCCGGGAGCATGGTGCGCTGGACCAGTCTCATCACGGGCAGGCTCAGTGGCGCGGCGGCCAGCAGCCGCAGCAGTCGGAAGGCCTCCGGCGAGTAGCCCTCCTCGAACCGTTCGATCCAGTCCGCCGGACGGTTCGGTTCCTGGTCCCGGGTGGCCGGGCCCGGGCGCTCGACCACGGTCAGGGCAGCGGCACGCAACGGCACCCAGTCCGTCGTACGGCCGGACACCAGCCGCGCCCACGGGCCCAGCCAGTCACCGGCGACCTCGAGCACCGGCAGCCAGCGGATCCGCGCGCGGTCGGCATCGCCCGCGCGGCCCCGCGCGACGCCCGGCAACGGACCCGACGACCGGACCTCGACGGTGGCCCGGCCCGTCTGTGTGCCCCGCGCCCGCACCGGGGCCGGACGCAGCGCCGTGCGGTGCCAGAGTCGGCTGGGCAGCACCTGGAGCGCGGCGACCGGCCTGTGCCCGGACCAGTCGGCCAGGGTGTCCGGGAGTTCGCTGCCGTACCAGGCGGGGCCCACGCCGTCGGTCAGGACCAGGACGGCGCGGCGGCCGGTCGGGTCGGCCAGCGTCTGCCGCCACCGGCGGGTGGGGGACGCGGACTGCGCTCCACGCCGGAACGGCGCCAGCGTCGGCTCGGGGCCGTCCGTCTGCAGGGCCCACGCCCGGACGTCGGCGAAGGCGCCGTGCCGGGCGAGGAGCGTGCGCAGTTCGTCGGCCAGCCGGTGCCAGACCGCCATCGTGGTGCCGGTGTCGATCAACAGGTCGGCGGAGAAACGCCGTTCGGCGGCCGGGCGCAGGACGGGCAGGAGCAGGCCGGTGTCGCCGGAGGCTGCCGCCGTGGCCGCCACGTCGAGGATCCGGGAGCGAGCCGACGGCACGGTCTGGCGCAGGGGGCGCAGGGCCCGGGTCAGGGAGAGGGTGTCGGGCAGCGCCCGGGGCTGGGCGACACGGATGGCGTGTGCGCCGCCGGGGCGGGCGGGGGCGGCGGCGCCGGGGAGGTGGAGACGGGCCGACGGGGGGTCGGGTTCGTCGGGGTCGTCCGGGGCGGTGTGGTCGTCCGGGAGTGCGGGGGGCACGGGGTCGGCCGGGGGTGGGGCGGCCGTCGGGTCGGTGCCGTTGCCGAGGAGCGACCAGTCGAGCGGGTCGAGGCCGCTGAGCCGGGCGATCCACAGCACGTCGAGGGCGTCGCTCGCGTCCGGCATGCCCCCCGCGTCGAGGAGACGGGCGAGCTCTTCGCGCAGGATGTCGTCGTGCCCGGTGTCCTCGGCCCCCGTCATGTCCGCTCAGCCCCGGTCCAGCGGCCGCAGGAGGTCCTCGCCGAGCAGGGCCCGTCCCGTCTCGTCGTCCCACAGCCCGCGTTCGGCCATGAGCAGCGCGTTGAGCAGCTGGTCGTTGGCCAGCGCGCCCACCTCCCGTTGTTTCGCGAGGAACTGGCCGATGAGCTCGTCGCGCACGGCGGCGGAGCCGTTGCCGTCCGCTCCGGGCTCGCCGAGGTGTGCCGCGACCATGCCGGTCAGCCGCTGCTTGTCCGCCGCCCCGATCTCCAGCCGGATGCAGCGGCGCAGGAACGCCATCGGGAACTCCCGCTCCTCGTTGCTGGTCAGGACGACGAACGGGAATTCGGCACAGGCCACTTCGCCGCCCCTGACCGTCACCTCCCTGCGGTCCGCCGTCGTCACCGTCTGCTCCTGCTTTCCGAGGCGGGCCAGTTCGGGAATGGGGAACTCGCCTTCCTCGAACACGTTGAGGAGGTCGTTCGGGAAGTCCATGTCGCTCTTGTCGATCTCGTCGATGAGCAGCACCCGGGGCCGTTTCCAGGGCAGCAGCGCCGTGCCGAGCGGACCGAGCGACAGGTACTTGCCGATGTCCGGCGCCTCGATCGCCTCGTCGGGACGCCCGGTCAGGGCGCCCGCGTTGCGCAGCCCCGCGTCGTAGAGGCGGCCGACCGCGTCGTACTCGTACAGCCCGTCCTTGAGCGTCGTACGGCTGGTGACGGGCCAGCGCAGCACCGGTCCGAGTTTCAGCTCGTGCGCGACGGAGTAGGCGAGCGTGGACTTGCCGGTGCCGGGCTTGCCGGTGAGCAGGAGCGGCCGGCGCAGGTGCAGGGCGAGGTTCACGAGGTGTTTCTCGCGCTCGCCGGCCTGATAGGCGGCGCCCTGACCGGCCCGGCCGAGGTGGCGCCGGACGGCGTCGTCGGGGGCGTCCGGCGTGTCGAGCAACAGCTCGGGCTGGGCGCGGCCGTGCCGGAAGGCCCGCCAGGGGGGTGCTTCGGGGAGCCTGCGGACGGCATCGCCCGGGAGGCCGGTGCCCTCGTAGACCCACCAGTCCGGCTTCTTCGTCATGCTGCTCCTTCGCCGGCCCCGCGGGTGCCGGACATCAGCTGGTCCTGGCCGCTGAAGACGCATGTCGGGTCGTCCCACAGCAGGGTGATCTGGTTGTGCACGCTCCGCGGGTCCTTGCGGCCCCGTCTGCGCGCCTGGTGCACGCTGTGCGGCAGGTCGGCCAGCAGGGCGGGCGGTTGTCCCGCACGCAACACGTCCAGCAGCGGGCCCGGGTCGGCCTTGTCCCGCCGCCAGACCATGACCGGGATGCCGTCCAGCAGCAGGGCATCGCGCACGGCGTCCCTGAGGAGGTCGTCGCCGTGGTCGTAGGGGGCGGCGAGGCCCAGGCAGGACAGGTCGGTGTGCCGGTCCAGCCAGTCGGCGACGTCGGCGGCGTCGGTCAGCCGCAGGGGCGGGTACTTGCCCGGGGGGCAGCTCCGGCGCTTCGCCGGCATGTCGGGCGTGTCGTCGTCGCACGCCCCGTCCCCGGCCCCGTCCGGGCTCATCCAGCCGATGCGTTCCAGCGCGTCACCGGGCGAGCAGTCGCGGTCCAGGGCCTTCCAGCGGCGCAGCCACGCGTCGTGGACCGTGCTGTCCTTGTAGCGCGTCAGGGACCGTACGACGACCTGGCAGGTGTGGCTGATCGGCACGTCGGCCACACCCCCCGGCCATGACTCGGCCGGGTGGCCGAGCAGGGAGTGCGGCAGCAGGAACTCCACCCTCTTGCTCACTCCCCGCGCCGCCTGCGCCGGTTCCTGCCAGGTGGCCAGGAAGGCGCGGCCGCGGCGTTCCAGTTCCTCGCCGGTGAACAGCTCGGGCAGGGACCGCGAACCCAGGTAGTCGGGCCGGGCGTCGCCGACGCGCTGGTAGTAGTAGCCGCGCAGCGAGTACTGACGCTGCGTGCTGGGCAGGTCGGTGGGGGCGCCTTCCTCCTCGACCCGTATCTGGATGATGATCTGGCGTTCGCCGCCGGCCGGCGCCGCGGGGTCCTGCTCCCGGTGCCCCGCTCGGTCCCGGCCGGGGACCGAGGCCAGCAGGCGGCTCAGCCCCGGTGTCATGGTCATCGGCTCCTGCGCCAGCATCCCGAGAAAGCGGAGCAGGTCCCGGCGCGGGGTGTCGGGGTCGCCGGCCGGCACCCGTGCGTCGTAGAGCTGGAAGAGCACCTGCGGCAGTGAGCGGCCGTCCAGCGGGCGGCCGGCGACACTGCGTTCGGTGCTGTACCGGGAGATCGCGGTCTTCCCGAAGTCCTCCGGCTGGTCGCGCAGTACGTCGACGAGCTCCAGCATGAACGGGGCGGGCAGCGGACCGGACGGCGCGGTCAGCACCGTCACCGCGAGCCGGAACCACGCGGTGCCGATGTCGTCCTCCCTGACGACCAGCAGCGCGTCGCGCAGCGCCTCCAGTGCCGCGGCGCGCCGGACGGCGCGGACGATGGTGCGCAGGTGCGTCCGGGTGTCCGGGGACTCGGGCACGAGGAACGCGTGACCGAGTCCGAGGCGCTCGCCCGTCTCGTTCAGGAGGTCCTGCCGGACGGCGAGTTCGTGCAGCCCGTCGGTGCCGAGCAGGATGGCCACTAGCTGACGGTCCGTCCTCCACCGCCACCCCGTGCGCGGGTTGCCCCGGTGCCCCGCGTGGCCGCCGGACCGCGAGCGGCGCCCGAAGAGCACTCACTCCTCCCCGAGGACGAGTCCGCAGGCCACGAGCAGGTCCCGCACGCCCTTGGTGCCGGTGTCGTCCGGCGCGATCGTCTCCAGAGCGAGGTACATCGCCTTCAGCGCCGCGTGGGCCGTCAGGGCCGTACGTCTGATGCGGCGGTCCAGTGCGCGCAGGTGCGTGCGGGCGTCCGGGGACTCCGGCACGTCGAAGAAGCTCCCCGGGCCTTCGAGGAACTCGCCCATCAGCTCCAGCAGTTCATGACGGGCGCCGAGCTGGTGCAGCGCCGGGCATGCCATGAGGGCGTCGACCAGGTCCTTCGAGCCGGGCGGCACGAAGGTCGCGGTCGGCTCCGGGCGCCGCACCGGCGCCGACGCCACGACCGGTGCCGACGCCACGGCTGGCGAGGCCACCACGACCGGCGAGGGCAGCACGGCCGGCGAGGGCACCGACGGCGGGGCGGCCGAGGCGGTTTCACGCGGCGGCGGGGCGGCCGGGTCACCTTCGCGCGGCGGCAGCAGGGGCACCGTGCCCAGCCGCGGCACCGTCTCGTACGGCTGGCCGGTCAGCAGCCGCAGCAGCGGCTCCGCGCCCTCGACGGTGAAGTCCTCGACGGCGTACCAGGTGTGGGCACGTCCGCCCAGCCACAGGGGCAGGTCGTCCGGGGAGCCACCGGGCAGGACCACGGGAATGATCTTCTCCAGCGCGGCTTCGGGATCCTCGTACACGAGGCGCCGCAACAGCCCAGCCTCCGACTGCACCCCCGCGCCCTCACCGGGCCCGGCGTCGCCCTCCGCACGCCGCTTGTACTCCGGCGAGGCGACGACGATCACGTGCCGGCAGGCCCGCACGCCGCGCAGCATCCACAGCACCCAGTCCTGACGGCGTTCGGCCGCGGGCAGGTCCAGTTCGGCGTCGATCCCGCAGCGGCGCAGGAAGCGGTAGAAGTCCCTCACCCGGTCGACGTGCTCCGCGTCGTCATGGGCGTACGAGATGAACACCCGCTCCGGTGACGTCGCCGTCCCACTCATGTGGTCTCCCCCTTGCCTGCCGCACACCACGCCGAGTGGATCCACTATGGCTCAACGGTGACGCCGGGTCTGGTGGTTTGACGAGACGTCATCGAAGCGCGTGTTCCCGTAGTAAGCGCATACCGACTGGCCAGTTTGGCGAAAACGCCGCGCGGGGGGAACCGCGCGAGTAGCGTGCGTGGCTCCGCACCCCCCACCTCCCTGCGGTCCGCCGCCACGGACCCGAGCCACGCAAGGAGCCCCGGGATGTCCTACGACCCGTCCCCTTCGTCGTACGCCCCGCCTCACCAGCCCTACGAACCACAGTCCTACGAGCCACCCCGCCCGTCCTACGATCCCCTCACCTACCCCTGGCAGCCCGCTCCCCCGCCACCGCCCCGTCCGGGTCACCGCCCGTCCCGTGAGCCCCTCGGCCATCACAGCGACCTGCGGGTGCTGCGCAGCGCCTACCGCTGGCAGCGGCGGACCGCCACGCTCACCGCACTGGGCTACTTCACGCTGTTCCTGATCCTGTCCGCGTGCGCGCCCGGCGTCATGACCAGCACCGTCGCCGACGGCATACCCGCCGGCCTGCTGCTCGCCCTGGTCCAGCTCCCGGTCACCTGGCTGGCGATCGCCCTGTACGAGCACACCGCGCGCCGGCACGTCGATCCGCTCGCGGACCGCATCCGCAAGGAAGCCGAACTGGACGCACGCCGAGGAGCGACCCGATGACCGGCGCCGCCGGCTCCCCCGCCGTGGGGGGCTTCACGGGTTTCAGCGGTTCGTCCCAGGCCATGTCCCTGGTCGCCTTCTCCACCGTCGCCACGGTGACCCTGCTGCTGTGTGTGATGACCGGCCCCGACGGCGACGACCTCGACGAGTTCTACACCGGCTACGGCTCCCTGTCGCCGCTGCGCAACGGCCTCGCCATCGCCGGCGACTACATCTCCGCGGCCACCGTCCTCGGCACCGGCGGGGTGATCGCCCTGTGCGGCTACGACGGCGTCGCCCTCGCCCTCAGCACGGCGCTGTCGCTGATGCTGCTGATGTTCCTGCTCGCCGAACCGCTGCGCAACGCCGGCCGGTTCACCATGGGCGACGCGCTGGCCCGCCGGCTGCCGGGCCGCGCGGTGCGCATCACGGCCTGCGCGGTCACCATCGCCGCCCTGCTGCCGCTGATGCTCGTCCAACTCGCCGGAACCGGGCAGCTGATGGCGTTCATCCTGGGCTTCTCCAACGAGTCGCTGAAGACCGGATGCGTCGTGGGACTCGGCACCCTGATGATCGCCTACGCGGCGATCGGCGGCATGAAGGGCACCGCGCTCATCCAGATCCTGAAGATCGTGATGCTGGTCGGGTCGGGCGCCGTGGTCGCCGTACTGATGCTGCACCGCTTCGGCTGGGACCCGGGCGCCCTGTTCGCCGCGGCGTCCCGGCAGAGCGGCGCCGGGCCGGCCTTCCTGCACTCGGGGCTGGAGTTCGGCACCTCCGGCAGGTCACGCCTGGACATGGTCGCCTCGGAGCTGACCGTCGTGCTCGGCGGCGGTGTGCTGCCGCACATCACCATGCGCATGTACACCGCTTCCAGCGCCCGCCAGGTACGCCGCTCGATGTCCTGGGCGGTGTCGATCGTCGCCCTGTTCGTGCTGGTCATCACGGTGGTGGGGTTCGGTGCCACGGCACTGGTCGGCCGCGCCGTGATCGCCGGGGCCGACCCGCAGGGCAACACCGCCTATCTGCTGGGCTCGCGGGCCGTGTTCGGCGCGGACGTGTCGACGGCGGAGACCTTCCTGTTCACCCTGGTGACGACGGCGATCTTCCTGACCCTGCTCGCGTCGGTCGCCGGGATGATCCTGGCCTGCGCCAACTCCCTCGCCCACGACGTGTTCGCCGCCCGTGTGCAGGAGATGCCGGCCCGGCGCGAAATGGCCCTGGCCCGCGTCTCCGCGCTCGCCATAGGGGTGCCGACGATCCTGTTGGCCACGCTGGTGCAGCACCACAGCCTGCAGCCCCTCGTGACGCTCTCCTTCTGCCTGGGCGCCTCGGCCATCGCGCCGGCCCTGGTCTACGGGCTCTTCTGGCGCCGCTACACCCGCAGCGGGCTGCTGAGCACGCTGATCGGGGGCTCGCTGACCGTGCTGCTGCTCATGCCGGGCACCAATCTGGTCTCCGGCTCCCCCGTGTCGGCCTTCCCGCACGCCGACTTCAACTGGTTCCCGTTCACCACGACCGGCATCGTCTCCATCCCGGCCGGCTTCCTCTTCGGTTGGCTCGGCACGGTCGTCTCGGGCCGCGCCGACGCGGAGCGACAGCGCCGCCAGTACGAGGCGGTGGAGGGACGGATCCTGGCGGGAGCGGTGCGGGAGGGAGGGTGACGGGGGCGGCGGCCAAGGCTGCGGTCGGCCCCGGGGCGACCGAAGGTGGGCCGGGGCCGGAGGGGGCCGGGGGCCAGAGGGGGCTGGGCCCGGAGGTGGGCCGGGTGGCCGGAGGGGGCCCCGGGAGCCGGGGGTGACCCGGGGAGCCGGGAGCCGGGGGTGACCCAGGGAGCCGGGGGAGCCGGAGGTGACCCAGGGAGCCGGGGGAGCCGGAGGTGACCCAGGGGCTATTCCAGCGCCGCTCTTCCGGTCAGGGAGATCAGGTTGGTGCGGGCCTCGTCCATATGTGCCTGCACGTGGTCCCAGGCATCGCCGTGCTCACGCAGCACCTGCTCCGTCTCGCGGGCGAGGCGTTCCTCGCACGCGTGTGCCTCGGCGAGGATGGCGGCGGCACGCGCGCGTGCCGCCTCCTGGCTGCGGTGCGCGAACTCCTCGGCCTCGGCGAGGACCCGCTCGGCGTCGGCCACCGCCGCCTCGGCCCGCCGCGTCCGCTGGGCGTACTCGGCGTCCAGGGCGGCGAACCGCTCGGCCTCCTCCCGCTCGACCTCGGCCCACCGCTCGGCCTGCTGCCGGGACTGCTCGGCGGCCAACCCGGCGGTGCGCTGCCGCATCTCGCGCAACGCGGTGAGCATCTCCGCGCGCTCTCGCTTCACTTCGCGCCGCGCGCCGATGCGGATGGCGTCGGCCTCGGCACGGGCGGCGAGGAGCCGCTGGCGGGCGTGTTCGTCCGCCGCCTTGCGCAGCGCCTCCGCCGCTTGCTGCGCTTTCCGGCGCGCGCTGTCGGCGCGCACTTCGGCCTGCGCGACCAGCTGTTGCGCTTCACGCTTCGTGCGCTCACCCAGGTCCGCCGCGTCCTCCTGGACGAGCTGGAACAAGCGCCGTGCGCGTCCCCCGAGCGACTCGTACGTCTGCGGCGGGAGCTGGGCGAGGACCTCGCGCATCCGCGCGGCCTCCGCTTCCATGTCCTTGGCGAGGACGGTCAGCCGAGCGGCACGTTCCCAGGCGGCGTCGCGATCGGACCACAGCGTCTCCATGTAGGCGTCGACCTGGTCGGTGCGGTAGCCGCGCCCCCGGACGGTCACAAAGCCGTGCGGCGACTTCGATGCACTGCTCACCCTGGGAACCCCTCTCCACCGGACATACACGACAGAATGATTTCGCGCATATCTTGATGGATCGGACGTAAGCGTTCATAACGCGACACTCCGCGGCCACACCGCGGTCGCCCTCGCGCATGTGGCGCTCTACGTGGGGTGCGAGGCGCCTGGGGCGCCTCTTCCTCAAAGGTGATGATCATGCCGCCGGAGGACGGCGGCACCCACCCGATCGGCCTACAGCAGCCCGTCCCACATCTGTTCCAGCAGCACCGACCACCAGCTCTCCGGCGAACCGAGCGCCGCCGGGTCCAGGGCGGCCAGCTGGGCCTGGAAGTCGACGGTCCAGCGGCCCGCCTGCTCCTGGTTGAGCCCGAACCGCAGTCGCCACATCCGGCCCAGCAGCGCCAGGCAGCGAGCGAACTCCGGCAGCCCGGTGTTCACGAACTGCGGCGGCACCGGCGCCCCGCCCGGCCCCGCCTCGACCGGCACGGCCACGATGTTCGCCGTCCCGTACTGGACACAGAGCGCCTTGCCGAAATCGGTGCCCATGACGAGGTACGAGCCCGCGTCCGCCGCCGGCTGCACCCCGCGCTCGGCCGCCAGCTCCGCCAGCGTCGGCACCGGACGGCCCGGCTGGGCCTGCGCCCAGAAGAACGGGCCCATGTCCACCGGCAGACCGGCCACCACCAGCGTGTGCGCCACGACCGGCGGCACACCCTGCCGGGACACCGCCTGCTGCTCGAACCGGAAGACCCCCGGTCCGAACGCCGCCGCCAGCTCCTGCGCGATGGCCTCCGGCGGGATCGCCGGCGCGGCCTGCACCGGCGGCAACGGCGCCCGCACCGGCGCCGGCCGCGCGGGACCGTCCGCCACCTGGTGCAACTCGCCCTGGTGCGCGAGCAACTGCTGCATGCCCTGCTGCCTGCTGGCGTGGTCCGTGCCGTACGGCGCGATGCTCGCGATCCGCGCCTGCGGCCACTGCTCCCGGATCATCCGCGCGCAGTAGGCGCCCGGCAGCTCGCACGACTCCAGCTCCGTGTGCAGCTCCAGCACCTGGTCCGGCGGCACGTTCAGCGTGCGCAGCTCGTGGAAGATCTGCCACTCCGGGTGCGGGGTGCCCGGCGCCGAACGCCGGATCAGCTGCTGCTCCGAACCGTCCTGCGCGCGGTAGCGCAGCACCGCCTGATACCCGGGGCCGACCGTCGGCTGCCCCTGCTGCGGATACCCGTACGCCGGCGGCTGCCCCGGAACCGGCGCGCCCGGCGGCGGCATCGCACCCGGAGGCATCGGCTGCGGCGCACCCGGAGGCATGCCGGGGGCGCCCGGCGCACCGAGCGCGCCGGGGGCGGGCGGCGGCGGAGGCGCGCCCGGGCCTGCCACCGGCGGCGCGGCCAGCACGGTCTCCGCGTGGTGCACAGCCCCGATCCCGCCGCCCGGAGCACCGGGACCACCCGGGGCGCTCGGCGGCTGCGGCACGCCGGGGGCACCGGGCCCCGCGGGGGCACCCGGAGGCTGTACCGCGCCGGGCGCGGGCGGCATGCCCGGGGCTCCCGGACCCGCAGGAGCGCCGGGCGGATTCGGCATACCGGGAGCACCGGGAGCACTGGGAACTCCTTGAGCGCCCGGCGCACCCGGAACGCCCGGAACACCCTGGGCGCCAGGCATCTGCGGCGCAGCCCCGCCCAGACTGCCGGGGTCGGCCAGCACGGTGGCCGCGTGATGCACGTTGCCCCCGGGCGCGCCGGGCGGATGGGGGGCACCCGGCACCTGCACGCCTTCCGCGCCACCTGGACCGGCAGGCGCACCCGCGCCCCCCTGGCCCGCGGGCCCCTCGGGCCCGAGCGCCGACACCAGCTGCGTCGGCACATACCCACCGGCTGGCGCACCCGGCGCGGGCGGCGGCGCCGCACTCCCCGGGCGCGCGCCCGGCAGGCCCGGAGCACCCGGCGGCGGAGGCGGCGCACCCACTCCCCCGCGCGCCTTCTTCGGCGGCGGCGCGGCCTTGCTCGTCGCGGCATCCGCGATGTCCCCGGCGTTCGGCGCCAGATGCCGCGCGGACGCACCGGCGTCGGCCGGAGGCTGCGGCCCACCCGGCGCCTGCGGGTAGCCGTAACCCGGAGCACCCTGCGGGGCGCCGGGGCCCTGCGGATAGCCATACGACGCGGCACCCGGGGGCGGCGGAGGCGTGCTGCCCTGCGGCGCACCCGGAGCACCCGGGGGCGGGAACGGGGTACCGGGCGCCGCCGGGTACGCGGGCGCACCCGGCGGAGGTGTGGGCGTACCGCCCTGCGGCACACCGGGAGCAGCGGGCGCACCCGGCGCAGAGGTCCCGGGAGCCGCCGGCGCCTGCGGATGGCCGTACGGAGGCATGCCGGGCGGCGGCGTGGGCGTACCGCCCTGCGGAACGCCCGGCGCACCGGGAGCACCGGACGTCACGGGTGCACCGGGCGCACCCGGCGGAAAGCCCTGCCCGCCCGACGCCTTGGAAGGATCGAGCGCCGGAGCGAGTGCCGTCGGCGGCAACTGGCTGCCCCCCGACATGAGCGCCGTCTTCGCATCCGGTGCGCTCACCGGCGGCCGCTGACCCTCGTCGTCCGGGTCACTCAGCGGCGGCGCGAACACCGTCGCGGGCAACGGCACCGAACGGTCGTCCTCACCGGGGCCGGCGTTCGTGTCCGTACCGGCCCAGGGCGTCGCCCCCGCCGGCACCTCCGCAACAGGGCCGCCCTGCGCACCACCGGACACCCCGGAAGCCCCCGCGGGCACCCCGGCCCGCGTCTCCGCCTGCCCGGCACCACCGGACGAAGCAGGCGCACCGGAGCCCGAAGCACCAGCCCCCGCTCCCGCGCCGGCCCCGGCACCAGTCCCGCCCGCAGCCCGCCGGTCCCCGATACCCAGCTTGTCCGCCGCCTCCTGCAACCACTCCGGAGGAGTCAGCAGGAACGACGTCTGATTCAGGTCCACCCGCGCGGCCGCCGGCGCCGGCACCGCGTCCTGCGGCTCATCGGCACGGCCGTACTCCTCCTCGTACCGGCGGATCACCTCACCCACCGGCAACGCCGGCCACAGCGTCGCCTCACCGGTGTCCCGGGCGATCACCAGCCGCTGCGCGCCCGCGTCCGACCGCGGACCCTCCGCCCGGTCCTCGCCCCACACCACGAAACCCAGCTCGAACTCCCGCACCCGCACCTCACGATGCTGGTACGCGGGCGCCTCACCGTTGATCCACTCCTCGGCGCGCTCCTGCGCCTGCGCGAAGGTCACCATCGCCTGAAGCTCACTCCCCCACCGGACCGGACGGCGCCGAGCCGGCGGACACCGGAACGACACGGGCGAAACCGCCGTCGACCATCAGATTCGCCACGGTCTCCAACTCCGGCGGACTCCCCGCCAACCGCGACAGGAACCCGTCGAAATCCTCACCGCACGGCAGCAGCAGACGCTCCACCCGCTCTGCCGGCGACCACGAAGGATCCACATCGCGCACATCGTCGTACGCGCAGAACCACACCGAACCGAGCCGCTCGCCCTTCACCTTCACCGCGAGCAACCCACCCTGCACGAACGCCACCCCGAGGTAATCCTTCGTCAGATGGTCGCGCAGGCACTTGTTCACGTACACCAGGTCATTGACCGCCGCCTCGTCCCGCACCGTGAAGAACGGCTGGTCCACCAGCAGACCCAACTCGGCGTCCAGCGCCGTACCCACCGGCGCACAGCCGCCCGCCGCCTTCAGGAACGAGCGGTACGCACCCGGAAGCCGGTAGCCCAGGTCCTCCTCGACGCCCTGCACCTGCGCCTCCGACACCGCCACACCCGACTTCGGCAGCCCGAAATGCGCCGGCCGCGTCTCCTGCAACGGCCGCGTCCCCCGCTTCCCGTGGTCCACCGCCGTCGTCGCCACACCACCGTGATGCCGCAACAACGCCTTCACCTCGACCGGAATCAGCTCCAGCCGCCGCGTACCCACCACGTGATGCCACGTCCAGCCGTGCGGCGTCGCCACATCCGGCACCGTGTCCCACAACTCGTGCTCCGCCGCCGCCAGCGCCGCGTTCGCCGACACATAGTCCGTCAGCCGCAGCTCGTCGACACCGAAACCCTCCGGCGGCTCGGCGATCTCCACCGCCACGCGCGCATACGCAGAGAAATCCGGGTAACCATGCTCATCGACCCGTACCCCTCTCGGGTGACGCGCCGCCCGGACAGGATCCGGGAAATGCACGACCTGCCCGGCGTAGGCCGCGTTCGGCGGCGCGGCTTGTTGCCCGAGCCGACCTGTCGTCATGGCGGTAGCCCCCTGCGGCGTTCTCTCTGGCCTCAATCGGCGGTGTCGATCGCGGATGGCGACAGCCTATGCGGTACGCGAACCCCGGTCACCGGCCCACCACATCCCCGAGGACACCGCCCCTCCACTTCCGTGACCAGGCGTCACCCCACCGTGACCACCCACCCCCGCCCCGGGCGTGTCGCGCCGCCCCAGCTTCCGCACCGGCCACGGCATTTGGCACCCTGTGTCCTTCGGGGGATGCCGGGGAACACCCGGGGAGGGGAAAGACGAACATGAACAACCTGCGAACCGGAGGAACCGACGTGCGGGCCGGCGACCCACGCATCGGCTGGAGCGGCACCGACACACCCCCCGCCCCCACCCTCCGCCACCGCCGCGACGGCATCCTGCCCACCGTCGCCGCCGCCCTCTCCGTCCGCGGCGCCACCCTCACCGGCACCGCCGCACGCGGCGACCAGCCCCCACCCCTGCACCCCCTCGTCCAGGACTTCCTCGACACCCTCACCAGCGGCGAACGCGACCGCTTCACCGGCCGCTGCGCCGAAACCATCCTCATCTCCCGGCACATCGCCGCCGCCGACGCCACCCGCAGCAAACGTGCCGCCCGCAAGACCATGACCAACAGCGAAGCCCGAAAAGCCCTCAAACACGCCAAACTCACCGCCCGCCGCATACGCGAGGACGGCGACCCCCTCCACGGCAGCTTCGCCCACCCCTGCCGCGCCTGCACCGCCCTCAGCGCCCACTTCGGCGTCCGCATCGTCGACCCGACGGCAACCGACGGCTGACAGCCCCCGTCAACACCAGTAACACCAGCAAGCTCGACGAACGAAGGGCCGATGCACGCCGACCGCACATCCTCCCCCAGTCTCGGCTCCGCTCGACCGGGGGGACCCCCATCCCGCTTCCCCGTACTCGTCGACGCCGCCCTGCGCGCCGCCGGCTGGCAACCCGGACGCTGGGACATAAAGCAGGCAGAGATCTGGGCCGACACCCTGCGCGAGCACACCTCACCCGCCGGACACCGGCACACCGTCTTCCCCGCCGCCGTGGAAGCCTGGGCCGAATTCGGCGGCCTCACCATCACCCCCAACGGCCCCGGCCGCCAGATCGCCCCCGCCACCCTCCACCTCGACCCCCTCCACGGCCTCCACCACGCCCGCACCCTCGGCGACCTCGGCCGCGCCCTCGGCACCGAACTCTGCCCCCTCGGCGAAGAGACCGACACCGCCGCCACCCTCGCCATCGACGCCGAAGGCCGCGTCTACACCCTCGACCACACCGGCGACTGGTACGTCGGCCCCGACGTCGACCACGCCCTCGCCGCCCTCATCACCGGCATCGAACCCGTACGCCTCACCACCGGCTGACCCGCGCCCGCGAGGCCTACGCCGCCGGAATCACCGCCGACACCCGGAAACCCCCCGCGTCCGTCGGCCCCGACACGAACACACCACCCAGCGCCGCGACCCGCTCCCGCATCCCCACCAGGCCGTTCCCACCCGACGGCAACCCCGCCGCCGACGCCGACCCCGGCTCCGGCGGCGGCTCGTTCTCCACCTGCATCGCGATCTCCGACACCCGATGCGCCAGCCGCACATGCGTCTTCGCCCCCGCCGCATGCTTGTGGACGTTCGTCAACGCCTCCTGCACCACCCGGAACGCCGTCTGCTCGACCTCAGCCGCGTACGAGCGCACCTCCCCCTCCACCGACAGATCCACGACCATCCCCGCCGCCGCCGACTGCCCGACCAACTCCTCCAGCTCCGACAGACACGGCCCGTCCTCCACCGCCACACGCGAAGCCGCGGCCGCGGCAGCCTCCCGCACCGCCGCCAACGGCACCCCCCGCGCCCGCCGGCCCACGTCCTCCCCCGCCCGCAGCACCCCGAGCATCTCCCGCAACTCGGTCAACGCCTGCCGGCCCATGTCCCCCACCAGCGCCGCGTTCCGCACCGCCTTCTCAGGATCCTTGCGGGCCACCGCCTGAAGCGCCGCGGCATGCACGACCATCAGGCTCACCCGGTGAGCCACCACGTCATGCATCTCCCGCGCGATCCGCGTCCGCTCCTCGTTCCTGGCCCACTCGGCCCGCTCCTCCGCCCGCTCCGCGAGCAACTGGAGCTCCCGCTCCAGCGAATCCGCCCGCTCCCGCAAGCTCTCCATCAACCGCCGCCGCGCCCCCACGTACAGCCCCAGCAGCACCGGCGGAGCCGTCAGCCCCAACGCCGTCGTCACCGCCGCGAACGGCACGAACCAGTCACCCAGCGTCAGGTCACCCCGCGCCATGTCCTGCCGCACCCGCACGAACGTCACCACCGCCGTCCCCACCAGCGACATCCCCGCCAGCGCCCCGATGACGCGCCGCGGCAGCTCACACGCGGCGAGGGTGTACAGGCCGACGACACCCAGCAGAAAGCCCATCTGCGCGGGCGTGATCGCGATGGCGACCAGCACGACCGCGATGGGCCACTTCCGCCGCACGATCAACACGGACCCGGCGATCACCCCGAAAACGACACCCACCGCCACCGGGATCCCCGCGTCCCGTGCGAACGGAATCCCCTCCGCGCCGCACTCCACGGCCGACACCAGCGCGAGACTCCCGTCAAGCACCGCACTGCGCCACCTGGCCCACCACCAGGGCCCGGTCAAGGCCCCGGTCCGCTCTTCCCCCGTCGTGGTCATACCTCCAGCCTACGGGCGACGGCCAGGCCTTTTCCGGTGACTTTTCCCTACCGCCACACACCACACTGCGTAACCGAACGACCTCGAAACCCACCGGTATCCCTCGAACTGGTGAACCGTTCCCGTCCGGCCCCGGAACGGATCATTCCGGCCGGACGGTATGCGTATGACACACGCGCCCGGCAAGTACGCCGACCTCGAGGGCTTACGGGAGCGGGCGGTCGCCCTGCGACGGGCGGGCCACAGCCTCCGCCAGATCCGCGACGAGCTCCAGGTTCACAACAAGGAGATCCTTCAACGCCTCGTCGAGGGCGAGCCGCCGCCGGAGTGGACGAAGCGCCCGCGCGCCAAGGACGAACTGCGCGAGAGGGCGCGGGAGCTACGACTCCAGGGCTGGACTTACAACGCGATCCAGGCGGAACTCGGCTGCTCCAAGAGTTCGGTCTCCCTATGGGTGCGCGATCTGCCGCACCCCGAACCCAAGTGCACCCCCGAGGAACAGCGGGCACGCATGAACGCCGGGTTGGCAAGGCTGCGGGCATCGCAGGACCGCGAGCGGACCGCCACCAAGCAGGCAGCGGCAGCAGCGGTCGGCACCCTCACGGATCGGGAGCTCTTCATCACGGGCGTCGCCCTGTACTGGGCCGAGGGGACGAAGGACAAGCCGCACGCTCGCCGCGAGAGCGTCGAGTTCGTCAACAGCGACCCAGGGATGATCTCGGTCTTCCTCGCCTGGCTGGACCTGCTGGACGTGGGACGCGATCGCTTGTACTGCCGGGTCATGATTCATGAAACCGCAGATGTCGAAGCGGCCGAGCGCTATTGGGCCGACCTCGTCGGCATCGACAGGGCACTGCTCGGCAAGACCATCCTCAAGAAACACAACCCCGCGACCGTACGCAAGAACACCGGCGCCACCTATCGGGGGTGCCTCGGAATCAAAGTGCGACAGGGAGCGGATCTGTACCGTCGCATCGAAGGCTGGTGGTACGGCATAGTAGGTGCCGCGACCTCAGCCGGCTGATCAAATGTCCGCTCCGGGCGCAATACACTCCCCTGTGGTGTAATCGGCAACACGGGTCACTTTGGATGATTTGTTCCAGGTTCGAGTCCTGGCAGGGGAGCCACAGCACACAAACCTTGAGTTCGGGCCCTGACCGGCGAAAGCCCCGTCAGGGCCCGCTCTCATGTCCGCCAGAGGTCCCCCCGGTATCCTGCGGCTGTCATCCCCACTCACCCACAGCCGAAGGGCAACCCCGTGAGCGCCATCCGCCCGGCAGCCGTCGTCGTTCTCGCAGCGGGTGAGGGCACCCGTATGAAGTCGGCCACACCGAAGGTCCTGCACGAGATCTGTGGCCGTTCCCTCGTGGGCCATGTGCTGGCCGCCGCCCGTGAGTTGGCCCCGCAGAACCTGGTCGTCGTCGTGGGACACGCCCGTGAGCAGGTCGCCGCGCATCTGAATGAGATCGACCCGGCCACGAGGACCGCCGTGCAGGCCGAGCAGAACGGCACGGGGCACGCGGTACGGATGGGCCTGGAGGAGCTGGGCGGGGCCGTGGACGGGACCGTGGTGGTCGTGTGCGGGGACACGCCCCTCCTGACCGCCGGCACCCTCAAGCGGCTCGCCGAGACCCACCACGCCGACGGCAACGCCGTGACCGTGCTGACCGCCGAGGTGCCGGACGCCACCGGGTACGGCCGGATCGTGCGGGACGAGGCGACGGGTGCCGTGACCGCGATCGTGGAGCACAAGGACGCCACGGACGCCCAGCGGTCGATCCGGGAGATCAACAGCGGGGTGTTCGCGTTCGACGGGGTGTTGCTGGCGGACGCGTTGAAGAAGGTGCGGACGGACAACAGCCAGGGTGAGGAGTACCTCACGGATGTGCTCGGGATCCTCCGTGCGGCCGGTCACCGCGTCGGTGCGTCCGTGGCGGGCGATCACCGGGAGATCGCCGGGATCAACAACCGGGTGCAGCTGGCCGAGGCGCGCCGGATTCTCAACGACCGGTTGCTGACGCAGGCGATGCTGGACGGGGTCACGGTCGTCGATCCGGCGACGACCTGGGTGGATGTGACCGTCTCCTTCGAGCGGGACGCCGTCGTTCATCCGGGCACGCAGCTCCTGGGGTCCACGCATGTCGGTGAGGGTGCCGAGGTGGGTCCGAACAGCCGGCTGAGGGACACGCGGGTGGGCGCCGGGGCGCGGGTGGACAACACCGTGTCCGACGGTGCGGTGGTGGGCCCGGAGGCGAGTGTGGGGCCGTACGCCTATCTGCGGCCGGGTACGCGCCTGGGTGCCAAGGGCAAGATCGGGACGTACGTCGAGACGAAGAACGCGAAGATCGGTGAGGGCACGAAGGTGCCGCATCTGTCGTATGTCGGTGACGCGACGATCGGTGAGTACTCGAACATCGGCGCGGCGAGTGTGTTCGTGAACTACGACGGTCAGGAGAAGCACCACACGACGGTGGGGTCTCATTGCCGGACGGGTTCGGACAACATGTTTGTGGCTCCTGTCACGGTCGGGGACGGTGCTTACACCGCCGCGGGGTCCGTGATCACGAAGGACGTGCCGCCCGGTTCGCTGGCCGTGGCCCGTGGCCAGCAGCGGAATATCGAGGGTTGGGTGGCTCGTAAGCGTCCGGGGAGCGCGGCTGCGCGGGCGGCTGAGGCGGCGTCGCGTGAGGGTGGGAGCGAGGACTGACGGGAAACGGGTGCGGCAAAGTCGGCGTACCGTGATAAGTGCACATCCGCACGTGTGCGCCCGCACCCTTACCAGCTGATACGGCCTCTCACGCCCAGCCGAGAGGTCGCCGAGCAGCCGGCTGGCTGAGACAACCTCTGAGGAGACAGTGCTGTGACCGGGATCAAGACGACCGGCGAGAAGAAGTTGATGTTCTTCTCCGGCCGCGCCCACCCCGAGCTTGCCGAGGAGGTCGCCCAGCAGCTGGGTGTCGGGGTCGTCCCGACGAAGGCCTTCGACTTCGCGAACGGTGAGATCTACGTCCGTTACCAGGAGTCGGCTCGTGGTGCGGACTGCTTCGTGATCCAGAGCCACACGGCTCCGATCAACCAGTGGATCATGGAGCAGCTGATCATGATCGACGCGCTGAAGCGTGCGTCGGCGCGTTCCATCACGGTGATCGTGCCGTTCTACGGTTACGCGCGGCAGGACAAGAAGCACCGGGGCCGTGAACCGATTTCGGCGCGTCTGATCGCCGACCTGATGAAGACGGCGGGTGCGGACCGGATCCTGACCGTGGATCTGCACACGGACCAGATCCAGGGCTTCTTCGACGGTCCGGTGGACCACCTGTTCGCGCTGCCGCTGCTCGCGGACTACGTGGGTGACAAGGTGGACCGGAACAAGCTGACGGTCGTGTCGCCGGACGCGGGGCGTGTGCGGGTGGCGGACCGGTGGTGTGACCGGCTCGGTGCGCCGCTGGCGATCGTGCACAAGCGTCGTGACAAGGACGTGGCGAACCAGGTGACCGTCCACGAGGTCGTGGGTGAGGTCAAGGGCCGCGTGTGTGTCCTGGTCGACGACATGATCGACACGGGTGGGACGATCTGCGCCGCTGCTGACGCGCTGTTCGCGCATGGTGCGGAGGACGTGATCGTCACGGCCACGCACGGTGTGCTGTCGGGTCCTGCCGCGGACCGGTTGAAGAACTCCCGGGTGAGTGAGTTCGTGTTCACGAACACGCTGCCGACGCCGGCGGAGCTGGGGCGGGATCTGGACAAGATCACGGTGCTGTCGATCGCTCCGACGATTGCGAGCGCGGTGCGTGAGGTGTTCGAGGACGGCTCGGTGACCAGCCTCTTCGACGAGCAGTGAGGTTTCTGCGGGCCCTGAACAGGCGCTAGCCGAAGATCCTTTTGGGTACGGCCTCCCCCTCCGAGTAGACTGCTGCAGTTGCTCGGCGAGGGAGGCCGTACTCGTGTGGTACGGCGGTCCGTTATCGACGCGCTCTTCGTAGCAGGCCGTTCGTGGCCGGGTGACCACGTCCGTTCCGAGTTCTACGAGGAGTGATCAATATGTCCGAGGTGAAGCTCTCCGCCGAGACCCGTACCGAGTTCGGCAAGGGTGCGGCCCGTCGTATCCGCCGTGACAACAAGGTTCCGGGTGTTCTGTACGGCCACGGTTCCGAGCCGCTGCACCTGACCCTGCCGGGTCACGACCTGCTGCTGGCGCTGCGTACGCCGAACGTCCTGATCTCGCTGGACATCGACGGCAAGACCAACGAGCTGGCGATCCCGAAGGCCGTGCAGCGTGACCCGCTGAAGGGCTTCCTGGAGCACGTGGACCTGCTGCTGGTCAAGCGTGGCGAGAAGGTCACGGTCGAGGTTCCGGTGCACGCCGAGGGCGAGCTGGCCCCGGGCGGCAACCTGCTGGAGCACGTCCTGAACGCGCTGCCGGTCGAGGCCGAGGCCACGCACATCCCCGAGGCCGTCACGGTCTCCGTCGAGGGCCTGGAGGCCGGTGCCTCCATCCTCGCCAAGGACATCCCGCTCCCGTCCGGCACCACGCTGGCCGTCGAGGAGGACGCCGTCGTCCTGCAGGTCCTGGCCGCGCAGGCCGAGGAGACCGAGGGTGAAGCGGCCGCCGAGGGCGAAGAGGCCGCTGAGGCCTGATCCTCGCCGTCGTCATCGGTTCAGCCGCCGCTTCCCTCGCGGGGAGCGGCGGCTGGCGCGTATCAAGGAGACATGGACGTGACCACCCCCGCCAGTGATCCCTGGCTGATCGTCGGGCTCGGCAACCCCGGGCCGGAGTACGCCATGAACCGGCACAACGTCGGTTTCATGGTGGCCGACCTGCTCGCGGAGCGGATCGGGGGGAAGTTCAAGCGGGCGGGCAAGGCGCAGGCGCAGGTGCTGGAGGGGCGGATCGGTCCGGCGGGACCGGGCAGCCGCCGGGTGGTGCTGGCCAAGCCGATGTCGTACATGAACCTGTCCGGTGGTCCGGTGAACGCGTTGAAGGACTTCTACAAGGTGCCGGTGGCGAACGTCGTGGCCGTGCATGACGAGCTGGACATCGACTACGGGACGCTGCGGCTGAAGCTGGGCGGCGGTGACAACGGGCACAACGGTCTGAAGTCGATGACGAAGGCGATGGGGCCGGCGTATCACCGGGTGCGGTTCGGGATCGGGCGGCCTCCCGGTCGTATGCAGGTGGCGGACTTCGTGCTGAAGGACTTCTCGTCGGCGGAGCGCAAGGAGCTGGACTACTTCGTGGACCGTGCGGCGGACGCGGTGGAGTGTCTGGTGACGGAGGGGCTGGAGCGGTCGCAGGGCACGTACAACTCGTGACTTGTACGGCTTTGGTTCCCGGGTGAGTTGACCGGTCGCGGCGCTATGGCCAATGATCCCGGCCATGCCTGCCACTGCCACCACCGCTCGCCAGGCCTCCGTGACCGCGTTGCGGTTCGGGCGGGTCGCGGCGACGGGTGCGCTCGCCGCACTGATCCTCTTCTGCGGGGTGTGGGGTTCCTGGGGGACCGCGCAGCACGTGATGCTGACCAAGGGCCGTGAGCGTGGCACGCTCAAGGTGACCCGCTGCGACGGGGACACGTGCACGGGCCCGTTCACGCCGGTGTCGGCGGGGGCGAGGGCGCGGGCGCGGGTGGCCGTCGAGCGGTCGGTCGCGGTGCGCAAGGGGCTGACCTACGACGTGGTGCTGAAGCCGGGGACGGATGACGCGGTGCGGTCCGGGCCGGCTGGGATTCTGTACGCCTGGGTACCGCTGGGTGGTGCGCTGCTGCTGGCGTCGGTGGTGGTCGCGGGTGGTCTGCGGGCGACCCGGCCGGCGTGGGTGCTGGCGGGGGCGGGGGTCGCGTTGCTGACGGCTTCCTTCGTGACCCTGTGAGGGGTTGGGGCGTTCTTCACGTCTGTGGGGGGTCTGTGCGTTGCCTTTTCGTGCTTGACCGGCTGTCAGGCGTGGCCGGAAGCTGTACCGCCCCCTCCACATCTTCCCCGTTCACCACTCGAAGATGGATCAGCCCCATGCGTACCCTCATTCGCGCCGGCGCGCTCAGCGCCGGTGTCGCGGCGGCGCTCCTGTGCGCCCCGGCCGCCCATGCAAGTGCCCCCGGTGACAATGGCACGGTCAAGATCCACGATGCCCGGACCGGCGAGGAGCTGCGCCGCAACGAGCCGCACGTGTGCACGTTCTACCTGGATGCGTTCGGCTTCGACGGCGGTCAGCAGGTCGACTGGCACATCGAGGCGTGGGCGCCAACGGCCGCCACGAAGGGCGCGACCGTGAAGTCCGGGGCGATCGCCCTGGATGCGGACGGTCACGGCCGTACGGGCGATCTCTCGCTGCCCGACGGGCACTACAAGCTGTTCTGGAACTTCGAGGGTGAGAAGGGCGCCGCCAAGCACAAGGTGTTCTGGACGGACTGCGGGGGTTCGGCGGGCGGTGGCGGGAAGCCGTCCGGCTCGGTGTCGCCGTCGTCGGCTCCTTCGTCTGCCTCCTCGCCGTCGTCCTCTGCGTCGGCTTCGTCCGGTGCGGCCCCGGGTGCGTCCGCGTCGGGCTCGTCGTCCCCCGCGGCCCCGTCCTCCTCCCCGTCCGCCAAGAGTGCCGGCGGCGGCCTCGCCGAGACCGGTAACGGCGCTCCGGTGGGCCTGTTGTCGGCCGGTGCCGCGGCGCTGGTCGGTGTGGGCGGTTACCTGGTGGCCCGCCGCCGGAAGGCGTAACGGCTGAGGCCTGCGTACACACGGGTGCCCCCGGGGTCGTACGACCTCGGGGGCACCGGTGTGTCAGCGGGTCAGCCGGTGTTGCGCAGGCCGGCTGCCACGCCGTTGACGGTGAGGAGCAGGGCGCGGGAGAGCAGCGGGTCGGGGTCGGCGCCCGCGGCTGCCGCGTCGCGCTGGCGCTTGAGCAGGGTGACCTGGAGGTAGGAGATCGGGTCCAGGTAGGCGTCGCGGATGGCGAAGGTCTGCTTCAGCACCGGCTGGGCGGCCAGGAGTTCGCTCTCGCCGGTGATCCGCAGGACCTCGCGGACGGTCAGCTCGTGTTCGGCCCTGATGGTGTCGAAGACGTGCTTGAGTTCGTCGGGGACGAGGGTGTCGACGTAGTGCTGGGCGATCCTGAGGTCGGTCTTGGCGAGGGTCATCTCGACGTTGGAGATGAAGTTGCGGAAGAAGTGCCACTGTTCGTGCATCTCGCCGAGCACGGTGTCCAGGCCGGTTTCCCGCAGCGCCTTGAGGCCGGAGCCGACGCCGAACCAGCCGGGCACGATCTGCCGGGACTGGGTCCAGCCGAACACCCACGGGATGGCGCGCAGACCGTCGAGCGAGACGCCCGAGCCGGGGCGGCGGGAGGGCCGCGAGCCCAGGTGCAGCTCGGCGAGCTGGTCGACGGGCGTGGAGGCGAGGAAGTACGTCGGCAGGTCGGGGTCCTCGACGAGCCGGCGGTAGGCGGCGTGGGCGGCATCGGAGACGACGTCCATGGCGGCGTCCCAGCGGGCCAGGGCCTCGTCGGACTGGCGGGGTGCGGTGTGCAGGGCGGAGGCCTGGAGGGTGGCCGCGACGGTCAGTTCCAGGTTCTCCCGGGCCAGGGACGGGATGAGGTACTTGTCGGAGATGACCTCGCCCTGTTCGGTGACCTTGATCTCGCCTTCCAGGGTGCCCCAGGGCTGGGCGAGGATGGCGTCGTGGGAGGGGCCGCCGCCGCGGCCGACGGTGCCGCCGCGGCCGTGGAAGAGGCGCAGGCGGACGCCGTAGCGGTGGGCGACGTCGCGCAGCCGGCGCTGGGCGCGGTGGATCTCCCACTGGCTGGTGGTGATGCCGCCGAACTTGGAGGAGTCGGAGTAGCCGAGCATGACCTCCTGGACGTCGCCGCGCAGCGCGACCAGGCGCCGGTAGGACGGGTCGGAGAGCATGTCCTCGAGGATCGTGTCGGCGGCCTTCAGCTCGTCCGTGGTCTCCAGGAGGGGGACGATGCCGATCTTCGCCCAGCCGGCGTGGAGGTCGACGAGTCCGGCCTCGCGGGCGAGGACGGCGGCGGCGAAGACGTCGTCGGCGCCCTGGCACATGGAGATGATGTAGGACTCGACGACCTCGGGGCCGAAGACCGCGAGGGCCTTCTTGACGGTTTCGAAGACGCCGAGGGTTTTCTGCCCTGCTGCGTCGACGGGTGCCGGGGTGGGGGCGAGCGGCCTGCGGGAGCGCAGTTCCTTGGCGAGGAGCTTGGCGCGGTAGTCGCGGGGCATGTCGGCGTAGCGCCAGGACTCCTCGCCGAGGCGGTCGAAGAGCTGGCCGAGGGCGTGGTGGTGGGCGTCGGCGTGTTCGCGGACGTCCATGGTGGCGAGCTGGAGGCCGAAGGCGGCGAGGGTGCGGATGGTGCGGGCCAGGCGGCCGTCGGCGAGGAGGCCGCCGCGGTGTTCGCGCAGGGAGGTCTGGATGATCCGCAGGTCGCCGATCAGCTCGCCGGTGCCGAGGTAGTCGCGGCCGGCTTCGTGCGGGGTGCCCTTGGCGAGGCGCTGCTTGGTGTTCTCCAGCTTCTGCCGGATGCAGGTGGCCTTGAGCCGGTAGGGCTCCTCGGCGTTGAGGCGCTTGTAGCGGGGGCTGATCTCGGGCAGCCGCTCCAGGTCTTCACGCAGGGACTCGAGGAGCTCCTCGGTGGCGCCGGTGTAGCGGATGGAGTTGGACAGCAGCCCGCGCAGTTCGTCGATCATCTCCAGGGCGTCGTTGATGCCGTGCTCGTGCTGGAGGATGAGGACGTCCCAGGTGACCTGGGGGGTGACGTTGGGGTTGCCGTCGCGGTCGCCGCCGATCCAGGTGCCGAAGGTCAGCGGCCGGGCGTCGTCGGGGAGCCGGACGCCGACGCGCTCCAGTTCCGCGGTGAGGTCCTCCAGGACGTCACCGACGGCGTTCGCGTGGAGTTCGTCGAGGTAGTAGATGGCGTTGCGGGCCTCGTCGGCGGGTTCGGGGCGGACGACGCGCAGTTCGTCGGTCTGCCACACCAGGTCGATGTTCTCGGCGAGGCGGATGTCGTGGCGGCGGCGGTCGGAGCCCTGGACGGGGGTCTCCAGGAGCGCGGCGATGCGCCGGAGCTTGTTGAGGACCGAGCGGCGCGCGGCCTCGGTGGGGTGTGCCGTGAACACCGGGCGGACGTTGAGGTTCTGGACGGTCTGCCTGAGGTGCTCGGGGTCGGCGTCCTTGAGCCGGTCGGCGGTGCGGGCGAGGAGGCCGCCCTCGGCGGCGCGCCGGGCGCGCAGTTCACGGCCGCGGTGCACCTGTTCGGTGACGTTGGCGAGGTGGAAGTAGGTGGAGAAGGCACGGACCAGCTTGGCCGCGGTCTCCAGTTCGGTGCCGCGCAGCAGCTCGGCGGCGGCCTCGCCGTCCTCGCGGGTGAGGCGGCGGACCTTCTCGACCAGGTCGAGGAGCTCGGGGCCCTCCTGCCGGACGAGGGTCTCGCCCAGGAGATCACCCAGCCGGCGGATGTCGGCGCGCAGCTCGCTGCTGGTCGTGGTGGTCTGGTCGTCGGCACTGCTCACAGGTGCGGCTCCTTGCAGTGTTGAAGCTCGTCTGGGAGGGGAACCCGGCCGGCTGCCGGGCGGCGGGTGCCGCATACGGGCCGGAGTGTCCGGGAAGGAAACTTCAGCGGACCGCGCTGTCCGACCGAGTTCAAGGATAGGTGTCCATGTGGACGCGCAGGCCGTGGGGCTCTTGCCGCCGCACGACACGCTGCCATACTTACGAAGCCGTAGGTTACGGAACCGTAGGGAAGTACCGTCGAGTCCCGTCCGGTCCCGGCAGCCCGGCATCTGTCTCGACCCTCGACCCCACAGGGGACGCGCATGACCTCAAGTTCCGATGTGATCGAAGCAGCCCGTAAGGCCGACGACACGACCCCGTCCGCCACGCTGGGTGGCGAGCAGAAGCGTTCGATCGAGCAGATCACGCTGCTTTTGTTCATCACCGTGCCGTTCCTGGCGCTCGTGGCGGCTGTGCCGCTGGCCTGGGGCTGGGGGGTGAGCTGGCTCGATCTGGGCCTGCTGGTGTTCTTCTACTTCCTGGGGTGCCACGGCATCACGATCGGTTTCCACCGGTACTTCACCCACGGTTCGTTCAAGGCGAAGCGGCCTCTGCGGATCGCGCTGGCGGTCATGGGGTCGCTGGCGGTCGAGGGCCCGCTGGTGCGCTGGGTGGCCGATCACCGCAAGCACCACAAGTTCTCCGACGCGGAGGGCGACCCGCACTCCCCCTGGCGGTTCGGGGAGACGCTGCCGGCGCTGATGAAGGGCCTGTGGTGGGCTCACATCGGCTGGATGTTCGACGAGGAGCAGACCCCGCAGGACAAGTACGCGCCGGACCTGATCAAGGACCCGGCGATCCGGGCGATCTCCCGCCAGTTCGTGGTGTGGACGGTCGTATCGCTGCTGGCGCCGGCGCTGATCGGCGGGCTGGTGACGATGACCTGGTGGGGCGCGGTCACGGCGTTCTTCTGGGGTTCACTCGTGCGGGTGGCGCTGTTGCACCATGTGACGTGGTCGATCAACTCGATCTGTCACGCGGTGGGCAAGCGGCCGTTCAAGTCACGGGACCGCTCGGGCAACGTGTGGTGGCTGGCCGTGCTGTCGTGCGGTGAGTCCTGGCACAACCTGCACCACGCCGACCCGACCTCGGCGCGGCACGGCGTGATGCGCGGCCAGATCGACTCCTCGGCCCGGTTCATTCGCATCTTCGAGAAGTTCGGCTGGGCGTACGACGTGCGCTGGCCGTCACGCTCCCGTATCGATTCGCGCCGGAACACCGGCCAGGACGGCTCCCGGCGCCGGAAGGAGACGGCGAAGGCGGCATGATTGACGCCGTGGCGACCGACTCCAGCAGCACCTCCAGCAACGACAAACCCCGGCGGGCCCGCCGGACCCGGATGACCGGCGCCGAGCGCCGCCAGCAGCTGCTGGAGATCGGTCGCACCCTGTTCGCGGCGAAGGGCTTCGAGGGCACCTCGGTGGAGGAGATCGCGGCGAAGGCCGGGGTGTCCAAGCCGGTGGTGTACGAGCACTTCGGCGGCAAGGAGGGTCTGTACGCGGTTGTGGTGGACCGCGAGATGCGGCGCCTGCTGGAGATGGTGACCAGCTCGCTGACGGCCGGCCATCCCCGCGAGCTGTGCGAGCAGGCCGCGTTCGCGCTGCTGGACTACATCGAGGAGTACACGGACGGCTTCCGCATCCTGGTCCGTGACTCCCCCATCCCGCAGTCCACGGGCTCCTTCGCCTCCCTCATCTCCGACATCGCCACCCAGGTGGAGGACATCCTGGGCCGCGAGTTCAAGAGCCGGGGCTTCGATCCGAAGCTGGCCCCGCTGTACGCGCAGGCGCTGGTGGGCATGGTCGCGCTGACCGGGCAGTGGTGGCTGGACGTGCGCCGCCCGAAGAAGGCGGAGGTCGCGGCGCATCTGGTGAACCTGGCGTGGCACGGGCTGGACGGGCTGGAGCAGAAGCCCCGGCTGATAGGGCACCGCAAGGCGTAGGCCTCGTGGGCCCCGGCGTACGATCGCCCGGTGGCTTGGCAGCGGAGGGTCCGTACGAGGCGGCAGCAGGCGTGGGGGACGGTCGTGTGCGGGGTGCTGGCCGCCGGACTGTTCGCCCTCACCGGCTATATGGCCGGTTCGGCCGTCGGGCACCTCGGGCTGATGGGGCAGCCGCTGGCCATGCGGACCACGCACTGCTGGACGACCGCCCCCTCGACCACCTCGCGCGGCGGCACCACGGGCAGCGACTGGGACTGCACGGGGCAGGCGGCCTCCGGCGGCCGCACGCGCCGGATCACCGCGACCGGCTTCACGTCGTACCCCCTCTTCATGCCCGTGCAGGTGGCCCAGGAGCCCTGGGGGACCTGGGTGCCGGTCGACCAGGGCGGCTGGAACAGGGCGGGCCGCGCGCTCTCCCCGCTGATCCCGCTCGCGTTCGCGGTGGTGTTCGCCAAGTGGACGCAGATCAGCTACCGGGACTGGAGGAACTCCAGGCGGTTGCCGACGGGGTCCTGCGAGTAGAAGCGCAGATGGCCGGGGAGGCCGTCGTCCCAGGTCACCTCGGCGCCCTTGGCGGTGAGCCGGGCCGCGTAGGCCTCGATGTCCGTCACCCGCAGCCCGGGGTGGGCCTTCTTCGCCGGGCGGAAGTCCTCCTCGATGCCCAGGTGGAGCCGGACGGAGCCCGCCTCGAACCAGCAGCCCCCGCGGGCCGCGAGCACCGGCGGCTTCGGGATCTCCGTCATCCCCAGGACGTCGGCGTAGTACGCCCGCAGCGCGTCCTGCGACCCGGGCGGCGCCGCCAGCTGCACATGGTCGACCGCGACCAGCATCCTCAGGCCTCCTTCACGGCGACGGCGAACAGCCTGCGGAAGGGCAGGACGGTGCCGTACGGGGCGCTCGGGTAGGCCTGCCGCAGCAGGTCCCGGTACTCGGTGAGGAACGCGTCCCTGGCCTCGGGGTCGTCGGCGAGGGCGGTCAGGGCGGGCCGCAGTCCGGTGCCCTTCACCCAGTCCAGGACCGGGTCCTCGCCGGTGAGGACGTGGAAGTACGTCGTCTGCCACACGTCGGTCGCGCAGCCGAGGCGGGCGAGGCGGTCCAGGTAGTCGGCGGGGGTGAGCACGGAGTCGGTGTGGCGCAGGACGTCGGCGAGGCGGGACTTCCAGCGGGGTGTGCCGGCGAGTTCGCGCATCAGGGCGTGCAGCGGGGCGTCGATGTTGTCGGGCACCTGGAAGGCGAGGGCGCCGCCCGGTCCGAGGGCGGCGATCCAGTCGGCGAAGCGGTCGGCGTGCCCCGGCACCCACTGCAGGGTGGCGTTGGAGACGATCAGGTCGTGGGGCTCCTGGGGTGTCCAGGTACGGACGTCGGCGGGGGCGAAGTCCAGCCGGCCGCCTCCGGCGGTGGGGCCCTCGTGCTCGGTGTGGGCTGTGTCGAGCATCTCGGGCGAGTTGTCGTAGCCGGTGACGTGGGCGGCGGGCCAGCGCCGGGTGAGCAGGACGGTGACGTTGCCGGGGCCGCAGCCCAGGTCGGCGATGCGGGGCTGGTCGCCGCGCGGGTCGGGGATCCGGGCGAGGAGGTCGGTGAAGGGACGGGCCCGGTGACCGGCGTGCCGCAGGTACTGGCTGGGGTCCCAGAGTGGAGTTGTCATGTCTGCCACTTTCCCCGCCACTTATCTCGATGTCAAGAGACTTCATCTCAAGAAACTCGACTCCAAGAGACTTCATGTCGACACAACCACTACACTGATCTCCATGGAGGACGAGGTCGATCGGCTGGTCGCAGCGTGGCGCCGGGAGCGTCCGGACCTCGACGTGGAGCCGCTGGAAGTGCTCAGCCGGGTGAGCCGACTCGCCCGGCACCTGGACCGTGCACGCCGGCTCGCCTTCGCCGAGCATCAGCTGGAGCCCTGGGAGTTCGACGTGCTGACCGCGCTGCGGCGCGCGGGCACGCCGTACCAGCTCTCCCCCGGCCAGCTGCTGACCCAGACCCTGGTCACGTCGGGCACCATGACCAACCGCATCGACCGCCTGGCCAAGAAGGGCCTGGTGGAGCGGCTGCCCGACCCGAGCGACCGGCGGGGTGTGCTGGTGCGGCTGACCGACACCGGCCGGGACCGCGCGGACCAGGCACTCGCGGGCCTGCTGGAGCAGGAGCGGGCGATCCTCGCCGAGCTGTCCCGCGCCCAGCGCGCGGAACTCGCCGGCCTCCTACGCCAGTTGACCGCCCCGTTCGACAACATCCCCGGCTAGGTCGGCCGGCCCGACCCCCGCGCGGCGGGCGAGGGCGACGGCGGCCAGCGTCGAGTGGACGCCCAGCTTGCCGAGGACGTTCTGCATATGGGTGCGCACGGTGTGCGGGGACAGGAACAGCCGCTCGGCGACGGCCTTCCTGCCCAGCCCCGCGACCATGCAGCGCAGCACCTCCCGCTCGCGCGGGGTGAGCGACTCGACGAGCCGCTCGCTCTCGGTGCGGTGCCGGCGCGCGGCCGTCAGCTCTCTGAGCACGCCGGTGAGCAGGGCGGGCGGCAGATGGGTCTCGTCGCGCAGCACGCCACGGATCACCGACAGCAGCCGGGACAGCGAGCAGTCCTTGGCGACCCAGCCCGAGGCGCCGGCCTGCAGCGCGAGCGCCGCACGCCGGGGGTCGTCCTTCTCCGCCAGTACGACGCTGCGCACGCCGGGCTGTGCGGCCCGGACCCCCGCGACGAGCGAGATCCCGTCGACCAGCCCCTCCTCGTTGCCGTCCTGCACCGGCACGGGCGGGCGGGTGCCGGGCATGCCGGCGCCCAGGTCGGCGTCGACCAGGAGGACGTCGTAACGACGGCCCTCAGCGGCCGCCCGCTCCAGGCAGCGCAGCGCGGCGGGGCCGCTGCCGGCGGCGAAGACCTCGACGTCCGGCTCGGCGGCCAGCGCGGCGGCGAGCGACTCGGCGAAGATGCGGTGGTCGTCCACGACCAGGACTCGGATACGAACCACGTAACCCCCTTCCCCAGGCTCCGCGCGGAGCAGGGGACAACCAAGGTCCGGAAAGGGCCGCCCCGCGCGGGTACGGCATCCCACGGAAGGGACGCACGCCGCACGGCCGCCGCCGTCGCGGAACTGCTACCCCCACCGCGGGTGCCGCACCCGCCTGTCTCGCCCCCTGATCAGGCACCGGCCCCCACCGGTGCTGTTCCTCAGAGTACGGACGGGAGCACGCAGCGGAAGCGGATTTGCAGAACTGCCCGTCCGGCGTGTTTTTGGTGTGCCCTGTGTTTCGTATGGGGGCCTGTTATGTCCATCGCATGATCATCCAGCCGGGTTCGGCATGGACAGCCGCCGGTGGCGTAGGCGCGGGCGTCACCGGGGTGAAGGGCTCGGGCGCGGCCGGACGGCAACCCCCACTCCTACTGAGCGGTGCCGCCCGGCGGGTAGGCCGGCCGGGGCGGGATCCGGGGGGCGCGCGGGGCCTGCGGGGCGGGCGGAGGCGGCGGGGGTTCCGTCGGACACCGGGGGCGGGATGCCGGCGGCCGGGGGACGAGGGGCGGAGCCGGGGCCGGCGGGGGCGGTGGCGGCGGTTCGTCGTCCGCGAGCACGGGGCCGCCCGCTCGCAGCCGCTCGATGCTCCGCGCGGCCCGGCGGCGGGCCCGGGGATCGTCGTCGCGCCGGAAGACCAGCCGCACACTGAGCGGACCGCGGTACCCGAACGCGAGGCCCGCGCCGCGCGACTCCTCCGTGGCGATCAGCCGGTACCCGAGCGCATGCGCGATCTCCTCGGCACGAGCCTTCACGGACACCGGACCCCGGATCTCGACGTGCCCCCGCCCGTCGAACCGGGCCCGTATCTCGTCGTCCTCCATCAGACGTCAGTCCAGTTGGCGTGCCCCCGCCGACGGCACCGCCTCGAACGTGCGGGGGGTCGTGAAGCCCGCCGTCGCGAAGGCTTCCTCGATCGCCTTCGTGAGGGTGTCGACGTCCGTCGCCTCCGCCAGGACGATCGCCGAGCCGCCGAAGCCGCCACCGGTCATGCGCGCGCCGAGGGCGCCGTGCGCCAGGGCGGTGTCGACGACCAGGTCCAGTTCGGGGCAGGAGATCCTGAAGTCGTCGCGGAGGGAGGCGTGGCCCGCGGTGAGGACCGGGCCGATGGCGCGGGTGTCACCGGCGCGCAGGAGTCCCACCGTGCGCTCCACCCGCTCGTCCTCGGTGACGACGTGCCGGACCAGACGGACGATCTCCTCCTCGTCGCCCAGCCGCCGCAGCGCCTCGTCCAGCTCGGCGTACGGAACGTCCCGCAGGGCGTCGACGCCGAGCAGGGCCGCGCCCTTCTCGCAGCCGGCCCGGCGCCTGCCGTACTCGCCGCCGCTGTGCGCGTGCTTGACCTGGGTGTCCACGACGAGCAGGCGCAGACCCTCGGCCGCGAGGTCGAAGGGAATCTGCTGCTGGGACAGGTCACGGGTGTCCAGGAACAGCGCGTGGCCCTGCTCGCAACAGGCGGACGCCGTCTGGTCCATGATGCCGGTGGGTGCGCCGACGTAGACGTTCTCGGCGCGCTGGCACAGCCGGGCCAGCCTCCAGCGCTGCAGACCGAGTCCGTACAGGTCGTTCAGCGCCAGGGCGACCACGACCTCCAGCGCGGCGGACGAGGACAGGCCGGCGCCCGTCGGGACCGTGGAGGCGAGGTGGACGTCGGCTCCGGTGATCGCGTGGCCCGCCTCGCGCAGCGCCCAGACCACGCCCGCCGGGTACGCCGTCCAGCCGTCGTCGCCCTGCGGTGTGAGCGCGTCCAGCGACAGCTCCACGACCGCGCCCTCGACGTCCGCCGAGTGCAGGCGCAGGATCCCGTCGGTGCGGCGGGAGACCGCCGCGATCGCCTGGTGCGGCAGCGCGAACGGCATGACGAAGCCGTCGTTGTAGTCGGTGTGCTCGCCGATCAGGTTGACCCGGCCCGGCGCCGCCCAGACGCCCTCCGGCTCGGTCCCGTACAGCTCGGTGAAGCGCTCCGCGACCTGCTGTGCCCCCACTAGTGCTCCCTTGTGATGCTCTGCGCGAACTCCCACGCGTCCGCGACGATGCCCGCGAGATCCGCGCGGGTCGGGTTCCAGCCCAGTTTCTCGCGGGCCGCCTTCGCCGAGGCGACCAGCACCGCGGGGTCGCCGCCCCGGCGCGGGGCCGTGATCTCGGGGATCGGATGGCCGGTGACCTGACGGACGGTCTCGATGACCTGGCGGACGGAGAAGCCCTCGCCGTTGCCGAGGTTGCAGATCAGGTGCTCGCCCGGCCGCGCGGCCGTCAGGGCCAGCAGGTGGGCGTCCGCCAGGTCCGCGACGTGGATGTAGTCGCGGACGCAGGTGCCGTCGGGGGTCGGGTAGTCGTCGCCGTAGACGGAGATCGCGTCGCGGCGGCCCTGGGCGACCTGGAGGACCAGCGGGATGAGGTGGGACTCGGGGTCGTGGCGCTCGCCGCAGGTGCCGTAGGCGCCGGCCACGTTGAAGTAGCGCAGCGAGACCGCGGCCAGGCCGTGGGCGTTCGCCTCGCTGGTGATCATGTGGTCGACGGCCAGCTTGGAGGCGCCGTAGGGGTTGGTCGGCTTCGTCGGGGCGCTCTCCACGATCGGGATCTGCTCCGGCTCGCCGTAGGTCGCCGCCGTGGAGGAGAAGACGAGCGTGCGGACGTTCGCCTCGCGCATCGCGCCGAGCAGGGCCATGGATCCGGCGACGTTGTTGTCCCAGTACTTCTCCGGCTTCACCACCGACTCGCCGACCTGCGAGGACGCGGCGAAGTGGAGCACGCCGTCGTAGGAGGGGTCCAGCCACTTGGCGGCGTCGCGGATGTCGCCCTCGACGAACGCGGCACCGGCGGGTACGCCCGCGCGGAAGCCGGTGGAGAGGTTGTCGAGGACGGTGACCTCGTGGCCGGCCTCCAGCAGATGCTGGGCCACGACACTGCCGACGTAACCCGCGCCACCCGTCACCAGGTACTTCATGAACTCGCTACCTCTCGCAGTCGCTCGGCCGCGCGCTCCGGCGGCACGTCGTTGATGAACACGTTCATGCCGGACTCGGAACCCGCGAGAAACTTCAGCTTGCCGGAAGTGCGGCGGATGGTGAAAAGCTCGAGGTGCAGCGCGAAGTCGTCCCGTGTGACGCCGTCGAACTCCTCCAGCGCGCCGAACGGGGCCTGGTGCCAGCCCGCGATGTACGGCGTCGGAGGCTCACCGGTGCCGAAGATCCGGTCGAAGCGCCTCAAGAGTTCCAGATAGACCTGGGGGAACTCTGTGCGCGCGGCCTCGTCCAGCGCGAGCAGGTCGGGGACACGGCGCTTCGGGTACAGGTGGACCTCGTACGGCCAGTGTGCCGCGTACGGCACGAACGCGACCCAGTGTTCACCCTCAAGGACGACCCGCTCCCCGGCGCGTTCCCGCTCCAGGACGGCGTCGAAGAGGTTCTCGCCGCCGGTGGCCTCCTTGTGCGCGGCGAGCGAGCGGAGCATCAGCGCGGTGCGCGGGGTGGTGAAGGGGTAGGCGTAGATCTGCCCGTGCGGGTGGCCCAGGGTCACGCCGATCTCGGCACCGCGGTTCTCGAAACAGAAGACCTGCTCGACGGCGGGCAGGTGCGACAGCTCCGACGTGCGGTCCGTCCACGCGTCGAGCACCAGGCGCGCCTGCTCGACGCTCAGGTCCGCGAAGGAGGCGTCGTGGTCGGACGTGAAGCAGACGACCTCGCAGCGGCCGGAGTCGCCGGCGAGCGAGGGGAACCGGTTCTCGAAGACGACGACGTCGTACGACGAGTCCGGGATCTCGCTGAGCCGCTCGCCCAGCGTCGGGCACAGAGGGCACTCGTCGGCCGGCGGATGATACGTGCGGCCCTGGCGGTGGGAGGCGACGGCGACCGAGTCGCCGAGCAGCACGTCGCGGCGGATCTCGGACGTGGTGACCGTGCGGTCCAGGGGACGGCGGTCGACGGCGTCGCGCACGGCGTCGTCCCGCAGGTCGTAGTAGATCAGCTCACGGCCGTCGGCCAGCCGTGTCGAGGTCTTCTTCAACGCCGGACTCCTCTACGCCCCCCACACCCAACCACTCAACACAATCAAACATAACAGACCACAACTCGACAACAGCCGGGATCATCACAATCAAACAAAGAACACCAACAGAACTGTTCAATTACTGAACGCGGAGACGTAGGTTCCGCTCTGGATCAGTTCGCGCAACGAAGCGAGTTCTCATGCAAACCCCCACAGACAGCCCCCTGTATCTGGCGGCGCAGCTACGGCTCCCCACCAACTGGCTGGACTACACGATCCTGGCGATCTACTTCGTCGTCGTCCTCGGCATCGGCTTCGCGGCCCGCCGCTCGGTGAAGACCAGCCTGGACTTCTTCCTCTCCGGACGCTCGCTGCCCGCCTGGATCACCGGCCTCGCCTTCATCTCGGCGAACCTGGCGGCCACCGAGATCCTGGGCATGGCCGCGAACAGCGCCCAGTACGGCGCCTACACCGTGCACTGGTACTGGATCGGCGCCATCCCCGCCATGGTCTTCCTGGGCCTGGTGATGATGCCCTTCTACTACGGCAGCAAGGTCCGCTCGGTCCCCGAGTTCCTGCTGCTGCGCTTCGACCGGGCCGCCCACCTGCTCAGTTCGATCCTGTTCGCGTTCGCCGCCATCCTGATCGCGGGCGTCAACCTCTACGCCCTCGCGATCGTCGTCGAGGCCCTGCTCGGCTGGCCGCAGTGGGTGGCGATCGTGGTGGCCGGCGCGTTCGTGCTGGCGTACATCACCCTCGGCGGCCTGTCCTCGGCGATCTACAACGAGGTGCTGCAGTTCTTCGTGATCCTCGCGGCCCTCATCCCGATCGTCGTGCTGGGCCTGAAGAAGGTCGGCGGCTGGGGCGGCCTGACCGACAAGCTGACCGCCACCCACGGCGCGAACTTCACCACCGCCTGGGGCGGCACCGGCATCGGCAGCGTCAACCCGCTCGGCGCCAACTGGCTGACGATCGTCCTGGGCCTGGGCTTCGTCCTCTCCTTCGGCTACTGGACGACCAACTTCGCCGAGGTGCAGCGCGCCCTGTCCGCGAAGAACCTCTCCGCCGGGCAGCGGACCCCGCTGATCGCCGCCTACCCGAAGATCTTCATCGTCTTCCTGGTGATGATCCCGGGCCTGGTCGCCGCCGCGCTCATCCCGAAGTTCGGCACGCCGGCCTCCGGCTACCAGTACAACGACGCCATCCCGTACCTGATGCAGGAACTGCTGCCCAACGGCGTGCTCGGCATCGCCGTCACCGGACTGCTGGCGGCCTTCATGGCGGGCATGGCGGCGAACGTGTCGTCCTTCAACACCGTCTTCACGAACGACATCTGGGCGAAGTACGTGGTGCGGGGCCGCGAGGACGCGTACTACGTCCGCTTCGGCCGCCTGATCACCGCGATCGGCGTGGCCGCCTCCGTCGGCACGGCGTTCCTGGCGTCCTCGTTCTCGAACATCATGGCCTACCTGCAGACGCTGTTCTCCTTCTTCAACGTGCCGATGTTCGTCGTCTTCATCGTCGGCATGTTCTGGAAGCGCGCGTCCGCCAAGTCCGGCTTCTGGGGCCTGCTCGCGGGCACCGTGACCGCGATGGTCAACTACTTCGTCCTCTACAAGAGGGGCATCATCTCGATCCCCTCCGACCAGGGCGCCAACTTCGTCTCCGCGATCGCGGGCTTCGTCGCCGGCGCGGTCGTCATGTTCGCCGTGTCCCTGTTCACCAGGCCGAAGCCGGAGGCGGAGCTGCGGGGCCTGGTCTACGGCACCCGCTCCCCCGGCATGTCCGAGCCGCCCGCCGCGGGTGACGACGCCTGGTACCGCAAGCCGGCCCTGCTGGGCTGGGGCGCGGTCGTCATCGCCGCCGCCTGCTACATCCCGTTCTCGTTCTGACGCGGAAGGACCGAGGAACCATGAGCGACAACTCCGAGCACTCCGACCGCCGTCACGAGGGCTTCCACTACAGCGAGGAGGACGTCCAGCGGGAAGTCACCGAGCTGGAGGGCAAGTCCGCGACCGCGGCCCGCATCTTCGACCTGCGCCGCATCATCGGCGGCCTGTTCGTGGTCTACGGCGTCATCGTCCTGATCACCGGCATCACCGACTCCCGGGCCGCCATCGACAAGGCCCAGGGCGTCAACATCAACCTCTGGACCGGGCTCGGGATGCTCCTGCTGGGCATCTTCTTCCTGGCCTGGCTGAAGCTCAGGCCCACTCCGCCGCCGCTTCCTCCGGAGGGGCTGCCGGAGGAGAGGCAGGGGGACTGAGGCACCGTTCCCGTCCGCGGGTGCGCGGGGGCTGTTCGCACGGCTCTCCGCGCCCCCGGGCGCCCTACTCGGATCCGGAGGCGAGCGGCCCCGCCCGGTCCAGCAATCCCGTCCGGGCGGCCAGCGCCGCCGCCTCCAGCCGTGACCCCACCCCCAGCTTCATCAGCACCCGCTGCACATGCGTGCGAGCCGTACTCGGTGCGATCCCCATCCCGGCCGCGATCAGCCGGGTGTCCTCCCCGTCGGCCACCCGCACCAGCACCTCCACCTCCCGCGGCGTCAGCACCGACAGCAACCGCTGGGCCTCGTCGTCGGGCTGCGCGGCGGGGTTGAGCAGTTCCCCGAACGCCCCCTGGAGCAACTGCGGAGCCACCGCCGCCTCGCCCGCCCGCGCCTTCATGATCGCCCGCTCGACGCCCTCGATCCGCTCGTCGTGCCGTACGTACCCCGACGCGCCGGCCGCGAAGGCCGCCGCGATCCCGCGCGGCGACGGCACCGGGCCGAGTACCAGTACCGCCACCTGCGGCCGCTCCCGCTTGATCTTCACCACCGGGTCGAACGCGCCCGGTTCGGCCGGCGCCGCCGTACCCAGCAGGCACACCTCCGGCGCCCGCGCGATCACCAGGTCCGCCGCACCCGCGGCCGGCGCCGCCGCGGCCAGCACCCGGTGCCCGCGCAGCTTGAGCGCCGACGCCAGCGCCTCCGCGAGCAGGCGATGGTCGTCGACGACCATGAGCCGCACTCCCATAGAGCAACCCCCCAGTCCCCCCCATGGATGCCCCACTATGGACGCCCACCGGTCCGCAAGGACAGAGGGCCCCCCGGCACCTCCGCCCTCCATATGCCCCCGGAAGCTACACGCTTGTTCGACGGCGCGCTGCCCCTCTTGATGAGAAGTGCCCCGGATCGATGAAATCCGGGGCACTTCTCGGTAAGTCACCCATTCGGGCGAGACTCGCCACTGCGGCGCGGCGGCGTCAGCCGCCCACGCCGAAGGCCAGCACCAGGTCCTCCGTGCCCATCGACGACGTTCCCTTCCGGCGGGCGAAGACCTGCGACATGTACAGGCGGCCGTCGCGGAAGAGGAGCTCCTGGCTGTCGGGCAGGATGTTGTCCTCCGCCTCCCGCACGCTCTTCGTGTCGGGGTTCGCCAGCAGCTTGGTCGTCTTGAAGCTGCCGCCGTCGATACTGACGATCTGGCCGCCCGCCTTGTACGTCGGCCGCTTGTAGGCGATCACGTTGCTCCCGTCCATGCGAAGCGGGGTGAGCGTGGTGTCGTCGCCCGCCTCGGCGCGCTGGCCGGTCGGCTTCCCGGTGGCGAGGTCGAAGGCGACGACCTCGTTCGTCTCGCTGAGGGAGGAGGAACCCTCGTGCTCCGCGGTCGGCAGATACAGCTTGCCGTTCCCGACCACGATCCCGTGGCAGTCCTCGACGCGGGTGATGCCGTCGCACTTGCCGGCGTAGGTGTCCGACGACGCGGAGATGTGGGCGAGCAGCTTGCCCGTCCTGTTGTCGATGGAGAAGTAGTCCGAGACCTCGGTGCTGTCGCCCACGGCGGCGGCCACCACCAGCGGGTCGGTGGAGACGACGGAGGCTTCGTCGATGCCCTGGTCCATCTTGTACTCGGAGAGCACCTTCCCCGTCTTCGGGTCGAGGGTCTGGATGAGCAGCCGCGCGTTGTCGACGTCCCCGCAGCTGCGCACCGCGACCAGCTTGGCGCCACCGCCGTACCCCGCGTCGTAGCAGTCGTCGCCCGGCTTCGGCAGCCACAGCGGCTTGCCGGAGTCGATGTCGAAGGCGGCACCGCCGTCGCTGTCGCCGACCGCGACGGTGCGCTGACCGACCGTCACGTTCTGGTAGTTGACCGGGTAGTCACCGGACTTGACCGTCTTCGTCCACAGCTTCGTACCGGCGTCGAGATCGATCGCGGCGATCTGCGTGCACCCGGCGAAGTGGTCCTTCGTGTCCCACTTCGGCTGGTAGGTGATCGCGGTCCTGCCGTCGGACGTGGCCTGCTTGCTGGCCGCGCAGACGGGGCCGGGCAGCTTGATCGTCCACAGCCTGGTGCCCTTGACCGGGTCGTAGCCGACGATCTCGGCGACGCCGCTCTTGGCGTACACCTTGTCGGTCAGCCAGGAACCGACGGTGCTCGTCACGTCGTCCGTGGTGGGCAGCGGAACCTGGAACAGCACCTTGGACGCGGGGTCGGCCGGCACCTTCTCCTTGCCGCCGCCCCCGGTACCGCCGCTGCCCTTGTCGCCGCCGGAGGACGTGGTGGCGTGCTTCTTGCCGTTGTCCCCGGAGGAGTTGGCGTACCAGATGCCGCCGACGACGATCAGCGCGATGGCGACGACCGCCGCGACGACGATGAACAGCACCGTGTTGTTCCGCCCGCCGCCGCCCTGTGCGGGCTGCGGCTGCATCGGCACGGTCGGCGGCTGGCCCGGATAGCCGTAGCCCGGCTGCGGGGCCTGCGCGTAGGGGTTGTGCTGCTGGCCGCCGTAGGGAGCGGCGGGCGGCTGGCCGTAGGCCGGGGGCTGCTGGCCGTAGGGGTTCTGCTGGGCCCCCGGGTAGCCGTAGCCGGGCTGCGGCTGGGGCTGCTGGGGGGCGGGCGCGGCCTGCGGGTAGCCGTAGCCGGGCTGCGGCTGCGGCGGCTGGTGAGGGGCCTGGGGTGGCTGCTGCGGCGGACTCGGGGGGCCGAAACCGCCCTGCTGCGGGGGCTGGTTCGGCGGCGGAGGGGGCGGCTGGGTCATGACGGGGGTACCTCGGAAGGGCTCGGAAGCCGGACGGCGAAGACGGACGGCGAAGGGGTACGGGGAGGAGAACCCCGCACGGACGGGGAGGAAGCCGGGACGGCGGCTCAGTTGCCGAAGGCCATGATCAGCTTCTCCTTCGACTGGTCACTGCCGGACAACCGGCCCGTGGAGAGGAAGAACCGCCCGTCGGCCCAGTCCACGACGCTGTCGAAGAAGGTGCTCTCGATCTCGGCCGTGCCGTGCGGGTTCTGCAGCAGCCTGGTGGTCCGGTGGGACGAACCGGCCACCGGGATCGACACCACCTGGCCGCCCGCGTCGTACGACGGCTGCACGTACGCGACGAGCTTGCCGCCCTCGACCTTGATCGGGTACATCGGCTCGTCGGCCGGGGACTTGGCCCGCCACTCGGCCTTGCCGGTGGTGAGGCTGATGGCGACGATCTCGTTGGCGCTGCTCGTGGTGTCCGTCGGCAGGTACAGCGTGCCGGCGTCGGCCGCGACGCCCTGGCAGCCCTGCAGGTCCCGGTCGAGGAAGCCGCAGTGCGGGGCGAACTTCTCGTCGACCTTCACCTCGGAGCGGAACTTGCCGTCCTTGGTGAACGTGGAGATGTTCCAGGCCTTCTTGTCCGGGTTGGTCAGGTACACCACGAGCGGGTCCAGGGAGTACACCTTGGTCACCTCCCAGCCCTTCTTGACCGGCTGGCTCCACTTGACCCTGCCGGTGGCCGGGTCCAGTTCCTGGATCTCGTCGTGCTCGTTGGGCGCGTACGCGGCGCAGGAGGACGCCTGGATCAGCCGTCCGGCGCCGCCCGCGTAACCGTTGGGCGAGCAGGAGCCGCTGTAATCCCCCTTCTCGTACAGCTTCTTGCCGCTGTCGATGTCGTACGCCGTGCCCGACCCCACGCGCCCCACCATGAGCGTCCTGCCGCTGATGGTCAGGTTGATCTCGACCTGGATGTCGAACGCGCCGTGGTGGTCGAGCTTGCCGCTCCAGCCCTTCCGGCCGGTGTCCAGGTCGATCTGCTGCAGCTGGTTGCACACGGCCTTGTCGCCCGCGCCGCTCATGTACGCGACGACGACCTTGTCGTCGGCCGACTTCTGCGGGGTGACCGCGCAGATCTTCTGCGGGAAGGTGACCGGGTCCCAGGCCGGCTTGCCGTCGCCGACGCCGTAGGCGAAGACCTGCTTGTACGCCGCCTTCACCGCCGCCTTGTCCGTCACCCACATGCCGGGCGCGTCGGCGCCGGAACCGGGGGCGTCCGGCGCCGACCGGTACCAGAGCACCTTCGCCTCGCCCGGCTGCCGGCCCTCGTTGAGGTTCTCCGGGTCGTCGCCGCCGCTGGACGCGCTGGGCGAGGCGGACGAGGGGTGCTTGGGGTCGGCGCTCTGCTGGGCGACGGGCTTCTTCCCGCCGCCGCCGTCGCCGCTCGTGACCACGTACACCGCGCCGCCTATGACCAGCAGCGCGGCCGCCGCGGCACCGATGATCAGCGCGGTCTTCTTCCCGGAGGCCGGCGTGCCGCCGGGCGCCGTGCCGGGCGCACCCGGGTACGGCGGCTGCTGCGGGTGTCCGAAACCGGGCTGGGGCGCCGCCCCGTAGGGGCCCGGCTGCTGCGGATAGCCATAGGGGCCCGGGGTGCCGTACGGGCCCGGCTGCTGGGGGTAGCCGTAGCCGGGCTGGGGCTGCTGCGGCGGAGCGGCGGGCGGCTGGGCCGGCGGTGGGGGCACGGGGGGTACGCCGGGCGCGGCGGGAGTGCCGTGGGGGACTGGCGGGGTGCTCGGCGGGGCGCCGAAACCGCCCTGCGCCGGTGGCGTCTGCGGGGCGCCGAAGCCGCCGCCCTGCGGTGACTGGTCCTGCGGCGCTCCGAATCCGCCGTGCGGCGGCTGGTTGGGCGGCTGGGTCATCAGCGCTCTTCCCCCTCGTTCACTGATTTTTAGCCACGCCCTGAGGGTTCTTGACGGACCCTGGGTCGTTACTCAGACAGTTCTCAGACGGCCCTTTCTATCACCCGGCACAGACAGCACACGGGGCCGCGTCCTCCCCTGTTCCCAAGGGAGGACCGGCCCGTGATGCCGCCGTTATGCGCCTTCACGCCCCCTTCACGCGCCGCACGCAACCTGGCTGATTCACGCCTGAGCGCCGGTCACCGGAGTCACGCGTCCTCCGCCAACTCCAGCCAGCGCATCTCCAGTTCCTCGCGTTCGGCGGCGAGGTCGCGCAACTGGGCGTCCAGATCGGCGACCTTCGCGAAGTCGGTGGCGTTCTCGGCGATCTGGGCGTGCAGCTTGGTCTCCTTCTCGGAAACCTTGTCCAACTGGCGCTCGATCTTCTGGAGTTCCTTCTTGGCGGCGCGCTGGTCGGCGGCGCTCTTCTCCGCGGTGGCCGGCTTGGGCGCCGCGGCGGCGGCCTGTGCGGCGACCGCCTCCTCCATGCGCCGGCGCCGCTCCAGGTACTCGTCGATGCCGCGCGGCAGCATCCGCAGGGCGCCGTCGCCGAGGAGTGCGAACACCCGGTCCGTGGTGCGCTCGACGAAGAACCGGTCGTGGGAGATGACGATCATCGAGCCGGGCCAGCCGTCGAGGACGTCCTCGAGCTGGGTGAGCGTCTCGATGTCGAGGTCGTTGGTGGGCTCGTCCAGGAAGAGGACGTTGGGCTCGTCCATGAGGAGGCGCAGCAGCTGCAGCCGCCGCCGCTCACCACCCGACAGGTCCCCCACCGGCGTCCACTGCTTCTCCTTGCTGAAGCCGAACGTCTCGCACAGCTGCCCGGCGGTCATCTCGCGCCCCTTGCCGAGGTCGACGCGCTCGCGGACCTGCTGCACGGCCTCCAGCACCCGCCAGGCGGGGTTGAGTTCGGCGACCTCCTGGGAGAGGTAGGCGAGCTTGACGGTCCTGCCGACGGCGACGCGCCCGCCGGCCGGCTGCTGCTCGCCCTCCGTGCGCGCGGCCTCGGCCATCGCCCGCAGCAGCGAGGTCTTCCCGGCGCCGTTGACGCCGACGAGACCGATCCGGTCGCCCGGCCCGAGCTGCCAGGTGACGTGCTTGAGCAGCACCTTCGGGCCGGCCTGCACGGTGACGTCCTCGAGGTCGAAGACGGTCTTGCCGAGCCGCGAGGAGGCGAACTTCATCAGCTCGGAGCTGTCCCGGGGCGGCGGCACGTCCGCGATCAGCTCGTTGGCGGCCTCGACCCGGAAGCGCGGCTTGGAGGTGCGCGCGGGGGCGCCGCGCCGCAGCCAGGCCAGCTCCTTGCGGATCAGGTTCTGCCGCTTGGCCTCCTCGGTGGCCGCGATCCGCTCCCGCTCGGCACGCGCGAACACGTAGTCCGAGTAGCCGCCCTCGTACTCGTACACGTCACCGCGCTGCACGTCCCACATGCGCGTGCACACCTGGTCCAGGAACCACCGGTCGTGGGTCACGCACACCAGCGCCGAACGCCGGTTCTGCAGGTGCTGGGCGAGCCAGGCGATGCCCTCGACGTCGAGGTGGTTGGTGGGCTCGTCGAGGACGAGCAGGTCCTGTTCCTCGATGAGCAGCTTGGCGAGCGCGATACGGCGCCGCTCGCCACCGGACAGCGGCCCGATGACGGTGTCGAGCCCCTTGGGGAAGCCCGGCAGGTCCAGCCCCCCGAACAGCCCGGTCAGCACGTCCCTGACCTTGGCGTTGCCGGCCCACTCGTGGTCCGCCATGTCACCGATGACCTCGTGCCGGACGGTGGCCTCGGGGTCGAGGGAGTCGTGCTGGGTGAGCACGCCGAGCCGCAGCCCCCCGGAGTGCGTGACCCGCCCGGTGTCGGCCTCCTCCAGCTTGGCGAGCATCCGGATGAGGGTGGTCTTGCCGTCGCCGTTGCGCCCGACGACCCCGATCCTGTCTCCTTCCGACACACCGAGCGAGACGCCGTCCAGCAGGGCACGGGTGCCGTACACCTTGCTGACGTTCTCGACATTGACCAGGTTGACGGCCATTTCACTCCTGTGCGCGGGGCTGTGTCGACATGCGGCTCAGCCGCGGGGGTCAGCCTTCTAGCGTAGGGCCTCGGGGGTGACGAGCGGGGCGCGAGGGGGTTGTCACTCTTTGTGATGACGTGATCGGGAACAGGTCGCTACCGTGGAGGACAGGCAGCAGGATCCCGTCCATGGGAGGAACCATGACCGCCGAGTCCGTAGAGCACCGCGTTCAATGGCCGGTGCCGCCGCTGGACGGATACACCGTGGACGACCTGTTCACGCTGCCGGATCTCCCGCCACACACCGAGCTGATCGACGGGAGCCTGGTCTTCGTGAGTCCGCAGCGCCGATTTCACGGCAACGTGGTCGACTTGCTCGTCTTCGGTCTGCGCAGCAGTGGCCTGCCTGCCGAGCTCAGGGTCAGCCGGGAGATGACCGTGATCCTCGACCGGCGCAACGGCCCCGAACCCGACGTGAGCGTGATCCGGACCAACGCAATCACCGGGCCGGACCAGACGAGCTATCAGGCCAGCGACGTGCTTTTGGCTGTCGAAGTAGTCTCCCCCGAGTCCGAGTCCCGTGACCGCACCACCAAGCCGCAGAAATATGCCGCTGCCGGGATCCCGAACTTCTGGCGCGTCGAGGCGAGCGGGACAAACGGCAGGCCCGTCGTCCACGTCTACGAAATTGACACGCTCACCCGGACGTATGTCCACATGGGCATGCATCGCGACCGCATCAAGGTCGACAAGCCGTACCCCATCGACATCGACCTGACGGCGATCGACGAACTCTGAGGCCTAGAGAACCGTCGCCCCCGCCACCGGCCCTGCCGCCGTCCGTACGCTGCGGCAGGTGCCGGACGCCCGCAGCGCCGCCGCCACCTTCTCCGCCGCCTCCGCATCCCGCGCGAGGAACGCCGTCGTGGGCCCGGAACCGGACACCAGCACGGCGAGCGCACCCGCCCCCCGCCCCGCCGCCAGCGTCTGTGCCAGCTCCGGGAACAGGGACAGAGCGGCAGGCTGGAGATCGTTGGAGACCGCCGCGGCCAGCGCCTCGGCGTCCCCCTTCGCCAGCGCCTGAAGCAGCTCCCCCGAAGCCACCGGCTCCGGAATCTCCCGCCCCTCGGCCAGCCGGTCGAACTCGCGGAAGACGGCCGGGGTCGACAGCCCCCGCTCGGCCATGGCGAACACCCAGTGGAAGGGGCCGCCGGCCTCCAGGGCCGTCAGCTGCTCACCGCGTCCGATACCCAGCGCCGCCCCGCCCACCAGGCTGAACGGCACATCGCTGCCCAGCTCGGCGCAGATCGCGAGCAGCTCGGCCCGGGAGGCCCCCGTGCCCCACAGCGTGTTGCACGCGAGCAGCGCGCCCGCGCCGTCCGCGCTGCCGCCGGCCATGCCGCCGGCGACCGGGATGTCCTTGGCGATGTGGATGTGGACGTTCGGCTCGATGCCCCGGCGTTCGGCGAGGGCGACCGCGGCGCGCGCGGCGAGGTTGGTGCGGTCCAGGGGGACCTGGTCGGCGTCCGGGCCCTCGCAGGTGACCCGGAGTTCCTCCGCGGGGGTCACGGTCACCTCGTCGTACAGACCGACGGCGAGGAAGACGTTGGCCAGGTCGTGGTACCCGTCGGCGCGGGCGGCGCCGACCGCGAGCTGGACGTTGACCTTGGCCGGGACGCGTACCGTGACGCTCACTTACCGCTCTCCTCGTGCTCGGTGTTCCCCGCGTCCCTGTGCTCGGCGATCCGCGCGAACTCCTCCACCGTCAGCGACTCGCCGCGCGCCTGCGGCGAGACCCCGGCCGCGACCAGGGCGGCCTCGGCGGCGGCGGCGGACCCGGCCCAGCCGGCCAGCGCCGCCCGCAGGGTCTTGCGGCGCTGCGCGAAGGCGGCGTCGACGACGGCGAACACCTCCTTCTTGGAGGCCGTCGTCTTGATCGGCTCGTCCCGGCGGACGAGCGAGACCAGCCCGCTGTCGACGTTCGGCGCGGGCCAGAAGACGCTACGGCCGATGGCTCCGGCCCGCTTGACCTCGGCGTACCAGTTGGCCTTCACGGACGGCACGCCGTACACCTTGTTCCCCGGCGCGGCGGCCAGCCGGTCGGCGACCTCCGACTGCACCATCACGAGGGTGCGCTCGATGCTCGGGAAGGTGTCGAGCATGTGCAGCAGCACGGGTACGGCGACGTTGTACGGCAGGTTCGCCACCAGCGCCGTCGGCGGGGGGCCGGGGAGTTCGGTGACGTGCATCGCGTCGGAGTGGACCAGCGCGAACCGGTCGGCGCGCGCCGGCATGCGCGCCCCGACGGTGGCGGGCAGGGCCGCGGCGAGTACCTCGTCGATCTCGACGGCGGTGACCCGGTCGGCCACCTCCAGGAGCGCCAGCGTGAGGGAGCCGAGCCCCGGGCCGACCTCGACGACCACGTCGTCGGGGCGGACCTCGGCGGTGCGGACGATACGGCGCACCGTGTTGGCGTCGATCACGAAGTTCTGGCCGCGCTGCTTGGTGGGACGGACACCGAGCGCTGCCGCGAGCTCACGGATGTCGGCGGGGCCGAGGAGGGCGTCGGGGGTGGGGCTGCTCACGGGACAAGGGTACGGGGGTCTGTCCGGCCGGATTGCCAGGTGCGCCCCCGGGGCTCCCCGGGGGCGCGGGGAACGGCGCGATCAGCCACGGCGCACTCGCACCCGCACCCGCACCCGGCACGACGTCACCCGTGCAGCTTGGTCCCGCAATGCGGCCATGGCGTCGCCCCTCGCCGCGTGTACAGCTTCTTCGCGCGGAACGTCTGCTCCTCCGCCGGTGCGTCCTGCGGGCGTCCGGAGCCGCCGAGGCTGTGCCAGGTGCGCGAGTCGAACTGGTAGAGGCCGCCGTACGTTCCGGAGGGGTCGACCGCGTTCGGGCGGCCGCCGGACTCGCAGGTGGCGAGGCCGTGCCAGTTCAGGTGGTCGGCGCCGGCGACGGAGGGCGGCAGCGGCTTGGTGCCCACCTTCACGATCTGCTTGCGCGGCTTGCGCACCACCTCGGAGGTCTCCCGGCGCGGCTTCTCCCGGACCCCGTTGACGATGCGCAGCAGGTAGGTGTCGCGGCGCAGCCCGGGCTGCCCCGCCTGTACGACGACCTCGGTGCCCTTGAAGAGGGAGGGGTCCTCGCTGCGCTCGACCGCGAACGGGATCTGCTCCTCGCGGATCTCCCGGGTGCCGCTGACCCGCAGCACGGTCACCGTCTGCCCGTCGCGCGGGAAGCTGTCGAGCGGCACGGAGGTGATGTCCTGGTCGTGCAGGCCGATCCCGGCCTCGTCGATGACCTCCCGGACGGTGGCGGCGTTGGTGCGCAGGGTGCGGGTCCGGCCGTCGGCCATGACCGTGACGGCGCGCTCGGTGCGCACGTCGAGCGTGAGCCCGGCGCGTCCGATGTTCCGGGAGCGCGAGGTGGACAGGTACGCGCCCTCCGCGCGCACTCCGAGCTCGTCCAGCGCTCCTTCCACCGTGTGCGCGGTCGTCCACACCTCCTGCCGCTGGCCGTCCAGGGTGAGCCGGACGGGGCGCCCGTAGCGTACGGCGACCGTGTCGCCGCTGGCGAGCGCCGTACCGGGGGCGGGCGCGACCATGTCGTGCTCGCCCACGGGCACGCGCTCGTCTGCGAGCAGTTCGCTGACGTCGTCGGCGAAGGTGTGCAGGGTGCGCTGCTTGCCGTCCACGGTCAGCTCCACCGCCTTGTCCTTGGCGACGAACGCCGTGGTGCCTCCGGCCAGGAAGGCCACGACCAGCGCCTGCGGCAGCAGACGGCGCACCGCGGACTCCGGGCGCTCGGCACAGCGCCCCCTGCGTCGGCGCGCGGCCCGGCCGCCCACACCGGCGGGCGCCTCGGGGCCGTACGCCCCTGCTTCGTCCAGCGCGCTGGTGGCCTGCGGCACAGCCGCCGCCTGCGGCACGCGCCCGCCCTGCCGGGGCAGGACCGGCTCGGTGACGAAGTACGCCTGCGCCTCGTAGGCGGGGCGGTAGGTGTCCTCGTACAGGCCGTACGGCTGGGTCTCCGCGGTGTACACGGAGGCGACGGGGCCGTACGGCTGGTACGGCCCCCATGTCTCGAACGTCTCGTACTGCGACTTGCTCACGCCGACACGCTCCAGAGGTGCCAGAGGGGTCCGGATCGGGCCCCCAGAACCTAGCGGAGTGGCCGTCACTCTCCAAAGCGACGCGACTACGTACTGTTGCCCGCCGAGCGTGCGCCCACCGCTCACAGGGGATCGGCGGCCGCCGCTCGAACGGGGGCTCAGTAGCCGAAGGCGCGAGCGGTGTTGGCGGCGAGGGCCGTCGCCAGCGCGTCCTCGTCGACACCGCGCACGCCGGCCATCGCACGGACGGTGACCGGGACGAGGTACGGGGCGTTGGGCCGGCCGCGGTACGGCGCGGGCGTCAGGAAGGGCGCGTCGGTCTCCACGAGGACCAGCTCCAGCGGGGCGACGGCGAGCGCGTCCCGCAGGTTCTGGGCGTTCTTGAAGGTGACGTTGCCTGCGAAGGACATGAAGTAGCCCTCGCGCGCGCAGATCCCGGCCATCTCGGCGTCGCCGGAGTAGCAGTGGAAGACGGTGCGCTCGGGCGCGCCCTCCTCCTTCAGGACGCGCAGGACGTCGGCGTGCGCGTCGCGGTCGTGGATGACGAGCGCCTTGCCGTGCCGCTTGGCGATCTCGATGTGGGCGCGGAAGGACCGCTCCTGGGCCGCCTTGCCCTCCGGGCCGGTGCGGAAGTAGTCGAGCCCCGTCTCACCCACGCCCTTGACCTGGGGCAGGCCGGCGAGCCGGTCGATCTCGGCGAGTGCCTCGTCCAGCGCCGCGTCACCGCCCGGCTCCCGGGCACCCTGCCGCGACCAGCCGTCGGGGTCGCCGTGGACGATGCGCGGGGCCTCGTTGGGGTGCAGGGCGACGGCGGCGTGGACGCTGTCGTGGGCGGCCGCGGTCTCGGCGGCCCAGCGTGAGCCCTTGATGTCGCAGCCGACCTGGACGACCGTCGTCACCCCCACCGACGCGGCCTTCGCGAGGCCCTCCTCGACCGTGCCGGACTGCATGTCGAGGTGGGTGTGCGAGTCGGCGACCGGAACGCGCAGCGGCGCCGGGAGCGGCGGCGCGGCGTTCTTGTCGCCCTTGGCGGTCTGACCGGCGTTCGAAGGCATGCCCCGATCCTACGAAAGGGGCATGCCCGCGGCGGCCGGCGATCCGCTCAGCTCGCCTTGCGGTGGAACGGGTGCAGCAGGTCGGACAGGTGCCAGTGGTGCGGTTCCTCGGGCTGCGCGGGCACCTCCGGCGCCTCGACCGGGCCCGCCTGCGGCACGGTGTGGTGCCGCTCGGCGGCGCCGCGCACCGACGAGACCTGCCCCGCGCGCATGATCCGCACCACGTGGCCGTCGCAGTTGTGGCAGCTGGGCCGGCTCAGCGGCGACGGCACGACCCGGCCGTCGGCCACGTACAGCACGAACTCCTGCCCTTCGGCATCCGTGTGGTGCTCTATCTCGTACGACTGCTCCCAGCCGTGCCCGCATCGCATGCAGGCGAACGAATACGACTCGTGAACGACGGCTGTGGCCGTACCGCGGAGGCCGGACTGCCCTGCGATCTCACTCATGCCAGCTCCTCTGGTTCCGCTGGACAAACGCCCCTGCGACCGGGGCGTCTCTTCAACCAGTGGACTCTTCCGCCGCCGCGAACGCAGCAGGGGCTGTCGAGTGTTGGAGGCGATTTGGCAGTTCCTTGCAGAAACCGCCCTCATCCACCCCATTGAGCTTTGCTTTCGGCGACAGCCTTTTGCCGTCCCATGGCCCATCCGCTCACAAGAGAACAGCCCTGCTCAGAGGCGATTTCTGCGGCGTTCCCCACCGGGCCGGACGCCCCTCACCCGCCGGCCCGCTTGGCCGCGACCACCGCGTCGAAGACGACCCTCTTCGGCACCCCCGCCTCGACCGCCACCGCGGCGATCGCCTCCTTGCGCCGCTCACCGGCCTCCTCGCGCACCCGCACCCGGCGCACCAGTTCCTCCGCGTCGAGCTCCTCCGGCCCGGCCTCCGGCGCCCCCTCGACCACGACGGTGATCTCCCCGCGGACGCCCTCCGCGGCCCACCGCGCCAGCTCCGCCAGCGGGCCGCGCCGTACCTCCTCGTACGTCTTGGTCAGCTCCCGGCAGACGGCGGCGCGCCGGTCGTCCCCGAAGACCTCGGCCATGGCGGCGAGGGTGTCGTCGAGCCGGTGCGGGGCCTCGAAGTAGACCAGCGTGCGCCGCTCGCCCGCGACCTCCCGCAGCCGGGACAGCCGCTCGCCCCCCTTGCGCGGCAGGAAACCCTCGAAGCAGAACCGGTCGACGGGCAGCCCGGACAGGGCGAGCGCGGTGAGCACGGCGGACGGCCCCGGCACGGCGGTGACCCGGATGTCCTGCTCCACGGCTGCCGCGACCAGCCGGTAGCCCGGGTCGGAGACCGACGGCATCCCGGCGTCGGTCACGAGCAGCACACGCGCGCCGCCGAGCAGTTCCTCGACCAGTTCCGGCGTACGCGCGGACTCGTTCCCCTCGAAGTACGACACCACGCGGCCCTTGGGTGTGACGCCGAGGGCCTGGGTGAGCCGGCGCAGCCGCCGGGTGTCCTCGGCGGCGACCACGTCGGCGCCGGCCAGCTCCTCGGCCAGCCGGGGCGGCGCGTCCGCGATGTCGCCGATGGGGGTACCTGCGAGGACAAGGGTTCCAGTCACCCGACCATCCTCCCAGGAACCACTGACAGCCCTGCCGGAAACCGACCGGTACCGCACATGCACGGGACTCGCACAGAACCGTTCCCTACGATGGCGCGGTGACCAGTACCGCGTCCTCCATGGACCTCCGGCAGGGCCAGATGCCGCACGACCAGCGGCCGTCGTGGCAGCAGCGGCTGCGCCGATTCGGGTACGTACCGGCCAAGGACGCGCCCTCGGGCGACGTACGCGACCGGCTGGTTCCGCCGTACGCCGAGCCGAGCCCCCGCCTGTGGCAGGCGCTCGGCGCCTCGCCGGTCCTGGCCGACCGGATCACCCGCTGGTCGGGCTGGGGCGGGCCGCTGCTGGTGACGCTGATGGCGGGCCTGATGCGGTTCTGGAACCTGGGCAGTCCGCGCGCGGTGATATTCGACGAGACGTACTACGCCAAGGACGCCTGGGCGCTCGTCCACCGCGGTTACGAGGTCAACTGGGACAAGAACGCCAACGACCTGGTGCTGCAGACGCACGGCCACCTCGCGATCCCGACGGACGCGGCGTACGTCGTGCACCCGCCGGTCGGCAAGTACGTCATCGGGCTCGGCGAGCTGGTGTTCGGGTTCGACCCCTTCGGCTGGCGGTTCATGACCGCGCTGCTGGGCACCCTGTCCGTCCTGCTGCTGTGCCGGATCGGGCGGCGGATGTTCCGCTCGACGTTCCTGGGCTGCCTCGCGGGCGCGCTGATGGCGGTGGACGGCCTGCACTTCGTGATGAGCCGGACCTCGCTGCTCGACGGCGTGCTGATGTTCTTCGTGCTGGCCGCGTTCGGCTGTCTGATCATCGACCGGGACCGGTCACGGCAGAGGCTGGCCGCCGCGCTGCCCGCCGGCCCGGACGGCCGGGTCCGCCCGCACGCGCGCGTGGCCGACACGTTCCGCTTCGGTCCGCGCCCCTGGCGCTGGGCGGCCGGGCTGATGCTGGGCCTCGCCATCGGCACCAAGTGGAACGGCCTGTACATCCTGGCCGCGTTCTGCGTGATGGCCGTGCTGTGGGACGTCGGCACCCGGAGGACCGCCGGCGCCCAGCGCCCTTACGCGGCGGCCCTGAAGTACGACACGGGTATCGCCTTCCTGGCGACGGTCCCGGTGGCGGTCGTCGTCTACCTGGCCTCCTGGACGGGCTGGATCCTCTCCCCCACGGACGGCACCGGCGGTTACTTCCGCAACTGGGCGGCCACCGACGGCAAGGGCGGCAGCTGGACGTTCCTGCCGGACTGGCTGCGCAGCCTGTGGCACTACGAGCACGAGGTGTACGAGTTCCACGTCGGCCTGACGTCCCCGCACACCTACCAGTCCAACCCGTGGAGCTGGATCGTGCTGGGCCGCCCGGTGTCGTACTTCTACGAGTCCCCGAACCCCGGCGCGGACGGCTGCCCGGCGGACGCCGGCCAGAAGTGCGCCCGTGAGGTGCTGGCGATCGGCACACCGGTGCTGTGGTGGGCGGCCTGCGTCGCGATCCTCTACGTGCTGTGGCGCTGGGCGCTGCGCCGCGACTGGCGCGCCGGCGCCGTCGCGTGCGGGATCGCGGCGGGTTATCTGCCCTGGTTCATGTACCAGGAGCGGACGATCTTCCTCTTCTACGCGGTCGTCTTCGTGCCGTTCCTGTGCCTGGCGGTGGCGATGATGATCGGCGCGATCGTCGGTCCCCCGGGCTCCTCCGACACCCGCCGGGTGGTGGGCGCGTCCGCGGCGGGCGTGCTGGTACTGCTCATCGCCTGGAACTTCATCTACTTCTGGCCCCTCTACACGGGCACGGCGGTCCCGATCGACTCGTGGCGGTCGCGGATGTGGCTGGACACCTGGGTCTGAGCCGTGGCCGCACGGGGGCGTCCCGCAGTCGGATTGTCGCAAGCCTGCTACGGATCGTCCGCGGACATCACCCTCTGAGGTGGGGACCTTAAGGTGAGTGCCGTCGTTGGGGAGTGTGAGGGCTACGGGGACCCCGGGGAAGGTACGGAGGATCTGAGGCTGTGGGCAAGAGAAGGCGCGTCGCCGAGCGACGGAAGACGACCGGTCCCGTCGTGCTCGGCGGGGTGATCGCCCTGGTCGTCGGCGGCGCCGCATGCGCCGTCTACGCGCTGACCGACGGCGGTGCCTCCACCGACGGGCGCGCGTCCGCCAGCGCCGACCACAAGGCCGTCAAGACCGGCCCGCTCAGCGCCGCCGAGGTCCACACGGCCTCCACCCGCTTCCTCACGGCGTGGCAGCAGGGCAAGGTCACCGAGGCGGCCGCCGCCACCGACGACGCCTCGGCCGCCGCCACGCTGCTCACCGGCTACGCCAGGGACGCGCACCTGAAGGGCGTCACGCTCACGCCGGGCGCGGCCAAGGGCGACAAGGTGCCGTTCTCCGTCAAGGCGACGGTGTCGTACCAGAAGCTGAGCAAGGCGCTGGCCTACGACAGTTCGCTGACCGTGGTGCGGCGGGCGAGCGACGGCAAGCCGCTGGTCGGCTGGCACTCCTCGGTCCTGCACCCGGACCTGAAGGACGGCGACACCCTGGTCACCGGCGCGTCCGGCACCCCGCCGATCAAGGCGCTGGACCGTGACGGCGGCGAGCTGACGACCGCCACGTACCCGTCGCTGGGCTCGGTGCTGGACGGGCTGCGGGAGAAGTACGGCAAGACGGCGGGCGGCAAGGCGGGCGTGGAACTGCGCGTGGTGCGCGGCAAGGCGTCGCAGAAGGCCGAGCTGTCCGACAAGACGCTCGTGGAGCTGAGCAAGGGCACCCCGGGCACGGTGCGGACGACGCTGAACCCCACCCTGCAGGCGGCGGCCGAGCAGCAGGTCGGCAAGCGGACGCAGGCGTCCGTGGTCGTCGTACGGCCCTCGACCGGGGAGATCCTCGCGGTCGCCAACAGCGGGCACGGCTTCAACGTCGCCTTCCAGGGCTCCCTCGCGCCCGGTTCCACGATGAAGATCGTGACGTCGACGATGCTGTTCGAGAAGAAGCTCGTCACCCCGGACGCGTCACACCCGTGCCCCAAGACGTACAAGCTCGCCGGCTGGACGTTCCACAACGACGCCGACTCCGAGATCAAGAAGGGCACGTTCAAGCAGAGTTTCGGGGCCTCCTGCAACAACGCCTTCATCAACTTCGCGCCGAAGCTGTCCGACGGCGACCTGACGAAGGAGGCCCAGCAGGTCTACGGCCTCGGCATGGACAACTGGGCCATCGGCGTCCCGTCGTTCGACGGTTCCGTCCCGGTGCAGAGCGGCGCGCAGATGGGTGCCTCGCTGATCGGGCAGGGCGGCGTGCGCATGAACCCGCTGAACATGGCGTCCGTGGCGGCGACGGTCGAGTCGGGCACCTTCCGCCAGCCGTACCTGGTGGCCCCCGAGGTGGACCACCGCACGCTGGCGAAGGCCGCGCGCACCATGTCGGCGGCGACGCAGTCCCAGCTGAAGGACGTGCTGCGGTACACGGCGATGTACGGCACGGCGGCCAAGGCGATGGCCGGGATGAGCGGGGACTACGGCGCCAAGACGGGCTCCGCCGAGGTCGACGGGCAGAAGAAGCCGAACGGCTGGTTCACCGCGTACCAGGGCGACCTCGCCGCCGCGGGCGTGGTCCAGGCGGGCGGCCACGGCGGTGACACGGCCGGACCGATGGTGGCGGCGCTGCTGAAGACGGGCGGCTGATCAGGTCCGTACGGGTTCCGCGGTGTAGGTGCGGCGCAGGAATCTGAGCAGGGCCTTCGAGTCGAACTGGACGACCTCGACACCGTTGTCGGAGTGGAACTCGACGACGGCCTGGACGCGCCCGCAGGGCCACACCCGTATCGCGCCGCTCTCGGCCGGTGCCCTGAGCCCGCGTTCCAGCAGTGCGCGGGAGAAGGTCCACTCGTGCGGGCCCGGCAGGCCGAACCGGACCGACCGGGGATCGCTGTCGGGGTCGTACCGCAAGACCACCGGTACGGCCCCCGGGTCCTCCTCGTCCGTGACGATATGGGCGCGCGCGTACTGCTCGATCACAGACATCATATCGCCCTTTCACGCTGAGTGACCCATACGGAAGCTTTTCGTCCGCTTTCACTCCAATGTCGCACATTTTCCGGCTTCCGCCCGCCGGAGCGGGCCGTCTCGCGGAACGGATGCACGACCACCTGGTTCTTGCAAATAGTTCGCAACAAAGCCCTAAAATCATCCGGTGCACGTACCTGACGGATTCATCGACGCCCCCACCTCCGCCGTCACCGCAGTGGTCGCCGCCGGCGCCCTCGCGGTGAGCCTGCGCGGCGCCCGCCGCGAGCTCGACGAGAGAACGGCCCCGTTGGCCGGCCTGGTGGCGGCGTTCATCTTCGCCGTACAGATGCTCAACTTCCCCGTCGCGGCCGGAACAAGCGGCCATCTGCTCGGCGGAGCGCTCGCCGCGATCCTCGTCGGCCCGTTCACAGGCGTGCTCTGCGTGTCCGTGGTGCTGCTGATGCAGGGTGTGCTGTTCGCGGACGGCGGGCTCACCGCGCTCGGCGTGAACATCACCGACATGGCGATCACCACCACGGTCGTCTCCTACGCCGTCTTCCGCGCGCTGCTCGCCGTCCTGCCCCGCAAGCGGCGCTCGGTGACCGTCGCCTCCTTCGCCGCCGCACTGCTGTCCGTGCCGGCCGCCGCGGTCGTCTTCACCCTCCTCTACGCGGTCGGCGGGACGACGGACGTCTCCCTCGGCAAGGTCGCGACCGCCATGGTCGGCGTCCATGTCCTGATCGGCATCGGCGAGGCCGCGATCACCGCGCTCACGGTGAGCGCGGTGATCGCCGTGCGCCCGGATCTCGTGTACGGGGCGCGCGGCCTGCGGCAGCGGCTCAAGCTGCGCGTGGACGGCGCACTCGTGGACGTTCCCGCCGCTCCCACGGCGCCCGTCACGGCGCGCGCCTCACGGCGCACGCTCTGGGTGACGGGCCTGGTCACCTCCCTCGTCCTCGCCGGATTCCTCAGCTTCTACGCCTCCGCGAACCCCGACGGCCTGGAGAAGGTCGCGCACGACAAGGGGATCGACAAGAAGGAGGAGAAGCACGCCGCCGCCGACTCCCCGCTCGCCGGCTACGGCGTCAGGAGCGTCTCGAACGCCCGCCTGTCCGGCGGCCTCGCGGGCGTGATCGGCGTCGGCGTGACCGTCGTGGCCGGCAGCGCGGTGTTCTGGGCGCTGCGCCGCCGGCGCACCGAGGACGTCTCCCCCGCCCACACCGGACTCTGAGATGGGAGCCGGACACGCGCACAGGCTGTACCGGCACGGGCACTCGCCCGTGCACGGTCTGCCGCCGCACACCAAGCTCGCCGCGGCCTTCCTGTTCGTGGTGGTCGTCGTGTCGACCCCGCGCGAGGCGATGTGGGCGTTCGCGGTGTACGCCGTCCTGCTCGCATGCGTCGCCCACCACGCGCGCGTGCCGGCCGGTTTCCTGCTGCGGCGCCTGCTGATCGAGGTGCCGTTCGTGGCGTTCGCGGTGCTCATGCCGTTCGTGGCGCAGGGCGAGCGGGTGCATCCGCTCGGCCTCTCGCTCAGCGTGAACGGCCTGTGGGGCGCCTGGAACGTACTCGCCAACGGCACGCTCGGCGTCGCCGCCTCCGTGCTGCTGGCCGCCACGACGGAGCTGCGCGAACTGCTGCTCGGGCTGCAGCGGCTGAGGCTGCCGGCGCTGCTCGTGCAGATCGCGTCCTTCATGATCCGCTACGGCGACGTCATCACCGACGAGATGCGCCGGATGCGGATCGCCCGCGAGTCGCGCGGCTTCGAGGCCAAGGGCGTACGGCACTGGGGCGTGCTCGCCAAGTCCGCCGGCGCGCTGTTCATCCGCTCCTACGAGCGCGGGGAGCGCGTGCACCTGGCCATGGTGAGCCGGGGGTACGCCGGCTCGATGCCGGTCATCGACGAGGTGACCGCGTCCCGCGCCCAGTGGTCGTACGCCCTCGCACTCCCGTGCACCGCCCTCGTCGTCTGTCTACTGGGATGGGTTCTGTGACACCTTCGCTGGAAGTGGCCGGACTGGCCTTCGCCTACCCGGACGGCCACCAGGCCCTGTTCGGTGTCGACTTCTCCATCGCACGGGGGGAGCGGGTCGCGCTGCTCGGCCCGAACGGCGCCGGCAAGACCACCCTGGTGCTCCACCTCAACGGCATCCTGGGCGGCGGCACCGGCACGGTGACGGTGTCCGGGCTGCCCGTCGGGGGGCGGCACATGGCCGCGATCCGGCAGAAGGTCGGCATCGTCTTCCAGGACCCGGACGACCAGCTGTTCATGCCGACCGTGCGGGAGGACGTGGCGTTCGGGCCGGCCGCGGCCGGGATCAAGGGGGCCGCGCTGGAGGAGCGGGTGCGCACCGCCCTGGAGCGGGTCGGCATGCAGGACTTCGCCGGCCGGCCGCCGCACCACCTGTCCTTCGGTCAGCGCCGGCGCGTCGCCGTGGCCACGGTGCTCGCCATGGAGCCGGAGATCCTCGTCCTCGACGAGCCGTCCTCCAACCTCGACCCGGCCTCCCGCCGGGAACTCGCCGAGATCCTGCGCTCCCTGGACGTCACCGTCCTCATGGTCACCCACGACCTCCCCTACGCCCTGGAGCTGTGCCCGCGCTCCCTCGTCCTCAGCGACGGCGTGATCGCGGCCGACGGCCCGACCGCCGAGCTGCTCTGCGACGAGGGGCTGATGCGGGCGCACCGCCTGGAGCTGCCGTTCGGCTTCGACCCGCGCTCGGTGGCGAAGGCGCGTCCGTGACAATGGGCGCGTGACGAACGAGGACCGCGCCGCCGAGGGGTCGCTGCTGCTGGACGACCAGCTGTGCTTCGCGCTGTACGCCGCACAGCGCGCCGTGACCGCCGCATACCGTCCACTTCTGGACGACCTCGGCCTCACCTACCCGCAGTACCTGGTGCTGCTGGTGCTGTGGGAGCGCGGCGAGACCAGTGTGAAGGAACTGGCGCGCGCCCTGCGTCTGGACTACGGGACCGTCTCGCCGTTGCTCAAGCGGCTGGAAGGGGCGGGCCTGGTCCGCAGGGAGCGCGCGGCCGGCGACGAGCGCTCGGTGCTCGTCGCGTGCACCGGGCGCGGGGAGGAACTGCGGGAGCGCGCGGCGCGTGTACCGGGCGCCCTCTTCACCACGACAGGCCTGGGCGCGCAGGAGGTCGCGCGGTTGCGCGAGGAGCTGTGGAGCCTCACCGAGCGCGCCGACGCGGCGGCCGACCGGCACTGATCTCGCGTTACCCCCGGTTGCCACCCCCACCTGGCGACTGCTGACCTACCGGCCAGTACCTTGTGCACGATGTACTTGTGCGCCACTTGTTCCGGGGGAGGCCGGCCATGACCGAGGACACCGCTGTCGACACCCGTCCGACGAAGATCATGTACGTCGCCGAGGCCACCGCCCACGGCGGTCGCGACGGCTATGTCACCAGCCAGGACGGCCAGATCGAACTGAAGGTCGCGATGCCTTTGGAGCTGGGCGGCGACGGCAACGGCACCAACCCGGAACAGCTCTTCGCGGCCGGCTACAGCTCCTGCTTCCACAACGCGCTGATCCTCGTCGGCAATCGCGCCGGCTACGACCTGAGCGGTTCCACGGTGGCCGCCAAGGTGGGCATCGGCCCGAACAGGCACCGCGGCTACGGCTCGCGGTCGCCCTCAGCGTCTCCCTGCCGGTCCTGGACCCGCAGGTGGCGGCCCAGCTGGTGGACTCGGCGCACGAGGTCTGCCCGTACTCCAACGCCACGCGCGGCAACATCGATGTAACGATCCTGCTGGGCTGATCCCACCGAGGAATCACAGGCTCACGGGCCGCGTTGCACCCGCTGTCGCAGGCGATGGGACAGTGATCGAAAGGACAGCGGGCGTGGACGTGAACGGCGCAGTGGCCGAGGGCTTCGAGCCGGTCAAGGAGGCGTTCGCAGCGAACTTCACGCTGCTCGGGGAGCGCGGCGCGGCCGTCGCCGTGTACCGGGACGGGCACAAGGTCGTCGACCTGTGGGCCGGCACCAGGGACGTGGACGGCACGGCACCCTGGGAGCCCGGCACCGCGCAGATCGTGCGCTCGGCGACCAAGGGGGTCGCCGCCGCCGCCCTCCTGCTCCTGCACCAGCGCGGCGAGCTCGACCTGGACGCCCCGGTCGGCGCCTACTGGCCCGAGTACAAGGCGGCCGGCAAGGAGCACACCCTCGTCCGGCACCTGCTCGCCCACCGCGCGGGCGTGCCCGTGCTGGACCGCCCGCTGACCCCCGCCGAGGCCACCGACCCCGACCTGGGCGCCGCGGCCGTCGCCGCGCAGGCACCGGCGTGGGAGCCGGGCACGGACCACGGCTACCACGCCCAGACCTACAGCTGGCTCACCGGCGAACTGATCCGGCGGATCACCGGCCGCCCGGTCGGCGCGTGGACCGCGGACGAGATCGCCGGCCCCGTCGGCGCGGACCTGTGGCTGGGCCTGCCGGAATCGGAGCACGCGCGCGTGGGCCGCGTCGGCCCCGTGGAGGCACCCGAGGCCGCGGGCGGCCTGAAGACCAGGCCCAAGCGCGCGGTGGCCGAGGCCTACGCCGACCCCGAGTCGCTGACCCGGCGCGCGTTCGCCGCGATCACCCCGCTGCCCGACGAGAACGATCCCGCCTACCGCGCGGCCGCCCTGCCCGCCTCCAACGGCATCGCCACCGCCGACGGGCTCGCCCGCTTCTACGCCTCGCTCATCGGCGAGGTGGACGGCGGCACGCGGCTGTTCACCCCCGAGACCAGGGAACTGGCCCGCACCGAGCAGTCCGCGGGGCCGGACCGGGTCCTGGTGGTCGGCACCCGGTTCGGCCTCGGCCACATGCTGCACGGCGCGGCGTCCCCGCTGCTCTCCCCCGGCTCCTTCGGCCACCCCGGCCGGGGCGGCGCCCTGGCTTTCGCCGACCCGGAGACCGGCATCGCCTTCGGCTATGTCACCAACGGCTTCAGGAAGAGCGTGACGGCGGACCCGCGGGCGCAGGCGCTGGTACGGGCGGTACGCACGGCGCTCGCGTAGCCGCTCGCGCAGTGCCGTGACGTCACACGTTGATCGTGTGCGAGGTCCGTCCGGACTCCGCGTCGATCTCGTCGTGGGCCTTGGTCAGCAGTTGCATGGCCAGTTCGTTGAGGGCACGCGCGCCGGCGATCTCCTCGCCGACCCTGGGCTGGTTGGAGTCGACGCGGTGCCGGGTGGCGTGGCCGTGCGCGCGCACCTCGGTGCCGTCGGGCAGGCGCACCAGGGCCGCCGCGCGCGTTTGCTGATCATCCTCCATGAACTCCAGCTCGACGTGCCAGCCGACAGCGGTGTGCATCATGACGACCACCTCCGAAGAACCGCTGCAGAACGCTTCTTCCAGGGTGCGCCCCGGCACCCCGGCCCGTCATGTCGACGTCCGCCCTACTCGGCCCGGTCCTCGAAGCTCGCGAAGTACGCGGCGGCCATGTCCTCGTCCGCGTGCCCCTGGGCGGCGGCACGGGCGAGCCGGTCCGCGGTCGCGGCGGCGAGGTCCAGCCGTACGCCGGCGCGCTCGCCGGCCTGGACGATGAGGCGGGCGTCCTTCTCGGCGGTGGCCACCGCGAACGACGCCGGGGACAGCTTGCCGTCGAGCACCAGCGCGGCCTTGGCCCGCAGGTAGCCCATGTCGAGCGGGCCGCCCTCGATGAGCTCGAAGAAGCCCTGCGGATCCACGCCGAGGGCCTGGGAGAGGGCGAGCACCTCACCGGTCGCCGCGGTGGCCGCGAGCACCCAGCTGTTGGCGACCAGCTTCAGCCGGCTGGCGCTGCCGGCGCCGCCGTCGGTCCCGGTCCACGTGGTCTTCGCGCCGACCGCCTCGAACACGGGCGCGACCGTCTCCCGCCCCTCCTCGGGCCCGGCGGCCAGCACGGTCAGCTGACCGGCCTCGGCGGGCCGGCGGGTGCCGAGGACGGGAGCGTCGTAGAAGACGAGTCCGTGCTCGCGGGCGAAGGCGGCCAGGTCGGTGATCAGCTCGATCCCGGCGGTGGTGCACTGCGCCCACACCGTGCCGGGTCGCAGTGCCGGTGCGGCCTCGCGCATGACGTCGAGGACGGTGTTGCCGTCGTACAGCATCGTCAGGACGACGTCGGCGCCCTCGACGGCCTCGGCGGGCGTGCCGGTGATCCGTGCGCCGTCGGCGGCGAGCGGCTCGGCCTTCTCGCGCGTACGGTTCCACGCGCGCACGTCGAGCCCCGCACGGCACAGGTTCCGGGCCATCGCGGCCCCCATGATGCCGGTACCCAGAACGCTGACGGTCGGTTTGTCGGTCATTGACGGCTCCCTGTCGTCCCTGTCGCTGCCCCGTGCCCCCGCAACCGGGATACCTACCCCACGTGCATCATCAACCCGATGCCCACCACCAGCAGCCCGGCGGCCGCGATTCTGGGTGCCCCGAAACTCTCCTTGAACAACAGCGCGCCGATCGCGGCCCCGACGATGATCGAGGACTCGCGCAGGGCGGCGATCGGCGCGAGTTCGGCGCGGGTCTGGGCCCACAGCACCAGGGCGTACGCGGCGACGGACAGGACCGCGCCGAGGAGGCCGAGGGCCGCGTACGGCCGGAGCAGGCGGACGGTGCCGGCCCGCTCGCGTGCGTACAGGTAGCCCGGGACGACCACTCCCTGGATGGCCATGAGCCAGGCGATGTACCCGAGCGGCGCGTGCGCGGCCAGTACACCCAGGCCGTCGATCACCGTGTACACCGCGATCGTCAGTCCGGTCGCGAAGGCCGCGCCGATCGCCGCCCAGTCGGGTCGGCTTCCGCGCAGCCCCCACAGGCTGACGCCCATGAGTCCCACGCAGGACACGGCGATCCCGGCCAGTGCCCAGTTCCCGGGCACCTCGTGCGCGAAGAGGGCGGCCAGCACGGTGACCACGAGCGGGGCGCTGCCACGCGCGATGGGATACGCCTGCCCGAAGTCACCGAGCCGGAACGACGTCATGAGCAGGGCGTAGTAGACGATGTGCACGACCGCCGAGACCAGCAGGTACGGCCAGGCGGGCCCGGCCGGGAAGCCCACGAACGGCGCGATCGCGAGGCCGATCAGCACCCCGCCGCCGGAGATCAGGGTGAATCCGACCAGCTTGTCGGTGATGCGGTGCGCGATGGCGTTCCAGCAGGCGTGGGTCACCGCGGCGAGCAGGACGGCGGCTGCGACGAGCGGCGTCACGCGGTCTGCTCGCGCACGTCCACGCGTGGGGGGTGGGCTGCGGACTCGTCGGCGCCAGTGGCGGCTGTCGTCGTCATGCCGGGCACGCTACGGCATCGCCGTCGCCGCGCTCACGGGGTTTTGCCCGGCGGCGTCGGCAGCCGTGAGCAGCAGGAAGCCGGTGAGGGTGCGGCCCCGTCCCCAGGGGCACCCTCACCGGCCGCTCTGCGTCAGGAGCGGTACGTCAGGCGCGTACCAGCTCCCTCTCCTCGTCGGGGTCGGCCTGCTTGCGCAGTCCCTCGCCCTCGACGTCGACGTTGGGCAGCGCGCGGTCGAGCCACCTGGGCAGCCACCAGGCCCGCCTGCCGAGCAGCGCGAGGACCGCCGGGACGATGGCCATGCGGACGATGAACGCGTCGAAGAAGACGGCGATCGCGAGGCCGAAGCCGATCATCTTGACCATCGCCTCGGTGGAGCCCATGAAGCCGGAGAAGACGGCGATCATGATGACGGCGGCGGCCGTGACGACCCGCGCGCCGTGCTTGAAGCCGGTCACCACGGCCTGGCTGGGCTTCTCCCCGTGGACGAACGCCTCCCGCATCCGGGTCACGAGGAAGACCTCGTAGTCCATCGCGAGGCCGAAGACGACGCCCACCATGAAGATCGGCATCATCGACATGACCGGGCCGGTCTGCTCGACGTTCATCAGGCCCGACAGCCAGCCCCACTGGAAGACGGCGACGACCGCGCCGAGGGCCGCGAGCACGCTGAGCAGGAAGCCGAGGGCCGCCTTCAGCGGGACGAGGACCGAGCGGAACACCACGATCAGGAGCAGGAACGCGAGGCCGACCACCAGCGCCAGGTAGGGCAGCAGCGCGTCGTTCAGCTTCTGCGAGACGTCGATGTTCACCGCCGTGGAGCCGGTGACCAGCAGCCTGGAGCCGGTCTTCTCGGCGATGCCCGCACCCTTGTCCCGGATGGCGTGCACCAGGTCCTCGGTCGTCTTGGAGGACGGCTTGGACCCGGGTACGACGGTGATCGTCGCCGTGTCACCGGCCTTGTTGGCCACGGCCGGGGTGACCGTGACGACGTCCTTCAGGCCCTTGATCTCGTCGCCTACCTCGGTGAACGCCTTCTTGGGGTGGGCGCTGTCCTTGGCGTCGACCACGACCATCAGCGGGCCGTTGAAGCCGGGGCCGAAGCCCTCGGAGAGGAGGTCGTAGGCGCGGCGCTGGGTGGTGGCGGTCGGCTGGGAGCCGTCGTCGGGCAGGCCCAGTTCCAGGGAGGCGGCCGGGATCGCCGCCGCGCCGAGGCCGAGCACGCCGAGCAGCAGGACGGCGACCGGGCGCCGTACGACGAAGCTCGCCCAGCGGGTGCCCATGTTGGGCCGGCCCGGCTTCTTCGGCGTACGGCCGCCGCCGAGCAGCTTGCTCTTCTCGCCCGCCGGCTTGACCTTGCGGCCCGCGTAGCCGAGCAGCGCCGGGATCATCGTGAGCGCGATGAGGACGGCGATGGCGACCGTGCCCGCCGCCGCGATGCCCATCTTGGTCAGCATCGGGATGTTGACGACCGACAGGCCGACCAGGGCGATGACGACGGTGAGACCGGCGAAGACCACCGCCGAGCCCGCCGTGCCGACGGCCCGTCCGGCCGCCTCCTCGCGCTCGCGGCCCTCGGCCAGCTCGGCGCGGTAGCGGGAGACGATGAAGAGGGCGTAGTCGATGCCGACGGCCAGGCCGATCATGGACGCCAGGGTGGAGGTGGTGGTGCCCAGGTCGAGGGCGCTGGCGAGCGCGGTGATCGTCGAGACGCCGATGCCGACGCCGATGATCGCGGTGAGCAGCGGGAAGCCCGCCGCGAGCAGCGAGCCGAAGGTGATGACGAGGACGACGGCGGCGATCGCGATGCCGATGACCTCGCTGGAGCCGGTCTCCGGGGTGGCGCTGAGCGCGTCACCGCCGATCTCGACGGTCAGCCCGGCGTCCCGCGCGTGCCGCGCGGCCGCCTTCAGGGCGTCCTTGGAGGAGTCCTTCAGCTCCATGCCGGAGACCTTGTACTTCACCGAGGCGTAGGCGATCGTGCCGTTCCTGCTGACGGCGTGTCCGGTGTAGGGGTCGGCGACGGAGACCACCTCGGAGCCGCTCTTCAGCTCCTTCACCGTCTTCTCGACGGTCGCCTTGTTGAGGTGGTCGGTCATCTTCTCGCCGCTGGGCGCCTTGAAGACGACCCGCGCGGTGGCGCCGTCGGCGCTCATGCCGGGGAAGCGCTGTTCCAGCAGGTCGAAGGCCTTCTGGGCCTCGGTGCCCGGGATGGAGAAAGACGTGTTGCCGGCGGCCGGCGCCGAGGCGGCGCCCACTCCGGCGAGGGTGAGCAGCGCGACCCATATGAGGGCGACGAAGTGCCGTCGCCTGAAGGCGAGCCGGCCGAGTTTGTAGAGGAACGTGGCCACGGAGGCGTACTCCCGGTCAGGTCGTGGGTTCATCAGGGCAAGGGTGATCAGCCCGACGACGTGAGCGGTGACGTCAGGTGGTGGGCTTGCTGGGGAGGGGGTTCAGCTGGGGGTGACGCCGAGGGCGGGGAGGACCACGGCGTCGATGTACGACAGGAGGAAGGCCTGCGTCGGCGGCTGTTCGTCGATGAGCGAGCGGGCGGCGAACCCGCCGATCATCATGTGCATCACGTAATTGATCGCCGGGTTGTCCGCACGGATCTCGCCCCGGTCGACCGCCCGCTGAAGCACGCGACGGAACTCCGCCAGCTCCGGCTCGATGAGATGGTCCTTGAAGGCCTTCAGGAGGTCCGGGTTGCCGTGGACGGCCATGGCCAGACCGCGCATCAGCGCGGAGTTCTGCTCCATCTGGCAGTCGTCCGAGCGCAGGGTGAGGGCGTGCAGATCACCCCTGAGCGATCCGGTGTCGACCCGGTCGGCGGAGCCGCCGGGCTTGTTGTGCCGCACCGCCTTGGCCACCAGCTCGGCCTTGCCGCCCCACTGGCGGTAGAGCGTGGCCTTGCTGGAGCGGGTGCGGGCGGCGACGGCGTCCATGGTGAGGGCGTCGTAGCCGACCTCCCGGAGCAGGTCGAGCACGGCCTCGTACAACTCGGCCTCGCGTTCGGGCGTGATCCGACTACGCCGCGCCGTTGCGACGACCTCAGTCATGCCACTCACCTTCCCGCTCCGGAGCCTCCTGCGCGTACACCATGAAGATACCCCCCGAGTGAGCGAAACGAAACCGTTTCGTACGTGCCTTGGATCACGAACGTCAAGGGCGCATAAGTTGCTGCACCCCCGCGGGCGGAAAAGCATGGGGAGGTGAGCTATCTGCGCTTCCCCCACCTCAGCGGCGACCTGCTCTGCTTCGTGGCCGAGGACGACCTGTGGCTGTCCCCCCTCGACGCCCCGGGCCGGGCCTGGCGGCTCACGGTGGACCGTACGAAGGAGGGCCACCCCCGGTTCTCGCCCGACGGCCGCCGCATCGCCTACACGAGCTGGCGCAGCCTCGTGCCCGAGATCCACCTCGTCGACGTCGACGGCGGCCCCGCACGGCAGCTGACGTACTGGGGCAGCGCCGACACCCAGGTCTGCGGCTGGACCCCGGAGGGCGACATCCTGGCCGTCGCCTCCCACGGCGAGCCCTTCTCCTACTTCACGTGTGCCTACAAGGTGACCACCGACGGCGACCCCGGCCGCAAGCTGCCCTGGGGGCCGGTCTCCGACATCCAGGTCGCCGACATCGACGGACAGCACAAGACCCTGCTGCTCACCGGCACCCCACCGCACGAGCCGGCCTCCTGGAAGCGCTATCGCGGCGGCGCGATGGGGCGCCTGTGGCTGCACGGGGAGCAGCTCGTGCCCGACATCGGCGGCCATCTGGCCTGCCCCATGTTCGTCGCCGGCCGGATCGCCTTCCTCTCCGACCACGAGGGCGTCGGCAACCTCTACTCCTGCGCCTACGACGGCACCGACCTGCGCCGCCACACCGACCACGACGCCTTCTACGCCCGGCACGCCTCCAGCGACGGCAGCCGGGTGGTCTACCAGTGCGCCGGCGACCTGTGGCTGGTGGACGACTTCGCCCCGGACGCCGTACCGCGCCGGCTGGACATCCGCCTCGCCGGACCGGCCACCGGGCGCCGCCGCTACCCGGTGCCGGCCGCGCAGAACGTCGACGGCATCTCCGTGGACGACACCGGCCGGGCCAGCGCCGTCGTCGTCCGCGGCAGCCTGTACTGGCTCACCCACCGCGACGGCCCCGCCCGTACGATCACCGACTCGTCCGGGGTTCGGGTACGGCTGCCGGAGATGCTGGGCACGACGGGGCAGGTGGCGTACGTGACGGACGCCGAAGGCGAGGACGCCGTCGAGATCGCCCAACTCCCCCGCGCGACCGGCGACCGCGCGACGCGCCGGGTGGCCACCGGCGCACTGGGCCGCGTCCTGGAGATGGTCTCCGATCCGGAGGGGGAACGGCTGGCGATCGCGTCGCACGACGGGCGGTTGCTGCTGATCGATGTGGCGGAGCCGGAGGGGACGCAGGTGTCCGCTGATTTCGGTGAGGGTTCTGCTGGTTCCGGTGACTCCGGTGGATCCGGTGCGGCCGGTGCCGGGGGTGCCGCCGATACCGCCGATGATTCCGGTGCCGCCGATGATTCCGGTGCTGTCGATGATTCCGGTGCCGCCGGTGACTCCGGTGCCGCCGGTGTCGGCGAACCCGTGACCGAGCTGATCCGTTCCGTCAACGGCCCCGTCCGCGACCTCGCCTTCTCCCCGGACGGCGCCTGGATCACCTGGTCCCACCCCGGCATCGGCCGTTCCCTGCGCCAGATCAAGCTGGCCCGCATCAAGGACCGGCTGATCGTGGACGTCACCAACGGCCGCTTCGAGGACGAGAACCCCGTCTTCACCCGCGACGGCCGCTATCTCGCCTTCCTCTCCTGGCGCGGCTTCGACCCGGTCTACGACGTCCACACCGGCGACCTCTCCTTCCCGCTCGGCTGCCGCCCGTACCTGGTCCCGCTGAACTCGGCGACCCCCTCCCCCTTCGCCCTGAACCCGGAGGGCCGGCCGGCGGCGGGCGGGCTCGACCCGGTCGAGGACGAGGAGACGGGCGAGGGCGGCACGGTGACCGTGGAGGTGGAGGGCCTGGCCAACCGGGTCACCCCGTTCCCCGTGATCGCCTCCAAGTACTCGGGGCTGTCCCCCGTCGCGGGCGGCGGTCTGGTCTGGCTGCGCTGGCCGATCTCCGGCGCGCTCGGCGAGACCTTCGTCAACCCGTCCGACATCAGCGGCCGTCCGACTCTGGAGTACTTCAACCTCACCAAGGCGAAGAAGTCCGAACTGGTCGACCACCTGGACTGGTTCGCGGTCAGCGGCGACGGCACCCGCCTGGTCGTCGTCGACGAGGGCGACCTGCGCGCGGTCCCCTCCACCGAGATGGGCGACAGCGACACGACCGTCTGGATCGACCTGCGCCGCATCCTCCACGTCGCCGACCCGCCCGCCGAGTGGCGCCAGGCCTACGACGAGGCGGGACGGCTCATCCGCAGCTACTTCTGGGACCCGGGCATGAGCGGCATCGACTGGGACGCGGTGCTCGACCAGTACCGTCCCCTCGTCGAACGGGTCGCTTCCCCCGACGAGTTCGCCGATCTGCTGAGGGAGGTCCTCGGCGAACTGGGCACCTCGCACGCCTACGTCACCGCCGCCCGCCGCAACGAGGGCCCGCCCCACTACCAGCGATGGCAGGGACTCCTCGGCGCCAACTTCGTACAGCGGAACGGACACTGGCTGGTCAAGCGCATCCTGCCCGGCGACTCCTCCGACTCCAAGGCCCGCTCACCGCTGGCCGGCACGGGCATCCGCGAGGGCGCCGTCCTCACCCACGTCGACGGCCGCCCGGTCGATCCCGTGACCGGTCCCTATCCGCTGCTCGCCGGCTCCGGCGGTACGACCGTGGAGCTGACGTTCACCCCGGCGGAACCCTCGGCGGAAGGGGAGCCGGGCCGTTCCCGGCGGGTCGCCGTCGTCCCGCTCGTCGACGAACGGCCGCTGCGCTACCAGGACTGGGTCGCCAAACGGCGCGCCGTCGTACGGGAGTTGAGCGGCGGCAAGTGCGGCTACCTGCACATCCCCGACATGGGCGGCTCCGGCTGGGCCCAGTTCAACCGCGACCTGCGCATGGAGGTGTCCCGGCCGGCCCTGATCGTGGACGTGCGCGGCAACGCGGGCGGCCACATCAGCGAACTCGTCATCGAGAAGCTGACCCGGACGATCCTGGGCTGGGACCTGACGAGGGACGCGCAACCGGTGTCGTACATGTCGAACGCGCCGAGGGGCCCGGTCGTGGCCCTGTGCGACGAGGCGACGTCGTCGGACGGCGACATGATCACGGCCGCCTTCAAGCTGCTGAAGCTCGGCCCGGTGGTCGGCCAGCGCACCTGGGGCGGCGTGGTCGGCATGACCGGCCGCCACCGCCTGGGCGACGGCACGGTCATCACGGTGCCGATGAACGCGGCCTGGTTCGACGCCTACGGCTGGTCCGTGGAGAACCACGGCGTCACGCCCGACCTGGAGATCATGCGCACCCCCCTGGACTGGGCGGAGGGCCGCCACGCCCAGATGGACGACGCGGTACAGCTCGCGCTGGAGCTCCTGGAGTCCAACCCGGCGGCGATCCCGCCCGACTACACCGACACCCCCGACCGGACCCGCCCCAAACTCCCGCCCCGCCCCGCGTCGTAGCAAGGGCACCCTCCCGGGAGGGAGGGTGCCCCACGCCGAACCGGCCAAGGCCGAGCGCAGCGACTACGCGTCGTAGTCCCGGTCGAAGCGGTCTTCCATCTCCGCTTCCGTGTCCTCGATGTCGCGCATGTTCTCGCGACCGCGCTGCGGCTGCTGCTGCTGACCACGCTGGGACTGCTGCTGGCCACGCTGCGACTGCTGCTGACCACGCTGGGGCTGCTGGCCACGCTGGGGCTGCTGCTGCTGGCCACGCTGGCCGGCCCGCTCACGGCCCTCACCGAGCTTCTGCTTGCCCTGTTCCTGCCACTCGTTGGCCTTGTCCTTCATACCCATGTGGGTTCACTCCCGTAGTGGGTGAGGTGGGGGAATCGGCCCCTCAGTGGGGCCTCACCCAGATTCACACGGCCGACCACGGTACGCACGTGGATCAGTCACGGTGCGTAGCACGAGCCGCTTCGTCCGCCGCACCACCTGCGCCTACGAGCCCCGAGCGCATCCCCTGCAGGCGCGGCGCGAAGCGTTTCATCTCGCGCTGCCCGACCGTCCCGATGAGCGCCGGAAGATACCCGCGCACACCCTGCATGCCTCGCAGCCACCATTGCCCGTACACATGCGCCGAGCGCCGCTCGATCCCCGCGACCAGCCGGTCCACCGCCGGTCCCAGCGGGTAGGTCTTGTTGGACGGCCACGGCAGCCGCTGCCGAAGCTCCCGCATGACGTCGTCCTGGTCGGCACCGCGCACCATGTCGGTGTCGGTCCAGGACAGGTACCCGACGCCGACGCGCACGCCCTGATGGCCGACCTCGGCGCGCAGACTGTGCGCGTACGCCTCCACACCCGATTTGGACGCGCAGTACGCCGTCATCATCGGCGCCGGGGTGATCGCGGCGAGCGAGGCGATCTGCAGCAGATAGCCCCGGCTCTCCACCAGGACCGGCAGGAACGCCCGCGCGGTCACCGCCGAACCGATCAGGTTCACCTCGATCACCCGGCGCCACGCCTGCGGATCGGAGTCGATGAACGGACCGCCCGTCGCCACACCGGCGTTGGCCACCACGATGTCGACCTTCCCGAACCGCGCCTTCACCTCCTGCGCGACCCGGCTCATCGTCTCGTGGTCGGTGACGTCGGCGTACCAGTGGGCGCTGTCGCTGTGCAGGCGTGAGGAGACGTCCTTGAGCGCCTCCTCCTCCAGTCCGACCAGCGCGACCTTCGCGCCGCGCGCGGAGAGCTTGCGCGCCAGCAGCTCACCGACCCCGCGCGCCGCTCCGGTGACGACCGCGACCTGCCCTTCGAGGCTGACCCTGCTCATGCGCCCTCCTTGATCTGTGCGCCTGTGGCCTTCTCGGTGGTGACGTACGTGGTGACGAGTTCCCGGATCCTGCCGGTCACGAGGTCGGGGGCCTCGATGGGGGTCATGTGGCCGACGCCGGTCAGCTCGGTGAGGCCGACGCACTGCGGCAGCGCGGCGACCAGCGCGCGGGCGTGCACGGGGGGCGTGAGGCGGTCGGACGCGCCGTGCAGGATCGCGGTGGGCGCGTGCAACTCCCGTACGCCGTGGTCGAGATCGAGCGCCTCGAGTACGGCGGCCCACGCGTGGCGCACGGCGCGCGGGCAGGCGTGCACGATCTGCGCGCACGCCTCCACCATGTGCGGGGCGGAACCGGCGCCCATGGTGGCGTACTTGAGGATGCTCTTCGCAACCGGCGTGACCGGCCCGAGCGGGGCGCGCGAACCGAGTACGCGCCCGGTGAGCCAGGTGCGCACCCGCCCCTCGCCGAGCGGCACCACGCGTGCCTGAGCGACCAGCCGCGAGCTGCCGGTGCTGCACAGCAGGACCGCGGCGGCGTGTTCACGGAAGCGGGGGCGCGTGGCCGCGGCCATGACCGTCATCCCGCCCATGGAGTGGCCGACGACCAGCGCTTTCTCCCCGCGCGCCAGCGTCTGCCCAAGCACCGCTTCCAGATCGTCCGCAAGCGCCTGGGTGGTGCACGCGGGGCTCGCGGGACTGCGGCCGTGCCCCCGCTGGTCGTACGCGATCACCCGGTGATCGGCCGCCAGGTCCCGTATCTGCGCCGCCCAGAAGGCGGTCGAGCAGGTCCAGCCGTGGGAGAGGACGACGGGGGGCGCGTCCTTGGGCCCGTGGACCTCGACGTGCAGCCGTGCGCCGTCGGCGGAGACGACGGTGAGTTCACGGGAGGGGATGGGCGGGGCGTACGGTCCGGAGGTCACGGAGGCGGGCCGGCTCATGCGGCGCCCTCGCTCCGCTGAGCGGCGGCCGCCGTCTTCTGCCCGGCCGCACCGGCCGGTTGGCCGCCGGGCTTCCGGATGACCTCGTACTCCCCCAGCTCCACCCGCCGGGTCGCACGCCGGAACTCGGACGTCGTACCGGGCCAGATGGTGGTGTTACGGCCGCTCGCGTCCAGGTACCAGCTGGTGCAGCCGCCGGTGTTCCACACCGTGCGCTTCATGCGCTCCTGGACCGTGCGGTTCCAGTGCTCGACGGCCGCGGGCCGGGCGTCGAGGGCCGTACAGCCGCCGAGGACGTCCAGTTGCCGCAGGTAGTCGGCCATGTAGTTCAGCTGGGACTCGATCATGAGGATCATGGAGGAGTTACCGAGGCCGGTGTTGGGCCCGATGATCGTCATCCAGTTCGGGAACCCTGCTGCGGTGGCGCCCCGCAGCGCCTGCATGCCGTTCTTCCAGGATTCGGCGAGCGTGATGCCCTCGGCCCCGATCACCCGCTCGGCGATCGGCAGGTCCGTGACGTGGAAGCCCGTACCGAACACGATCGCGTCGACCTCTGCCTCGGTGCCGTCCGCCGCGACCACGGTCGACCCGCGGATCTCGCTGAGCCCGCTGGCGACCACGTCCACGTTCGGCTTGGCCAGCGCGGGGTAGTACGCGCTGGACAGCAGGATCCGCTTGCAGCCGATGCGGTAGTCGGGGGTGAGTCTGGCGCGCAGGGCCGGGTCCTTGATGGCGCGGGCCATGTTGCGCCTGGCGAGCTGCTCGATGAGTCCGAGTTCGTCGGGGTGCTTGGTGAACGCCTGGACCTGCAGTTCCCGGATGCCCCACAGCAGGCCGCGCCGGAGCCGGGTGGTGAAGGGCACCGACCGGTGCAGCAGGCGCTCGGCTCCGCTGATGGCGCGGTCGACGCGGGGCATGACCCACGGCGGGGTGCGCTGGAAGAGGGTGAGCCGGCCGACCTGCGGCTGGATGGACGGCACGATCTGGATGGCGGAGGCGCCGGTGCCGACCATGGCGACGCGCTTGCCCCGCAGGTCGTAGTCGTGGTCCCAGCGGGCCGAGTGGAACACCTTGCCCGGGAAGGACTCGAGGCCCGGGATCTCGGGGATCTTCGGGTCGGACAGCGGCCCGGTGGCGGAGACGACGACGTCGGCGGTGAGCGTGCCGCGCACGGTCTCGATCTGCCACCACAGGTTCTCGGCGTCCCAGACCATCATCTTCACTTCGGAGTCGAAGCGGATGTGCGGGCGCAGCCCGAACAGGTCGGTGACGTGCTCCAGGTAGGCGCGGATGTGCCGCTGACCGGAGAAGGTGCGCGGCCAGTCGGGGTTGGGGGCGAAGGAGAAGGAGTAGAGGTGCGAGGGCACGTCACAGGCGCACCCGGGGTAGCTGTTGTCCCGCCAGGTGCCGCCGACGCTGTCCGCCCGCTCCAGGACGACGAAGTCGGTGATTCCTTCGCGGCGCAGCCGCACGGCGGCCCCGAGCCCGCCGAACCCGGACCCGATCACCGCCACCCGTACATGCTCGTGCTCGGCCATCCCGAAGCCTCCACGCATCGCCTTCGACTCTGCCAGTGAACACTGGCGCAATGGGACTGTAGAGCAGCTCCGTACCGAGCGGTAGGGGGCGGGAGAAGGAAGTTACCGGCGGTACACCATAGGCTTCGGGCGTGGCAGAGGACGCAGAACACCCGGGGGTACGGCCGCAGGCACGGCGCGAGTACCGCATGGAGGAGCTGGCCCGTCTGGCCGGCATCACCGTGCGCACACTGCGCTTCTACCGCGAGCGCAAGCTGATCCCACCACCCCGCCGCGAGGGCCGCATCGCCTGGTACGACGAGCACCACCTGGCCCGTCTGCGCACCATCGCCGCCCTGCTGGAACGCGGCCACACACTGAACGGCATCGCGGAACTCGCCGAGGCCCTCGACCAGGGCCGGAACGTCGCCGACCTGATCGGCGTCGGCACCCCCAGCGAGGAGGAACCGGTCCGCCTCACCCCCGAGGAACTCGCCGCCCGCTTCGAGGGCGAGGTCACCCCCGAGAACCTCGCCGCCGCCATGGAGCTCGGCTACCTCGGCACCGACGGCGACGAGATCGTCCACATCAGCCGCCGCCTGCTGGACGTCTCCTCCGCGCTGGTCCGCGAGGGCATCCCGCTCGGCGAGGTCCTCACGGCCGCAGCCCGCGTCCGCGAACACGCCGACGCCCTCGCCGAACTCTTCACCACGCTGATCCTGCGCCACGCCCCCGAGGAGGACCTGCACCGCCTGCGGCCGCTCGCCCGCAGCGTGGTGGAGGCGGAACTGTCCCTGGCCCTGGACCGGCGGATCAGCAAACGGAACTAGGGCCTGATCCGCCGGACAGGCCCTTGCGGTACCTCAGAGGTCGTAGACGACGGTCACCGGGGCGTGGTCCGACCAGCGCTCGGCGTGCGTGGCCGCGCGCTCGACGAAGCCCTTGACGGCCTTGCCGGCGAGACCGGGCGTGGCGGCGTGGTAGTCGATGCGCCATCCGGAGTCGTTGTCGAAGGCCCGCCCCCGGTACGACCACCAGGTGTACGGCCCCTCGACGTCCGGGTGCAGGGCCCGTACGACGTCGACGTAGCCGCCGTCCTCCGCGGCGAACACCCGGCCGAGCCACTGCCGCTCCTCGGGCAGGAAGCCGGAGTTCTTGGTGTTGGCGCGCCAGTTCTTGAGGTCGGCCTGCCGGTGGGCGATGTTCCAGTCGCCGCACACGACCGCCTCACGGCCGTCGGCGGCGGCCCGCTCGCGCAGCTCCTTGAGGTGGGCGAGGAACTCGCCCGTGAAGCGGAACTTCTCGTCCTGCCGCTCGGTGCCGACCTCGCCGGAGGGCAGGTAGAGGGAGGCGACGGTGACGCCCGGCAGGTCCGCCTCGACGTAGCGTCCGCTGCCGTCGAACTCGGAGGAGCCGAAGCCGACCCGGACGCGGTCGGGCTCGCGCCGGGTGTAGAGGGAGACGCCCGCGCGCCCCTTGGCCGCAGCCGGTGCGTGCACGACGTGCCAGCCGTCGGGCTGCCGCACCTCCTCGGGCAGCTGGTGCGGCTCGGCGCGCACCTCCTGCAGGCAGACGACGTCCGCGGAGGTCTGCGCGAGCCACTCCACGAAGCCCTTCCTGGCGGCGGCTCGCAGGCCGTTCACGTTCACCGAGGTCACAGTCAGCACCAGGGCACGATACCGGCACACTGGTCGGGGCCCGGAAAGCCCGGTGTCCGATTCCCGCATAGAAGTACGATGCCCAGCATGCATATACGCCGTGTCCGTTTCGACCACCCCGATGCCGTCAAGCTCAACGACGAGGTTCAGGCCGAATACGCCGAACGCTACGGCGACGACGGCGACGCCACCGTCCTCGCCGCCGCGGACTTCGACCCGCCCCGGGGCGTGTATCTGATCGCGTACGACGAGCACGACCGCCCCGTCGCGACCGGCGGCTGGCGCAGCCGGGACCGCAACGACGAGGGCAACGAGGACGGCGACGCCGAGCTCAAGCGCATGTACGTGGTCGCGGACATGCGCGGCCGGGGCCTGGCGCGGCGCATGCTCACGGCCCTGGAGGAGGACGCCCGCACCGCCGGCCGCTTCCGCATGGTCCTGGAGACGGGGACCAAGCAGCCGGAGGCCATCGCCCTGTACACCTCCTGCGGTTACGAGCCGTGCGTCAAGTTCGGCTACTACCGCCACCACGAGGACAGCCGCTGCTTCGCGAAGGAGCTGTAGACACGATGAAGCCCCAGTCGGCTTTCGCCGACTGGGGCTTCATGCTGCGTGGACCTGAGGGGATTTGAACCCCTGGCCCCCTCGATGCGAACTATGGGCAGGTAGGGCGCTGAGGTCTTTTTAGCTGGTCGCGGGGGTTCTTAGCGGGCGCGGCCGGACGCCTGGGGTCCCCGAAGTTGCTGTACTTCTGTGCTGTACCGCAGGCGGCCTGTCTCACTGGTTCCTCAACATAGGTTCGCCGATGAGCACCTGCAGTGGCGCTTACCCGCCATTCCTAACCAGGGCAGAGCCGTCGACAACTGCTTTTCCTGTCGTTGACACCCCTCGTACGGTCCGGAGACGGCCCCGGAGTGTGTCAGATCGCGGCACTCCAGCTCGGGCAGCCAGTCGGTGCCGGTGACGGTGCAGCCGCTGAAAGTGCCAAGACATTTATCTCCAGTTATGGTGATGTACTGAGCGGTTGCGGTGAGCGGACAGTCAACAGATGCTGGGGAATGGTGCAGCTCATAAGTTCAAAAGTTGGCTGCCCGTCGACCGTGACTGCGCCCTGGCCACATGGTTCTAGGAGATCGCATGAAGTTAAAACGGCGATTACTCTCGGTTAGTTCCCTCTGGGTGATGGTGGTCTGCTTATTGGCAGCCCCCGCCATGGCATCATCCAGGCTGATCCCTCTCAAGGAGAAGGTTGGTGATCCGTTCACCGTCTTCCATTTGGGCCGGTCAGTCAAAGACCCGCGTCAGGCATTCTTTGTGCCCTACCGCGGCAACCCGGTCGTCAGGGGGCCGAATCTGTATGCGGCCAACCCCGTCAAGGCGGGCGGCGTCTGGAACGTCTACTTCGGTGGTTGGCGCGCCGCAGGACAGCAGAACGACGAGATCTACCTGTCTAGGACCAGAGACGACACACTTACCCATGGTTTCTCTGGTATCAGCACAATTATCGGTCACGGCGTTTACACACACGTCAACGACCCCTCAGTGGTAAAACTCAAGGACGTTAGACTCAAGAACGGTAGACTCAAGCACGGTAACTGGGTCATGGCGATGACCACCGCACCGACAGGTACTACCGCTAACTGCTCAACACTGCTTTCCCCCGACGGGGTTCACTGGCCACAGCTGACCGACCGTAGCCACGAGGTCACGATTCGGGGAGCGCGCGTCACCATGTGCGGCCGCCCGTCGCTGATCTTTAACTCCCACTATAAGGACAGGCACCACCGGTGGCGGTGGGAGATGTACTTCGACGGCTCGGTCAACGGCAGCGTTTGGTCGCAGCACCTGGCTGTCTCCTACGAGGCTTTCCCGAGGCACTTCACCTACGTACGACTGATCGGCCTCATGGGCGACGCCGACATCAAGCTTGTCAACGGGCAGTACATCGCCGCTTATCGCAGGATCGGTCCCGGCATGGACTCATGGTGGCGCCTGCGTTACGCCACCAGCCGGGACGGCCTCCACTTTGCCGAACACGGCCAGTTGGTGGCCCCTGACCCGCTGGCCGGCTACGACGACTGCGGTGTGACCAACCCGGGCTGGGCCATCAACGAGAAGGGCCTGATCACTGCGGTCATGTATGCCGGCACGCCCTCCTGCCCCTGGACAAGCCAACAACTCGGCGTGGCCCTGCCGCAGGCGGAGGTGACCCTTTTCACCGGCAACGTCACCCATACGCACCGGCAGGCCATCAGCGCCACCGCACAGCGCATCGACACCCACCAGTACAACAATGTCGACCGGGTCATGATTATTCCACAGCCCGGCGCACGCCCGATCATCAACCAACCAGTCCATGGCACCCGTAGGGACGCATGGGCTGTTAAATAACGTTTCCGTGCCCCGCATACCCTCTTCCGGGCTATCCGGTTAGGCTGGCTGGTACCGTTGCGGCTCACCCGCTGGTTACTGATCACGGGTGAGCCGTCACCGGCGCAACCGGGCGACGCGGTCGGCGTAGCGACTTTGGCCGGGAGCTGCTTTGGCGCGAGTGATCATGGCCCCGTAAGCTTCCGGCGCGTCGGGCAGTCTGTGGACCTGCCCGCTAAGGCACGACGTTGGGGCCATGATCTTCGAGGCTCGCGCCAAAGTGGCTGGCTAAAGTCGCGGAGCCGACCGCCCCAGCCACAGAGGGGTTCTCCCCTCTCATGGCCTCGCCCGCCATCCGGCCGGCCTGGCGCGTGGATCACTGGGCCGTACGAACGCCCGCGCATCTGGCAGCGTCGGCCCGCATGCCACCGCCACCACGATCCGGCCTCTTGCGGTAACAAAGCGTCTTTGACCTGCACCGTTGGGGATCACTGTTCGTTCCCGTGCCCGTGTTGGAATGTGGCCGCTGCGTGCGGCGACGGACGGGCGGCGACGTGCGGCCGGTGGCGAAGACAGTGAGGCGGCGCGGCGGCGACCGGCCGGCGCCGCGCGCTTGGCGCGGCCCTCGGGTCTTGATCCGACCTACCGGAAGTAGGCAACCGGGTGGAAAGGGGTACGCGGTGGCCCTGGTAGCGGGGTGCTGGGGTTGAGCTGCTGTTGCGTCGTTCCCTTCCTGAGGCCGGATCGTGGTGGCGGTGGTATGTGGGTCGGGAGCGGCCGTTGATGCGCTTGGGCGGAGGGTGCGGCGGTCGGGTTGGCGATGATCCAAGAGTGCCGTTGACCGCCGGACCAGCGAGCGAAGCGAGCCTTGATGAAGTAGGGAAACTCTGTCCGCGGGACTCAGCTGGTGCGGCTGAGCGCGGTCAGGTGGTTCAAGTACTCGCGGCCGGCTGCTTCGTCGGCGTAGTCGCGATTGACGATCGCGGCCAGTTCGCGACTCACCATGAGGAGTGATGGCAGCGATTGCCGATCACCCTTGAGCGCCCACTCGCCGTAGTTCACGGCTGCGTCCAGGTCGCCCTGTCGGGCCGCGACCACTCCAAGCGTGATCCTGGCCTCGGCCATGCGCATGGGCGAGCGCTCGGTTCCGTCGAAGTCTGTTCCCGCACGGATGACCTCGTGGGCAAGGTTCTCCGCGAAGCGGTCCTCTCCGAGCAGTCGGTAGCAATCCATGGCGTAGAAGTCATACTTCGCCGGGTCCACCACGAAGTGGTTATCAAGATTCTCGGGGTACGGCATTCCTTCGAGCAGCTTCCGGCCGCGATCAAGCGCAACCTCGGTCTGTCGACGATCGCCGAGTCGCGCCCACCCCTTCGCTTCCTGCGCGGCGAGCTGGACGGCGACACCCTTGCTTGGAGCGGCGTCTGTGCCGGCCTGTGAAGCAGCGAGGATTCCGCGGTAGTCGCCAGTCGTGAGGGCGAACCATGCGCGCATCTCATGCGCCCATCCGGCGATCTCCGAATTGCCTGCCTCATTGGCAAGGGACAGCGCTGCACGGCGCGTGCTCTCGGCGGCGGATCGCTCGCCCATGTCGTACTCGACGCAGCCGATCAACAGGGCCAGCCAGCCAGACAGGGTGAGTACCTCGCGGTGCTGAGCAAGGGTGAGCCGCTGCGATTGCAGGCTGGCCACTCGCTTGAGCCACTGTCGGCCTTCCATAGCAAGCTGATCGCTCGGGAGGTACGGGTACTCGGAGCACAGTCGATCGGTGGTGATCCGCAGGGCGTCCAGGGTGGCCGTGTCGACATCAGAAGCCTGCAAGCGGCTGATGATGTCCAGTGTCTCCATGCCAGTGGCTGCGATGATCTCCGCGTTCCCGTCTCGCCTGTTGGCGACAGGGAAGATCGCGTGCGTCACCGTTCCGAAGGTTGCGGCAATGATCGGTTGGTAGAACTCGCTCGGCGTGACTTCGCCTGACTCCCACCGCTTCCACTGCCGGATCATGCTCGCGCCTTCAGGCAAGCGCTTCGGGGAGTGCGCCCGCAAGGCCGCAACGGCTTCGGCCTGTGACCACTGCCGCGCCTCTCGCTCTGCCGCAATGCGCCGTGCCCATGCCGGACGGTCGTCGCTCATGTGCCCTCCCATCGGGGTGCCTGCTTCGAGTCTGGCATCCCATAGGCCGGTGACACGGGGGGTGACAGCGGGTTGACACCAAGGCTGTCCCCCAGTGACACCACGCCTGTCACTAGTTGCACGATCACGGAGCGCGCATGGTGGATCACCAGTCAGGCGCCGCCCTTGTGATCGGCTCGCATCTCCAACTCGGCCACCCGGGCGGCAAGTTTTCGGATCTCGGAGTGGATTGCGTTGATCTCTTCCCGCTTAACGGGCTCGGCCTCCGCCTCTGCTTCGGTCGAGGGTGCCTCCACGAAGTACCCCCTGGTGGGCACGGACGTGATCAGCCCTTCCTCGATGAGGATCTGGAGCGCGTTCTTGATGGTGACCTGCGTGACCGTGAACCGGTCCGCGAGCTCACGAAGCGATGCCAAACGATGGCCTGCGGGAAGCGGAGCGCTTGTGATCTCCGAGCGCAAGGCATCGGCGATTTGCACCTTCTTGGGCCTCGGATCGTGGGCAGCAATGGTCATGCGTCGAGCGTATCGACTGATCCGCAGTAGTGCACCGTATTGCGCACTACCCCTTGTGCTCTAGTCTGCAATAGTGCACAGTAGAGCAATGTGCTCAACCGGCAGAGGGCGGCGCCCAACCGCCAAGTAGTTCGCCGCCCTCCCAATCCCCCTGAAAGGGAGTTCCATCATGCAGCAGATCCCCGTGGACACCGCCGGCGCGACGTTGATGGTGGCTCAGCCGCCGCAGCCGAAGTACGCGAACCAGAAGACCCAGGAGCGGGCTGCGGACACGCGGACCGGTGAGCTTCTGGTGACGCTGGACGTGCTGTTCGTGATGAACGGCAACGCCGAGGTCGTCAAGGTCACCGTCGGTGAGTCCGCCATCTCCGGTGAGCTGGCGATGGGTACCCAGGTGGCGTTGACCGGTCTGGTGGCGCGGCCGTGGGAGAACGAGTTCAACGGCCAGAAGCGGCACGGCATCAGCTTCCGCGCGGTCGCGGTGACCGCCGTGGACGCCGGCGGCTCGAAGAACCTGCAGGCTGCCTGACATGCGGTGGCTACTGATCGCCGCCGTGGTGGTCTTAGTCGGGTTGGCGCTGCTGCTTCGGTGGCGCCGCCCCGCCTGGTTCTGGATGACCTTCGGGGTCGTCTACGCCATCTTCAAGGTCCGTTTTCGCTACGCGCCGGTCATGGACGCCTGTGACCTGACAGTGCCGGCCTCTCGGTTCCGGCTGTGGCTGGCCCGGATGTTCAAGTGGGAGATCCCTCGGCAGAGGGTGCCCCGCCTGATGTGGATCAAGCCGACCCGGACGGGCTTGCGGCTGCGGATCCGGATGCAGCCGGGTCAGGACGCCTTCGACTACTCGGCGGCCGTGGATCGGCTGCGGCACGCCTTCGGTGTCCATCAGGTCACCTCTCGCGAGATCAAGCCCGGTGTCGTCGAGATCGCCACGACCGGCTACGACGTGCTCAAGCGGGTGCAGATGCCGGCTCGGACCGACCGGCGTGAGCTGCGGATCCCGGTCGCGCTGTGTGAGGACGGCTCGGTGCACTACCGCGACTACAAGGAGGTGCCGCACTCGGTCACCCTCGGCGCGGTTGGCTCCGGCAAGTCCGTCACCCAACGCCGTGTGATCAAGGAACTCGCCGCGCAGCGCGTCGCCCTGGTCGGCATCGACTGCAAGAACGGCGTGGAACTCGCCCCGCTCGCCCGCCGGTTCTCCGCCCTCGCGGACAACCCGGACGACGCTGCCGACCTGCTCGAAGCCTTGGTTGCACGGATGAACGCGACGTATCAGGTGATCCGACGGGAACAGCGGATCAGCGCGGATACCCCGGACGTGGAGATCACCGCGAACATCTGGGGCCTGCCCGAGCACCTTCGCCCGGTGCCGGTGGTGCTCACCATCGACGAGATCGCCGAACTCGCCCTGTTCACCACCAGCGCGGAGAAGAAGCGCCGTGAGCGCATCATCGTCGCCCTGGTCCGCCTGGCCCAACTCGGCCGCGCGGCTGGCATCTTCCTCGACATCTACGGGCAGCGCTTCGGCTCCGAACTCGGCGACGGCATCACGATGTTGCGCGCTCAGCTCACGGGCCGGATGGCGCATCGGGTCAACGACGAGTCGTCGGCGAAGATGGCGTTCGGCGATGTGTCCCCGCATGCGGTGTTCGCAGCGACGCAGATCCGCAATGACCGGCCCGGTATGGCCGTGGTCGGCTACTCCAACGGCGAGTGGACCCGCATCCGGGCCCCGCACACGTCGATGCGGGAAGCTGTGGCCGCGTGCAACAGGCACGCTGAACTCACCCCAGAAATCCCGGAGTTGGCCCGCTTCCTGCCCGTGCTCGACGCCGGCCCCATCGAGGCGCCCGCGTCGGCTGAGCCGTTCGCCGAAGCCGCCTGATCCCTTCCGCTCAACGGTCGGCGCGACCGCCTCGCGCCAGGTCCCTATCCGAGCCATGCCCGAAGAAGGAGATCACCCGTCATGTGCCCCAACTGCGAGGACTTCGTCCTCACCGTGGCGATGCTCGGTCGACTCGCCCTCTACGCCGACACCCCGGGCGCTGACCTGGACTTCGTCGAGACCCTGGGCCCGTGCCTGGCGGTGTCACTGCCGGAGCCTCCGCCCGGTCTGTTCCCGCCCGGCTACGACCCCACCGACGGCCCCGACTACCCCGGCGAGGGGTGGACGCCGTGACCGCCGCGAGGAAGCCCGCCACCCGCCGCAGGACAGCGAAGCCCGAGTCCGCGAAGTGCCCGGACTGCGACGGCCACGGCGAGATCACCGAAGCCGTCAAGGTCGGCGCCCGCAAAGGACGCATCACCGACCACCGGCAAACCGGCCTGTGCCTGACCTGCCTCGGCACCGGCGAAGCCCCCACCGACTGAACACCCCGCCGGGACGGGCGACCGGACACGCTCCCCGCCCGTCCCCGGCTCAACCCCTCGAAGGAGGTGAAGAGCATGACTCGCACGATCCGCCCGGACGCCGTCCTCGTACAGGCCGTGATCGCCGGTGCCCTGTCCTTCGCCCACCTGCACTACCTCGCCCAGGCCGCCGGACAAACCGGCTGGAAAGCCTGGGCCTACCCGATCAGCGTCGACCTGCTGCTCGTGGCCGCGTGGCGCCGCCTGCGTGTCGACGGCCCGTCCCGACTGGCCTGGTGCTGGTTCCTGGTCGCCCTGGTCGCCTCGCTCGGCGCGAACATCGCCACCGCCGGCTTCCTCGACCTGGCCAACCCGCCCGCCCTGCTCCGCCTCGGCGTCGCCGGCTGGCCCGCCCTCGCCTTCCTCGGCGGCACCCTGCTCGCCCACAGCTCCGCACCCCGGACGGTGGCCGACGATCACGTCTCGGACGTCCCCGAGCCGGCCACGGTGACACGCGCTCCCGAGCCCGCCCCCGAACCCGTCGCGGAACCGGAGTCGATCCCCGCCGCCGAAGCGGCCCCCGCTCTTCCGGAAGCCCCTGCCCCTCCGGCTGTCGCTGCCCCTCCGGCGCTCGTGGCGCACGCCCGCCGGATCGCCGACGACCACCAGGCACGCACCGGATCACCGATCGACCTCAACACCCTGCGCGCCCGCCTGGGTGTCCCGCCCGCCATGGCCGACGCCATCGCCGCCCACCTCGCCTGAACCAGAAAGGACTTGAACCCATGGGCTTCCTTTTCCAGCGCCTCGTGCGCTACGGCCCCGTCGAGATCGGCCGCGCCCTGACCAAGAGCGGCGACAAGGGCTACATCGCCTCCTGCACCGCCGATCAGTGCGGCTGGTCGGCCGAACACACCACCTACGGCGCGGTCTGCATCGCGGCCAAGGGGCACCGCTGCCGGATCACGAGCAAGTACGAGAACCGGAAGGGCTGACGTCATGTCCGTGCCGCTGTGGTTCTTCATCGCCTGCCTGGCTGTGCTCGGCGTCAAGTTCGTCCGCCCGCCGCTCTGGCTCGTGCTGGTCCTGCTGATCGGCGGCTACTTCCTCGCCCCGCTCTTCGACCCGTTCGTCAAGTAACCATCCCTGGAAGGGAGTTCAACTCATGTTCAGGCCCCACTTGCCGGTCAACGAGAAGCCCACGCGCGAGATCATCCCGACCATCACCGCCCTCGGTGCCGTCGTCCCGCACGAGTCCGGACACGCCCCATGCGGCTGCCAGCACCACACCCCGGCCCCCGTCGCCCCGGCCACCTCCCGGCCGGCCGTTCAGCTCACGCCCGGCGCCCTGGTGGTGCTCGTCGTCGGCGGCACCATCGTCGTCCTCACCGTCGGCGCCGTGCTGGTCTCCATGCTCCTCGCGGTCGCCATCACCGCCGGCTCACTCGCCATCGTCGCGCTGGTGGTCCGCTCGATCCTCGCCAGCGAGGCCAAACAGCGCCGCTGACCGGCCCCGGAGCGGTCTCAACCGCCAAGTCTCGCCCGCTCCGGTGCCGCGCCTCCTGCCCGAACCCAACGATCCGGAAGGAACTCCCATCATGACGCAGTCCACCCGCCCGGCGCGCATCTGCCAGAGCTGCGACGGCTTCGCCTCCGTCAAGGTCACCCTCGGCGGACGCGACCGCCACGGCCACCTGCGCACCATCACCGCCCACTGCCCGGCCTGCCACGGCACCGGCACCCGCACCGTTCGCCGGCTGCACTTGGCCGAATGGGAGGTGGCCGCGTGACCGACTCCGCCACCCTGGCGGCGGGCCTGGATGCGGCCACCCTCGGCGACATGCTGCGGGTGGCCGCATCCCCCGGCTTCGACCGCTGGCAAGACCAGATCCGCCGTACCGGCGGCTGCTCGGACCCGATCCACCTCACCGGCTGGTCCATCACCAAAGACAAGTCGACCGGCGAGACCCTGCGCAACTACACCACCGACACCGAACCCGGCGGCCGGCTGCGCATCGCCTGCGGCAACCGCCGCGCCTCCCGCTGCCCCTCCTGCGCCTGGACCTACGCCGGCGACACCTACCACCTCATCCGGGCCGGACTCATCGGCGACACCCGCCACGACATCCCCGCCACCATCCGGCACCGACCCCGCGTCTTCGCCACCCTCACCGCCCCGTCCTTCGGCCCCGTCCACAACCGGCCCACGCACGGCACCTGCCGCTGCGGCCGGTCCCACCGCGACGACGACCCGGCACTCGGCACACCACTCGCCCCTGACTCCTACGACTACGCCGGGGCGGTCCTGTTCAACAACCATGCCGGGGAGCTGTGGCACCGCTTCGTCAACCGGCTGCGCCGCGAGATCGCCGCCCAGGTCGGCATCAGCCAGAAGGCGTTCAAAGAGGTCGCGCGACTGTCGTACGGCAAGGTTGCCGAGTTCCAGAAGCGCGGAGCCGTCCACTTCCATGCCGTGATCCGCCTCGACGGACCCGACGGGCCCGACACCGCCCCGCCCTCCTGGGCGAGCACGGAACTGCTCACCCGCGCCATCCGCGACGCCGCCGCACACCCCTACGCCACCGCCGAAGTCCCCGCGCGCGAAGCCGCCGGCTTCCCCCGCGGATGGTCCCTGAGGTGGGGGCGACAGCTCGACGTCCGCCCGATCAAGGCATTCGGCGACGACTCCGAGATCACCGAACAGGCCGTGGCCTCCTACGTCGCCAAGTACGCCACCAAAGCCGCAGAGAACACCGGCACCCCCGATACGGCCGTCTACTGCCGCTCGTGCCGCGGAACGGGCCGATCTCGCCTGTACGACCGAGATGGTTCAGCCCTCAGCCAGTGCGCCACCTGCCACGGCAACGGCCTGGGCGAAGACCTCGCCCAGCTGGACGTCCCCGAGCACGCACGCCGCCTCATGGCTGCCTGCATCCAATTGCAACCGCTCTATCCCGGCCGCAACCTTGCCCGCTGGGCTCACATGCTCGGCTTCCGCGGGCACTTCTCCTCCAAGTCCCGCCGCTACTCCACCACCCTCGGCGTGCTGCGGCAGATCCGTGCCGACTACCGCGCCGCCCAGGAACGCGAAGCGCTCGGCCTCGACGGCCACGAACCCGGCACCGTGCTCGTCCTCGCTTCCTGGCAGTACGCCGGCCACGGCCACACCCCCGGCGAATCCGCCCTCGCCGCCTCCATCGCCCGCGATCTCCAACTCAACCGCGAAACCGCCCGCGAAGCCCTGCACGACCAACCCGCCTTGGAAGGAGCCGCCGCATGACCACCACAGTGATCGAACGAAAGTGGTACACCACAGCGGAGGTCGCTGAGATGCTCGGTTACGGCCTCTCCAAGACCAAGATGCTGGTCTTGACGGGGAAGATCCGTTCTATCAAGGACGGCCGCCACCGCCGCATTCTGCCCCGATACGTAGACGAGTACGTCGAACGCCGTGCGCAGGAAGCCGAACAGGGGTGGTCGGCATGAGCGGCAAGCGCGGCAACGGCGAAGGCTCGATCTACCCCTATAAGAACGGCTTCGCCGCATACGTCTGGGTCACCACACCGGAGGGCGACCGCAAGCGCAAGTACGTCTACGGCAAGACCCGCGACGAGGTCCATGACAAGTGGATCAAACTCCACGCTGAGGCCAAGGAAGGGCCGGTAGTTACGTCGACACCGACCCTGGCCCAGTACCTCGTGCGGTGGATCAAGGAGGTTGTAGAGCCTGACCTGAAGCCCAAGACGGCTGAGACCTACGCCATGCATGTCCGGCTGTACATCGTGCCGGGTCTAGGCTCGAAGCGGCTCGACAAGCTCACCGTGCGCGATGTGCGGAATTGGGTGAACACCCTCCTGGATCAGTGCCAGTGCTGTGCACAGGGCCTAGATGCGAAGCGGGATGAGCCGCGTTGTTGCGCCGCCGGCGACTGCTGCGAGCGCATCCCGTCGCGTCGCACGGTGCAGGATGCTCGCGCGGTCCTGCGGTCGGCCCTGACCAACGCTATGACGGAAGAGTTGATCTCGAAGAACGTGGCGGGCCTGGTCAAGGTGCGCTCGGCGCGGAAGAAGAAGCGGCACCCGTGGTCCGTGGAAGAGGCTCGCCAGTTCCTCGAATCGGCAAGCGCGGCCCGTGATCCGCTGTACGCGGCCTACGTGCTCATCCTGGTCTTGGGCTTCCGGCGCGGCGAGGTGCTGGGCCTGACCTGGGAGAACGTGAACCTGGACGCCGGAGAGATCACAGTGCAGATGCAGCTACAGCGGATCAACCGGCGCTTGGTCCATGACGAGACCAAGACCGAGGCGTCGACGGCCACGCTCCCGCTTCCTGAGATCTGCGTCGCGGCCCTCCAGCTGCGGCGGAAAGAGCAGGAGCTTTCCAGGCAGGCTGCCGGTGAGCTGTGGACGGCCAACGACTTCGTGTTCACCACGCGCTACGGCACGCCGTTCGAACCTCGCAACTTCAACCGTCGGTTCATGGACCGCTCCGCCCGCACCAGCGTCCGCCGTATCCGGCTGCACGACACCCGGCACACCTGCGGCTCACTGCTCGCCGCCCTGGACGTACACCCGCGCGTCGCCATGCAGATCCTTCGACACAGCAAGATCGCGGTAACCATGGAGGTGTACACGCACGTCCCGTCCGAAGCGACTCGGCGGGCGCTGCGCAAGCTCGGCAAGCACCTCGGAAAGCAAGATCCGAAGTAGTTGCTGTACTTCGCTGCTGTAGGACATGTCAAAGCCCCGGTCGGGAGATCCCTACCGGGGCTTTGAGCTGCGTGGACCTGAGGGGATTTGAACCCCTGGCCCCCTCGATGCGAACGAGGTGCGCTACCGGACTGCGCCACAGGCCCTTGCAACGAGTGAAACTTTAGCATCCCGATCGGGGTGCTTGGAAATCCGCTCCCTGACTGGTCAGCAGGCCTTCCCGAAGTGTGGCGGCCGTCACTCGTTGGCGGCGCGCGGGCGGTCGCCGTCCTCGTACTGGTCGAAGAGGGGGGTGCCGCCGCGCTCCCGCGCCCTGCGCGCGGAGGCCGCACGGCGCGCGTCACCGCGACCCGCCGCCGGCTTGCCCCCGGCCGCGGGCGTCCGCTGGTCCGCTCCGGCCTGTGGCGCCTGGCTCGCCTCGTGCTCCGGTGCGACCGAGCTGGAGCGCGCGGAGCTCCATGTGTCGGGCGCTCCCAGATCCACGTCGGACGTGGCACGCGGCGCGACCGGTGCGGTCACGTACGTCGGCAGGGGAACCGGCACGGGGTCCCAGCTGTCCCCGCCGGGCCGCCGCTGCCGCTCGCGCTGCTGGTCGACCCACTCGGCGTGGTCCGTCTGCTCGACCAGGGCACGCCGGTCCGCGGCGAGGGCGGCGAGCCCGGTGTCCGTCCCGGCCTGAGGGGCGTCCTCCGTTTCGTCCGCACCGGCGCCCGCGTCGAGGGGCGCGCGCCGACGCGGCTGGCGCTCGCGTTCCCGCAACCGCTGGGCGGCGTCCTCGGCGCGCCTGCGGTCCATCTGGTAGGCGAAACGACGGCGCTCCTGGGAGCGCAGATGGGCGATGTACGCACTGAGCAGCACGGCGGGCACGGCCGGCGCCCACAGGAAGGCGAGCCCGCCGACGGCGGCGACGATGGCGCCGAACGTGAAGGCGAGGAAGAGCATCACGGTGGTGCGTCGGCGGCGCGCGAGGACCTTCGAGCGCTGGGCGCGCGCCGCGGCCGCCTGCGCCGAGGGGCTGCGCCGCGCGGACGGCACCCTCTTCTGCGCGGGCACGGACACGGAGGCGGGCTTGGGTGCGGGTGCCGACTTGGGCGCGGGCACGGACTTGGCCGCGGGCGCGGGCTTGGGCGCCGGGCCCGGGGCCTGCTCGCGTGCCGGTTCCGCCTTCCCGGGCGCGTCGGGTTCGACGTCGGCGTGCACCTGACGGCGGGTCGGAGGCATGGCGAAGGCCCGGACGTCCACCGAGTCGGTGACGGCGTCCGGGTCGCCGGCGTCCGGCTCCCCCTCCTGGGCGGAGCGCGCCCGCAGGTCCTTGGCGTACCGGCGCTCCATTCCCGCCCGTCCGGACAGCAGCCGGATGGCGGTGCTGAAGCGTTCCGTCGGACGGGCCTCGTTCAGCTCGTCCTGCCTACGGAGCCACATCGGCACCAAGTAGGCGGCCCAGGCCCCGACGATGACTGCGTAGATGAGGCCGCTGCTGCTCACATCTCACACCGTAGAGGGGTTTGCGCGGGGCCATCCGCCAATTGGGCCGGTGTGTCGCACGATCTGGCTGATATTTCCAGCTTCTTTTGCGACCGATGCGATCAGCGGTCCGCCGCAGGCGTGAATTCAATGCCCGGAGACGGTCAACAACCGATCAATTTCGAACATACATTCAATTTCCGAGCGCTAGGTGTGATTCCCCGGCGCGTTCTGCGGATCGCGCCGCTCCCCCTGGGAGCGTGCCCGTCGCCACCGCGCGAGCAAACCGTCGGGCACCTCTTCCGCGGTGAGCGCGAACACGAGGTGGTCGCGCCAGGCCCCGTCGATGTGGAGATAACGCGGCCGCAGTCCCTCCTCGCGGAATCCGAGTTTCTCCACGACCCGGCGGCTGGGCCGGTTCTCGGGGCGAATGCAGACCTCGATGCGGTGGAGTCCGACGGTACGGAAACAGTGGTCCACCACGAGCGCGACGGCCGTCGGCATCACCCCTCGACCGGCCACCCCCTCGTCCACCCAGTAGCCGATGTGCCCCGAGCACATGGATCCCCAGGTGATCCCGGCGACCGTCAACTGCCCGACGAGCCGCCCCTGGTACTCGATGACGAACGGCAGCATCCGGCCCGCGTTGGCCTCGGAGCGCAGGTGCCGCACCATCTGGCGGTAGGTCGGCCGGTGTGCGACCGGCCCGCTCGGCGTGGGCGGCGGGATGGTCGCCTCCCAGGGGCGCAGCCAGTCCCGGTTGCGCCGGTTCACCTCGCGCCAGACCCGCTGGTCGCGCACCCTTATCGGCCGGAGGACGACATCGCCGTCCGCCAGCACGACGGGCCAGGAAGGGCTGTTCAGCTCGCACCCCCACTGGGTCTGGGGTGGTCGCCGCCGTGGATCTGGTCGACGGCGTGCACCAGCAGGGGCTCCAGCACGGCGAGACCGTCCCTCACCCCGCCCGTGGAGCCCGGCAGATTGACGATCAGGGTCCGCCCCGCCACTCCGGCCAGGCCCCGGGAGAGCGCCGCGGTGGGAACCTTCTCCCGCCCGTACGCCCGGATGGCCTCCGCGATGCCCGGCACCTCGATGTCGATCACCGCGCGGGTCGCCTCCGGCGTGCGGTCGGCGGGCGAGATCCCGGTGCCGCCGGTGGTGACGATGACGTCGTACCCGGCGTCGGCACCCGCGCGCAGGGCCGCCTCCACGGGATCGCCGTCGGGTACGACCCGAGGGCCGTCCACGTCGAAACCGAGGCTCTTCAGGCCGTCGGTGACCAAGGGGCCGCCCTTGTCCTCGTAGACACCCGCGGCGGCCCTGTTGGAGGCGGTGACCACCAGTGCGCGGTAGGTCATGCCCGGCTCCAGTCGCCCGACTTGCCGCCCGTCTTCTCCTCCACCCGTACGTCCGTGATGACCGCTCCCTTGTCGACCGCCTTGACCATGTCGATCACGGTGAGCGCGGCGACCGTCACGGCGGTGAGGGCCTCCATCTCGACGCCCGTGCGGTCCGTGGTCTTCACGGTGGCCCGGATCTCCACGGCGTCGTCCGCGACCGACAGATCCAGTTTCACACCGGACACCGACAACGGGTGGCACAGCGGGATCAGGTCCGGGGTGCGCTTGGCGCCCATGATGCCGGCGATCCGTGCGGTGGCGAGGGCGTCCCCCTTGGGCATCCCCTCGCCGCGCAGCAGCTCGACCACCCGGGAGGAGACGAGGACACGGCCGCTGGCGCGGGCGGTGCGCGCGGTCACGTCCTTGCCGGACACGTCGACCATGCGGGCCGCGCCCGCCTCGTCGATGTGCGTCAGTCCGTCCTGCGCAGGGGGTCCGGGGGTCTCCCCGCGGAAAGCCTCAGTCATGCTGTGTGCCGCTCCCGGTCCGGGCCCGTCACACTGCGGTGCACGGGCCTGCTGTTCGCGACACGGTACCGCCAACCGGCGGCGCTCAGCCGAGCAGGACCACCTCCACCTCGGCGCCGGGCTCGACCGACTCCGCGTCCTCGGGGACGACGATCAGCGCGTCGGCGTGCGCCAGCGCGGCGATCAGATGCGAGCCGGTTCCGCCCACGGGCGTCACCTCGCCGGCGCCGTACGCGCCCCGCAGGAACTGCCGGCGCCCCTTGGGAGAGCGCAGCGCCTTCTCCGCCCTCAGGGTGGCCCGGGCACGGGGCCGGTGCACGTCGGCGAGGCCCATCAGGGTACGGATGGCGGGCCGGACGAACAGCTCGAAGGAGACGTACGACGACACGGGGTTGCCCGGCAGGGCCAGCAGCGGGGTGTGGTCGGGGCCGATGGAGCCGAAGCCCTGGGGCTTGCCGGGCTGCATGGCGAGCTTGCGGAACTCCACGCCGCTGCCCGCCTCGTCCTCGTCGTCGGCGTACGACAGCGCCTCCTTGACCACGTCGTACGCCCCGACGCTCACCCCGCCCGTGGTCACCAGCAGGTCGGCGCGGACGAGCTGGTCCTCGATGGTGGAGCGGAGGGTCTCGGCGTCGTCGGCGACCGCGCCCACCCGGTAGGCGATGGCGCCGGCGTCCCGCGCGGCCGCGGTGAGGGCGAAGCTGTTGGAGTCGTAGATCTGGCCGGTGCCCAGTTCCTCGCCGGGCTGGACGAGTTCGCTGCCGGTGGACAGGACGACCACGCGCGGGCGCGGGCGCACGCGTACCGTCCCGCGGCCGACGGCGGCGAGCAGCGCGATCTGCGGCGGGCCCAGGATCGTCCCGGCCTCCAGTGCCCGGTCGCCGGCCTTCACGTCGCTGCCCTTGGCGCGCACGTGCGCGCGTGCCTCGGCGGGGCGGTGCACGCGCACGTGCCCCTCCGCGCCCTCGGGGGCGAGGCTGCGCGCCCGCATGCCGCTGACCGGTCCCTCGCCCAGCCCGCCGTCGGTCCACTCGACGGGGACGACCGCCTCGGCGCCGGGCGGCAGCGGGGCGCCGGTCATGATGCGGGCGGCCTGGCCGGGCCCGACCCGGACCGGATCGGCCGCGCCGGCCGCCACGTCCCCGACGACCTCGAGGACGGCCGGGAACTCCTCGCCGGCGCCCGCGACGTCCGCGACCCGCACCGCGTACCCGTCCATGGAGCTGTTGTCGAACGGCGGCAGGGACACCGGCACCGTGACGTCCTCGACCAGGACGCAGCCCAGGGCGTCGAGCAGTTGCAGCTCGATGGGCTCGAGGGGGCGGACCGTCGAGAGGATGTCCTCCAGGTGGTCGTCCACCGACCACAGCTGGTCCGGGCCGGCGGGGTGGGTCGCGGCGCTGCTCAAGACTGCTGCATCTCCTCGGCTACGTAACTGCGAAGCCAGGACCGGAAACCCGGGCCCAGGTCTTCACGTTCGCACGCGAGTCTGACAATGGCACGCAGATAGTCGCCACGGTCGCCGGTGTCATACCGGCGGCCCTTGAAGACGACGCCGTGCACCGGTCCGCCGACCTTCTCGTCCGCCGCGAGCTGCTGGAGGGCGTCGGTGAGCTGGATCTCGCCGCCGCGGCCCGGCTCGGTCTTGCGGAGTATGTCGAAGATGTGCGGGTCGAGCACGTAACGGCCGATGATCGCGTAGTTCGACGGGGCGTCCGCCGGGTCCGGCTTCTCGACCAGGCCGGTGACCCGCACGACGTCACCGTCGGCCGTCGTCTCCACGGCCGCGCAGCCGTAGAGGTGGATCTGCTCGGGCGCGACCTCCATGAGGGCGATCACGCTGCCGCCGTGCCGCTCCTGGACCTCGATCATGCGCTGCAGCAGCGGGTCGCGCGGGTCGATCAGGTCGTCGCCCAGGAGCACCGCGAAGGGCTCGTGGCCGACGTGCGGGGCGGCGCACAGCACGGCGTGGCCGAGGCCCTTGGGGTCGCCCTGGCGTACGTAGTGCATGGTCGCCAGGTCGCTGGACTCCTGCACCTTGGCGAGCCGGCCGGCGTCGCCCTTCTTCTGAAGCGCCGATTCCAGCTCGTAGTTGCGGTCGAAGTGGTCCTCGAGCGGACGCTTGTTGCGCCCGGTGACCATGAGGACGTCGTCGAGCCCCGCCGACACGGCCTCCTCGACCACGTACTGGATCGCAGGCTTGTCGACGACCGGCAGCATCTCCTTGGGAGTGGCCTTGGTGGCCGGCAGGAACCGGGTGCCGAGGCCTGCCGCGGGAATGACAGCCTTGCTGATCCTGGGGTGCGACTGAGTCATGCCCGCAACCTTATCCGGTGCCTTTGCAGGGAATCTGTGGCTCCGGCTGGTTGACCCTTATATGGCTGCATTGGAAGGGTGCGAGGACGAGCCGTGGAACACGACGGACGCGCGAGCGAGCCTGACAAGCGAATGTTGCGGCGGGAGTTCCTCTCGGTGAGGAACAGGTTGACGGAGGATGACGTCGACGAGACGGGCCGCGCGCTGGCCGAGCGCGCTCTGGAACTGCCCGAGCTCGCGCGTGCGCGCACGGTGGCGGCGTACGTCTCCGTGGGGAGCGAGCCCGGCACTTCGGCGCTGCTGGACGCGCTGCGCGCGCGAGGCGTACGGGTCCTGCTCCCGGCGCTCCTGCCCGACAACGACCTGGACTGGGGCGCGTACGCCGGCCCGGACTCCCTGGCGCGGGTCCGGCACGGCGGGAAGATGGCACTCTTCGAACCCTCCGGGGCACGTCTCGGGCCGGACGCCGTGACGGCTGCGGACGTGGTTCTGCTTCCCGGGCTCGCGGTCGACGCGCGCGGGATGCGCCTGGGGCGCGGCGGAGGGTCGTACGACCGCGTACTGGCCCGTCTGGAGCGCGCGGGCGCACGCCCCCGGCTCGTTGTGCTGCTGTACGACGCGGAGGTCGTCGCGCACGTCCCGGCGGAGGCGCACGACAAGCCGGTGCACGCGGTGGTGACACCCTCCGGCGTACGCCGGTTCGGGATGTGAGAAGGCCCTCCACGCACGCGTGGAGGGCCTTCTCAGTGCCGTACCGGAGGGTCGCTCACGGTTTGAGGACGAGTGTGTCGCTCGTGCTCGTGTCGACCGCCTTGGCCGAGAACGACCAGGGCAGCAGCTCGCCCTTGGCCCACAGACTCGTCTGGTCCGTGTAGTGCGCGCTGAAGGCGTGCCCGGAGGCGCCGGTCAGGTTGATCCACCTGGACTTGTCGAAGTCCTTGAGGTTGACCACCATCCGCATCGACGGAACCCAGACGACGTTGTAACCGCCGGCGGCGTTCCAGCCGGTGGCGTTCACGGTGGCCTCGCCACCGCTGAGCTTCCAGGGACCGCGGTTGAGGATGTACTGCAGCACCTTGGGGCCGTCGGTGCCGAGCGTCTGGTTCTTCAGGAACAGCCGGTGCAGCCGGCCCCAGCTCCAGGTGTCGATGTCCTTGCCGAGCTTGGCGGTCAGCTCCCAGCGGGCGTCGATCATGGCGCGGGCGAAGAGCTGGTCCATGGTGTTCGCCGCGGGGCGGGTGCCCGACTTGGGCGTCTTCCACCAGTCGCTGTCCGGCTTCTCCATCAGCGTGCGCACGACCTCGAACCAGCGGTCGCCGCCGTCCGGCTGCGCCTGGTCGGCGTCCCGCTGGCCGCACTCACGCACCTTGGTGTCGTCGTCGACCGGCCCGGTGCTGTCGATCTTGTCGACCGACAGGCACTGCCCCTTGACGCGCAGCTCCTTGGGGAGCTTGTTGCCGAAGGCGAGCTTGAGGACGTTGCGCCAGACGGCGTTGAAGTAGGCGGCCGCCGCGGAGTCGGCGTCCTGGGTGTAGTCCCAGCCCTCCAGCAGCTTCTGCGCGTCGCGGACGTTCTTGTCGTCGAGGTTGATCTTCAGCAGCTTCGGCACCAGGAGCTTGGCGATCTCGCTGCTGTTGTCCAGCTGCATCTGCCGCATGTCGTCGGTCGAGATCTTGCCGCCGTTCTTGATCTTGGACTCGATCAGATCGGTGATGCGCTGGCTGCGGGTGCCGTAACCCCAGTCGGTGGTGAGGGTGTACGGGTACTTGGCCTTGTCGACCACGGCCTGGTTGGCGGTGACGATGTAGCCGCGCTTGGGGTCGAACTCGTAGGGCAGCTCGCTCTGCTTGATGAAGCCGGTCCAGCGGTACTTCGAGTCCCAGCCCGGCGCGGGGATGGAACCGTCGTCGAGGGAGGAGCGGGTCGGGATCCTGCCGGGCAGGGTGTAGCCGATGTGGTTGTCGGTGTCGGCGTAGACCAGGTTCTGCGAGGGCACGTCGAACAGGGCGGCCGCCTGGCGGAAGTCGCTCCAGCCCGCCGCCCTGTCGAGGGCGAAGACGGCGTCCATGGAGGTGCCCGGGTCGAGCGCGGTCCACCTCAGGGCGATGCCGTAGCCGTCGCCGCGGTCGGGGGCGGCGGTGTTGACCGTGGCCTTCTTGCCGACCTCGACGAGTTCGTCGTCGCGGTCGGAGAGCAGCGGCATGCCGTCCTGGGTCTGCCGCACGACGATCGTCTTGGAGGCACCGCCGGCGACCTTGATGGTCTCCTCACGGGTCTTGAACGGCCGCACCTTGCCGTCGTACAGGTAGCCGTTCGAGCTCACCTTCTCCAGGTAGAGGTCGGTCACGTCGACCCCGGAGTTGGTCATGCCCCAGGCGATGTTCGCGTTGTGCCCGATGATCACACCGGGCATACCGGCAAACGTGTAGCCGCTCACGTCGTACTGGCACTTGCTGGAGACGCTGCGGCAGTGCAGGCCCATCTGGTACCAGACGGACGGCAGTGACGCCGACAGGTGCGGGTCGTTGGCGAGCAGCGGCTCCTTGGTGATCGTGTACTTCCCGGACACCACCCAGGAGTTGGAGCCGATGCCCTGGCCGTTCACGCCGACGGCCGTGGGGACGTCGTCCAGGACGTGGTTGAGGCGCGCCAGCTGGCTCGTGAGCGACGATCCGGTCGTACCCGAGGCGGAGGAGCCCGCCGAGCCCGTCGCGCCCCCGGAGGCGCCGGTGGTGCGGCCGGCGGTGCCGGACGTGCCCGTCGTGCCGGTGGACCGGGAGGTGCCCGTGGTGCCGCCCTGCTGGAAGGACTTGGTCAGCTCGTTGTACTGGCCCTCCTGCACGATCGGCTTGTTGCGGCTGTAGGGGTACTCCGGGTACAGGTCCTGGATCTGCTGCGGGCCGAGCCGGCTGGTCATCAGGGCGCGGTCGATCTCGTCCTGCATGTTGCCGCGCAGGTCCCAGGCCATCGCCTTCAGCCAGGAGACCGAGTCGACCGGGGTCCACTTCTGCAGCGCGTAGTCATTGGTGAAGCCCAGGGCGGCGTACTCCAGCGAGATGTCCTTGCCGTCCTTGCCCTGGAGGTAGGCGTTGACCCCCTTGGCGTACGCCTGGAGGTACTTCTTCGTGGAGGCCGACAGCTTGGTGTCGTACTCCTGCTTGGCGATCCGGTCCCAGCCGAGCGTGCGCAGGAACTCGTCGTTCTTCGCCTGGCTCGCGCCGAACATCTCCGACAGGCGCCCGGAGGTCATGTGCCGGCGCACGTCCATCTCGTAGAACCGGTCCTGCGCCTGGACGTACCCCTGCGCCATGAACAGGTCCTCGTCGGAGGACGCGTAGATCTGCGGGATGCCGTTGCCGTCCCGCTTCACGTCGACCGGCCCCGACAGGCCGTCGAGCGTGATCGAACCCGTCGTCTGCGGGAAGGAGGCGCGCACGGTGCTGATCGACCAGTACGCCCCGTAGGCGATGCCTCCGATGATGGCCAGGACCAGCACCAGCACGATCAGTCGGGCTTTGCGCCCCTTCTTCCTGCCGGACTTGGCGGGCGCGGCGCCGGTGGTGGCGGTCTCACCCGTTGTGGCGGTGGTGTTGGGGGGCATCGCTGTCCTTGCTGTCCTAACGCGAGCGGCAGGTCGGGCTGTGACTTTGAATGAGCGCTGGAGCAACCATAGGCGCAGGGCCCTGTCCCGCTGGACGCGGAGTCGGGAACCAGCGCGCACGAGCGTTCGATCTTGCCCCGTCGAGCGTCAAGAAAGCGTCAAGAGTTAGGTAAGGTAACGAAGTAACCAGAGATCTCAGGGGAGGAAACGCCGCTGACTGTCCACCACCTCAACCAGCTCCTGCTCGTCTGCTCCGTGGTCCTGCTCGTCGCCGTCGCGGCCGTCCGGATCTCCTCCCGCAGCGGGCTCCCCAGCCTGCTCGTCTACCTGGCGATCGGCGTCCTCATGGGCCAGGACGGCATCGGCGAGATCCACTTCAACAGCGCCGCGGTGACCCAGGTCATGGGGTACGCGGCCCTGGTCGTGATCCTCGCCGAGGGCGGTCTCGGCACGAAGTGGAAGGCGATCAGGCCGGTCCTGGCGTCCGCTTCCGTCCTGGCGACCTTCGGGGTCGCCGTCAGCGTGGGGGTGACCGCGGCGGGCGCGCACTACCTGGTCGGGCTGGAGTGGCGGCAGGCGCTGATCATCGGCGCGGTGGTGTCGTCGACGGACGCGGCGGCGGTCTTCTCGGTGCTGCGCCGCGTTCCCCTCCCCGCGCGCGTGACGGGCACGCTGGAGGCGGAGTCCGGCTTCAACGACGCCCCGGTGGTCATCCTGGTCGTGGCCTTCTCCACGGCCGGCCCGGTCGAGCACTGGTACGTCCTGCTGGGCGAGATAGCCCTGGAGCTGGCCATCGGCGCCGCCATAGGGCTCGCGGTGGGCTGGTTCGGCTCCTGGGGGCTCAAGCACGTGGCCCTGCCCGCCTCCGGCCTCTATCCGATCGCCGTGATGGCCATCGCCGTCACCGCCTACGCCGCCGGCTCCCTGGCGCACGGCAGCGGCTTCCTGGCCGTCTACCTCGCCTCGATGCTGCTCGGCAACGCCAAGCTCCCCCACTGGCCCGCCACCCGCGGCTTCGCCGAGGGGCTCGGCTGGATCGCCCAGATCGGCATGTTCGTCGTGCTCGGCCTGCTGGTCAGCCCGCACGAACTGGGCGACGACGTCTGGCCCGCCCTCGTCATCGGGCTGGTCCTGACGATGGTGGCCCGTCCGCTGAGCGTGGTGCTCAGCCTGGCGCCGTTCCGCGTGCCGTGGCAGGAGCAGACCCTGATGTCGTGGGCGGGACTGCGCGGCGCCGTGCCCATCATCCTGGCGACGATCCCGATGGTGAACGGCGTCACCGGCAGCCGCCGCATCTTCAACATCGTCTTCGTGCTGGTCGTGGTCTACACCCTCGTCCAGGGGCCGACCCTGCCCTGGCTGGCGCGCACACTGCGCCTGGGCGAGCAGGGCGAGGCCTCCGACCTCGGCATCGAATCGGCGCCCCTGGAGCGGCTGCGCGGGCATCTGCTGTCCATCTCGATCCCGGAGGGCTCCCGGATGCACGGTGTGGAGGTCAGTGAGCTGCGCCTGCCGCCCGGGGCCGCCGTCACACTGGTCGTCCGCGAAGAAGAATCGTTCGTTCCGATGCCCACGACCGTGCTGCGCCGGGGCGACGAGCTGCTCGTCGTCGCCACCGACCCGGTGCGCGACGCGGCGGAACGACGCCTGCGCGCGGTCGCCCACGGCGGCAAGCTGGCGGGCTGGCTGGGCACGAACGGGACGGGCAGCTCTCGTTAAGGGTACGTTTCGGGCACTTCACACCCCGTCAAATCCCAGGTGACCGCCTTCATGGTGCTCGTTTTCACAGCTGTGACAGGCGTTGATCCCTGTACCATGAAGGCGCACCCTGATCGAACCAACTCTGCCTGACGCAGAGCTGGCGCGACCGTATGGCGGCCGGGTCCCCCCACCCGCAGTGGGCGCCGGCATCTACCGCAGTCCGCGCAAGAGGACAGCTCTCGGCACCCGGGCCCACACGGCCCGCGCTACCAGGCGGCAGAAAGGCACGGCCGTGGGATCCACGGTCACCATCACCGAACCGGAGAAGACCTCGTCGGCCTCGTCCCGCCCGGGATACGGACAGCTGCTGCGCACCCGCGGCGCCTGGACCTTCCTGCTCCCCGGTTTCGCCGCGCGCCAGCCGTTCGCGATGCTCACCCTCTCCATCGTGCTGCTCGTGCAGCACACCACCGGCTCGTACGGCGCCGCGGGCGCCACCGCGGCCGTCACCGGTGTCTCCATGGCGCTGTTCGCGCCGTACAGCGGGCGCCTCGCCGACCGCCGCGGCCAGCGCGCCGTGCTGGTCCCCGGCGTCCTCGTGCACACCCTGTCGGGCCTGTCCCTGACGGCGCTCGCGCTGGCACACGCGCCCCTGTGGGCGCTCTTCCTGGCGGCCGTCCCGACCGGTGCCTCGGTGCCGCAGGTCGGTCCCATGGTGCGTGCGCGCTGGGGCGTGAAGCTGCAGGGCTCGCCCCTGATGACCACCGCGGCCGCGTTCGAGTCGGTCACGGACGAGCTGACCTTCGTCTTCGGTCCCCTGCTGGCGACCGCGCTGTGCACCACCGTGGCGCCGGCGGCGGGCCTGGTCACGGAGGGTGCGCTGACCCTCGTCGGCGGTCTGCTGTTCGCCGCGCAGAAGGGCACGCAGCCGCCGGTGGGCGGTGCGGCCGGCCACGCGCGCGTGGAGCACGCCTCCGCGCTGCGCGTCCCGGGCGTGCGGGTGCTGGTCGTGACCTTCCTGGGCATCGGGTCCGTCTTCGGCGGCATGCAGGTGTCGCTGGCGGCCTTCACCGAGTCGATCGGCGAACCTGGTCTGAACGGTGTCCTGTACGGCGTCTTCGCCGCCGGCAACATGCTGTCGGGCGTCGTGTGCGGCGCGATCGCCTGGAAGACCGCCCCGCAGCGGCGCCTGGTCGTCGGCTACACGGGGCTCGCGATCGTCGCGTCCGCGCTGTGGACGGCGCACTCGGTGCTGCTGCTCGCCGGGCTCGGCCTGCTGGTCGGCATGTGCATCGCGCCGGCGCTGATCACCGGCTACACGCTGGTCGAGGGCCTGGTGCCGGCCGACGCCCGGACGGAGGCCTTCACCTGGCTGACCGGCGCGGTCGCGCTCGGGCAGGCGGCCGCCGTCACGGTCGCCGGACAGCTGGAGGACCGGCTGTGGGGCGGCGCGGGGTTCCTGGTGCCGATGGCCGGCACCGTGCTCGCGCTGGTGACCCTGCTGGCGCTGCGATCACGCCTGGTCGCACGGCAGCAGAACCGCACCGTCGCACGTGGCGTCGGTCACCGCGTGCCGGTGACGGTGGACTGATCCCCGGGAATACGTCACTATGGACCGTCGTTAGCACTCATCGAGTCAGAGTGCCAGGAGGAAGACAGTGCCGACCTACCAGTACCAGTGCACCGAGTGCGGCGAGGGCCTCGAGGCGGTGCAGAAGTTCACCGACGACGCCCTGACCGAGTGCCCCAACTGCAGTGGCCGCCTGAAGAAGGTGTTCTCCGCGGTCGGCATCGTCTTCAAGGGCTCCGGCTTCTACCGCAACGACTCCCGCGGCTCCACGTCGAGCAGCAGCCCGGCGTCGAAGTCGTCCGGCTCGTCCAGCACGTCTTCGTCCGACTCGAAGTCGTCCACGTCGTCGTCCTCGACGTCGTCGGCGTCCTCGACCGGCTCCGCCAGCAGCTCGGCCGCCTGACACCTCTTCCCCGGACCCTGCCGTCACACGACGGCAGGGTCTTCGGCGCTCGTCGGCACGGGCTCCCCCGCGGTTTCGCCGCCCGCTAGTGTGCTGGTCATGGCGAACGCAGAGATCGGCGTAATCGGCGGCTCGGGCTTCTACTCGTTCCTCGAGGACGTGACCGAGATCCAGGTGGACACCCCTTACGGGCCGCCCAGTGACTCCCTCTTCCTCGGCGAGATCGCCGGCCGGCGGGTCGCCTTCCTGCCCCGGCACGGCCGCGGCCACCACCTGCCGCCGCACCGCATCAACTACCGCGCCAACCTGTGGGCGCTGCGTTCCGTCGGTGTCCGGCAGGTGCTCGGCCCCTGCGCGGTGGGCGGGCTGCGGCCGGAGTACGGCCCCGGCACCCTGCTCGTGCCGGACCAGTTCGTGGACCGTACGAAGTCCCGGATGCAGTCGTACTTCGACGGGCTGCCGCTGCCCGACGGCACCGTCCCGAACGTCGTGCACGTGTCCATGGCCGACCCCTACTGCCCCACCGGACGGGCCGTCGCCCTGAAGGCCGCCCGGGGGCGGGACTGGGAGCCGGTGGACGGCGGCACCCTGGTCGTGGTCGAGGGGCCGCGCTTCTCGACGCGTGCCGAATCATTGTGGCACCAGGCACAGGGCTGGTCGGTCGTGGGCATGACCGGCCACCCCGAAGCGGCGCTCGCCCGGGAGCTGGAGCTGTGCTACACCTCGCTGACCCTGGTCACCGACCTGGACGCCGGCGCCGAGACCGGCGAGGGTGTCTCGCACGAAGAGGTGCTGCGGGTGTTCGCGGCCAACGTGGACCGGCTGCGCGGCGTGCTGTTCGACGCGGTGGCGGCGCTGCCGGAAACCGGGGCGCGGGACTGTCTGTGTGTGAACGCGCTCGGCGGGATGGACCCGGGGTTCGAGCTGCCGTGACGCCGGCCGTCCCCGGGGGGTTCCTCGTCCGGGTGACGGGGTTGTCCACAACCGGCCGGTAGGACACCGGCTCCGGCGGACTTCGGCGCAAGGCCTCATCGTGGCACCGCAAGCCGATTCCCTCGTCGCAGGCGGTGATCCCCGTGGCCTTGCCCCCGTCGTCCCCCGTCCCTTCGCCCGCCCTCCCTTCGCCCGCCCCTCCTCGCTCCGTCCCTTCGCCGCCGCTCTCTCCGCCCCTGCGCGTTCCCCGGCCGCTGGGCACCGATGCCCCCGCGACCCGCGAGGTCCCGCCCTTCGGTCCCGTGCGGGTGCGCGGCGGCCGGTACCGGCTGCAGCGGCTCGTACGGCACCGGCGGTCGGCTCTGGCGGCCGGCCTCGTGGTGACCGCGACCGCGCTGCTGGCGGCGGGACCGCGGGCCGGGGAGGAACACCGCGCCGAGCGGCCCCGCCGGCATCCGGTGGCCGAACCCGTGCCACGGCACACCGCGCCGGAGCTGGTGACGGCGCCGGTGCGGATCGCGGATGCCGGCACCGTCCGGCTGCTGCGGCCCGGCGACCGCGTCGACGTGATCGCCGCCGAGGACCCGTCCGCCGGCGGCGGCGCCCGGGTGCTCGCACGCGGGGTGCGGGTGACGCGGGTGCCGGAGCCCCTGGACGGTCCGGCCGACAGCGGGGCGCTGGTCGTGCTGTCGGTGCCGCGCACCACGGCGACGCGCCTCGTCGGTGCGAGCGCCACGGCACGCCTGGCGGTGACGGTGTGCTGAACCCCTTCGGACACTTTCAGGGCGGATTGCTGTCAAGTCGCCCGGACCTGTTCCGGCACTGGACACAGGGGCCTCCCCGTGGCGTAGGTTGCGGAGCGTTTCGTTCCACACGCTGTGCATGCGAGGAGAGTCCCCTAGGTGAGCGCGAAGCAGGAACCGAGCGTCTGGCAGGGCTTCAAGGCCTTCCTGATGCGCGGCAACGTCGTCGACCTGGCAGTGGCCGTGGTGATCGGCGCGGCCTTCTCGAACATCGTCAACTCAGTGGTGAAGGGGATCATCAACCCGCTGGTCGGCGCGATCGGCACGCAGAACCTGGACAACTACAGCTCCTGCCTGAGCGACAGGTGCAAAGGAACTCACGGCATCCAGCTGATGTGGGGCTCCGTCCTCGGCGCCACACTGACCTTCCTGATCACCGCGACGGTGGTGTACTTCCTGATGGTGCTGCCGATGTCCAGGTACCTGGCCCGGGTGGAGGCCCGCAGGAGGGCACGGGAGGGCACCAAGGAGGTCGTCGAGGTGACCGAGCTGGAGGTTCTCAAGCAGATCCGCGACGAGCTGGTCGCCCAGCGCGCCTCGGGTCGCGACGAGCGGTAGCGGCGGCGGCCGCCCCGGGCCCCGCTCAGAGGTGGTGGGGCGGCTTCTCGTCGAGGAAGCGCTTCAGGTCGGCGGCGCTGTCGCCGTCCGAGCGCTCGCCCCATCCGCGATCGGTGTCGTCCGAGGACTGCTGGTCCAGCGGGTCGTCGAAGACCAGCGCCGGCTTCGGATCGCGGGGCTCGGGGCCGGGGGCGGTGCTCATGCGTCAAGGGTACGGCCCGGTGGCGGACGCACTGGGCGTGGTATGCGCTGGGACCATGACGCCGAACTCCGCTCCGCCGCCCGTTCCCCCGGGCGCACCACAGTCCTCCGGACCGCTGCGACGGCTTACCGCGCGCGGACGCGACGAGAAGCACCGGGTCTCCTCACCCCTGGAGCTCTTCTTCGACCTGTGCTTCGTCGTGGCCATCGCGCAGGCGGGTGTGCAACTGGTGCACGCCGTCGCCGAAGGACACGCGGGCGGCGGAATCCTCAACTACGCCATGCAGTTCTTCGCCATCTGGTGGGCGTGGATGAACTTCACCTGGTTCGCCTCGGCGTACGACAACGACGACGCGCTCTACCGGGTCGTCACCCTGGTGCAGATCGCCGGCGTCCTGGTGCTGGCAGCCGGTATCTCGCGGGCCTTCCAGCATCACGACTACCTGGTGGTCTGGCTCGGTTACGTGATCATGCGGCTGGCGATGGCCACGCAGTGGCTGAGGGCCGCGAGAGCGGCCGAGGGCACGGAGCGAACCACGGCCCTGCGGTACGCGTGCGGTGTGCTGCTGTGCCTGGTCGGCTGGCTCGGACTGGTGCTGTTGCCCGTGCCCGCGCGGCCCTGGGTGTTCCTCGTGATGGCGATCGCCGAGATGTGCGTGCCGCTGTACGCCGAGAAGGGCCACGGGACGTCCTGGCATCCCCACCACATCGCCGAACGGTACGGCCTGTTCACCATCATCGTGCTCGGTGAGACGATCGCCGCGGCGACCGTCGCCGTGAAGTCGGCCGTGGACGAGCACGACGCGCTGGGCGAACTGCTGCCGATCGCGGCGGGCGGGCTGCTGATCGTCTTCTCCGCGTGGTGGATCTACTTCGTGGTGCCCATCCACGGCCACCTGCGCTCCAACAGACAGGCGTTCCTCTGGGGCTACGGGCACTATCTGATCTTCGCGTCCGCCGCGGCGATCGGCGCGGGCCTGGAAGTGGCCGTGGAACACGCGGTCGGCAAGACCCACATCTCCACACTCGCCGCGTCGGCTGCCGTCACGCTGCCCACGGCGCTGTATCTGCTGACCGTCTGGGCGCTTCACTCGAGGCACTTCAAGATCGGCATCACCCAGCAGCTCGTCCTGCCGCTCACGGCGCTGCTGGTGATCTGCTGCACCTTCCTGGGCCACTGGGCGGTGCTCGCGGCGGGGCTCGTGTCCTCGGCCGCGGTGGCGACCGGAGTGACGCTGACGGCGCGCATGGCCAACCGGGAGCGCACGGCGAGCGCCACCGCTGCGGCGGGCTGAGCCCTCCTCCCCGGCGCCGGTTACGGCGAGACTGGCCCCCATGACAGTTGACGCAATCACGGACGTCGCCGGGGTGCGGGTGGGCCACGCGACCCGCAGCGGGGACGGCTGGCTCACCGGCACCACGGTCGTCCTCGCCCCGGACGGCGGCGCGGTCGGCGCCGTGGACGTGCGCGGCGGTGGCCCCGGTACCAGGGAGACCGACGCGCTCGACCCGCGCAACCTGGTGCAGCGGGTCGAGGCGGTCGTACTGACCGGGGGCAGCGCGTACGGGCTCGACGCGGCATCCGGCGTGCTGGCCTGGCTGGAGGAGCAGCGGCGCGGGGTGCGAGTGGGGCCGGATCCGGCGCACGTCGTGCCGGTCGTGCCCGCCGCGTGCGTCTTCGACCTGGGGCGCGGCGGAAGCTTCCGAGCGAGGCCGGACGCGGCCACGGGACGCGCGGCGGTGGAGGCCGCCGCGGCGAGCACCCCGGGGGCGCGGGTGCCGCAGGGGTGTGTCGGGGCCGGCACGGGCGCCGTGGCGGGGCGGGTCAAGGGCGGGGTGGGCACCGCGAGCACGGTGCTCGACTCGGGGATCACCGTGGCCGCGTTGGTGGTCGTGAACGCCGCCGGGTCGGTGATCGAGCCCGGGACGGGGGCGCTGTACGGGGAGTTGCTCCAGGGGCGGGTGGAGTTGCCCGAAGTGCGCGTGCACGAGGACGCGCGCCGGCGGCTGGACGAAGCCGCCGCCAAGAACGCGCCGCCCCCGCTCAACACGACGCTGGCCGTGGTCGCGACCGACGCGGACCTCTCCAAGGCGCAGGCGCAGAAGCTGGCGGGGACGGCGCACGACGGGATCGCGCGCGCCGTACGGCCGGTGCACCTCATGAACGACGGCGACACCGTTTTCGCGCTGGCGACCGGCGCGCGCCCGCTCCCTGACCATCCGTTGGAGCTCAACGGCATCCTCACCGCGGGCGCGGATCTCGTGACCCGCGCCATCGTCCGGGGCGTGCGCGCCGCCGAGTCGGTCGACGGGCCGGGCGGGACGTGGCCGTCGTACGGAGAGCTGTACGGGCAGTTGTGAGGCGGATCCGTTCGTCCGGTCTCAATTGTCGCGGTTCTGTCACGTGATGACGTTCACCGGGGATGGGAGGGAACCTTCCCCGGTGCCGGTGCCCTCTTTCTTCACGCACTGGAACGGATCACGCACATCACATGAACCTGGAGCAGCCCGTGACAACGCCGGACATTGCAGCGCGGCGCGTGCTGGGGGCCTGTGCCGCCATGATGGTCGGCGCCCTCACCCTGACCGCGTGCGGTGGCAGCGCCAACGCGACCAGCGACGGCAAGGGTGGCAAGGACTCCCCCAAGACGTCGACGGCGAAGATCGCGATCTCGGCGAAGGACGGTTCGACCGGCGCGTCCATCAACGCGACCGGAGTGAGGGTCAGCGACGGCAAGCTGACCGAGGTGAAGATGACCGTGGCGGGAACGGGCCAGAGCGTGGCCGGGTCGATAGCGGCGGACGGCGGCAGCTGGAAGCCGAAGCAGCAGCTGGAACGCGCGACCAAGTACGAGATAGACGCGACCGCGAAGGACGCGGACGGACGTACCGCGGCGGCCAACTCCATCTTCACCACGGTCACCTCGGCGAACAGCTTCATCGGCACCTACACGCCGGACAGCGGCAGCACGGTCGGGGTGGGCATGCCGGTGTCGTTCACCTTCGACAAGTCGATCACCGACAAGAAGGCCGTGCAGTCGCACATCACGGTCAACTCCAGCAGTGGCCAGCAGGTGGTCGGGCACTGGTTCGGGGACCGGCGGCTGGACTTCCGGCCGCGGGAGTACTGGAAGGCCGGCTCCAAGGTCACGATGAACATCGCCCTCGACGGGGTCGAGGGCGCGAAGGGCGCCTACGGGGTGCAGAAGAAGACCGTCTCCTTCACCGTCGGGCGGTCGCAGGTCTCCACGGTCGACGTCAACACGCAGACCATGACGGTGGTGCGGGACGGCAAGACGATCAAGTCGGTGCCGATCTCCGCGGGCAGCCCGCAGCACACCACGTACAACGGGCAGATGGTCATCGCCGAGAAGTTCGTGCAGACGCGTATGAACGGTTCGACGGTCGGCTTCGGCGGCGAGTACGACATCCCGGACGTGCCGCACGCGATGCGGCTGACGTCGTCGGGCACGTTCATCCACGGCAACTACTGGTACAACAAGGGCAACCCGCCCTTCGGCCGGCAGGGCACCAGCCATGGCTGCGTCGGCCTCGCGGACGTGCAGGGCGCGCAGGGCGCCACGTCGGCCAAGTGGTTCTTCGACAACTCGCTCGTCGGTGACGTCGTGGTCGTGAAGAACTCCCCGGACACGACCGTCGCCCCGGACAACGGGCTCAACGGCTGGAACATGTCGTGGAGCGCCTGGACCGCGGGAAGCGCCCTCTGAGCGGCGGCATGTGACGCCACGTGGGCCGCGCGGGAACCTTCCGCGCGGCCCTCGCGTTTTTCCGGCGTACGTTTTCTCGGTTCCCGGACATGATGTCCGACCGAGGGGCTACGGTATGCACCCACTAGGTGACATGCAGCAACGCCGGGAGATGCCTTGAGCGTTCCGTACGAGACAGCAGCGTACGAACCAGCCGAGTCGCCCGAGTCTCCGGAGGAGCATCTCGCGCGGCTCCTCGGTCGTGCCCTGAACTCCTTCGAGCTACCCGACGAGGTGATACGGCAGCTCGACTGCGCCCTGGCGCAGGACAGTTCGCTGCACTCCGCGTACCACAGCGCCGGGCTGCACCGGGAGACGTATCGGCACACCTGGCTCCTCGCCGACGGCTCCGCGCTCACGCTGTGGGAGCTCGTGCACAACACCACGCCGGGCGGCCCCCCGGAGCACGAGGTGTACGCCGACGAGGAGGAACTGCAGACGGCCACGGCGCTGCTCGGGATGCCGCCGGACACGCCGGAGTTCGAACTGCCCGCCCTGATGCGGCTGTGGGCGGTTCCCGAGCCCCGGCACGTGTTCGCCCACGACGACTCCGCGGACCACGCGCGCCGGCTGCTGCGCCGCGCGGAGAACACGGACCGGCCCGGCGCGGAGACGGCGGCGCTGCTGGCGACGGCGATCGCGCACGAGATCACGCAGGCGTTCGGACGCCCGGGGCGCGCCGGACGCACGGGACTGAGCTACGCGCTGTACGAGCACGCGTTCCTGCTGCCGGACGGCAGCGAGATCTCCCTGTGGGAGGCCGAGCACACGGCGACACCCGACGGACGGCACATGTGCGAGGTGTACCTGTCCGAGGGCGCGGCCCGGGACGCCATGGAGCGGCGGGCGGCGCGACAGGGGTAGCGCGGGCAGCGGTGTGCGTCCGGTGCGGGGGCGCTGCGACACCGCGGGCGCCGCGTTCCGCCGTCAGCCGTGGGCGAGCTGGCGTACCAGGCCCGCGAAGGCGTCCTGTTCGGCGGGCGTCAGCTCGACGGACTCCAGCGGGGGGCCGGTCCGGTTCTGACGCGGCAGGGCAGGGAGCGGGGCCGCGGTGCGCCGGGCCGGGGCCTGGACGCCCGTGCGGCGCAGCAGGCGCGTCAGGACGACGGTCCAGGCGACGGCCGTCACAGCGAGGACGGCCACGCCGACCAACTGGAGAGTCGGGACGTGCTCAGGCATGCACCCCAGTACACACCACGGTCCGGGACTTTGGTCCCGGACCGTGACGTATCTCGCAGGTGCCGTGAACAACTCACAGCGAACTAAAGGGACAAGGCGTTGCGGGAGCCCGCCGCGGTCAGGCCGCCACGGGCTGCTTGGTCCCCTTCGGTGCGCCCGCCGGGTTCGCGGCGGGGTCGGTGGACGCGGTGTCCGGGGTCTGCTTGCGCATGCCCTTGAGGACGACGACCAGGGCCGTGGTGGCGCAGACGCCGGCCGCGATGGCGACGAGGTACAGGAGCGGGTTGCCGATCAGCGGGACCACGAAGATGCCGCCGTGCGGGGCGCGCAGGGTGGCGCCGAAGACCATCGACAGGGCGCCGGTGAGCGCGCCGCCCACCATGGCGGACGGAATGACCCGCAGCGGGTCCGCCGCGGCGAACGGGATCGCGCCCTCGGAGATGAAGGAGGCGCCCAGGACCCAGGCCGCCTTGCCGTTCTCGCGCTCGGTCTGCGTGAACAGCCTGCCGCGCACGGTGGTGGCCAGGGCCATCGCCAGCGGCGGGACCATGCCGGCCGCCATCACCGCGGCCATGATCTTCATCGCGGAGTCGCTGGGGTTGGAGACGGCGATACCGGCGGTGGCGAAGGTGTAGGCGACCTTGTTGACCGGACCGCCCAGGTCGAAGCACATCATCAGGCCGAGCAGGGAGCCGAGCAGGATCGCGTTGGTGCCCGTGAGGCTGTTCAGCCAGTCGGTGAGGCTCCTCTGGGCGGTGGCGATGGGCTTGCCGATCACGACGAGCATCAGGAATCCGACGATCGCCGAGGAGATCAACGGGATCACCACCACCGGCATGATGCCGCGCACGGGCGCCGGGATCTTCACCCGCTGGATGCCCGTCACGACACCACCGGCGATGAGACCGGCCACGAGGCCGCCGAGGAAGCCCGCGTTGATGTCGAGGGCGATCGCGCCGCCCACGAAACCGGGGACGAGGCCGGGCCTGTCGGCCATGCCGTAGGCGATGTAGCCCGCCAGGACCGGGACGAGGAACTTGAAGGCCACGCCGCCGATCTGGAAGAGCAGGGCGCCCCAGCTGTCGGTCTGCGTCCACACGAAGTGGTCCATGACCGACGGTGCCTTGTTGACCTGCCAGCCGCCGATCGCGAACCCCAGGGCGATGAGCAGGCCGCCCGCGGCGACGAACGGGACCATGTAGCTCACGCCGCTCATCAGCCACTTGCGCAGCTTGGTGCCGTATCCCTCGGTGGAGTCGCCGGCACGCTCGACCGGTGTGCTGCCCGCCGCGGCCGCCGGCGCGCTCGTCTCGCCACGCGCCGCCTTCTCGCGCACGTCCGTGATGAGTTCGCCGGGCCGGTTGATGCCCGCCTTCACCCCCACGTCGACGGTCGGTTTGCCGGCGAAGCGGTCCTTGTCGCGTACGGGGACGTCGTGCGCGAAGATCACACCGTCCGCCGCCGCGATCACCGCCGGGTCCAGCCGGGCGAAGCCCGCCGAACCCTGGGTCTCGACGACGAGTTCGACGCCTGCCTCGCGGCCCGCGTTCTCCAGGGACTCGGCCGCCATGTAGGTGTGCGCGATGCCGGTCGGGCAGGAGGTGACGGCGACGATGCGGAAGGGGCGTTCGCCGGAGGCCGTGGCTCCCGGCGCCGGGGCGGATCCGTGCTCGGCGGCCGCACCCGGCGCCGGGGCCGTGGTGGCCGCTGCGGCGCCGGCGGAGGCCGCCACCGGCGTCGCAGCGGTGTCTTCGGGGGCGCCGGCGCCCACGGCGCCCTGCGCAGCGCCCGCCCCGGCATTCGCGCCCGAGTCCGCGCTCCCTGCGCTCGCGGCACCACCCGCGCTCGCGTCCGGCTCCGCGCCCTCCCCCGAGGACGCCGCCGGCGCCTTGGCCGCAGCCGGTGCCTCGTCCCCGCGGATCAGGGCCGCCGCAGTCGCCGCGTCGGTCACCGCGCGCAGCGCCGAGGTGAACTCGGTGTTCATCAGCTGGCGGGCCAGTGACGAGAGGATCGTGAGGTGGGCGTCGTCGGCGCCCGCGGGGGCCGCGATGAGGAAGATGAGGTCGGCCGGGCCGTCCGCCGCGCCGAAGTCGATGCCGGCGGCGCTGCGGCCGAAGGCGAGGGTCGGCTCGGTGACGTGGGCGCTGCGGCAGTGCGGGATGCCGATGCCGCCGTCGAGACCGGTCGGCATCTGGGCCTCGCGGGCGGCCACGTCGGCGAGGAAGCCCTCCAGGTCGGTCACCCGGCCCTGGGCCACCATGCGCTCGGCGAGGGTGCGCGCCGCCGCTTCCTTGGTGTCGGCGGACAGGTCGAGGTCGACCAGGTCCGCGGTGATCATGTAGCTCATCGCGGGCTCCAATGCACGCGTAGCGCCCGGGGAGTGGGGTGGGCGAAGAGGGGGACGGGGGTGCTGCTGTGGGGGGAGGCGGTGGGGGCGGGGGCCGTGGTGAGTAACGGGGAGTCTCCCCAGGGCCGGACCGGGGTGACCGTGCGGCGGCGGATCCGGGGGCTCATGACACCGGCTCCGTCAGTTCACGGTCGAGGGGGATCCCTGCCGTGACGGTCACCGCCGCCGGGTCCAGGTCGGCGGGGGTCGGCATGACGCTGCCGGGGAGCTGGACGGCGGCGGCGCCGTGGGCGACCGCGGAGGCGAGGGCCTCGGGGCCGGTGCCGCCGGCGATCAGGAAGCCCGCGAGGGAGGAGTCGCCGGCACCGACGTTGCTGCGGACGGTGTCGACGTGCGCGGCGGCGAACCAGGCGCCTCGGTCCTCCACGAGGAGCTGCCCGTCGGCGCCGAGGCTCGCGAGGACGGCGCGTGCGCCCATGCCGCGCAACTCCTCCGCCGCCTTCAGCGCATCGCCCACGGTCGCCAGGGGGCGCCCGACGGCCTCCGCGAGCTCCTCGGCGTTGGGCTTGACCACGTCCGGCCGGGCGCGCAGCGCCTCGAGGAGCGCACGCCCTGAGGTGTCCAGTGCAATGCGCGCGCCTCCGGCGTGCGCCCGCGTGACGACATCGGCGTACCACGAGGGCGCGAGCCCCCGGGGCAGGCTGCCGCAGCACGCGATCCAGTCGGCGCCCCGTGACTGTTCGCGGACGGTGTCCAGGAGGAGTTCCTGCTCGGCCCGGGACAGTTCGGGGCCGGGAGCGTTGATCTTCGTCAGTACGCCGTCCGCCTCGGCGAGCGCGATGTTGGAGCGGGTGGCTCCCGCGACCGGGACGGGCGCGACCTCGATGCCCTGTGCGTCGAGCAGGTCCGCGATGAGCGCTCCCGGCGCACCTCCCAGGGGCAGCACGGCGACCGTGCGCCGCCCTGTGGCCGAGACGGCGCGCGAGACGTTCACGCCCTTGCCGCCGGGGTCCATGCGCTCGGTCTCGGCGCGGATGACCTCGCCGCGCTTCAGGGCCTGGACCTCGTAGGTGCGGTCGAGGGAGGGGTTGGGGGTGACGGTGAGGATCATGCGCGCACTACTTCCGTGCCGCCGCGCTCGATGGCGGTGGCGTCCTCGGGACTCAGCGAGCTGTCGGTGATCAGCAGGTCCACGTCGCTCAGGTCACCGAAGCGGGCGAAGTGCTCCTGGCCGTGCTTGGCGGAGTCGGCCAGCAGCACCACGCGGCGGGCGGCGGCGACCGCGGCCCGCTTGACCGCGGCCTCGGCGAGGTCAGGGGTCGTCAGGCCGTGCTCCGCGGAGAAGCCGTTCGCCGCCACGAACAGCACGTCGGCTCGGATCTCGCCGTACGCGCGAAGCGCCCAGGCGTCCACGGCGGCGCGGGTGCGGTGCCGTACACGCCCTCCGACCAGGTGGAGCTGGATGCCCGGGTGGTCGGCGAGGCGGGCGGCGATGGGCAGACTGTGCGTGACGACGGTGAGGGAGGACTCCAGCGGGATCGCGGCCGCGAGCCGGGCGACCGTCGTACCCGCGTCGAGGATCATCGTGCCCTCGGCCGGCAGTTCGGCGAGGGCGGCCTTGGCGATGCGGTCCTTCTCGTCGGCGGCGGTGGACTCGCGCTCGGCGAGGTCCGGCTCGAAGTCGAGCCGGCCGACCGGGATCGCTCCGCCGTGCACCCGGCGGACGAGGCCGGCCCGGTCGAGGGCCTTCAGATCGCGACGGATCGTTTCTGCGGTGACCTGGAGCTCCTCGGCCAGCGACAGCACGTCCACCCGGCCGCCCTCACGTGCGAGCCGGAGGATCTCCTGCTGCCGTTCCGGTGCGTACATGTCGCTGGCCTCCGCCCATGTCCGTTCACTTCCGAGTGATGCCCGAACGTGTGGTTTCGATGCGAGGCTACGCTCGGATTTCCGGAAAGTAAACAGGTTCAGACTTCAATCGGGCATGATCGGACTTCCGACCGGTCCGGAACAGCAGACAGGCCCGGCACCTGGGCGGTGCCGGGCCTGTGTCGGGCCTGTGACGTGCCTGGTCAGGGCACCAGCTCGGGCTCCTTCTCCGGCTCCGGCGCCGCAGCCTCCGGTGCGCCCTCCCCCTGCTGTGCGGGCCGCTTCGGCAGGGCGGACATCAGCAGGAAGATCACGCCCATGGTCCCGGCGACCCACCACAGCGCGTGCTGGAAGGCGTGCACGAAGGCGGGTCCGACCTGAGCCCGGGTCAGCCGGTCGCCGATCTCGCCGAAGAACACCACGGACACCAGCCCGAGGCCGAGCGCGTTGCCCATCTGCTGCACCGTGTTGATCAGGCCTGACGCGGACCCGGCGTGCTCGCGCGGGACCTCCGAGAGCACCGCGTCGGTCAGCGGGGCGACGATCAGACCCATGCCGGCGCCCATCACGACCAGCGGCAGGGCCATCTGCCAGGAGGCGATGGACAGGCCGTAGCGGTGCGCCTCCCACAGGTAGAGCAGGACGCCCGCACCCATCACCAGCGCGCCCGTCTGGAGCACCTTCCGCCCGAACCTCGGCACGAGCTGCTGCACCGACACGCCGGCCGCCGTGGACACCGCGAGGGAGAACGGCACGCCGGTCAGCCCGGCCCGCAAGGGACTCCAGCCCAGGCCGATCTGCATGTACAGCGTCCAGACCAGGAAGAAGATGCCGAGCGAGACGCCGAAGACGGTCTGTACGGCGATGCCCGCGGCGAAGCTCTTCACCCGGAAGAGGGACAGTTCGATGAGCGGGGAACCGTCCCTGGCCGCCTTCCGTTTTTCGTACGACACCAGCACCCCGAAGACGACCAGCGCACCGGCCATGCAGACGTCTCCCCACAGCGGCCAGCCCAGCTCACGGCCGCGAGTGAGCGGGTAGAGCAGCATCAGCAGACCCAGCGAGACCAGGGCGACACCGACGAGGTCCAGCTTCAGCGCCTTGGGGGCCTTCGACTCGGTGATGAAGCGACGGCCCAGCAGCCAGGCCAGGACACCCACAGGGAGGTTGATGAGGAAGATGGGCCGCCATTCGAGGCCGAACAGGTTCCACTCGGTCAGCAGGGCCCCGAGCAGCGGGCCGGAGACCGCACCCAGCCCGATGACCGCGCCGAACAGGCCGAACACCTTGCCGCGTTCGTGGGCCGGGAAGGTGGCGTGCACGATCGACAGCACCTGCGGCACCATCATCGCCGCCATGCCGCCCTGCAGGATGCGGGAGGCGACCAGCATCTCCGGGTTCGCCGCGAAGCCGCACAGAGCGGAGGCGACCGTGAAGCCGCCGACCCCGAGCAGGAACAGCCGCTTGCGGCCGTGGATGTCACCGAGACGGCCACCCGTGATCAGACCGGCGGCGAAGGCCAGGGCGTAGCCGGCGGTTATCCACTGGATCTGGCTGACCGAGGCGCCTGCGCTGCGCTTGATGGACGGAATGGCGATGTTGACGATCGTCACGTCGACCAGGTCCATGAAGGCGGCGGTCATGACGATCGCGAGCGCGAACCAGCGGGCTCGGTCGGCACGTTCGGGGAGCGCTGTGGCGGAGCCGCTGGGGGAGGGGGTCCCGCGCCCCTTGAGGGTGCTGCTGTCGTTCGGGGTCATGAGACGAACGTAAGCCGTCATTAGGTCAGATCATGTCCTAGTACTGCGGCATTCTCGTACTCATGACTACGGACACTCCGGCCCGGCTTCTCCAGCTCCTGTCCCTTCTCCAGACCCCGCGTGAGTGGCCCGGCGGGGAGCTGGCCGAACGGCTGGGGGTGTCGCGCCGTACCGTGCGGCGGGACATCGACCGGTTGCGGGAGCTGGGCTATCCGGTGCAGGCCGCGAAGGGAGCCGACGGCGGGTACCGGCTGGTCGCGGGCAAGGCGATGCCGCCGCTGGTGCTGGACGACGAGGAGGCGGTGGCGATCGCGGTGGGCCTGCGGGCCGGTGCCGGACATGCCGTGGAGGGCGTCGACGAGGCGTCCGTACGGGCCCTGGCCAAGCTGGAGCAGGTGCTGCCGGCCCGGCTGCGGCACAGGGTGTCCACCCTGCAGGCGGCGACCACCCTGCTGACCAGTGGGGACGGCCCGAGCATCGCCCCGGAGACGCTGACCGTGATGGCCTCCACGGTGGCGGGGCACGAGCGGCTGCGGTTCGTCTACCGCGACAAGGACGGCAGCGAGTCGCGGCGGCTGACCGAGCCGCACCGGCTGGTGTCGACCGGGCGGCGGTGGTACCTCGTCGCCTACGACCTCGACCGCGCCGACTGGCGGACCTTCCGTGTTGACCGGGTGAGCGAGCCGTTCGCGACCGGAGCCCGGTTCACACCACAGGAGCTGCCCACGGGCAACGCCGCCGAGTACCTGCGCCAGTCCATCCAACGGCGGCAGGAGACGTACGAGTTCGCGGTGCGGTTCGCGGCACCGGCGGAGCAGGTCGCGGCGCGGCTGCCGGCGTGGCTCGGGACACCCCAGGACGACGGCGAGGGCGGTTGCGTCCTGCGGAGCACCTCCGGTGATTCCGTGGACTGGCTGGCGGTGCGGCTGGTGATGGCAGGGTGCGAGTTCACGGTACGGGAGCCGGCGGAACTGGTGGCTTCGGTACGGGAGTTGGGGGCGCGGCTGAGCCGGGCGGGTGCGGGCGGTGCGGAGGAGGGAGCCGGTCGGTGAGGGCCCAGCGGAGGAAGGAGCCGGTCAGTGAGGACGCGGCGGAGGAGGTAGCCGGTCGGTGAGGGCTCGCCTGGTGGCTGACTCACGCCTCTTCGGGGGACGGCCGCCCGGCCCGCTTGTTCCGCATGGCCTGTCCGGTCGGCCCGCCTGTTCCGGCTGGCCCGTCCGGTCGGTCCTGCGTCCCGGCCTCGCGTCCCTTCGGTGACTGCCTCCCCTTGCCGGCCTCACGCCTCCCCGGGGACCGCCCGGTCCTGCTCGCCGGCCCAGCTGAAGCCCCGCAGGGAACCGAGGTTGCGCAGCGCCAGGGCTGCGGGGCCGTTCGGGCCGGCCGGCGGGGAGGATGTGGCGGCCCAGGACTCCACGGCCACACGGACAGCGGCACCGGCGACGGCCGCGGCGAAGCGGAGGTCGGGGGTGACGGGCGCGGGGGCCGCGGCGCGCAGGGCAACGTTGTCGTCCGCCTTGCCGCCCACCTCACGCCCCTGGCCTACCTGGCCCCCTTCGACGTCGCCTCCCTGGCCTCCCGCGGCCTCGCGTCCCTGGTTGCCTCCGGTATCGCGGCCTGTCTTGGAGTCGCCTGCCTCAGGTACCCCAACACCGCTGCCATCAAGGATCGTTGAGGCCGTACGCGCCGCCAGGATCTCGGCCAGTGTCTGCTCCGACGCCTGGCAGACCTCGGCCCAGACCTTGCGCAGGGCGGGGCTGTCGACGGCCAGACGGATCAGGGTGCGGACCCATTCCCAGGACGCCGCCGAGACGCCGACACCGGGGGTGAGCGTGCGGTGGACGGCGTGTTCCAGGGCCTGCGGGACGGTCAGGTGAGCCGGGGCCGAGCGGACCGCTTCCGCCCAGCGCTGGGCGCCCGCGGCGTAGAGGGGGGCGACCGCTTCCTCCTTGGTGGCGAAATAGCGGTAGAACGTCCGCGGTGCGATGCCCGTTGCGTGGGCGATGTCCTCGGCGCGGGTGGCCCGCAGTCCCTGGCGGACGAACAGCGCGGCCGCCGCGCGGGCGATCTCCATCCGGGTCTCGGCTTTTCGGCGTTCGGTCAGGGAGACCGGCGAGGCGGCGGAAAACGGCTGGTGGGAGGCGCTGGGGGTGGTGCTCACCCCGGCAGGCTATGCCCATGTGGCAGAATCTGCCATCCGGCGGTCCACCCCGGGGTTCAGGTACGGGGTGGACCGCCATTCCACGAGGCGCCACCCCCCACCTGCGCAGAAGCGCCCCCTCCACCACGTCTGTGAACGCAGATGGAGCCGGGCTTCGGCACCCGGGGGGATGGGTGCCGAAGCCCGGCTCGGGAAGGTCCCGGCGCCGGGGGGGATTGCGTCGGGACCTGGCTCGATGGGCGCGTGGGGTCGGCCGGTCTGTGCGGTGGGTGGGGAGTGCGGTTCCCGGTGCCTGGCTGCTCCTGGACCTGGAAGGGTTTTTCCCGCGGGCCCGGGCATTGAAGCGAGGGAGCAGCGCCATGTTTGCGCCGTCTTTCGCCACCGGCGTGCGCCCCGCGGGCACCGTACGCCCCCGAGGCATCACCTGTCTCCGGGCACCGTAGCGCCTGGGCACCGCTGACCCACTGACGACGAGGTATCCCACCGGCCCAGGCACCTCACATCCACCGGCCCACCGGCGCACCTCGGCCACCGTGCGCCCGGGACACCGCACGACCGCCCCCCGGGGCACGCCTCAGGGCCTGCCCCGGGACCGCGTGCCCCCGCAGGCTCCGTTACGCCGCCGCGTCGAAGCCGGTGCTGCGGGCCAGCTTCTTCAGTTCGAGGAGGGCGTGCTTCTCGATCTGGCGGATGCGCTCGCGCGTCAGACCGTGTTCCTTGCCGACCTCGGTGAGGGTCCGCTCGCGGCCGTCCTCGATGCCGTACCGCATCTTGATGATGGAGGCCGTGCGCTGGTCCAGGCGGCCGATGAGGTCGTCCAGTTCCTCGCTGCGCAGGAGCGTGAGGACCGACTGCTCCGGCGACACGGCGGACGTGTCCTCCAGCAGGTCGCCGAACTGGGTCTCGCCCTCGTCGTCCACCGACATGTTCAGTGAGACCGGGTCGCGGGCCCAGTCCAGGACGTCGATGACGCGCTCCGGTGTGGCGCCCAGCTCCGCGGCGATCTCCGCGGGCTCCGGGTCGCGGCCGTGCTCACGGTTGAACTCGCGCTGGACACGGCGGATGCGGCCCAGTTCCTCCACCAGGTGGACGGGCAGCCGGATCGTGCGGGACTGGTCGGCGATGGAGCGGGTGATGGCCTGACGGATCCACCAGGTGGCGTAGGTCGAGAACTTGAAGCCCTTGCGGTAGTCGAACTTCTCGACCGCGCGCACCAGGCCCGCGTTGCCCTCCTGGATCAGGTCGAGGAGGGGCAGGCCGCTGCGCGGGTAGCGCCGGGCCACCGCGACGACCAGGCGGAGGTTGGAACGGATGAAGACGTCCTTGGCCCGCTCGCCGGCGGCGACCAGCGCCTCCAGCTCCTCACGGGTGGCGTCCGACGTCGTCTCCTCGAACCCGTCGAGAACCTGCCGCGCGAACACGCCCGCCTCGACGGTCTGGGACAGCTCGACCTCCTTGGCGGCGTCGAGCAGCGGCGTACGCGCGATCTCGTCGAGGTACATGCCGACCAGGTCGCGGTCCGCGATCTCGCCGCCATGAGCGCGAACACTGCTTGCCGAGTCGGCCGTCTCGCCGGTGGCGGACTTACGACGGGCGACGGCACGGGTTGCCATGCGTGCTCCCTTGCGATGGTGGGCTGGCGGGTGGTCCTGCGAACGCTCGGCACTGGCGGGGACCGTCTCCGGGACTCCTTCCGAGTCCTCTGCGACTCTCTCCGGGTGCCCTGCATCCGTGGGAAACAACGACTGGAATCCGGACAGAATTCCCAACCCGCACCCCAATTTTTCTGATCATGCAGTACCCTGTTCCGCCACGCTGGGAGGCGAGTTGCCGACGGAACGTACAGAGGTGCAGGTCAGGCCGGGAGTCGAGGGGGACCTCGACTCCCTCACCGCGATCTACAACCACTACGTACGTGAGACGGCCATCACATTCGATACCGCGATCTTCACTCCGGAAGAGCGCCGCCCTTGGCTGCTCTCCCACCCGGAAGACGGCCCGTACCGCCTGATGGTTGCCACGGAAGCGCACCCGGAGGGCGACTCACAGCGAATTCTGGGGTACGCCACATCCAGCCCTTACCGCCCGAAGCCCGCGTACGTCACATCCGTGGAGGTGTCTGTGTACCTCGCCCCGGACGCGGGCCGGCGCGGCATCGGCACGCTGCTCTACGACGCCCTCTTCAAGGCCCTGGCCGAGGAGGACGTGCACCGCGCCTACGCCGGGATCGCCCAGCCCAACGAGGCCTCCGAGCGGCTGCACGCCCGCTTCGGCTTCCGGTACGTCGGCACGTACCGCGAGGTCGGCCGCAAGTTCGGCCGCTACTGGGACGTCGCCTGGTACGAAAAGGACCTGTGAGCCGAGCCGGGGAGCCGAGCCGGGCCGGGGAGCCGAGCCGGGCCGGGGAGCCGAGCCGGGCCGGGGAGCCGAGCCGGGCCGGGGAGCCGAGCCGGGCCGGGGATCAGCCGAACTGCACCGACCGTTTCGCCATCCCCATCCAGAACCCGTCGATCACGGACCTCTGGGCATCGAGTTCGCCGCCCGCCTCGGCCGCGCCCATGGTGACGAACAGCGGGGCGAAGTGCTCGGTGCGCGGGTGGGCGTATCGGCCGGCCGGGGCCTTGTCCAGGAAGTCCAGCAGGGCGTCCCAGTCGCGGGCCTCCAGGGCGCGGTGACCCCAGTCGTCGAACTCCGACGACCAGCTGGGGACGCCGGGGCCGGTGTGCCGCAGGGCGGCCAGGTTGTGGGTGAAGAAGCCGGAGCCGACGATCAGCACGCCCTCGTCGCGCAGCGGGGCGAGCCTGCGGCCGATGTCCATGAGGCGGACCGGGTCGAGGGTGGGCATGGAGATCTGCAGGACGGGGATGTCGGCGGCGGGGAACATCTCGACGAGGGGGACGTAGGCCCCGTGGTCGAGGCCGCGGTCGGGCACGTCCTGGACCGGGGTGCCGGGGGCGCGCAGCAGCTTGCGCACGGATTCGGCGAGCCCGGGGGCGCCGGGGGCGGCGTAACGCACTTGGTAGTAGTGCTCGGGGAAGCCCCAGAAGTCGTAGACGAGCGGGACGGTCTCCACCGCGCCCAGTGCGAGCGGGGCCTCCTCCCAGTGGGCGGAGACCACCAGGATCGCCCTGGGGCGCGGCAGACCGGCGGACCAGGCGGCGAGCTGGCCCGGCCAGACGGGGTCGTCGGCGAGCGGCGGGGCGCCGTGGCTCAGGTAGAGGGCGGGCATGCGCTCCGGCCCTGCGGCGGACTTCTCCGGTGCGGTGGTGGACATGACGGCGGCTCCCACGGTCCTCGCATTACTTTAACTCTCAAGCTTCTCTTCGAGAGTACGTCCGACTTGTTCAAGTTTCAAGAAGCTGCCTCGTACAGTGGGACACATGAACACGGCACCGGACTCCGCCGCACCGCCCCGCTGGCTCACCGACGAGGAACAGCGCGTCTGGCGCGCCTACCTGCACGCCACCACCCTGCTGGAGGACCACCTCGACCGGCAGCTGCAGCGTGACGCGGGCATGCCGCACATCTACTACGGCCTTCTCGTCGGCCTCGCCGAGGCCCCGCGCCGCCGGCTGCGGATGACCGAGCTGGCGATGCAGGCGAAGATCACCCGCTCCCGGCTGTCGCACGCGATCGCCCGGCTGGAGAAGAACGGCTGGGTGCGCCGCGAGGACTGCCCCTCGGACAAGCGGGGCCAGTTCGCGGTGCTCACCGAGGAGGGCCTGGAGGTGCTGAAGCGCACCGCGCCGGGCCATGTGGACGCCGTACGGCAGGCGATGTTCGACCGGCTGACCCCGGAACAGCAGAAGGCCCTCGGCGAGATCATGGAGATCGTCGCCGAGGGCCTCCAGCCCCACGAAGCGGGTGCGGACCTGCCCTGGCTCCGCTAAGAGGTCACCGTCAGTGGGCCACCACCGGCACCGGCACCTCGTCCTCGACGCCCTCGCCGGAGGCCACCGTGGTGGAGCCCGGGCGGCCGGCGTTGACGAAGGTGAAGGCGATCAGGGCGGCGAGCCCCAGGATGCCGACGGCGAACCAGATCGCGGTGCTGTAGCCGTGCACCATGGCCTGCAGCCCGACCAGCTGCTGCTGCGGCTTGGTGGCCGCACCGGCGATGTGGTCCTTGAAGTACGACGTCTTCGCGGACGCTGCGATGGTGTTCAGCAGGGCGGTGCCGATCGCGCCGCCCACCTGCTGGGAGGTGTTGACCATCGCGGAGGCGACACCGGCGTCCCGGGGCTCGACGCCCTGGGTGGCCAGGGACATGGCCGGCATGAACGCCGTACCCATACCGAGGCCGAGCAGCAGCATCGCGGGCAGCAGCAGCATGCCGTACGAGGAGTCGATCTTCAGCTGGGTCAGCAGCAGCATGCCGACACCGGCGACCAGGAAGCCCGGGCCCATCAGCAGGCGCGGCGCGACCCGGGTCATCAGACGGGTGCCGATCTGGGTGGAGCCCGTGATCATGCCCGCGATCATCGGCAGGAACGCGAAACCGGTCTTGACCGGCGAGTAGCCCTTCACGACCTGCAGGTAGTAGGTCAGGAAGAGGAACAGGCCGAACATGCCGATGATGGCGAGGCCGAGGGAGAGGTAGATGCCGCCGCGGTTGCGGTTGCTGACCACGCGCAGGGGCAGCAGCGGGGCCTTGACCCGGGCCTCCACGACCACGAAGGCGAGCAGCAGCACCGCGGAGGCGACGAACATGGACACGGTGACCGCGTCGCCCCAGCCGTCGGACTCGGCACGGGTGAAGCCGTAGACGAGGGCGACCAGGCCGAGGGTGGACAGGATCACGCCGGGGATGTCGAGCGGGGAGCGGTTGCGGCCGCCCTCGGGCTCACGGATGACGAAATAGGCACCGGCCGCGGCGATCACGGCGAACGGGACGTTCACGAAGAAGGTCCAGCGCCAGTTCAGGTACTCGGTGAGGAAACCGCCGAGGATCAGGCCGACGGCACCGCCACCACCGGCGATGGCGCCGTAGATGCCGAACGCCTTGGCGCGCTCCTTGGCGTCGGTGAACATCACCGCGAGCAGCGACAGCGCGGCCGGGGCGAGCAGCGCGCCGAAGACGCCCTGCAGGGCGCGGGCGCCGAACATCATCGGGCCGGTGGTGGCGGCACCGCCGAGCGCGGAGGCGAGGGCGAAGCCGGCCAGGCCGGTGACGAAGGCGCGCTTGCGGCCCCACTTGTCGGCGATACGGCCGCCGAACAGCAGCAGACCACCGAAGGCGAGGGCGTAGGCCGTGACGACCCACTGCCGGTTGCCGTCGGATATGCCGAGGTCCGTCTGTGCGGACGGCAGGGCGATGTTCACGATGGTGGCGTCGAGGACGACCATCAGCTGGGCGAGCGCGATGAAGACGAGCGCCTTCCAGCGGTTGGCGTCGCCTGCCGGAGCGGCGGCGCCGGGAGCCTTGAGGGCTGTGTCGGACATGGGGTACCCACTTCGGGACTTCGTGACGGAAAAGCTGCGAACGATACGGAAAGCTGGGGACTGGGCGGAAAGCTGGGAACTGGACGGAAAGTTGTGAACTACGCCGGAAAAATGCCGAGAAAGGGACCGCAGCAGGACAGCCGCGGCCAGGAGAGACGCGGCGGTCTCGCGACGGTCTCTCCGTGCCGTAGGGATGGACTGGGGTCGGGGGCCGAACTAATCGGTCAGCACTCGCGCAGCTCCTTGATGCTCACGGCCGTGCCCGGCAGGGCGGAGCGGGCGGGCGCCCGCAGGCCGTCGAGGAACAGCTGAAGGTGGCGGTGGACGAAACGGTCGCCGCGCAGGCAGTCCGTACCGGCCGGGGGCCGGCTCAGCTGGGCCACGACGATCATCAGATCACCGACACCGACGTCCGGCCGGAGCTGTCCGGCCGCCTTGGCCCGGCCCATGACCTCCTCCACGAGCTGTTCGACGCGCTCGCGGGAGGCTTCCAGGTCGGGGTGGTGCTGGTCGAACGTGCTGGAGATCATCGGGCACAGCGCGCTGATCCGCTCGTCGGCGGCGGCGTGCACGAAGCGCTCCAGCGCGGCGAAGGCGTCCCCGGTCTCGGCGAGGGCCACCTCGGCCGCCTCGGCCGTACGGTCCATGACGGAGCAGACGACCTCGCGGACGAGGGCCTCGCGATCGGGGAAGTTGCGGTACACCGTGGCGTTGCCGACGCCGGCCCGGCGGGCGATCTCGTCGAGCGGCACGTCCGGCCCGTGCTCGACGAACATCTCCCGGGCGGCGGTGACGATCCGCTCCCGGTTGCGCAGGGCGTCGGCACGGGGCCGGTGCACCTTGCGCGGTGCGGGGGTGGTCGCGGTCGGCACGGTGGACTCCTCGGGTTCTCTGGGTCAGGGCGTTTGAGGGCGATCCGGGGAGGCAGTCCCCGTTTCGCTCGGACACACGACTAAACGGGGAGGGACTCCCCGGTTATTTCCGGCTCGCGAAAAGAATCTCTGTGACCTGAGACACACTCATCTCCCGCCGGGATTCACCCTCGTGCGGACCGGCATTCCCACGATCGGTCTCCTCCAGCGCGCGGCCCGCACCCTGCCGACACAGGGTGATCGCAAGGGTGCAGCCGGAGACCGGCGGCTGCCGTGGAGCGAAGGGCCCCATGCATGCAGCCGCAGCCGCCCCGCCGCACATCCCTTCCCCACGGACACCTTCCCGACGAGGGCCGTTGCAGGGCGCCCCGCACGGACGAGGGCGGTCAGGACGGACGCCGCTCGGGCGAGGGCGGTCAGGACGGACGCCGCTCGGACGACAGCCGTTGCGACAGAAGGGGCGCCGACAAGGGCAGGGGTGAGGGACGCCGCTCCGGTGACGGCCGTTACGACGGACGGGGCTCCGACGACAGCTTTCACCAGACGCGCCGCTCAGACGACGGCCGTTGTGAGGGACGCCTGTCCGACTCCGGCTCGGACCTGCACGACGGAGACCTCGCCGGCCCGGTCCGCCGCGACGGACGCCGGTCCCGCGGCGGCTTCGCCCGGGGATCGAAGGGCCGCGCTCCCCGCGAAGGCCGCCGCCGCATACGCCGCCGCATACGCCCGCGCCGGGTGGCTGCCCTCGCCGCGGTGACCGCGCTAACCCTCGCGGTCAGCACCTCGGCCGGGACCGGACACCTGACGGCGCCCACCACAGCCGGGCCCATCGGCGCGGCCCGCTCCCCCGCACTCGCCCCCTGTACGGTCCACGGCGGTCTCGACGTACAGATGACCGAGGGTCTCCCCACCCCGCACGGCTACGCCCGCTCCACGGGCACGGTCCACGCCCTGACCCTGATGGTCGACTTCTCCGACGCTCCCGGGCAGGGCAGCGCCATGGACCGCTTCCACGAGTTCTTCCCGCAGACCCAGGAGTGGTTCCGCACCGCGTCGTACGGCCGCCTGGACTACCGGCCCGAGACCCCGATCACCGGCTGGCTGCGGATGCCCAAGTCCTTCAAGGAGTACGGCATAGAGCGCGGCGCCCCCTTCGACCCCGGCTACCGTCAACTGGTGCAGGACATCGTGAACGCGGCCGACCCCACGGTGGACTTCCGCTCGTACGACCTCCTCAACGTCCTGATCACCCCGAACGCCGGCCCCTCCGCGCTGGACACCGTCCTGTCCGTGACGTTCGCCGGCAACACCGACGCCCCGGTCGCCGACGGAGTCCCCATCGCCAACGCGTCCTTCGTCTACTCCCGCCAGGACGACGGCTCCGGCTCCTACGGCCGCACCGGCTACCGGGTGCTGCCGCACGAGAACGGCCACACCTTCGGGCTGCCCGACCTCTACACGCAGGAGGGCGGCGGCGCGGTCGGCCACTGGGACATCATGAGCGAGGACTGGGGGGCCAACAACGATCTGCTCGCCTGGCACAAGTGGAAGCTGGGCTGGCTGGACAGCTCCCAGGTGGCCTGCGCGGCGAAGCGGGGCACCGTCGAGTACCAGCTGACGCCGCTGTACAAGCCGGGCGGCGGGAAACTGATCCTGGTCCCCGTCAACGCGCACACCTCCTATGCGCTGGAGGCGCGCGAGCAGGGCGGCAACGACGAGGCGATCTGCCGCCCGGGCCTGCTGATCTACAGGGTCGACGGCACGATCGACACCGGACGCGGTCCCGTCACGGTCTACGACAGCCACCCCCACAGCGGCGGCTGCACCCGCAACCCCAACGTCCAGGCGGAACTCTCCGACGCCCCCTTCTCCCCCGGCACCACGTTCAAGGACCCTCGGCATGGCATCACCGTGCAGGTGGTCGGCAAGGACGACGAGGGAACGTACCGGGTGCGGGTGACGCGGAGGTAGGGGTGGAGCGGGGATTACCGTAGGCGTGCCCGTATGCCGTACCGGAGAGCCGATGCCCGCCAAGACCGCCCTGGATGCCGACGCCCGTAGAGAAGCGGGGGAAGCGGTCGGGCCGTTGCTGCGCGGGGTCGGGGTGCTGCGGCGGCTGACCGAGGCGGGCGGCACGCTGAGTCCGAGCGCGCTGGAGCGGGCCACCGGGCTCGCCCGCTCCACGGTCGACCGCATCACCGCGACCCTGGCCCGCATGGACCACGTCCGCCTCGACGGCCGGGACGTCGTCCTCGCCCCCGGCGTGATGAACCTGGGCAACGCCTACCTGGCCGCCCTCCGCCTCCCCGCGCTGCTGGGCGCGCACGCCGACGCCCTCGCCGACGAGCTGGACGAGTCGGTGTCACTCGCGGTGGCCGACCTCGACGGCATCCGCTTCATCCACCAGGCCACCCGCCGCCGCGCGATGTCCGTGAGCTTCCGCATCGGCGACCTGCTCCCGGCCGAACGCACCGCGCCGGGCCCGCTGTTCGCGACCGAGTGGACGCAGCCGGACTGGGCCCGCTGGCGCGCCCGCCGGGCGGCGGACCCGACGGACGCGACGTTCCCCGCCGTACCGCCCCACCCGCTGCCCACCGACGACTCCACGTTCGCGCAGCGGGTGGAGCGGGCGCGCCGGGACGGCTGGGCGCTGGACGACCAGCTGATCGAACCGGGCCTGGTCGCCGTGTCCGTACCGGTACGGGACCCCGGCACCCGCCGTCTGGCCTGCGTGGCGAGCGTGGTCAGCCACACCAGCCGGCACTCGGCCGACGGCCTGCGCACGGCCCTCCTCCCCCGGCTTCGTACGGCGGCGGCAGTGATGGAGTCCGAGCTGCGCACCGCTCCCCCGCCGGAGCCCGGCCCGTCGGCCTCGGGCCTCGCGACCTGGACCACGGCGTCCAAGCACGAGCTGGGCCGGGACTTCGTGGAGTCCCTGGCGCGCGGCCTGACCGTGCCGACCGCTTTCGGCGAGGGCCGCGCGGCGCTGTCGCTGACGGAGGCGGCCCGGGCGACCGGCCTGTCCCGCGCCACGGTCCGCCGCGCGCTGCTCACGCACGAGCAGCTGGGCCTGGTGTCCTCCCGCCCCGACCGCGCCTTCGCCCTCACCCCCCGCGTCCTCGACCTCGGCTTCCCGCCCCTGTCCCGCACCACGCTCCCCCGCCTGGCCGCACCGCACCTGCGCGCCCTCGCGGACCGGGTGCACGAGCCGACGGCACTGGCGGTGCTGACGTCCGACGGCACGGAGATCCAGTACACGGCCGGGGCCGGCACGAGCCGTGTCCTCACGGTGCACATCACCGTCGGGGCCCGCCTTCCCGCCGCCGCGACGTCCCTGGGCCGCGTCCTCCTGGCGGACAGGGACTCCCCCCTCCCCCCGGCCCTCGCCGAGGTCCGCGCCCGGGGATACGCCCTGGCCGACGAGGAGCTGGAGTCGGGCCTGCGGTCCATCGCCGTACCGGTACGGGACCGGGCCGGCCGGGCGGTCGCGGCACTGAACATCGCCACGCACGCGGCCCGCCGCACCCTGGACGCATGCGTCCACGACCTGCTGCCGGAGTTGCGCCGGGCCGCCGACCACATCCAGACCGACCTGCACACCGCGTCCCGCTTCGCCCGGATCCCCCTGTCCTGAACCCGCCACCCCACCCACCCGCCCCCTGATCCGGTACCCTGTGGACCGAGCGCCTCACCGGGCGCCCACCCACGCCTTCGTAGCTCAGGGGATAGAGCACCGCTCTCCTAAAGCGGGTGTCGCAGGTTCGAATCCTGCCGGGGGCACCAGGCAAAACGGCCCGGACCGATCATGGTCCGGGCCGTTTTGACGGCACCATTTGACGGCAGTCGCCCTTCTACAGTCAGCGGGGCTCCGCACTTCAGCGCGTGGTGGGATCAGAGGACGGTGCCCTCTCCTCACTCGTCCCTGTTCTCTCCCTCCGGCGCGGCCAGTTCAATACCTCGCACCCGCCGGAGCCAGCGCGCCAGTGCAAACAGGGCCGCACCAGCAGCTCCGCAGGGCTCCCACACGTCAGTCAAGAGAGCCGTAAGCCCATCGTCACCGACGATAAAGACGGCTTGACCGCCGACTACCGCCGCAATGAACGCATTGGTCCGGGACGGGACACGCAGGAGCCAGTCCACGGGACGCCAGAAAAGTCGTGCATGATCGTGCAGTCTCAGCCGGACCGCTGCCAGCACAAAGCCGACAACTAGCACCCTCTGCTGCCTGGGCCGGAGCACTCCGCCCCCCTCTGGGTCGCCAGCCAGCACGGCAGCCCAGTCATCACGAAGGTGAGTCCGTCCGGGGCCCGCCAGCTGCGCCGCCCAGGCTGTTGCCCACTCGGCGAACGGAGTCGGGGTGCTAACCACGCTCGCTACCTCGGGTACGCCGTTCTCAACGTCCGCGACAGGACGGTACGGCGGCAACGCCTCCTCGGCGAACCGTGCCGCGACCTGCATGAAGCGGTCAACATGGTCTCGATGCTCGACACTCAGGACAACGAAGTGATCAGCGTCCACGAACATGAGCAACGCACGAAAGTTCATGTTCAGACGAATCGTGAAGTATGCGCCTGTCCGACCGTACGAGTGCAAGCCAAGGGAAGGGTGCTGCGGGTTCGTCCGCAACCGATGTATCGCCTCACGGTCAGCGCCCGCAAGGACCCGACCGAGCATGCGCAAATCCGTGTCTGCATCGCTGGTGACACTCACCTTGACCCGGGTATTCGTCACGCCGCTCCCCCCGCCAGGCCAAGGCCAAATCGACGTTCCCGACGCGCACTCAGCGCCTCTGTGGCTTGTCTGCGCCCAGTCCCGGTCAGCTCATAAAAGCGGCGGGCTGGCCGGCCCGGATGAGGACCCACCTCCTCGTGGCTGGTAACCCAACCGCGCTCGCTGAGTCGCTCGAGGATGGGGTAGACGGTGCCTGGCCCTAGATCGGCGTCTCGGCAGATGCTGAGACCCCAGGCGGGAGCCTCGTCCGTGGCGGAGAGCAACGCCTCCAAGACGGCGATCGTCGGCTTCGTGAGCCGGATGTTCGTCATAAAGAAAGTGGAGCATGTATCGAGTACGACATGCAAGCGTATATCGAGTACGACATGCTGTTGCTCGGGTAGACGATGCACCTACCCGAGCAGCACCCATGAAGACCGTGGGCCTAAGCAGCAGGCAGGCGGCGCTTCAGCAGCCGGTCCATGTGGCTGATCGCCTCGCGCTGGGTGTCGTGCACGACGTGCGTGTACACGTCCATCGTGATGCTGATCTGGCTGTGCCCCAGGATCTCCATGATGACGCGCGGTGCGACGCCAGCGGCCGTCAGCAGCGTCGCGCAGCCGTGCCGCGCGTCGTGCAGTCGGACCACCCGCAGCCCCGCATCGGCCGCGACCCGGGTGAAGGAGCGGTAGACGTTCCGCGGCTCGACCGGCCGGCCGTTCCGCGTCGCGAAGACGTAGCCGGTGTCCGACCAAGCGACGCCCGTGCGCGCGAATGCCTCCCGCTGCCTCAACCGGTGCCAGCGCAACGGCGCGAGGCACAGCGCCGGCATCGGGACCACCCGGCTACGGCGGCTCTTGGGGTCGTCGTCGTACAGCGTTCCCCTACGGCGCTGCGTCTGCTGGCGGACGTGCAAGACGCGGTTGTCCAGGTCCATGTCAGACCAGCGCAGCCCCACCAGCTCGCCGCGCCGCAGGCCCATGGCGACGGCCAGCACGAACGCGGCGTACAGCGGATCACGGCGTGCGGCCTCCAGGAACGCCAATGTCTCCTCCAGGGACCACGGCCGGATCTCCCGCTGTTTCACGCGCGGTGGTTCCACCAGTGACGCGACGTTCCGCGTGATCAGTTCCTCGCGGACGGCCGCAGTGAGCGCCGTACGCAGCACTCGGTGCGCTTCCTTGGCTGTCGCGGCTGTGTGGGTGTTCTGCATGCGCGTGATGAACCGGCGTACGTCGGCAACGCTCAAGGTCTCCAGCCGCTTCGTGCCCAGCACGGGGATCAAGTAGAGACGCACGTGGGTTTCGTACTTGTCGTAGGTGCTGAGCTTGCGGCGCGGCTCGACGTAGTGCTGCAGCCAGTACGGCAGCCACTCGGAGAGCTTGGCGGACCGTGTCGGCGTCGGGATGCCCTGGCGGTCACGGCGCACCAACTCCTGACGCTTGGTGTCGCACTCCTCCCACGTGTTCCCGTACACCGTCTTACGCTTGCGGGTGCCATCGGGCTGCGGGACGTACACGCGTGCCTCGTAGCGGCCGTCCTTACGCTGCCAGATGCTTCCAGCACCGTTGGGGTTTCTCTTTCGCTGAGGCATCAGGCTGCGTTCTCCTCAAGTCGGTCTTGCATGTAGTGGCGTACGGCGTCGACCGGGATGCGGCGGGCGCGGCCGGACGTGTAGCTCGGGAGCTGCTTGGAGCGGATGAGGTCGTAGACCTTGCTGCGGCTGAGCCTCAGAGCGGTCATGACCTCCGGGACAGTGAGGGCTTGCGGGTCGCTCGCTACGACGGTCAGCACGTTGAGACCTCCGAGAGAGGGCAGGGCCTACGAATGGAGCTAGTTCGGGCGCGTCAGGAGCCCGCATGTGTCCGAGGTGCGGATTTCTGCGTCATCACGTCACTCACGTCATCTGTGGCTTTGACCTGCGGTTATTCGGTGACGCGGGCAGCTCAGCGCGTGTCACCGGGCGGGGCGGGGCTCTGTCACCCGTGACGCGGGTGACGCCGGATGACGCAGGTGTCGGCTGTCTGCGTCATCGCTGTAGCCGCTGGTCAGGGGCCGGTTTCGGGTGGCTGGTGACGTGGGTGACGCAGCGTCTCCTCTCTTAGGAATAAGAGAGGGGGTGGTGTTCGTAGTGGTGCGGTGCGGCTCAGGCCGTGAAGAAGGAGCCGCTTCGCGGCGCGACTGCGCAGCGGCGGCACGCCGCCGGAACAGCAAGAGGAGCACCGCGCGGGCGGCGGGTGCTCCTCTTGCTTGTTCGGTGCCGGCGCCGTGGTGGCGCGGGTCAGAACGCCGCTTCCTGCTCGTGCGGGGACGGGAGCGGGGGGCGGGTCATTTCGATGTAGCGGGCGGCGCTGGTGCGGCCCCAGTCGATGAGGACGCCGCGTGCGGCGAGGGTCGGCTGCAGCCGCTTGAGCCGGTCGGAGAGCACCTTGCCGGTGGTGGGCCAGCCCTTGGGCAGGGGACGGCACTCCTCGCCGCTGTAGAGGCTGGTGAGGCAGTGCAGCCACTCGGATGACGTCATGCGGACTTCCGCGCCGGCATCGAGCCCGGCGGCGTGCTGCAGAACCGTCTGGGCGAGGAGGTCGCCTTCGATGACGTCGTCGTTGAGGTCGTCGAGGCTGGCCCGGTAGGCGTTGAGTGCGCCGAAGCCGGTGGCCGCGTCGAGTTGCGCGCACAGGTGGGCGAAGTCGGCCATCCGCAGGTCGGTGGGGGTGTCCGCCTGGGCGGCCCGCACCTTCACGGTCAGGTCCAGCAGGGAGCCGAGAACGACGGGGAGGATCTCCGCGTACTCCGCCCACAGCTCCGCCTCGGTGCGCCGTACCCGGGGCCGCACGAGACGGAGCGGCAGGAGGCGCTCGGCGAGGTCGGGGCGGATGACGCCGACGTCGATGCCGGTCAGGAGCATGGGGCGCCGGTAGCGGGAGCGGACGACGTCGCCGTCGGTGAACAGTGCGCGTTTGATGCTTTCGGCGCCGGTGACGATGCAGCACATGAGGTCGGACAGGTCGGGGGGCAGGTGGGAGAGGTTGTCCAGGGCGGTGACCCAGCCGGCGGCGACGGCCGTGATCATGTTCTCCTCGTCCTTCGGGGCCCGGCGCAGGTCGCCACTCATCCCTTCGATGATCCGCACGAGCATCCGGCCGCCGGTGGACTTGCCCGCCCCTTGGGGGCCGGTGAGGAACGGGGCGGGGACGGGCACGGACGGCTCCAGGCAGCCGATGAGCCAGGCGAGGGCCAGGCACTCGGTCTCGGCGCTGGCGAAGTTGCACAGGCGGAGTAGGAGGTCGATGCCCTTGCCGTCGGTGTCCCGGGCGGGCAGGGGGAGTTCGCCGGTGAGCTGGGTGCGCCGCCAGCAGACTTCCTGCGGGTCGGGGGTGAGGATGTCCCAGCCGGTGGGGTGGATACGGACGGAACGGCCGTCGGTGCGGCCCAGGTCGAGCCAGGTCGCGCCGTCGAATCCGGGGGCGACGCGGATGTGGGTGGGCTGTACGTCCTCGGTCAGGGCGAGCGCTTCGATCAAGTCCAGCGCCTCCTTGAGTGCCGTGCCGTTGAACACGCCGATGCCGTCTTTGAAGAGGCCGACCATGAGTTCCTGCCGGTGGCTGCCGGTCGTGCCTTGGGAGCGGATGGGCCGGGCGACGGGGTGGCCGTTCTTCTGCGCGTAGACGGTGCCGTCGATGGTGCGGAAGTACCGGAAGTGCGCTTGTGCGTAGTCGGTGATGATCTGGCGGGCCGGGGTCTTCTCGTCCTCGGACATGACTCACATCCCCAGTGCGGTGCGGGCGTTTGTCCACGCTTCGGTGCAGTGCCGGGGTGATTCGCCCTTGGCCTGCGCGGCGGTGAACAGCCGCGCGATGTGCGCTTCGGTGAGGCAGCCGCACCGGCCGTGTGTCGACAGCACCGCGAGGAACGTCCGGTAGACGGTGGCGTGCACCGCGCTGCGGGCCTCGGTGATGCGCTGCACGGCCATGGCGATGCCACGTTCCAGGTAGGCGGGTGTGCGGTGCCGGCACTCCCCCTCCCCGCCCTTCAGAGGCACTGTGAGCGTCTGTGACGCCCTGCGAGCCGTGGGCGGTTCCTTTACTGTCAGGGCGCGCACGGCGTCCGGGAGAGCGGCCGTGACGCCAATGCCGGGGCCGAGCCAACGGGCGTACTGCATAAGGGATTTGATGTCGACACCGGGCCGGACCGCATTCGAGGACGGCATCGTGCCCCGGTAGATCCAGTGCTCGCCCCGCGTCGTGAGCACGGTCCGGGTGACGGGCAGGTTGGTGCGGGCCCACTGGATGGCGGCGGGGTCGTCCAGGTCGACCACGGTCACCCCGGCCCCGCCGGGGTGGTAGGCGATTGTCGCCGCCTGCCGCCACGCTGGCGCCCAGGCAGGGGAGTTGAGGACATGCGGGTCGGTGGTCGCGGCGGCCCAGGCGTGGCACGGCTGCGGGCAGGCGCAGGGGCCGGGGGTCCTCATGTTCGGCCGGCCGCCGCACGCGTTCTGTGCACAGGCCGGGCAGTTCCCGAACGGCACCTTCCCCTTGCGCAGCGGCAGTACCGGAACACCGTCCGCCGCGAGGTCCAGCGCGGTGCGCAGGTGGCTGGTCGAGGCGCTCACGCGACCACCCCCAGATCCGCCGTGGCGCGCGCGGCGAGGAAGGCCCGCCCGATCCACTCGGTGTAGGCCGGGGGCAGCGCTTCCCGCAGACGAAGGTGATCGGTGGACCAGTCGATGCCCTTGGCGGCCCGGATCTCCTCCACCGTGGCCTTGCCCCCACCCTGGCCGTACGCGGCCACGTAGGGGCCGTCGTGGTACTCGCCGTGCCGCCAGCCGCGCACGCGGCCTCGGTGCCGGGGGTGGGGCGGCTGCATGGTGGTCCAGCGGCCGAGTTCGAAGTAGCGGTGCATGAGCACGGCGAGGCCGAACTGTTCCCCGCACAGGCGCAGGTCCTTGCGGACCTCGGAGCCGGCCACGTTCTCGATCACATACGGCCGGCCCGTCGCCTCCAGCGCGGCCCGCGTGGGCGCGATGAGCCGGGGGTAGATCCGGCCGACCTGCGCATTGCGCCGAGCGTTGGTACCCCTGGTCGGGGCGCCCTCTCCCTGGCACGGCGGGGAGGCGTGGATGAAGTGGAAGCGGTGGCCGTGGGCGCGGATGAACTCGATCGCGTCGCCCTGGTGGAACGCGTCGCCCCGGTAGTCGGGCTGTGCTTCCTTGTCCACGCCGGTGATGTGGCAGCCGGGGAACGCGCGCCGGTAGCCCTCGGTCGCGCCGCCGATGCAGCAGAACGCGTCCAGGATCAGTAACGGGCCGTCCAGGGCGAAGAAGCGCCCGATGTCCCTGCGATGGGTCATGCTGAATGCCTCCAGTTCTCTGAGGAAGTGCTGGATGACAAGGGCGGCCCCGGTTCTTGGCGGAATGGGGGGCCGCCCTTGGCGTAGCTAGGGCTGCGTTGCCCAATGGGCGTACTGCTGGCGGATGTAGGCGCGCGGGTCGCAGATGGGGGCCGCGTCGTCCAGGTCCATCAGGCGGCGCGCCACCTGCAAGGCCTGCTCTTCGGTGGTGGTCCAGCCGGGGGTTAGGCCGGCGGCCATGCGGTCGGTGACGGCGGCGCGTCGCAGCCACCACTCGCGATCGCGTTCCTGCGGCTCGTGTCCGCACAGCCAGTGCATTTCGGTGGGTACGTCCGGTGCAGTGGCGTACACCTCGTATCCGGGCCACGCGGCGGTGTTCTGCTCCGGGGCCTGCTTGTGGTCGGCGTAGAGGTAGAGGCGGTTCTGCTTCCCGTCGCGGGTGGGCAGGACCGTGATGGTTCCGGCGTTGAAAGTGTCGTCCAGGGCGGCGACGACGTGATCGGTGTCGGCGGGGTCGCAGATGATCCGGATGGCGAACACACGGGCTCCTATCGAGTCAGTGGCGCTCGTTGCGGGTGCGGGCGAACAGTCCGCGCGTGTGCGTGGTGGTGTTCTCCTGCTTGACCGGGCCGCTGTAGTGGTGGTGGTGCTCGGTGTGCACGTCCCTGAGGGAGCGCAGGGCCGAGCCGACGGCCGTGACGACGGCGGCCACGGCGGCAATGGGCAAGGTGACGAACAGGACGTCGGTGAGGGAGACGGCGGCCAGTCCCCGGCAGGCGAGCCAGACGCCGCAGCCAATGCCGACGAACGCGGCGCCGACGCCGATGCCGGCGACGATGGTTCCGGCGGCCCACGCGGGCACGATCCGGCGCTCCGGCTGCGGGACAGGCAGGGTGCTGCCGTAGGCGGGCAGGGGACTGGTGTCGCGGTAGGCGGTCGGCGTCTCGGGGGCGGGCCGGTAGGCGTCGGCGATGATCCGGCGGGCCTCAGCGGCGGCCACGTCGTCGCTCATCCCGGTGGTCGGCTGGACCGTGCCGGGGGTGATCTCGGAGGACATGCGGAATCCCTTCCGGTGCTGAGTGAGGGAGGCGACGGCATCCCCTTCGGGGTGCCGTGTGGAGGGGGTCTTCGGGGGTCTGAGCTGCGGGCCTCCCTGACTCCCTGATGGATCATTCGTGCTGGTCAGGGGCAGGGAGGCGGGTCAGGGAGGGGTTCAGGGAGTTCTCCCTTCCTCCCTGACCCGCCGGGGATCACCTCCCTGCCGTCAGGAAGCGGAAGCGGAACCGGTGTCGTCGCGGTCGGCGAGCACGCGGGCGAGCCGGTCACGGCTGATGACCATCACGCCGTCGGACTTGTACGGCTCGGCTCCGGTGCCGTCCAGGACGCGCTTGAGGTCGAGGAACGACCAGCCGCCGTAGGCCTCGGTGTTCAGGCTGGCGAGCCGGGTGATGACCTCCTGCGTGCGCACCCGGGCGTCGGTGCCGACCACGGCCGCGATGTCGGCGAGCGGGTCCCGCTCCTCGGCGCGCTCGATGGCGTGCAGAGTGGTGACGCCACTGCGCAGGGCCTTGGCCCGGTCGGCGATGACCTGCGCGTCGTCGTCGCTGATGTAGTGCGTGCGCACGGTGATGGACGACTGGCCCTTGGGGATTTCGATGCCGCTGGAAGCGACGACCAGGGTTCCCTGGTCCAGGCCGGGGCGCAGCAGGTTCGGGGCGGCGCCGCCGTCGACCGCCTTGTCCCCCAGCGCCATGCGTGCCTGGGACTCGGTGCCCAGGGCGAGCGCGGCGCGGGTGTGGGCGCCCTCGCGGACGAGCTTGGGAAGGTTCTGGTCGGTGGGGTCCTGCGTGCCCTGCCACATCAGCACGTTCACGGCACGGCCCTGGTTGTGGATCTTCCGGACGGCCATGAAATAGCGTGAGGTGGCCTTGGAACCGCCGTAGGGGCGGCCGTCCTCGTCCTTGACCGGGCACATGAACGCCACCTGCGCCTCGTCCACGAGGCAGATCAGCGGCGGGAATTCGATGCCCGGGTCGTGCTGGCGGGCCTCGATCCGGCGGTTCATCTCGTCCACCACGCCCTCGACCATCTCGGTCACCTGGATGACGTGGTCATCGGTCGGGCCCTGGATAAGCACCGTGGCCAGGCCGTCGAACATGACCCAGTCACCGCCCTTGAGGTCGGCGAGGCGGAACTCCACCGTCTTGTCGAGTGCGGCCCACAGGGCGAGCGCGCGCAGGGACGCGGTCTTGCCCTGGTTGGATAGACCGGTGATGAGCAGGTGCCGCTGATACAGGCTCAGGGCCGCCGCGTCGCCGCGCAGGTCCTGCCCCCACGGCGCCCTGCCTGTCTTATAGTTCGCCGTCATCGTCTCGTCCGTGACCAGGGGGGACGGCCCGATCGGTTCGTCCAGGGCGCCGGAGTCGGCCACCCACAGCCGCACCGTGCGGGCGGCGGTGGGGATGGTGATGAACACCTCGTGTTCGTGCCGGGACAGGTTCTCGGCGAGCTTGCGCCGCTTGCCCTGAACCTCGTTGGTCGACACCCCCGACGGCAGGGTCACGTCGACCTCCACCCCGCATCCGGCGATCACGATCGGCGACAGCATGGACGCGCCGGCATCGCCCATCTCCGTGATGGCCTTGCGCAGAGCGGGGATGCCCAGGTCCCGCAGGGCCTTGACCACAATGGACGGGGTGATCGGCTCACCCTCGCCGTTGCGGACCCGCTCGGGCAGCGCCCAGTTCGGTGCGGCGTGCTGGTGGGCGCCGACCGACCACAGCGCGAGCAGGGCCAGGAAGGGGCCGATCGTGATCGCGGGGCCCCACACCACGCGCACGATCGTGATCATCAGGTTGATGAACTTGATGACCGCCATCAGCGGCGTGACGACCTCGGTCGGGTCCTTCGTGGCGATGGCCATCGCGATGCCGAGCAGGACCAGAGAGCCGACGCCCATGCCGGCGCTGACGGCCGCGCCCTTGGCGGCGTCGAGTGGCGAGTGCAGCAGGTCCATGCGGCGGCGGTGGCGTGCCTCCCGGTAGCGCTGCCCGCGCTCCTCCCACTCGGCAGCCGCCTCGTGGTCCCCCGCGGCTTCCGCCGCCCGGATCATGCGCTCGTACCGGGCGGCGGTCCGGCCGTCCCAGGTGCGGCGGCCCACGATCCTCGCGCCGCCAGCCACGTAGAGGGTGTGCCGGGCGACCGCGCGGGCCGTGGTCCGGGTGGTCTCGTGGGTGACAAAGGCCTTGATAGCGCGGCCGGAGCGCACCCACAGCGGCACGGGTGCCAGCGGAGCGGGGTCGGGGACCACAGTCAGCGTGGTCACGCTCGCCTCTTCGGCGGTCGCGTCGGTGTTCTTGTGCAGGTGAACGACGTTGCCGCTCATGCGGAATGTCTCCTGACTGCCCCGATCGGGGCGGGAGGCGATGAAAGGGGCTGGGGCGGTGGTTCCAGGCCGGCGTAGAGCTGTCCCGACGCCTCGCAGCGGGCAGGGGAAGCCGACGAAAAAGGGCCCTGAAGTGCGTGCGCGTGCGAGGTCGGACGCTGTCCCGGTTTCGGGGGGGGTGCCGAATCGTTCGAGTGAACGTACGTGCCGGAAAGGTCAGTTGGGTGCTGAGCTGGGCAGTCGTCCGGGCGGGCTGGTGCTCCTTCCGCCAGGACAGCGCGCCGGGTGCCCGAGACGAACCCTCGTCCTCTCGAACTCAAAGAAAGCGAGTCATGATCGCCATGAGGAAGATGCTTGCGGTTGCCGCCGTTGCCTGTGCCGTCGTCCTGAGCGGAGCGGGCATCGCGGCCGCCGATGACGGTGGCAAGGCGCTGCACTCCCCCGGCGTGGGCTCCGGCAACCTGCTTCAGGCCCCGGTCCACGTCCCCGTCAATGCCGTGGGCAACGCCGCGACCGTCATCGGCGGACTGAATCCGACCTTCGCCAACGACGGCTTCGACGGCTGAGCTGACCGGACAGGCGGAACGGGGCCCAATGGGCCTTCGCATGTCCGGTTGAGCGTGGGCGGTCGGCCTTTCCTCCCCGGCCGCCCACAGAAGCTGAACCGGTCAGGACCCTACGGGGGTAGTCACCACCACCCCGAGGACTTCTTGGCGGCCTTGGCCTTGGCGGCCTCGGTCACGATGCGCTGCCGCTCCATCTGCAGAGCCGTGATCTCGGCGGTCAGCCGGGTCTCGGCGCTCTGCCAGGCGGTGTCCATCTTCCGGTCCGCGCGGGCGGTGCCGTTGCCCCGGTGGAGGCTGTAGGCGCCGGACCCGATCGCGCCGAGCACGGCGCGGCGTTCGCGGCTGTTCAGCGGCCACATCTCGCGGTTCTGGACGGCCTCCAGCATGCGTTCGTTCTGCTGGATCGCCTTGTCCAGGCGGCGGGTGTCGGGCTTGCCCATCTCAGCCCCTCCTCGGGGTGGTGTCGTCGGCGAGCGGAGCGGGGACGAGTTGGCCCGGCAGCAGGGTGATGACGCGGGAGAGGTCCGCCGGGACGGCGCAGCCGCGCTCGCGCAGCCAGGCGGCGATCAGCAGGTAGGTCTGCTCGCGGGGCGTGCATGGCGGGACGGTGACGTGACCGCGTGCCCATGCGCGGCCGTGGCCGCTGACAGTGACCCAGCCGAACCAGTGGTGGGCCACCTCGTACGGGGCAGCGTTGTTGCTGTTCATGGGTGAACTCCTGACGGCGAGTGGAGGGTCAGGCGGCGGCGTGCTCGTGGTCGGCACAGGGCACGCACATGCCGAGCGAGGCGGGGATGACGTATCCGGCGTCGCGTCTGCACGTCGGGCAGGTGCGGCGGGCGGTGTTGGCCTTGGCCAGGGCCGCCCACCGCGCCGGGGTCATGGGTCGGACCGGCTTGGCGAGGTCGAGCCGGTACAGGTAGGCGACCAGCGGGCCGCGCCGACGGCGCGGGCGTTCGAGCTGAGCGGCCACCGGTTGTCCGCCGGGGCGCAGGCCGCGCGCTCGCAACTGGCGGTAGGTGGCGTAGCCGTCCGGGGCCAGGCGCCACCGGAACACCGGCAACGCCCCCATCAGGCGACGCGCTTCCAAGCGGCCCGCAGGCGGACCTCGGAGGCGGAGTGGCCAGCCGCGCGGAAGCGGCTCGCCATCTCCCGGTAGGACAGGGCCGGGTGCTCGCTGGTGCGGATCTCATCGACCAGCCGGTCAAGCGCCGCATCGGTGAGCGCAAGTCCGGTCTCCAGCGCGGGAATCGGCTCCGTCGGCCCCCACACCGGCAGCTCCCACCGGGAAGCGACATCGGCCGTGACGCTGCTCGTCACGCTGGTCAGTGCCCGTCCGGTCTTCTCGCCCGCCCGTGCCGTCTCCAGCGTCGACCACGCCCGGGACAAGGTCTGTGCGGTCTTGGCCTGTACCCGTGCGACGCGGGCACCGGCCTGCGTCACGGCCGTCAACCTCGTTTCCTCGGTGACCGCTTCGGCCCGAAGACGGGCGCGAGCCACGGCCGCTTCGTCCCGGGCTTCTTGCTGGATGCCGCGGATCGCATCCAGCGCCACCGGGGTGAGCGCCGTCCGCTCCCACAGGCCGTGGACCAGCCACAGCGCCTTGGCCGCGATCGGAAGCCACGCCACGGCCAGCCACGCCCCGGCGGAGCCGGCGGTGGTGAGCGCGTGGGCCACCAAGACACCAGCCGCGATGAGGCCGAAGCACCAACCGACGCCAGTCACGATGTTGCTGTGGTCGCCTTGCGCGGCGAGTCGACGTTCGTAGGCGAGGGTGGCCAGCCAGCCACCGTCGATACCGAGACCGACGACCACGGCGACGGCCCCAGGCACCGCAGTGCCGAGCCACATCACGACCACGGCCAGGGTGAGGGCCATGGACACCGCCGTCATCGCGACGGCGGGCAGGGCGGTCTTGGCCCTCACGCCGCACCACCCGGCAGGCTCGCGGTGGCGGTGCGGTTGGTCAGTGCTGCTCGCTCAGCCAGTACCCGGCGCCGGGCCCGCCGGATCCGGCGGGCGTCCAGCTCGGTCGACGTGCGGTCCAGGGTGATGATCTGCGCGTCCAACAGGTCGACGTCCGCCAGGATCAGCGGCATCTCCTGCTCGATCCCGTCCAGCTCCGCGCTGGTCGGCTCCATCCAGTCCGCGAACGCGGTAACAGCATCCTGAACAGTAACGATGTGCTCCATTGGGTCGTGTTCCTCTCAGACAGGAACGGCCCGAACCGCGCCCCCGGTGTTCCAGCACCGGGGGCGCTTGCCGTTGAAGTCGGAACTTCCGGCTCCCCTCAGCGCTGCTCGTACGAGACGAGCAGCGGAGGCAACCGGCCGCAGCAAGCGCCGCGAAGGTCGATGCGCGGACTGGCCGCGTGGTCCGTCTTTTCGACTCGGGGAGACGGGGCCCACCTATGCAGTTCTCAAGCAACGAAAGCTCCCCGGCGAGCGCGGTAACCCCTGCTCAGAGCGGCTCCCGTCGTAGCGGGACCCACCGGGCGCTGCATGTACGGCAGAACCGTACGTGACACCCCGTACGACTTGTCTGGAGGAGTGTCGTGGCAAGAGATTGCATGAGTCGCGCTTGGAGAGTCAAGCCCCCTGGTCTAACTTGTACGGAGGAGCTGGAGCAGAGGGGTTGCCTTGGCGGTGCGACGCGGCATGACGAAGGCGCAGGAAATCGCTTATGACCTGCGCGAACAGATTCAGTCCGGCAGGCTGGGGCCTGGCGAGGCCCTGCCCAGCGAATCCAAGATGATGAGTCAGTACGGCTACAGCCGCGAGACCATCCGCGCCGGCGTGCGCCTCCTCATCGAGGAAGGCTTGGTCGTCGCCGGGCAGGGACAGGGCAAGTACGTCCGGGAGGACTACCCCCCTGTCGTGTGGAACTGGACGACGCTGGAGAGCCGCAGCCGCCACGCCAACGCGGTGGAAGGGCGAACGGCCGGCGACCAGTGGGCGAGCGTAATCGCAGAGAACGGAAATGCCCCCCGCCAAGAGATCTCGGTGTCGATCGTTGTGCCTCCGCCCCACGTCCGAGAGCGACTTGGGCTTCCCGAAGACGGATTGGCTGTGGCGCGCAAGCGTGTCCGGTTCATAGACAACCGGCCCTATGCACTTGCCGACTCGTACTTCCCTCAGGAACTCGTGGTTGGCACACCCCTGATGGAGCCCCGAGACGTCTCCGCACCCGGCGGCATCCTCGCCTCCGTGGGACTCGTGCAAGCCAAGTACGTGGACGAAATCTCAGTCCGTATGCCGACTCACCAGGAAGCGGAGCAACTTGGCCTTCCCGCAGCTACTCCAGTCGCAGAGCACACTCGCACGGGCTATGACGCGGACGACCGCCCCCTCCGCTGCATGGTCACCATCCTCCCCGGAGACAGGCACAAGATCCTCTATGAAGTCAGTACGGACTGAGTACCTCCGCCCTGCAGCGGCGGAGGACGTACCTGCCCTTTTGGCCCTACGCGCAGAGGCCGAGGCGTGGCTGCGTACCAAAGGCACAGACCAGTGGAGCGACCCGGAAACCGGCGAGCGAGCCATCTCCAAATGGCGCGCGAGCATAGATGAGGGGCGGGCATGGGTCGTCATCGGCGAAGGTGACGAGGTGCTCGCCACCGTCAGCCGTGGCCCCGTCGACCGGGATTTCTGGACTGATGCCGACCGCCCCGAAACAGCGCTGTACCTCTACAAGCTGATCGTTGCGCGGGAAGCCTCAGGCCGGCAGCTTGGGACGCGCCTCATCGACTGGATGTCCCGTCTCGCTGCCCTGGAAGGGCGGAGCTGGGTTCGCATTGACACCTGGCGCACGAACACCGGGCTGCAGAGCTACTACGAGCGGCTTGGCTTCCAGCATGTCCGCACCGAAGCGCCGTCGCACCGGCGGTCAGGTTGGCTCGCTCAGCGACCGGCGGGGGAGCTGGCCATGCCAGGCAACCTCTTGCCAGTCTCCGGCGCCGCCAAGAGGACACCAAAGGACCCTGAGGTGCCACACCAGCGGCGCTGAATACGCAAGCCAACCGCCGTTAGTGCTACCTGATGACTCGGAAGTCGCCCCGGCCGCGGAGGCGGGGGCGACTGCAACACAGCTACTCTGCCGTAGGGCTCCGCCGACCACACAGGATCCGGGACCTCAGCGCAGTCTGCCCCATGGAGTGGCGGTCTACCCTCGCTTAGAAAGTAGATCAGAACCGAGCTTCGTTACCGGCGTCATCCGATCGTAAATCGTGGGGTCCAATAGACCTGCGATGAAAGCTGCTGCCACCATAAATGGCGCAGCAACGGCGGCGTTGCCCAGCCCCTGCGTCCAGCCGAAGGGGTGCGCCACAACGGCGAGAATGGCTGTAATGAGCACCGTGAGAGAAAGCGCTCTGCGAACAACCTTCACCAGTTTCTTACTGAAGACCTCGCGTGCCGACGCCTCACTTGCAAGCAACTCCCAATCTCCCTCGGCACAGTTCACTACTGCGATTGAAAAGGCGTGCTTCATATCTCTCAGATTGTCGGCGCCACCTACTGTCGCGGCGATCTTCCATCGTCGCACTGAGACAGCGATACCGTCCGCTATACGCTGAATCTCAATGTTTGCTACATGATCTGTGACGCGGGCGGTTCTACCCCAGTAACCTTCGGCGAAGCGTGCCGTCGCTTCAACAAGTTCGATGAGTTTCGCGCGGTCTGACAGCCACAAATAAGCATGCGCAGTGGTCGAACTTTGGCTCGGTGAATCTGAAGAGTCTCGGTCCATCTGGCGTACCAAAACTTCGAGCAGTGTGGCTATCTCCAGCATCGAGTCCAGTAGTGTCACGGATGCATACTCACTCGACTTTGCCGTTTGTCCGGCCAAAACGATGGCACGCCCCACCGTGTAAAGCGTGATTATGGTGGCGAACCGGAGAAGTCCGATGGAAGATCCGCTAAGTATCTCGCCTCCTGCCATGTCGGCAACGGGTCGCGTGACCGGGTGCCAAGCTTGGACGGAGGGGATGGCCGTTACTTTGAGGATCTGTGTGATCCACCAGTCACGTGTGGCAGAGAGCAGGAGAGCCATACCAAAGATGCTGGCCGCGACGTGAATCTGACCCGATAGGCCTTCGCGGTCCCCAACCAATCTGCGAGCCACAAGAAAGAGCAAGAACAGTATAAATAATGTGAGGAGCATAGAGTTCGACTTGTCGGCTACTGGAACCTTCCTTAAGGGGGATGTGAGGGACCACCAGATTACTAGCCAATAAAAAATCAGGGCTGCGGCTATATTGGAAATCCAGCGAACCAGGCGATGCTCGGATCGGAATGCCTGGAACGTGGCTGCTCTGTTTTCGCGTATGTGTGCATTCCGGGCGGCTCTTGAGACTGCAGGCTCAATGCGCACTCTCGTCTCGGCACTCACAGAACTCAGTGCCCTGAGCTTCTCGACACGGTCGATGACATATTGGTCCAGTCGTCGCTCCTCCTCCTGTGGCAGGCTTTTCAGATGGCGTATTGCCTCTCGTGCTTGGGCGGCCACGGCTCGTGCCCAGCGGAGAAAACCCTGTCGAGGGTTATTTGACGTCCTGCCTGTGCCAACCAAGTTAAAACCTCGCTTACGACCAGCGCCGTCGTACTAAGTGTGCGGCGCGGATAGCAGGCACCGCAGCGTTTCGCGGGAAGTCGCGGGAGGAACTCAAAGTAGCATTCAACGCTGCTTACGCTCTCGGCGTGGGGCGGGCTAGCAGCCGTCGCAAGCGCGCTCTTGGAGGCGTCGGAGGCGGTACGTGAGGTGGGTCGGGAGGTGGCGCGATACGGGGCAGAGGTTAGGTACGGCGGCGCCTCCCCCAAGTGGCTCCCGCCGTCCGAAGATGCCGGGTCGGTCTCGAAGGGCGTGGTGCTGTGACGGTGGCGTCGGGGTGTGGTCACTCCACAGCCGGCGCCCCAATGACGGCAGTCGTTGACGGCAACATGCGCGCACCTTGCCGTACCCCGGCAACCCTTCGTGCACCTCGCTGACGAGGTATGAGTGACGAGAACTAGGCCACTGAGCCAGCGAGGTGAACTCCTAAAGCGGGTGTCGCAGGTTCGAATCCTGCCGGGGGCACCAGGCAAAAGGCCCCGGACCGATCATGGTCCGGGGCCTTTGACATCTACTTCTGACATCAACGCGGGCGGTCACCCACGATCGGGGCGCCTCTTCCTGAGCAGCCGGTCCATGTGGCTCATGGCCTCGCACTGGGTGTCCTGGACGACGGTGGAACGCGGCGGGCGTTCCTGGCCGACGCGGCAGCAACGGTCACCTCGCGAAAATGGCCCGCGCAGCTCCCACGTTCCCTCAGGAGCCGGTGGGTACCCACTGACGCACACCGTGGCCGTTCGTGCCGTACCAGTAGTGGGGCAGGCCCTTGATGCTGCTGGTGCGGAACGGGTGGCCGTGGTCGTTGATGCGGACCGTGCCGGTGCGGCCCTGGGATGACCAGTCGAGTTCCAGGTACCAGTTGCAGTCGTAGGCCTCGGTCGTCGCGGTGACCTGCAGCACCTCCGGGTCCTCGGCGGAGACGCGGTAGGGGAACTGCACCGCGGGGACGGGCTTTCCGCTGTCGTTGCCGGGGCGCGCGCGGGCGATCGGGCGGTCGACGTCCAGGTTCACGGAGAAGTTGCGGGGCGGCAGATCACTGCCGCAGCCCTGGCCCATGGCGTACGCGTTGCCGGTGACCGGGGTTCCGCGGCTGACGATACGGACCCGGAGGGCCTCGAGGACCACGGCCGTGGACGACTTCCCCTGTACCGAGATCTGCACCATCGTCTGCCGCCCAGGTACCGCCTGCTGCGTCGCTGCCCACACTTCGGCGTCCTGCTCCACCGGCGGCGGGGGCACCTGGGCCGGCTCCTTCCCGATGACGTAGTCGTGCCCGCAACCGCCGTCCCAGATCTGCGAGTCGGCGGTCCACGCGAGCGGCACACCGGTTGGCACGGGGGCGTCACCCTTCGTCCCGGCCGACGATCCGTCCTTCGACTCGGGGCTCCCTGAAGCCCGTACTCCTGTGGAGGGCGAGGCCGAAGAACGGCTGCGGGAGGGGCTGGCCGCGGTGGCGGAGGGGTGGTGTGACGTACCGGTTCCTGTCGTACGGGACTGACCGGGGGCCTTGGCGGAGTTGTCGTGAGACCGGTCGGCCGACAGCGCCGACATACTGCCCAGCGTCACCAGCAGTACGGTCGCCGTGGCAGTGCCGACGACGGTACGGCGACGGCGGTACCAGGGCCGTCCGGTTGAGCGGACCGCATCGCACTGGGCCGTCGACTCACGACTGCCCGGTCCGGGAGCGTCGGGAGCGGCCAGTGCGGCGCCGGGGGCGCCCGCATCGAGTCGCGGTGGTGAACCGCTCGTGCCGTCCCCGTCACCACCGATGCCGTCGGCGGCGCCACCCACACTGCGCGTGCTGCCACCCGCACGCCCCGCTGTCCGGCTGTCCGGACCCGAAGCCCGCTCGTCCCCTGTCGGCTTCAGTGCCCCTTCGGTCTTTGCCGGCTCCGCTGTCTCCTCACCCGCCCTCGGCCGCTGTCGTGCCGCCAGCGCGAGCAGCCACAGTCGGTGCAGATCGAGGCGTTCCTCCGGTGTTGCTCCGCAGAAGGCGGCCAACCGCTCCACCGGCGCGTAGTCCTGCGGGATCGCCTGTCCCGCGCAGTAGCGGTGCAGCGTGGAGGTGTTCATGCCGAGACGGCGGGCCAGGGAGCCGTAGCTCCGGTCCGTGCGGTCCTTCAGTCGGCGCAGCAGCGCCGCGAACTGCTCGACGTCGTCATCGGTCGACACCGCTCCCCCAGCCTCCCACGTGTCCCCGTATCTCAGGCGGTCCATATACCTGCACGTCAGATGGGCTGGGATGGTTCCACCCTCGCCGAGCGGGCGTCCGGCGTTGCGCCGAGCCGTCGTGGCGGCTGATGCTCTTGGTGTCGCACCGACCAGGACCGGACCGACCAGTCGGCGGCGGGCGGCACATGACACCCATGCACTCATCCACGGGGGACACCCATGCCTCAGCGCACCCGAGCAGGCCCGCCCCTCGCACTCGCCGTCACGGGCTCGCCCTCGGCACGCCGCTCGCCACACCGGCAGACGTGGCGGCCAAGGCGTCGGCTCACGGCGGCCCATCTCCCGTCGTATCCAAGCTCGTCCTGAACGGTCGGCAAGGTCACCGCCTGCGTACCGGAGGCGGTGGAACGGGACCGCTGTCTACGCACGGCGCTGGGCCGTCAGGTCAGGGTGCAGTTGTCCAGGACGGCTGTGGCGAAGGGACGCTCCTCGTGGCTGAGCAACGACATCAAGTCCTGTGCGCACGCATCGAGAAGACCGGCCCGGAGACCGAGGCCACGCTGAAGGACTACGGCACGCTGCCTGCCGAGGAGAGCGGCACGGATACGGCCTGCACACGGTGACCTCCTGGGGCGTCTTTGACACCCGTCTGGCGCCTTCCGGCATGCGCCGGTGAAGGCCTTCAAGAAGACGGCCGTCACGGGCCGTGGACAAGCTCCGCCGACCGCATGACCGGGGCCGCCCTCCGCCACGGGGGTGGGGAGGGCGGCCAATCGACCGCTGACAGGGTCGTTCGGCGCGATTCAGCAGGACTTGGTGTCGTCGATCGCGCCGCGAGCCGCGGCAGGGGGGAGGGGAATGGGCCCGCGCAGCAGCAGATGTTCATGACCCTGGGGCAGCGCCCGCCCACCCGAAAAGGCGATAGCCGCACGACGGCGCCGGCACGAAGACACCGGGCCGAGAGCAACCACACAGGGAACAGAAAAGGAAGATGCACATGAACAGGAAGTCCCCCGCACACCGCCGTCCGGGCCGCCGCGCGGCCGTCGCCGCCGGCCTCGTCCTGGCTGTCGGACTCGGTGTGTCGACACAGGTGCCGGCACAGGCATCCGTCCATGCCCCCGCAAAGTCGAGCGCCGCCGCACCGCAGTCGGTCAGCGGCACGAGCGGTCAAGTGGTGACCCGGGTCGCCGACTTCTACGGCGCGTACATCGACGCGATCGGCGACTACACGGACCCGGACACCACGCTGGAAACGGTGCTCCGCAAGCACTACCTGACGCCCGACTTCGCCAAGCGACTGGCGGCCTGGGAGAAGAAGCACGGGGCGGACGGTGTACTGCGTGCTCAAAACGTCCCGCGGAAGTGGACGGTGACCGACAACGGCGCCGTGGGTAACGGCCATGAGGTCATCGTCACCCTGACGTTCGGCAGCGGGGAGACGACGCAGAAGATCAAACTTTTCGTGCTGGTGGAGCGGTACAACCACATCGTCGACATCGGCACCACGAGCAACCGCTGACAGCGGAGCCGCACGTGCCACAGGCGTGCCACTACGGGCGGCCGGAAAGGAAGCATTGCGCGCCCCGGCCGCAGGCTTCGGCGCCTTGTCGAAGAGCCGCCCGTCGTGCAGCTCGGCCTGAGCACGGCGCACAGTGACGGTCAGCCCGTCCAGGTCAACGTCCCGGCGCCGCAGGGCCGCCCGCTCTGCGAACCGTGGAACGGTGAAGGCCGCCAGGAGCACGAGCAGCCGGTAGCGCGGGGCGATGGAGTCGGCAACGGCGACGACTTCCGCGACCGTGCGGACCGGCCGCTCTGGCACGTCGTAGCGGTCCGCTCGCCGGCTCCGAAGGTGGGCAGGATGTGCAGCCGGATCGTGGTACCGAACCCCCAGCGGCCAGACGGGAGCTGCCGGACCGACCAAATACGGCCGGCACTCCTCCCACCCCTCGCCCCACCGCCACGGGGGCACAACCGCCAGTCAGCGCAGGTGACTTCAATCCTTACTGACCTCGGTTGGAGCGCCGCTCACTGCCTCGTAGCCGAGATGCGTTCGGCCACGAGGTAGCGGGTATGGAGGACGCGCGTCTGTCGCGTGGGGGAGGGGCGATGTCGACCATTCTGATCTCGGTCCTTGCAGTGCTCGTGTCGCTGGGCTCACTGGGCCTGTCCTATGCGTCCAATCGGCGCTCCCACATGCCCGTCTTGCAGTTCATGTGGGAAAGCGGGCAGGGCGGCACCGGCGAACCCAAGTGGTGGCTCGTCAACGTAGGAACTGGCCCAGCGACCAACGTGGTTGTTGCCCAAACTGAGAGGACAAGCCTCAAACGGGGTCTCAACGGCGAGGTCTGGTTCAATCCGGTGCTGGTCCCGTCGATCCCCGTCGGTGGAAGGCTGGCTCTCACGTGGCTCGGGGGAACCATGGGGCTGGACTCCGGGCTGGGAGCCAGCTACACGGACGTCGAGCGCTACTTCTACACCACAAAATGCGGGGATGACGTTTCATTGTTCTTCACCGGCTTGCATCTTCCACGCTGGCCGCTTCTGAGGCTGCACGGGACCAAAGCCGTCAAGACGTGGTGGGGTGTGGAAGACCTTTCTGGCCCCCCATGGTCGGCTGTCGCCCCCGAACGCGCCAGGCGGCGTTGGTGGCTGCCTCAGCGCTTCGGGCTCTCGCGTCGCCTGGGTGGATGGGCTGATCCAGTGCTCTCGTACCAGCCTGGTGAGTGATTGCCATCGGTCCCGTCATCGGGACCCACCCCACGCGACGTGTGCCACTGACGATCACCGATTACGCTCAGAGACCCAGGAGTCAACGGTGATCGTCAGTTTTGGAAAGCCACGCCCGACCGTGCCGCCTTGCGGAGCCGTGATCACTCGCGCCAAAGCAGCGTCACCCCAAAGCCACTACGCCGACCTGAGCGTCACGAGGCCGTTACCGCTCACCTCCGCCGGAGGAACGGGGACTGTGGCCGGATCCGCCGACGGTCTCGTGACTGCCGCCTCTCTGGGGGGCCGCGTGGTGGTTCAGCACCTTCATGATCTCCGAGGCCAGCACATCCGCCAGAGCAGGCGCGAGAGATTCCGCCAATGCGGTCGCGAGCATCTGCGCGAACAGCACCCGTTCCAGTTCCGAGGAACGGGAAGGCGGCCGGGAAAGCAACGCCGTAGCCGCTTCCATCAGGGCTCCCGCCAGTGGGTCCTTTCCGTGCTTGACACCGGTGCCGGTGTGGAGGATTCCGGCATCACGCACCATTTCCTCGAAGATCTCGTCGATGAAGGCCTCCAAGGGATCCCGTTCGGATCTGTCGCCGGACTCAGCTGCCATTGTGTTTCCTCAGGTCTTCGGTTGCCGTACGGGACCTGCCCCCCGATGCCGACGACTGCCGGGATCGGGGGGCAGAGTGTCGCTTTTCCTGTCAGCGGCGCATGAGCGCCGCAAGGAGAAGGGGGTGCTGGATCAGAGAATCGCCGCGCTGCTCGCGGCGACGGCGCATGAGCGCGGCGAGCAGGAGCGGATGCTCGATGATCGACTCCTCACCACCCTCCTCCCGCCGACGGCGCATGAGCGCGGCGAGCAGGAGCGGATGCTCGATGATCGACTCCTCACCACCCTCCTCCCGCCGACGGCGCATGAGCGCGGCGAGGAGAAGCGGATGCTCGATGATCGACTCCTCACCACCCTCCTCCCGCCGACGGCGCATGAGCGCGGCGAGCAGGAGGGGATGCTCAATGATCGACTCCTCACCCCGCTCCTCACGGCGACGGCGCGTGAGCGCGGCGAGCAGGAGCGGATGCTCGATGATCGACTCCTCACCCCGCTCCTCACGCCGGGACAGCAAGGCTGCCAGCAGAAGCGGGCCGAAGGCGGATTCCTCGCCGATCTCTTCCTGGCCTACCCCGGCCTTTTCACGAGTGGGAGTCTCCGTCGCTGCCGTCATGGTTTCCTCTTTCTTTGACGCATGACTCGGCGGAGGGCTCAGCTGACACAAGGCAGGCCTCGCGCTCCGCCCTTCAGCGCCATCGTCGAGGTGCGCGACACCGACCGCATTTCGATCATGCTCCATGTGGCTGCAGGATTCGCGACCCTCGCGCCGGTCGAGAGCACGGGTTGCCTGGCGCAGCGTCCCGCTTGAGGGATCCCGGCTGCGGCACCTTCAGGCTCCTGTGGTCACTTCCGACATGGCTGTCCCGTGCCATGTCCGTGCCAGATCGTGCGGGGAACCCCGGGGAACACCGGAAAGCAGGTAATCGGTCATCTCGGACCCGTGCGCTTCCCTGCCCAGGTCAGCGGGGCAGCCTGGAGCAGAAAACACGAGCTTCCCAAGCTGAGAGTCCGGCTCTACCCGGCGTCTCCTCCGAGGAGTCCGCGGCGTGTCCAGCAACCACCGCGTCATGGAAATCAAGCACGCTGAGAGTGGCGCGGCCGGCCTTGTCGACGAGCGTCCGTTGGGCCACCAGTTCCAGTTGTTGCTGTGCCGCGTACACGCCGTGTTCCCCGATCGCGACGTGTCCCTTGCCGACACGGTCCGGGGAAGGTTCCGTCCGGGTGAATGCATCCCTGGCGGCGGAAAGGGCTGCAAGATACTCCGTGCATGCGGTACGCAACGTGTCGCGATCCCGCTCCGACCGATCGCGCCGCCACCGGACGTGATCAGCAACGAGGGTGGCGATCACACCGAGTACTGGGCCCACAGCTGTCGCCACAAGCGTCGACCATTGCATGAGCCCCCTGCGGTTCTTGTGGGACTGGTCCTTCCTCCCTGCCAGCAGTACAGCAGCGAAGTGCCGCGACCCAGTGCCCATCGATGCATTGCGCGCCCGCCGTCGTGACTGACTGTCGTCGGCAGAGGTTCGTGCCACAACCGTGCCAGATGCCGGGGTCAGTCACGGTCAACACCGGTGCTTTACACAGGTTCGAATCCTGCCGGGGCACCAGGGAAGACGCTCCGGATCGATCTTGGCCCGGGCTTTTGGCATCCGAGGGGGTTCCGAGTCGAGCGGCGGTCAGCTCACCAGGATGCGCAGCGCTCCTGCCAGGAGGAGGACGCCCGCGAACCCGAAGCAGATTCGCATGGTGGTGAGACTTCGCCAGGTCTTTTCGTATGGGGTGCGCACCGCGTCTGCCCAGTCCCAGACCCATACGTCGGCGCCGCGGTAACCACACGCAACCGCCGTGCAGGCGCCGACCGCGAGCAGCAGCAGCAGACAGAGCACCCCACGAATGATCACGTTGTTCCCTCCCCGGGCTGACGGTCAGCGTCGCACCGCGGCATTTTCGCACTTGGCGAAGGCGGGTGCTGAGCGTCCCTGATGTGACGGCAACGACGGCGGTCGGCAGTGGCGCTCAGCAGCCCGAGGCGGAACTGGCGGACTGCCGTCGGATCTGCCGGTCGCGGCTTGTCCGCATCTTCTGAGCGCCGGCGCAGCGCCATACAGCAGCCAGGTGCAACCGTCTCCGCTACCAGGAGCACCGCTGCGAGGGCCGGCCCGTCTCCGGGCCGTCCGAGGGCGGCCGACGACGACAGATGACGACAGCAGAGGACAGCGCTTCTCCTGGTGAGCGATGGTGCGTTAGGTACCGGCGCATGCGCCCATCTGCGAAGCAGTGTTGAGGAACATCAGTCTTCCGCTGCATCGCGGGAGGGTGGGAGCAAGAGGTCGCGCTGCGGGTGCTTCTCGCCCGTGACTCTCCCCTGGATGCCCAGGTCTTGCCGGGCCGCTTCATGGAAGGTGTTGATCGCTCGGAACGCGGCGCGATGCCGTTCCCGCCATTCGCTGAGAGTTCCGGTGATCTTCCCTGTCGCCTGCCAGGTGATCTCAGATAGCAGTACGTTCAGGTCGTGGCCGGCCTCGATCGCATCGTCGCAGCCAAGGAGCATGACCCGCTCGAAGGCGGACCCCCATCGCCGGCTCGCTTGGAATAGATCCGCGCGCACCTCCTCCTCAGACCTGTGATCTTCAGCCAGCCCTTCTTTGGCCTCGTACACCCGGACGCACGCGGCGATGCGCCACTTCACTGCGTCCATGTACGCCGCGTACGCCTCGACCTTCTTGTCGTCCCACCGAGTCATGAGCTGGTAGCGATTCTTGCTCCGCTCCATCAGCTGGCCGGTGAAATGGGTTGACAGTGCGCCGAGCAGCACGGCCCCTATCGTTACGAACTGCTCGCCCATCCCCATCTGTCCCCCCGGCCTCAAGCGCCCCTCGATGCACTGATGATCTTACGAGTGCTCATCATCTGGTGTGACGTCAAGAGGACCCTGACAACCGACACCAACGGCCGACACGGATACGGTGCGCCCTGCCCACCGAGGGGCGGCGCGCCGCCGGTCTGTCTGAGTCGTTGCGACTCATCGACCCGGGTGTTCAGAGCAGGCCTACTGACAGGAGCACGTAAGCGGTACAAGCAGTACCGATCACAATCCCTGCAAGCCCGAACGCCCCCTCGGTAGTTCTCCAGTACGAGCGCTGCAACTCGTGGGCGGATTGGGCTCTTCTAGGGTTCTTCGGGTCGTAGACAACCTCGATCGACCCCCTGCCGATGTCGGGGGCGTCACCGGGGCTCAGGCTCAGCCGGTGCCTCCGGCCTTCGGCATCCTTGTAGATGAAGTCCGCTGACCAGATGCCACCAGCCCAGCTCTCACCTCCCCGATGAGCCCTGACACGAACTCCGCGCCTGCTCAGCCTGACCCGCCTAGAAAGTCCCACCGTGCCCATCGCCAGGAAGATCAGCGCCAGAAAGACCCCAGCAGCCGCCACCGCATTTCCCCCCTTGGCAGACAAGTCGGCGCAGTTTAACCGCGAACCACCGCGGCCAGGGCGGTGACCAAGGCGCCTTCGGGCGCGAAGTCGGCGGTACAGCAACGAAGTACAGTCGCAGAGCCTCAGTCCTTGGTCGGTGGCAGCAGTCGCGGTGAACCCGCAGGCAGGTCGAGCGATGAACCCGCCCACGAGGAGCTCGGGTGAACAGCTGAGTCGACAGCCGTCGGCGACGCCGTCACGCGGAGCGGAGCCTTGGCTCGGCGTGCCAGAACCGTGCCGGGTCGTGCGGGGAGCCACAGGGAACACCGGGGGCCCACTCGGTCCGCAACCAGGGCACTGGCGCCCTTGCCCGCAGGTCAGCTACCGGAGGCAAGGCAAGAGGCCCTGAGCTTCCCAAGCTCAGGGCCCGGAGCCGTCGTCACGGACCGCCCGTCGCGACCTGCTCTAGCGCTCGGCGTCCCAGCGCGCTCGCAGTGACGCGCCGCCGGCAAGACTCTCGTCGAGGAACCCAGACAGCTCTTGGACGGCATCCAAGGCGCGCTGGAGGTTGGGGCGACGCTCGCCGTTGGCGATGGCGAGATGGAACCAGATGAGGGGATCGGCCCACACCCTGCGATCCGGTTGCATAAGGAGATCGCAGAATTCTCTGTAGCTCCTGAGTCGTCCTTCGGGTTCGAGGATGACGTCGGCGCCGATGCTGGACTGTGTCGCGTAGTAGACGTCGCAGGCGGCGAAAGCCACATGGACCTTCAGGATCAGGGCGGCCAGTCTTGTGTCGTCCTTCCCTGGCAAGCGCAGAAATGGTATGTCGTGCCGGGTGCGAGTCATCTGGGCGAACAGGCACGCAGTCATCCAGACGCTGGAAACCAGCGCGATGCCCGTTCCGGCGAACCAGGCTTCGTTTTGGTCATCGATCTCCCGCGGTTCGCTGAGGACCTGCGCAGGTCGATAGGAACCATGCCGGTCGATGGACGTGGCGTAGAGGGAGAGCCGGTGGTGTACTTCAGCGGTGTGCCACCTAAGGGGGTTGAGGTACGACATGTTGTGGGTCTCGCGTTGAGTTCGATTGCTGTCTCGCCGTTGCTGCCGGCTGTTCAGCCACACGAGACCCACGGAGGTGGCGCCTGAAGTCAACGCCGAGACCAGCGTTACCGAGAGAGTGTCCACGCAACTGTCTCCTTCGCAACGGGCCCCTACAGCGGCCCGAGCACGCTCATCTTGAAAGGGTCCACTCGTACGGGCCCCACAAGCGCACCAGATCGAGCGGGGAACAGCGGGGAACCACGGTGAAAGCAGTCGGCCCCGCGAGGCCAAGCTGATGATGCGGGTCGTTGATCAGGTGTGCGCTCGCTGCTGGCAGCGGCACCATGCTCCCGAGACTGTGATCAGCTATCTGCCCAGCGTGCCGACATCCTTGCGAAGGTGGGCGACGACCAGAGAGCCGCAGATGATCAAAATCAGGTCTGCGGCGTGGATATCTCTTGAGAGTGGTACATGAGTCCCCCGTCGCGCCCAACTGACCTTCAACCGAAGTCCGTTCAGTATGGCTTGCAGTGCGGCTGGGTTGCAGTACATGACTAGACGCAAGCGTGCGGAGACTGCACCGCCCCGTGCCCCCGGGCCAGTTGCCGTAGCTGATCCGTATCGGCCCCAAGGGGCTGTCCACCGTGCGGTGGTTCGACGGATGCACCTTGCGGCGCCTGGAGAAGAGGGACACCGCGCAAGGCCAGGGCCTGTGCCGGTGACTGGAACGCCCGGCTCTTCGGCTGCGGCCGCGGCGATAGGCTTGTCGGTCATGGGCATGATCCGCAGGCTGCTGGGTGTGACGGGCGAGGACATCGAGCGTCTGCGACAGCGGCGCCTAGCCGAGCAAGCCGACGGCGTCACGGCGTTCCTCGCACCGGGCGAATCCCTCGTCGGAACCGCTGAGGCCCGCCTGGTCGCCGCCCCCGTACCCCCGGACCGCCTGATCCCACGCCTGCCGCCGCTCGCCCCCGCGCCCGCCGAGCGGGACGGGGAGTCGCGCCTCGCGCGCGCCGCCGGATTGGCGTACCTGGCCATGAACCCCTTCCAGGCGGCCGGAGAGGTCCTTGCGGAATCACTCTCCGACGCGCTGTGGTACGTGCCCGACAAGATCACCGACTACATGGCCGTCGACCGGCGCGCAGACTGGTCGACCATGGCCGCGCGGCTGGTCCTCCTGACCCTCGCGATCCGGCAACTGGACGCCTACAGCGGTGACTTCGTCATGGCTGTGACCGACCACAGGGTCCTGGTCCTCGGCTACGCGTACGGCAATCGTGCCCCGCTGTATCCGCTGATCCAGTACTCCCCCGGTGACATCGCGTCCGTGCTGACCGTCCCCACAGCACGCAGCGCGAAGGGGAAGGAGGAGCCACACGTCGCCCTGACCTTCCGGGACGGGTCATCGGTCACCGCGGCCCCCGACGCCATCGCCGGCACGCGCTTCGCCGGACTGCTGCGTCCCGTGGGCTGAGCGGGCCCGGGGCACGCGAGCCTCGTCGCCCGGCAGCGACAGCGACAGCGCCTACGACACCGGCACGGCACCCCGGTGCGAGTCCGGAACAGCACCCCGTTGATCACTTTGCGGTGATCGGCCCACTGCCCACCAGGCTTACCGCTGGCGGATAGCGGTGTGCCATCTCATGACATTGGTTCCTCGCGGTCAGGCTTGGCGGGCGTAGGACGCGAGGCGAGCGGCGAGCGCGCTGACGAGGTCGCGGAGTTCGTCGGGGCGCTCGATGACGAAGGGCCGGTCGAGTGAGGCGAGTACCGGAGGCAACCAATCGAGCTGCTCCGCCCGTAGCTCGACGCGTAGCCAGCGCTCGGTCGCTCGGTCCTCGCCCGACACGGGCGAGTATTCCTCCAGGCTCGCGACGCTGGCGGGAAGGCGGGCACGGATCTGCTCAATCGTCCCGTGGATCCGCAAGGTCACCTCATGCCGGTACGTGGCCGTGGCGAACCCCGACACCACGCGCTGTGCCGGACCGGGATCCACGGGCGCTTCGAAGGAGCCGGGCAGGGTCCTCGCGTCTGCGATGCGATCGAGCCGGAAGGTCCGGTCCTCGCCGATCCGAGGGTCCGTGCCGGTGACGTACCACCGGCCCGAATGGGCGACGATCCCGTACGCGTGCAGCGTGCGTTCGCTGCGCCGGCCGTCGCGGTCGGTGTAGCGGATCGAGACCGGTCGGCGGTGGCGCACCGCATCGGCGATGGTGAGCAGGATCCCGGCGTCCGGGGTGTCGAAGCCCTCGGTCTGGTCCGTGAAGGCGAGAGCTTCCAGGAGTGTGTCGAGCCTGTGGGCGACGTGCTTGGGCAGCACCCGGCGGATCTTGGCCGAGGCCGTCTCGCTCGCCGTGTGCCCCGCTGTCGTCAGCCCTGCTCGGCGGCCGGCGACCAGCCCGAGCAGCACGGCCAGCGCCTCGTCGTCGCTGAGCATGAGCGGAGGCAAGCGGTACCCGGGGGCGAGCCGGTACCCGCCGTAGCGGCCGCGTACGGACTCCACGGGCACGTCGAGGTCGATCAGCTGGTCCACATACCGCCGCACGGTGCGCCCTTCGACGCCGAGCCGGGTGGCGAGTTCGGCCACGGTTCGGGTGCCGCCCGACTGCAGCAGTTCCAGGAGTGTCAGCACGCGGGCGGTGGGCCGAGGCATGTGTACAGCCTAATGCGAATACCGGACCGATTCTGTCCACTATTTTTCCTAACCTGCGAAGTACACGACTCCAGCACAGCCAGGGAGATCCCATGGACTTCGTCTCGATCCGCATCATCACCAGCGACGTCGCACGCCTCGTCGAGTTCTACGAGCGAGCCACGGGGGTGCAGGCGATGTGGGCCACCGAGGACTTCGCCGAACTCAGGACCCCGGGCGCCACCCTGGCGATCGCCGGCACCCGCACCGTCCCGCTGTTCGCCCCGGGGTCTGCCCGCCCGGCGGACAACCACAGCGTGATCACCGAGTTCCGCGTCGAGGACGTGGACCGCGTTCACCAGAACCTGACCGGCTTCGTCACCGACTTCGTCACGGAACCCACCACGATGCCCTGGGGCAACCGGTCGCTGCTGTTCCGCGACCCCGACGGCAACCTCGTCAACTTCTTCACCCCCGTCACCCCAGCGGCCATCGAAAAGTTCGCACGCTGACGCCACGCACAGCCGCTGACCCTCGAACGACGTCTGCGCTTGTGTCTGCTGACCGACGCCGGACGTCCGATCGCGCACGTGGCTGCGGAAGCCGGGATCACCCGCCGCTGCCTGGCCAAGTGGTACGCCCGCTGGCCCTCACACGGCACCGTGACCGAGCTTCTCGGCCAGCTCGTACCGGCCGCCGAGGACCAGGCCGTTCCGAACCATGGTCAGGCGATCGCGCCGTGCGGCAGGATCGCGTTGACGAGGTCCGGGGTTGACGGAAGGCCGACGGCCAGGCGGACGAGCAGATGAAGGAGGCGGCCGTCGTGCTGCACGCGAGGCCGGCCGTCGCCGCCTGCCTTTGCCGAAGAGCCTGGGCAGCAGGCCGGAAATCTGTCGAGTCCGACCCTGCGGCAGCTCTACCCTTGCCGCATGGCGCATGGAAAGACCTCGTACGTTTGCCTGCCCTGCCGGGCGTCGTACAAGCAGCCCTACCCCGGCTATCACGACCACGACCGGGTCTGTCCACGCTGCGCCGAACCGCTGATCCACGTCGGCTCCGCCTTCGCGGCACCCAGGAGGCGGGACACCGCCGCCTGGCGCATCCTCTCCGTGCTGCTGCACGCCGGCGTGCGCTTCCACAAGAGCTGCTGCGGCGGCCCCGGCTACCGTCCACGCACCCTCAGCGAGGTACGCGGGCGGATGGCCTACGCCCGAGCCACCGGAGAACCGTTCGCTCAGGCTTTGGTCCGCCGCGACCTTCCCTAGCAGCCCGAAAGCGGGGATCGCTCCGCCACGCCGACGGAACGGCCTCTGCTGTCACGCGTGCGGCGGCCGGAACACTGTCGGAGGCGATGCCGCCCCGCCGAGCGCACTGGGCCATGGCGCGTGCTTCCTGCCAGCGAGCGGCATTCGCCTTGTCGAGACGGTAGAACGCTCAGCCGGATAGGTGGAGTCGGGGTCGGTGGCCCACTCGAAATTCATCGGCCAGTTGCCGCGCCCGTAGTGCGCGTGCAGGTGCCGGGTGAAGGCAGCCAGGGCGCCCTTGATCTGACCGCCCGGGCAGCGGGCTGCTCATCTCGCCGTCCGTAGGTCCAGTTCTCAAGCAGGTGACCACTCCCTCAGCACCCCACCGTCAACGAGGTGGACCCGGCGGTCATATCAACATGCCGCCACCGGGCCGGCCAGGCGCAGTGCTCCGCTCTCACCGCCTCCCACGACCGCACCAACCTCGTACACGGCCCGGGAGGTCGCCGAGCTGTGTCGCCGCCGTGATGCGAACTCACCGACTGTGACCCGGAGTTTCGTCGGCTCCCCTGGTCCAGCGCCAAATGGCCCACGCCGCCCGGGCCTCGCGGCGCGGCCACACGGGTGGTTCTGTGCGGAGCGCCGACGCCCCGTGTCCGGTCTTGTAATTCCTTGATCACAACGGGAACTTGAGCCGCCAGGCAGGCCGGCGCCCGCGCTCGTTGATCAGACGATCCGGCGTGCCGACGAGCGGATGTCGGACATTTGAGCATTAGCCTCTCGTCACCTTATGACGTGGCGGATCACCTACGCGTCCGCTTCAACGCTCGGAGAAGACATGCGCAAGACTCGCAAGACGGCTGTCGTGGCCGTCCTCCTCGGCACCGTCGGCTTCCTCGGCGCCGGCACCGCCTACGCCCACGGGCAGGGGCACGGGCACGGGCACGGGACCAAGCAGCAGGGTCGAGAGAGCAACACGATCGTCATGAATCAGAGCACCTCGTGCACGACGGCCGAAGAGAACGTCGACGTGCAGGGCGAGTTCGGGTACGAGAACGGCCGGGAGGGCAACCAGTTCAACGGCAAGGGCTCCCCTGGCCCGCAGAGCACCAACGTCGGCTCACGACTGGGGTGCGACAACACCGTCGTCCTCGGTAAATAGCGCACGCAGGTCGCCGTGGTACCCAGGGGCCCCGGGCCGATCTTGGTCCGGGGCCCTCGACCTCTACTTGCGAACGTCACCGTCGGCAGGAAGGCCATTGCGGCTTCCCTGCGGAACTCACTTCGTGGTCTTCGCGAAGTGGTCCCGTACAGCGTCGGTCTGCTTCTCCATGACGTCGATGATGCGCTCGACGACATCCAGGTCGGCGTCCTCGGCGATCTCCAGGGTCCGCGACCAGTCGAAGAAGCTGCGGGCCGGGTCGTTGGTGATGGGGAACACGCGGATGGTGGCCTCGTACTTGGCGACTCCGCTGGTGGGGGCGATGGCCCGGTAGGACTGGGTCCTGTTGATCTCGTCCCGGGCGGCGATCTCCTGCTGGACGAGGCGGCCGTTGAGCGTGAGCCTGAAGTCGTAACGGGCCGGGACCGTGTCGACCGAGCCGCCCTCCACCCAGCTGACGTCCCGGTGGATGTCCAGGTCGCCCGGGGACACGATGTCCAGGATCTGCATGGCGTCGCGGACGGTCGCCCACACGGTGTCCGGGTCGGCCTCCAGGATGGTGGAGTGGTACATGGTGTGCTTGCGCTGGATCGTCGGCACGGGGTGCTCTTCCTTCCGGTTACTTGGTTCTTCTAGTTCTTGGCGATGAGGTGGTTGCCGAGGATCAGATAGTCGATCTCGGTGCCCATGAAGCAGTTCAGGGCGTCGGTGGGCGTGCAGACGATGGGTTCGCCGGCGACGTTGAACGAGGTGTTGATCAGGCAGGGGGTGCCGGTGAGTTCGGTGAACCTCCGCAGCAGCGCCGTGAGCCGGGGGGTTCCCTCGTCCGTCAGGGTCTGGATACGGGAGGTGCCGTCCACGTGGACGGCGCCGGGGATGCGGTCCTTGTACTCGTCGCGGACGGGAAAGACGAACGTCATGTACGGGGAGCTGGTCTTGCGCCCCATGTCGAAGATCTCCGGAGCCCGCTCCTCCAGGACGAGGGGAGCGAACGGGCGGAAGGTTTCGCGGTGCTTGACCCGGGTGTTGATGACGTCCTTGATGTCGGTGAAACCGGGGTTGGCGAGAATGCTGCGGTGCCCCAGCGCGCGCGGCCCGTGCTCGATGCGGCCTTCGAACCAGCCGATGACGACCTTCTTCGTCAACAGCTTCGCCACCTGCTCGACGACCTCGTCATCGTCCAGGCGCGAGACGACCACACGGCCGGCGAAACCCTCCAGGGCCTCCTCGATCGCGGCCTCGTCGTAGGCCGGGCCCAGATAGGGGGTGACGGGTGCGGAGGCTGCGGCGAGGATGCTCGCGGAGTCCGTGCCGGGGTGGTGGAGCCAGGCGTGAGCCGCGGCTCCGATGGTGATGCCGGTGTCCGAGGCGCCAAAGCTGACCTGCATGTCCTCGAAGCGGGAGCCCTCGAACATCGGGGTGTTGTTCAGGCAGTTCAGGGCGACGCCGCCTTCGAACAACAGCCGGTCGAGATCCGTCCTCTTCTCCAGGTGGTGGACCTGGTGGGCGGTGGCGACGTTCAGCATCTGCTGCGCGGCGGCGGCGACGCGGGCCTTGTACTCGAGGGTGTCCTCGAAGGGTCCGAAGTACTCCTCGAACAGGGCGTCGTGGCTGTGGAGGTTGTCGGTCTGGAGGGGCTTGGTGAAGGAGTAGCGGCCGTCGTCGTGCAGCGTCAGGAGGTGCTCGACGAACGGGTTCGGAGTCGGGGGCGCGGTGTATCCGGCCAGGCCCATCACCTTGTACTCGTCGTTGTTGGGGACGAAGCCGAGGAAGCGGGTGATGGCGGAGAACAGGGTACCGATGGAGTACTGGGCGCCGGTGACGGTGTCGTCGAAGACGGTGATCCGGCCGTCGCGGATCTCGCCGGTCAAGGTCGAGAAGCGTTCGGCGCGGCCGTCGCTGACGAGGAACGCGGAGTCCTTCATGCCGGCGAGGTAGTAGCCGGTCGTGGCATGGGCCAGGTGGTGGGGAACGAAGCGGACCTTGGCCGGGTCGGGGCGGTGTCCGGTGCGGGCCTCGAAGTCCGCGAGGATCGCTTCGTGGCTGACGACCTGGTCGAACAGGTCGGCCATGTCGCTCATGAGGCGGGTCTTCGCGTCGTGCGGCATCGGCGAGGTGCGGATGCCGTCCAGGAGCTCGTTCAGGACCTGGGTGGACCAGTTCCAGGGGAAGGCGAACAGGTCGACGTCGTCGAAGGTGATCCCGGCTTCCTTCAGGCACCAGTCGATCGCGTTCACGGGGAAGTCGGTGGTCTTCTTCTCCCGGTTGAGGCGCTCTTCCTCCACCGCGGCGACCAGGCGGCCGTCGATCAGGAGTGCGGCGGCGGCGTCGTGGCCCAAGAGGTAATGCTTGTTGATGCCGGTCGCGCCGAGGCGTTCGGAGAAGAACTCCGACACCCGGCTGAAACCATTACATCCGAGAACAATCACGGCATTCTTTCCTGTTATGGGGCTACTTGGCGATCAGCAGGTCGCGGAGCTGCTCCCCGGCCGCGGGTGCCTGGCACAGACCCGCGCCGGTGAATCCGGCCGCGTACAGGAAACGGCGGGTGGGGTGTTCCCCGATGAAGGCGGTGTTGTTGGGGCTGGCGTCGAAGTCGCCGCTCCATGCGCGGTGCAGGCCGATGCCGTCCAGGGCGGGGAACAGCGTGCCGAGGTGGCCGGCGATGCGGCTGAGCCAGGCGTCGCGCGTCTCGCCGACCTTGGGCATGCCCATGGCGAGGAGGATGCGGTCCCTCCATGAGCGGATCCGCAGGCCGGATGCGGCGTGCATCGTCATGGGCATCTCGCGGTGCGCGGAGGGCGGGATGTCGGTGAACAGCATCTCGATCGCATGCGGCCTCATCGGCAGGTCGACCGATGCCATGGATGCCACCTCGCCGGACCAGGGGCCGGCCGTGCACACGATGCTGTCCGCCTTGATGCCGCCCTGCGGGGTGTGGACGGTGTTGTCGTCGTCGATGCGGGTCACGGGTGTGTGGGTGAACAGGCGGGCGCCGTGGTTGCGGGCGGCGGCGGCGTAACCGCGGACGATGTCGAGGCCGTCCACGTGGTACGCCTCGGGAGACCAGGCGGCGGCCAGGACGGCGCGCTCGTTGACCAGCGGGTTGAGTCCGGACGCTTCACGGGCGCTGATCAGGCCGACCTGCACGCCGACGGCCTGCTGGGCCTGGTGGCCGGCCTCGAACTCGGCGATCTGCTGCTCGTCGGTGAACAGCACCATGAACCCGAGCCGCTTCAGGGCGAGGGGGGTCGCGGTGTGGCGGGCGAAGTCGTGATAGGCGTTCAGGCTGCGCACGGCCATGTGACCGGTGCCGGGGTTGCCGGGGAAGTAGGTGCGGACCATGCCCGCCGTGTGCGCGGACGCCCCGCCGCCGAGGCTTCCGCGTTCCAGCAGCACGGTGTTCACGCCGGCTTCGGCGAGGTGGTAGGCGGCGGAGGTTCCGATCACTCCCCCGCCGATGACGACGGCGTCAGCGCGGGCAGGCAGGGCGCTCAAGGTCTTCCTTCTCTGTGGTCTGGTTCTCCTCGGCGGACTCCGCTCCGGGCACGGCTACGCGGCTTTCTCGGCACCCTGCTGGCGCAGGTGGTCCCCGGTCTCCCACGGGTACAGCTGGAGGTTCCAGCCGCCGAGGCAGTTGATGTACAGGGCCATCTGGCTGGTGACGGCGTAGAAGTCGTCGCGGTCGAGGTCGTCCAGGACGGCGAGGAAGCGCTGGGTGAACGCCCACAGCTTCTCCAGGCCGCAGTAGCCCAGGAACTCGGCGGGGACGCCGACGAGGAGGCGGGTCATATGGACGAGGGCGTCCATGGGCATGTCCTGGACGGCGGCGCGGACGAGCCCGCCGTAGGAGGCGTAACCCAGGGGCCGGGTCTCGCCGTTGACGAACAGCAGGGTGGGCAGGACGGTGCCGAAGTTGCCCGCCTGGGAGGGGATGATGCCCTGGTGGAGGTCGTCGAGCTCGGCCGGGGGCTCGAGCCAGATCTTCTCGGTCTCGGCGACGATGTCGGCGATCAGGGCGTGGGCGTCCGTGTGGGTGGCGTGGAGCGTCGGGATGCGGTGGCCGCCCGGCTCGCCCGCGCGGCGGACCTCGGCACGGATCTGCTTCTTCGTGGAGTAGACGGCGTCCCAGATCGCGGCCCCGGCCTCCAGCAGCGCGGGCATGTCCGCCTCACGGATCCGGCCGACGGGGGTGGCGGGCATCGGCTCGGTCAGGGTGCCGTACTTGATGCCCAGGTGCTGCAGCCCGGAGAGGAACACGGTGCCGTCGGGGGCCTCACGCCGGTCGGGGACACGGGTGGCGTGGGGGGTGTGCAGCAGCGCGGGTATCGGCGCCACGTGGTAGAGGTGTTCGCCCGCGATGAGGGCGTGTCCCTGCAGGCTCCGGTACGGCAGGGACTCCCACAGCGCGTCGGCGAGTGCCGGATTGCGGTCGTCAAGGTCGGCGGTGACCGTGATGCCGAGGTCGGGCCAGGAGATCTCGATCTGACGGCCAGGCAGCTTCTCGGACAAGGCTTTCCCCGTTCGTTGGTTCGGCTTGTCCGAGGAGTACATCGCCAACGGGCTTGTTTCAGCCACGCATGGAAAGCATGAAACTTGATCATCCCGTGACCTGGAGTTCGTATGATCCTACAAGAACCATGGCCGGCTCAGTGGCGGAGATCCCCCAGCCAGCGCAGGGCACTCAGGCTCGGCAGGAAGCAGTACTCGCCACCCGGGTGGCGACGAACCGGGGCAGCGGGGCGAGGCGCCGTCGCAACGGCCGCCGGGGAATGGTGAATCCGGCCTCGCCGTCCGGGGAGCCGACGACGGGGTCCTTCACATGGCCCGCCCCGAAGAAGATCCCGTCGTTCATCCACTCCGACTGGACGAACTCGAACTGCCGCCCCAGGTGGGCCCCGATGAACGCGAACATCAGACCGCGATCCGCTCCGTCGTCCTCCAGCACACCCTCGGGCAGCGGCGGCCCGTAGACGGCGCCGCGCCGGATCATGCGGTGCAGTCGTACCTCTCCGGCCACCGAGGCGTCGCGTGGGTTGCCCCGGCGGATGTGGCAGCCGCGGGGAGTGAGGTAACCCGTGGGATCGTCCCGCTCGTACAGGAAGGAGTTACGGCGGTGCGGGTCGGCACCGAGCGCCGGGTCGTCGTGCTCCGGGGCGAGCGCCAGTGGGGCCCCGCTGCGCCAGCGGCCCATGATCTTCGCCGCGATCAGCTCCTCGTCCTGGGGCCCGGTGGAGTTGGCCTTCAGGTAGCGCCTGAACTCGGCGACGTCCTGGTGGAGTTTGCGGAAGGCCGCGTAACTGCCGTTGCGGCCCAGCACGGTGGGCTCCGGCGTCTGGACGCCGCCGATCTCGTCCCGGCAGCCGAGGACGAACTCCCCCGGTTTCAACGGCTCTTCCCATGGGTTGGAGCCCGGGATGCCGCTGCCCCCGACGGCCGGATGGCTGACGCCGTCGCGGTAGCCGAAGTGCTCCTTCTCCGTGGGCAGCGCGTGGCAGTCCTGCCGCCAGATCGCGGTCACGCCGGGGAGGCGGTCGTAGGCGGGCCGGGCGCGGTCCACGGCCGCCGCCAGGCGCTGGGAGTCGGGCGCGACCGCCGTGAGCACCACATGTCCGCTCCTCCCGCCATGCAGCAGCCGGCCGGGGCAGGTCCATTTTCCCGCCCGGTTCCCCGACGCGCCTGCCGAAGAGGAGAGGACCGGGTTCGCACCCGGCCGGGAGAGGCCGGGCAGAGGTCTGGATCGCTGAAGCACCCCCCGGAGCGTCTCCGAGGGGTGCTTCGCGTGTGCGCCGGGGGTGGTCAGAGCAGTCGGCTGTCCGCCGTCAGCTCGCGTTCCAGGGCGCGTTCGTACGCGGTCAGGGGGACGTCGGGGCGGAGGCGTTCGGGGTGGTGGGGCGGGGGGTCGGACGGCTCGGGGTGCAGGTCGGTGAGGGGGATCCAGACGTACATGCGGCCCGCCGCGACCAGGGTGCCGTAGATCGCCTTCAGGACGCGCAGCGCCGTCGTCGCCGTCGTGCTCCTCATGGTGTCGCCGCGGCGAGTCGCAGGGTGGGGGCGGTGGTCCGGTGGGCGGTGGGCGGGTCGGCGCTCCAGGTCCACAGGGCGGACAGCGCGACCGGGGAGGGGACGTGGCCCTCGGTCCACAGCCGGGCGGCCGCGGTGAGGACCGACTGGCGGTCGGCCTCGGCCGTGCCGGGACGCCCCGGAAGCAGCGGTACGGCGGCGCTGGCGCCGAGGCGTACCGCGCGGTGCCGGCGGGCGAAGGCGGTCAGGGTCTGCCGGGGGCCCGCCTCGACCAGGAGCATGTCGTCGGCGGCGAGCAGGGATTCCAGGGCCTGTTTGAAGTAGACGGTGTCGGTGATCTGGCGGGCCCAGAAGCGGGGGCTGACCGCCTCTTCGGGGCGCAGCAGTTCGCCCGTGTAGCCGGAGTACAGCGGCAGCGTCGGCGGGCGCAGGGGGATGTCCCGGTAGGCCGCCTCCACGGCCTCGGAGGCGGGAGCCATCGCCGGGGAGTGGAAGGGGCTGGTCGCCGGTACGGTGACCACGGTGTGGCCGTCCGCACGCAGTGCCTGGGCGATCTCGGCCAGTGGTTCGGCGGAACCCGCCAGCATGGTCTGCTGGTTGGCGTTGACGGCGGCGATGGCCACGTCGTCGCGGAGGTAGGGGCGCAGGCGGTGTTCTTCCGCGGCGACCGCGAGCATGCCGCCCGAGGGGATCTTCACGGCCTCACGGACGCGCTCCATGACCATGGCGACCGCGTCGGGCAGGGCGACGGCACCGGCGATGGCCGCGGCGACGAGTTCGCCCGCGCTGTGGCCCAGCACCGCGGTGGGGCGCACCCCCCAGCCGATCACCATGCGGCCGAGGGCGTAGTCGACCGCGAAGAGGAGGGGCTGGGCCCGGCGTACGTCGTCGACGGGGATCAGGGGGCGGCCGTCGGTGAGCCAGTCCGTGCGGATCCGCGGGCCCTCGTCGCCCATGTGGAACAGGGCCGCGTCGAAGGCGGCGGTGAACACCGGCTCCCGGCCGTACAGGCCGGCCGCCATCGCGTGGTGCTGGGAGCCCTGGCCCGGGAAGAGCAGGGCGACCGGCCGGGGCCGCCCGGCCGTGACCGCCTTCGCCTTGTGCACGGTCGCGGCGGCCAGCGCGGCGACGGTGACGGCGGCGCCGCGCACCGTCCCGGGCTCGCTGCCGCACGGGACCACGGTGGGCAGCGCCGGGAACGCCTCGTGGTGCAGGCCCGAGAGCAGGGGCAGCAGTTCGCCGCGCACCCGCTGCTCGTCCTGCTCGTCCCGGCCCGACCACAGCAGCAGCCGGTGCCGGCCCGGGTCGGTGTCACGACGGCCGTGGGACAGGGCCGTCAGCTCCGGCGCCGTGTCGGGATCGGCGGTGAGGTCGAGGATGCCGAGGACGGTGTCGCCGTCGGCGACCGCCTCCGCGGCGCGTTTCACGGCGTAGACGGTGATGGTCCCGGGCTCGGGCTCGTCGAATCCGGCGACGAGCGCGAAGTCGGCTGTGCCGTCGTGGAGTTCCTGGTGGGCCAGGCGCAGGGCGCGGCCGGGCGCCGAGGCGGTCCGCACCGCGAAGCCCTCGTGCTCGGGGGCGAGTCCGGGGTCCGGGGCGTGCGCACCGACGTAGACGACGGTCCGTACGGGCAGGTCGCGCGGTGAGCGGCCGAAGGCCCGCAGCACCGCGGAGACCGCGGCGGCCGACGCCGGCACGGGCGCCCTGTCCTCTCCCGCGGGGCCCGGACGGACCATCAGCCTCCGGATCACCGCGCTGTCAGCCGTCAGCGGCATGGGTACCTCCTCGTGGGCCGCGGACCGCCGCGGCGGGTGGGGCAGGGATCGACAGGAACCAGGGGGCGTGGGGGGAGGAGTCGGGTCGGGGAAGGAGTGCGGGCCGCCCCTGGCGGCGGGGGATCCGGAATCGGGGCGGCCCGCACCGTCCGGCTCAGGCCGCGCTGTCCTGGCCGGAGTTGATGAGCTCGAGCAGCGCCCGAGGGGTTTCGGCGTCGACGACCGCGTCGTCCGGGACGCTGATGCCGTAGGTCCGCTGGACCTCGCCTATGACCTGCAGCAGGGCGAGCGAGTCGTAGCCGAGCTCCAGGAAGGGGGTGTCGAGGACGTCGCCGTCCAGGTCGATGCCCTCCTCCTCGCCCGCGCTCTCGCGCAGCATCCGGGTCAGGTCGGCCAGGGTGACGGTGGTGCTCGTGGTGGTGGTCACGGTGGGTCCTCCGTTGGGTGATGGGTGTGGTGCCTGACTCAGGGTGTGGCGAAGGGTGGTCACGCCGTACGGCGTACGACGAGGGCGGCGTTGAAGCCGCCGTGACCGCGGGCGACAACCAGCGCGCTGCGCAGGTCCGCCTCCCGGGGCGCCCCGGTGACCAGGTCGATCGGGTAGTCGGCGGCGGCCGCGTCGACGCCCGCGGTGTGCGGGATCACCCCGTCGCGCAGGGCGAGCAGGGCGGTGGCCGCGTCGAGGGCGGCGCCGCCGGCGAGCAGCCGCCCGGTCAGCGACTTGGGTGCGGTCACCGGTACGGCGTTCGGGCCGAACACCTCCGCGAGGGCCTCGGCCTCGGCCCGGTCCAGCTCCGGGACTCCGGCGGCGTCCGCGAAGACGACGTCGATGTCGGCGGGGGTGAGTCCCGCGTCGGTGAGGGCGGTGCGGACGGCCCTGGTCAGGCCGGACGGGCGCCCCGAGCCGGGGGCGGGGTCGAGGGTGGCGGCGTACCCGGCGATCTCGCCGTAGACGTGGGAGGCGCCGCGCTCGCGGGCCGCCGCGAGGTCCTCGGCCACCAGGATGGCGCCGCCCTCCCCCACCACGTATCCGCTCGCGTCGGCGGAGAAGGGCAGGAACGCGCGGGCCGGGTCCTGTTCGGTGCTCATCAGGCCGGTGGCGAGCTGCGGGACCCAGCCCCAGGGGCAGATGCCCGCGTCGACGCCTCCGGAGACGACCGCCTGGAACCCCTTGCGGACGTGGCGGCGGGCCTGGCCGATGGCGTCGATGCCGCCGGCCTGTTCGGTCAGCAGCACGCCGCTGGGGCCGCGCAGCTTGTGCCGGATGGAGATCTGGCCGGTGTTGACGGCGTAGAACCAGGCGAAGGACTGGTAGGCGCTGACGTGCTCCTTGCCCTTGCTCCACAGGTTCTGCAGCTCGCGCTGGCCGAACTCGACGGCGCCGCCGGACGCCGAGGTGACCGTGCCCATGCCGTACTCGGGCACGTCCCCGGTGTCGATACCGGCGTCCTGGAGGGCCCATTCCGCGGCGGCCAGGGCGAGGCGGGTCATGTGGTCGGTCTGCGGCATGAGCCGGCTGGGGATGTGCTCCTCGGCGACGAACCCCGGCACCTCGCCGGCGAGCCGGGACGGGTAGCGCGTGGCGTCGAACCGGGTGACCGGGCCGATGCCCGACTCGCCCGCCAGTGTCGCCTTCCAGTAGTCCTCGGTGCCCAGACCGTTGGGCGCGGCGATGCCGAGGCCGGTCACCACGGTCGTCGTGGTCATGCGATGCTCCTTTCCGGTCGCGCGAGGACCATCGCGCTCTGGAAGCCGCCGAAGCCGCTGCCCACGCTGAGGACGACGTCCGTCTGCTTCTCACGGGCGGTCAACGGGATGTAGTCGAGGTCGAGGTCGGGGTCCGGCTCGTGCAGGTTGGCGGTGGGCGGCAGCACACCGTGCTCCATGGCGAGGGCGCAGGCGGCGATCTCCAGGGAGCCGATCGCGCCGAGCGAGTGCCCGATCATCGACTTGATGGAGCTGATCGCGGTCCGGTAGGCGTGCTCGCCCAGGCTGCGCTTGAACGCGCCCGTCTCGTGGCGGTCGTTCATCTTGGTGCCGGAACCGTGCGCGTTGATGTAGTCGATCGCGGACGGGTCGATCCGGGCCTCGGCGAGGGCGGCGTCGATGGCCTCGGACATCTCGCGGCCGTCCGGCTTGAGACCGGTCATGTGGTACGCGTTGCAGCGCTGGGCGAAGCCCGCGATCTCGGCGTAGACGTGCGCGCCGCGGGCCCGTGCGCTCTCCAGCTCCTCCAGGACCAGCACCGCCGCGCCCTCCCCGAGGACCAGGCCGCTGCGCGTCCTGTCGAACGGGCGGCAGGCGCTCTCGGGGGTGTCGTTGCGCGGGGTGGTGGCGAGGATGGCGTCGAAGCAGGCGGAGGTGATCGGGGAGATCGGGGCCTCGGTCGCTCCGGCGATCATCACGTCGCAGGTGCCCTCGCGGATCAGTTCCACCGCGTGGCCGAGCGAGTCCAGGCCCGAGGTGCAGCCGGTGGAGACCACGGCCGCGGGGCCCTCGGCGCCGGCCGCCTGACCCACCTCGGCGGCCATCGAACTGGGCACGAAGTGCCGGTACAGCTGGGGAATGGCGTACTCGTGGTCGACGAGCCACTCGCGGCCGCCGTCACTGACCACCGCGTACTCGCGTTCCAGGCTGGTGGTGCAGCCGACCGCGCTGCCGAGCGAGGTGCCGATCCGGCCCGGGTCGAGGGCCGAGACGTCGAGGCCGCTGTCGGCGAGCGCCTCGCGGGTGGAGACGACCGCGAACTGCGCGGCGCGGTCCAGGCGCCGGGTCTCCTGCTGGGAGAGGCCGGCGGCCAGCGGGTCGAAGTCGCACTCGGCGGCGACCCGGGAGCGGAACTGGGAGGGGTCGTAGAAGGAGATGGTGCGGGTGGCGGTACGGCCTGCGGTGAGCAGGTCCCAGTACTCCTTGACGCCGATCCCGCCAGGGGCCACGACGCCCAGTCCGGTGATGGCAACTCGACGCATCATCTACCTCGCCTTCGACGGGGCGGGGTGCTTCGCGCACTCCCTGCCGGATGGAACTGTGCGGGCCACTGTCGATCCCTTCGTCCAAAGCACTGGGGTGTCACGGCGGCCGGGGCTGCCATGGATGGGGTCTCGCCCCGGCCGGCCGGCCCGGACGGCCGCCCGCTCGTGACGCGCCGCCGTATCCGGTGCATCCCATGGAACGGGCAGGGGCTCGATGGCCGCTCGCGTCCGCGTGGACGCTGCATCCGTGCAGGTCAGGTGGGGATATTGCCGTGCTTGCGGGCGGGTACTTCGGCCTTTTTCCCGCGCAGCATGGCCAGCGAGCGGATCAGTACGGAGCGGGTCTCGGCCGGCTCGATGACGTCGTCCACCAGGCCGCGCTCCGCGGCGTAGTAGGGGTGCATCAGTTCGGTCCTGTACTCCTTGATGCGCTGCGCCCGTACGGCCTCGGGATCGTCGGAGGCGTTGATCTCCCGGCGGAAGATGACGTTCGCCGCGCCCTCGGCGCCCATCACGGCGATCTCGTTGGTGGGCCAGGCGAAGGACAGATCGCAGCCGATGGAACGGGAGTCCATGACGATGTAGGCGCCGCCGTACGCCTTGCGCAGCACCACGGAGATTCTGGGCACGGTGGCGTTGCAGTACGCGTACAGCAGTTTCGCGCCGTGCCGGATGATGCCGTTGTGCTCCTGGTCGACGCCGGGCAGGAAGCCGGGCACGTCGACGAGGGTGACCAGCGGGATGTTGAACGCGTCGCAGGTGGAGACGAAACGGGCGGCCTTCTCGCTGGCGTGGATGTCGAGCACACCGGCGAGCACCGCAGGCTGGTTGGCGACGATGCCGACGGTGTGCCCGTCCAGGCGGGCGAGCGCGCACACCACGTTGCGGGCCCAGGCCTCGTGGACCTCGAAGTACTCGCCGTCGTCCGCCAGTTCCTCGATGACGTCACGGACGTCGTACGAGCGGCCCGGCTCGGCGGGTACGAGCTCGCACAGGGCCTCGGTGCGGCGGTCGGCGGGGTCGGCGCTCGGTGCGGCGGGCGGCAGTTCGCGGTTGTTGGACGGCAGGAGCGAGATGAGGAAGCGGACGTCCTCCAGGCACTCGGTCTCGTCGTCGTACGCGAAGTGGCAGACGCCGGAGGCGGTCGCGTGCGGTTCGGCGCCGCCCAGGCCGTTGTGGGTGATCTTCTCGCCGGTGACGGCCTGGACGACGTCGGGCCCGGTGATGAACATCTGGGCGGTCTCGCGCACCATGAACACGAAGTCGGTCAGGGCGGGGCTGTACGCGGCGCCGCCGGCGCAGGGGCCGAGCATCACGCTGATCTGCGGGATGACGCCGGAGGCGGCGACGTTGCGGCGGAAGATGCCGCCGTACCCGGCGAGCGCGGTGACGCCTTCCTGGATGCGGGCGCCCGCGCCGTCGTTGAGGGACACCAGGGGTGCTCCGGCCGCCTCGGCCAGGTCCATCACCTTGTGCACCTTGGCGGCGTGGGCCTCGCCGAGCGCCCCGGCGAAGACGCGGAAGTCATGGGCGTACGCGAAGACGGTACGGCCGTGGACCAGGCCCCAGCCGATGACCACGCCGTCGCCGTGCGGCTTCTTGTCCTCCAGGCCGAAGCCGGTGGCGCGGTGCCGGCGCAGCGGCTCGATCTCGGTGAAGGTGCCCTCGTCGAAGAGGACGGCCAGCCGTTCGTGGGCGGTGAGCTTGTTCTTCGCGTGCTGGCGCCGGGTGGCCTCGGGATCCGGGCCGCGGCTCACCTCCTCCTTGATGCGCCGCAGTTCCGCGGCGGCTCGACGCAGGTCAGGGGCGGCTGAGGAGACCGTGAGGTGGTCGTCGAGGATCGTCATCGGCCGAACGTAGGCCCGCCACCTCGAACGCGCCTGGAGACGCCCCGGCAGCGCGAACGTCAGCGGGGCGGTGTGACAAGTCCCCTTTCATACGCGGTGATCACGAGCTGGACGCGGTCCCGGGCACCCAGTTTGGTGAGGAGTCGTGACACGTGCGATTTGGCGGTGGCCACCGTGATGAACAGGTCCTCCGCGATCTCGCTGTTCGAGCGGCCGCGTCCGACCAGGGTCAGTACTTCCCGTTCCCGTTCGGTGATGCCGTCGACCGGCGGTGCGGGGCGCTGCGGGGCAGCGGCGGGCCGCAGGGCGAAGTCCGCGATCAGACGGCGCGTCACGCTCGGCGCGATCAGTGCGTCACCGGCGGCCACCACACGGATCGCCGCGAGGATGTCGTCCAGCGCCATGTCCTTGACCACGAAACCGCTCGCGCCCGCTCGGAGCGCGCCGTAGACGTGGTCGTCCTCGTCGAAGGTGGTCAGGACGAGGACACGGGTCGTCGCCGGGCCGGCCGTGATCAGCCGCGTGGCCTCGATCCCGTCCATGCCGGGCATCCTGATGTCCATCACCACGACGTCGGGGGCGAGATCCGTGACCAGTCGGACCGCCTCCGCGCCGGTGGCGGCCTCACCGACGACCTCCAGGTCGGGGTGGTCAGCCATGATCACGCGCAGCCCCGACCGCACCAGCGGCTGGTCGTCGGCGAGCACGAGCCGGACGGTCACCGGGCCTCCACCGCGGCCGCGACGGGTTCGGGCAGCGGCAGCCGGGCCACCACCCGGAAGCCGCCCTCGGGGCGTGGCCCGGCGCTGAAGTGGCCGTGCAGCAGACCGACCCGCTCCCGCATGCCGACGAGGCCGAAGCCGTGGGACGGGCCGTTCCCGGCGGCGCCGCGGCCGTCGTCGACGACCTCCACGGACAGCTCCCTGTCCCCGTGGTCGATGGCCACCCGGCAACGCCCGGTGCCCGCGTGGCGCACCACGTTGGTCAGGGCCTCCTGCACGATGCGGTAGGCGGACAGGCCGATGTCGGCGGGCACAGGACGCTGCTTTCCGCTGCGGTGGACGTCGACGTGTACGCCCGCGTCCGCGGTCGCCGCCGCCAGCCGTTCGACGTCGTCGAGCCCCGGCGAGGGCGCGAGCGGTGCCCGCCCCGAGGCGGCCTCGCCCGGGTCGGTCCGACGGAGCGCCACCAGGGTGCGCCTGAGGCCGGACAGGGTCTCCCTGCTGGTGGCCTCGATGGCGCGCAGCGCTTCGCGGGCCTCGTCGGGCTGCGTCCCGATGACCCGGCTCCCCACCCCGGCCTGGATGGCGATGATGCCGATGCTGTGCGCGACCATGTCGTGCAACTCCCGTGCGATCCGCAGCCGTTCGGCGGTCACGGCCTCGGCCACCTCCTGCGAACGCAGCGCCACCGCGTGCTCGCGCCGCTCGCGCGTCAGCAGGCCGGCCATGCAGGCGGCGGCCAGCGCCAGGAGGGCGATCACGCCGTTGACGCTCAGGTTGTCCCCGTGCGCGAACCCGCCGATCAGCAGGGCCTGCACGGTGAAGGACACGGCCACGGCGACGACCGACGCCCGCCGGGCGCGGGTGGCGACGATGAAGCCCAGGACGAGGTCCACCGCCAGGAACGACAGGAACTCGCCCTGGAACGACACCGCCCGGCCCGCGTGGGCGGAGTGGGGAGTGAGCGCCACCACGGCTGCGGATCCGGTGAGGGTCAGGGCCAGCGCCGGCCACGGCATCCGTCGCAGCAGGCCGAGGAGCAGGCCGGCAGCCAGCAGCGACCCGACGCCGTGGACCGTGCCCGAGGCCCGCGTAGCACCCCCCACCAGCAGGCCCAGCAGGAAGAGGTACAGCGCACCGCCCCCTGCCCGGGCCATGGCCCCCGTCGTGGTCATCGGCGGTCCGGCCTCCCGCGGTCTCGCATCCATGCGGCGAGAGTAACCAGCCGCTGTCCGCGCGGCATCGGCCCGGGGACGTACGCCCACGGGCCAAGGCCGGCCGTCCGATTGCCGCCCACGGCCCCATGCCCGGACGAGGGTCCGCTCGGCAGTGTGGGTGCCGTGATCGAAGTCAACGAACTCACCAAGCGCTACGGCGGCACAACGGCCGTCGACCGGCTGTCCTTCACCGTGCGGCCGGGCCAGGTCACCGGGTTCCTTGGCCCCAACGGGGTCGGCAAGTCCACGACCCTGCGGATGATCCTCGGTCTGGACGCACCCACCGCCGGCACCGCCACCGTCAGCGGCGTCCCGTTCCACCGCCGTCCGCGCGGGCTGCGGCACGTCGGCGCTCTCCTCGACGCCGGACAGGTCCACGGCGGCCGCAGCGCCGGCGCCCACCTGTGCGCCCTGGCCCGCAGCAACGGCATCCCGCGGCGCCGGGTGGACGAGGTGCTCCAGGAGGTGGGGCTGGGCGAGGTGGCGAACCGCCGGGTCGGCGGATTCTCCCTCGGCATGAAGCAGCGGCTGGGCATCGCCGCCGCCCTGCTCGGCGATCCGCCCGTGCTCATGTTCGACGAGCCGGTCAACGGCATGGACCCGGAGGGCGTGCTGTGGGTACGCCGGCTCTTCAGACGGCTGGCCGCCGAGGGGCGCACGGTCTTCCTCTCCAGCCATCTGATGTCGGAGATGGAGAACACCGCCGACCAGCTGGTCGTCATCGGCCGGGGCCGCCTCATCGCCGCCGAGTCGGTACAGGCCTTCGCGGCCCGTGCCACCCCTGGCCGCGTCGTGGTGGCCACAGCGCGGGCCGCCGCGCTGGCGGCCGTGCTGACCAGGGCGGGCGCCTCGGTCGAGCCGGAGGGCTCGGCCGGCGCCGGCAGGCTCGCCGTGACCGGACTCCCGGCGGACCGGGTCGGAGCGCTCGCCTTCGAGAACGGCATCCCGCTGGACGAGCTGACCACCCGCACCGCCTCACTGGAGGCGGCCTTCATGGAACTGACCGCCGACAGCCTCGAATACCTGGCAGGTCCGACCCGATGAGCACACTCGCCCCCGCCCGCCCGACCCCCCGCACCGACGGGCCGCCCGCGCGCTTCCGTGACCTGTTCGCCGCCGAGTGGATCAAGGCGCGGTCCCTGCGCTCCACCCCGTGGACGATCGCCCTCACCGTCGTGTTCGTCATCGGCTCCGCCGCCGTGGCCACGTCGGCGGACCACACCACGGGCTCCGGCCCCGCCGGCTTCCTGTCCTACGACGCCTACCCGCCGGCCGGTTCCTGGACGCTGATTCTCGTCGCCGCCTGCATGGGCGCCCTCACCGTGGTGAGCGAGTACGGCAGCGGCCTGATCCGCACCACCACCGTGGCCGTGCCCGCCCGCGGCTCGGTGGTGCTGGCCAAGGCGGCCGTCACCGCGGTGCTGTGGACGGCGGCCGGCACGGTCGCCTCCACCGGTTCCTTCCTGATCTCGCAGGCCGTTCTGAACGGGCGTCACGCCGGCGTTCCGATCACCCACCCCGGGGTGTTCCGGGCGCTGGCGGCATCCGCGTTGCTGGCCCCGGTCTGCGCACTGGTCGGTCTCGGCCTCGGCGTTCTGCTCCGGCACGCCGCCGCGACCATGGTCACCAGCGTCTTCGTCCTGCTGATGCTGCCCACCATGTTCTCGGAGGACGTCCGCTGGACCGCGGACGTCAGACACGCGCTGGTGTCGGCCGCCTGGAAGCGCCTGGTCGAGACCTGGACGCCGGACCCCGGATCCCTGGCCTACACCGCCACGGTCTCCGGTTCCTGGCTCGTGTACGCCCTCTGGCCGCTGATCACCGTCGCACTCGCCGTGCTCGTCGTGAGGCGCCGCGACGTGTGACCGCCCCTCCAGGGCGTCGGGCCGTCAGCGCGCCGCGGACGTCGGGACCGGTTCCGCGTCCAGGGCCGGGTCCGCCGAGAGGATCGACTGGTGCAGGCGCTGCAGCCGGGGTGACGGCTCGAGGCCGAGTTCCTCGACGAGCGAGCCGCGCAGGCGCTGGTAGGCCTCCAGGGCGCGCCAGGCCTTGTTCGCGCGGTGCAGCGCGGTCATCAGATGCGCGCAGAAGTTCTCGTGCATGGGGTGCTTGGCGACCAGCACCCGCAGTTCCGGCACGATCTCGGCGTGCCGTCCGAGGCGCAGGTCGGCCTCGATGCGCAGCTCCAGCGCCGCCATCCGGTCCTCTTCGAGCCGCAGCGCCTCCAGTTCGAGGACGCTGCCGACGGGTACGTCCACGAGGGCCGGCCCCTGCCACAGGTCCAGGGCGCGGCGCAGCAGCTCCGCGGAGGTGCGGTAGTCGGTCGCCTCGTGGGCGTCCCGGCCGGAGGCGCACAGCTGCTCGAACTCCTGGACGTCGATCTGCCCCGGCTGCACCTCCAGGAGGTAGCCGCCGTGCTGGGTGACCAGGATGTCCTTGGGCTGCCGGCTCTCGTCGCCCTCCAGGGCGGCGGCTATCTTGCGCCTCAGCTGGAGGATGTAGGTCTGCAGGGTGGTCGCGGCACTGCGGGGTATGTCCTCGCCCCAGATCTCCTCCATCAGCGTCGGCACGGTGACGACGCGTCCGGTCTGCAGGGCGAGCAGGGCGAGAATCTGCCGCGGCTTGGCGGCGCTCGGCACCACCGACACCCCGTTGAGTTCCGCCGTGAGCCGACCCAGTACCTTGATGTCCATGTGATCACTCTCCCGTCTCACGCGGGCGGTGCCCGCCCCCGTCTTACGCGGGCGGAGCCGTCGGCCGAGGGACCGGCGGTCGCCTTCCGAGCAAGGCAAAAGCTTCGCAGCAGCCGGGTTCGAGCCACAGTGCGCGGGTCATGAAGAGGCCTATGAAAATGTCATAGCGCGATGGTGACGGCCGCACTGGGCGGCTTGAAAGAGCGCCCCCCAGAATTCGAGTCGCGGGACACGCCGAACGGATTCCCGATTCGCAGCGCCTCTCAACACTCATGCCTCTGGAGGGTTCCATGAGCACGTTGACCATCCCCGCGCCGGCCGGTCCGGCCCCCACGTCCGCGCAGGACCACCGCATCGCACTGCTCACGGCCCGGGCGGGACTCGAACCCGAGCTGGCCGAGCGCTACCTCACCGACCCGGTGTCGGTCCTCGCCGAGTTCGGGGTGGCGGCGGCGGAACCGGTGTACCTGGCCGAGGCCGGCGGCAGACCGTTCGTGCTGGAGGACCTGGACCGGACCGACACGGCCATCAGCTACGACAGCATCTGGACCCATCAGCAGGGTCCGGTCGCCGGCCCCTGGATCAGCGCGTGAACGGGTCTCTCCTGCCCTCCGCGGCACCGCAGGTGGGGTTCAAGCCCCACCTGCGCGTCGAGGTCGTCGGCGGTGAGGCCGTGTACCTGTTGTCGGAGCGCGGCACGACCGCCCTGCACGGCCCACACGTCGAGGCCCTCGCCCCGCTGCTGGACGGGACCCGGACCCTGGAGGCCGTCCTTCGGGAGGCCGCGGCCGTGGTGGACGTCGCGGCCGCGGGCCGCACCATCGCCGCGCTCGCCGAAGCCCAGCTCATCGGGTACCGCACCCAGTCGGCGGATGCCGCCGCCGAGGCCTACTGGGAACTCTCGGGCCTGAGCGGCGCCGGCGCGGAGGCGGCGCTGCGCGGCACCCCGGTACACCTGCTGGTGCTGGGCCACACGGACCCCGGCCCCGTCCGCGAGGAGTGCCTCGCCTCCGGTCTCACCCTGGCCGACGAAGAACGGTCCGCCGCGTTCACGCTGGTCGTGTGCGACGACTACCTGGACCCGGCGCTGGCCGACGTGGACGCTCGGCACCGGGCCGCCGGCCGTCCCTGGCTGCTGGCCAAACCGTGCGGTGTCGAGGCCTGGGTGGGCCCGGTGTTCGGCGTCCCCGGCGGTGCCTGCTGGTCGTGTCTCGCACACCGGTTGCGCGGTCACCGTGCCACTCAGGCGCCGGTGCAGCGGGTGCTCGGACTGCCCGGACCGGTGCCGCTGCCGCGGGCCTACCTGGCGTCCGTCCGCGCGCTGGGGCTGCAGAGCGCCGTGCTGGAGACGATGAAGTGGGTCGCCGGGATGCGCCACGCCGAGCAGGCCACCCTGTGCACGCTGGACACCCGGACGCTGCGCACGAGCCACCACTCGGTGACCCGGCGCCCGCAGTGCCCCGAGTGCGGCGACCCCGGTCTGGTGGCGGCGAGCGTGCGGCGCCCGGTGTGCTTCACCTCCCGCCTGAAGTCGACCACGGTCGGCGGCGGTCACCGGGCCCTGCCGGCCGACAGCGTGCTCACCCGCTACCGGCATCTCGTGGATCCGCTCACCGGTGTGGTGCCGGAGCTGCGGCCCGCCCCGGGCACCCCGGAAGGCCTCAACCGCTATGTCTCCGGGCGCAACCCCGCGCTGCGCGCCGACTCGCTCGCCGCCCTGCGACACGGGCTGCGCAGCCACAGCGGCGGCAAGGGGATCACGCCGCTGGAAGCGGAGGTCGGTGCGCTGTGCGAGGCGGTCGAGCGCTACAGCGCGACCCGCCAGGGGGACGAGCCGGTCGTGATCGACAGCCTCGCGGGGCTCGGCGAGAGCGCGCTGCACCCCAACGCCTGTCAGCTGTACGCCGACCGGCAGTTCGCCGAGCGTGCGGGCTGGAACCGTACGGCCGCCGGGTTCCAGCAGGTTCCGCCGCCGTTCGACCCGCACGCCCCCACCGAGTGGACGCCTGTGTGGTCGGTGACCACGGGCACGCACCGGCTGCTGCCCACCTCGATGCTCTACTTCGGTCCCGCACCCGGTGGACGGCTGTCGGCACCGTGGGCGGACTCCAACGGCAACGCGGCCGGCAGCAGCCTGGAGGACGCCACGCTCCAGGGGTTCCTCGAGGTGGTCGAGCGCGACGCGGTGGCCCTGTGGTGGTACAACCGCACCCGGCAGCCCGCCGTCGACCTGGACGCCTTCGACGAACCCTGGCTGGCCGGGGTCCGTCGGGCGTACGCCAGGCTGGGCCGTGATCTGTGGGTCCTCGACCTCACCACGGACTTCGGCATTCCGGTCATGGTGGCCGTCTCCCGCCGCACTCCCGACGACGGGACGCCACAGCACGTTTGCTTCGGATTCGGCGCCCATTTCGACCCGCGTACGGCGCTGCGTCGCGCCGTGACCGAGATGGCACAACTGCTGCCACCGCCGGACATGGAAGCGGAAGTGGACACCGAGTTCGCCTCTGTCCATCCGGAGCTGGCCTCCTGGTGGACGAAGGCGACTACCCGGAATCAGCCATATCTCGTACCGGACCCGGCCGAGTCGCCGCGTACGCCCGCAAGTTACGTGTGCGAAGCACGCGAGGATCTGCTCGGCGATCTCACCGTGGCCGAGAGTCTGGTGCGGGAACGGGGCATGGAACTGCTGGTCCTCGATCAGACTCGGCCTGACGTGGGACTTCCCGTGGTGAAGGTGATCGTCCCCGGGATGCGTCACTTCTGGGCCAGGTTCGCACCCGGCCGCCTCTTCGACGTTCCGGTGACACTGGGTCGCGTCACGCGCGCGACACGTTACGACGACCTCAACCCGATTCCGTTGTTCGTGTGAAACCGGCTAATTACAGCCATCACTGGCCGTCATTCAGTCGTGCCCATACCATGCCTTGCGCCATGTCCCCGGGCGAGGAGGTCACGATGCCGGACGCTTTCCGAAGAACGGAAAGTCCCGCGGATGCCGAGAATTCCCAGCCGGCGTCGAGCCGCATGGGAATGGCTCCCCGCCTCGCCCGCACGGTCGTGACGCTGGCGCTGCTGTGCTATTGCACCGTTGTCATCATCAACGTGCTCAACACAGGAGGAGCCAGTGCCGCCAAGCTGGCGGTCTGCGTCGGCGGCGTCCTGGTCGTGTACGGCATCCAGTTCTCCCTGGCCTCGCCGGCCTCCCGTTCCTGGCCGCTGCGGCGACGGCTCGTCACCCTCGGGGTGCAGGCCGTCCTGACCTACTTGCCCATCGCCTGGTTCGGGCTCGACTGGGGCAGCATGCAGGGGCCGTTCGCCGCGACCGTCCTGCTCACCCTGCCGAGCCGCGCCGCTTGGCCGGTCTTCGGGGCGGTCGTGGTCAGCGCCCCGATGTTCCCCCTGACGATGGGCTCCAGCCTGCTCTACTGCAGCTACGTCCTCATCTCCGTCATCCTGGCGGGTCTCGTCATCTACGGACTGACCCGCCTGAACGACATGGTGTGCGAACTGCACGACACCCGCGAGCAGTTGGCCCGCATGGCCGTCACCCAGGAACGCCTCCGCTTCGCCCGGGACCTGCACGACCTGCTCGGCTACAGCCTGTCCACCATCACGCTCAAGGGCGAGCTGGTCAGCCGGCTGATCCCGAACCGGCCGGAGCTGGCCTCGGACGAGACCACGTCCCTGTTGCTCGTCGCGCGCCAGGCCCTGGCGGACGTACGGCTCGTCTCGCGTGGCTACCGGGACATGTCGTTGCGCGAAGAGGCGGAGTCGGCTGCGCAGGTCCTGATATCAGCCGATGTCCGCACGGAGGTCGACGTACAGGTCGAACGGCTGCATCCTGTGGTCGACACGGTTCTCGCGACCGCGCTGCGGGAGGGAGTCACCAACATCCTCCGCCACAGCAAGGCCGAGGTATGTACCATCAGGGCCACCAGCGGGACGGAAACGGTTTTCCTCACGCTGGTCAACGACGGAGTGGCGAACGGGGGGGAGCCTGACACGCGTTCCGGTGGCGGGAGCGGTCTGGGCAATCTGCGGACCCGGCTCACCGACATCGGGGGGGAACTGACGGCCGGGGTCGACGCGGAGGGCATGTTCCGCCTCGTGGCACGGGCCCCGCTCCAGCCGCGCAAGGGCGAGGCCCCCACCGGCACGGCCGACGACGCGCCGGACGCCGAGAGGTCCGCAGCCTGAACCGGGGCTGATCAGACAAGACACCGCTGCCTGGGGGAGGTAACAGGTGCCATCCATCACCGTCCTGCTCGCCGAGGACGTGCACATGATCCGCGGCGCGCTGGTCGCACTGCTGGAACTCGAGCCCGATCTCCGGGTCATCGCCACGGTCGACCGGGGCGACACGATCGTCAGCACCGCGCTCCAGGTACGGCCCGACGTGGCGGTGATCGATGTCGACCTGCCAGGCATGGACGGTCTGACGGCCGCCGCCGACCTGCATGAACAGCTCCCCAGCTGCCGCTCCCTCATCCTCACCAGCCTCGGCAAGCCCGGCACCCTGCGCCGTGCCATGTCGGCCCATGTGTCCGGCTTCCTGCTGAAGGACTCCCCTCCCGACCAGCTCGCCTGCGCCGTGCGCTCCGTGGCGATGGGCGGACGTGTCGTGGACCCCCAACTCGCCCTGACCGCCTGGGACTACCCGGACAATCCGCTGTCCCGCCGGGAGATGGAGGTGCTACGGCTGGCGGCCCGGGGAGCCGACGCCGCCGAGATCGCCGGCTGCCTCTACCTCACCAAGGGCACCGTCCGTAACTACCTCACCTCGGTCGTCGGCAAACTCGGCGCCCGCAACCGCGTCGACGCCATCCGCATCGCCGAGGACGCCGGCTGGATACCCTGAACCCGCCGGGCCGGGCAGCTCCTCACCGGTCGCCCCGTACAGCGCGTCCAGCAGACCCTCGTGCAGCGTCGTGCCCACCGAGACGTCCGACAGCTCCCCGAACCCGTCGTCGAACACCGCGACGCTCACCACATGGCTGCCGCCGACGGCGAACGTCCCGAACGTCCAGCCGCCGTCGTCCGTGGCGGAGCCGTCGGGGCGTACCAGCCGGGCGCCGGCCGCACCGTGCAGGGCGAAGCCGAACTCCGTGAAACGGAACCGCAGGCCCTGGCCGAGCGCCTTGCTGTAGGCCTCCTTCAGGGTCCACAGCCGCACCATCGTGTCGTTGCGGGCGCTCTCCGCGCCCCGGTCGAGGTGCCGCTTCTCGAACGGGGTGCAGGCCTGAGCCTCGGAACCGGTGTGCGCGAGCCGCCGGTCGGCACGTTCCACGTCGACCCCGATCCGGCCCCTGCGGGTGACGCCCACGACCATGGTCTCGTCGGTGTGGCTCAGACTGATGTCGATCTGGTCGAGGCCGCGCACATAGGGGCGGCCGCCCGGCAGGTACGCCACGTCCACCAGGTGCGGCAGCGTCTGCACGGCCGCCGCGGCGGTGTACCGCAGAAACAGCCGGGAGGCGAGGAAGCGCTCGCGCATACCGGGCCGGCCGAGCTTCTCGTAACGGGCCCAGTCACGGCCGAGCAGAAGGCGCAGGTCCGCCGCGCCCGCATCCGGCTGCCAGCCGGGCATCCTGCCGTGCACCAGGACGCTGCCGGTGCGCACGAGCTCCTCGTACACCCGCTCCCAGGGGCCCTCCGGACCCGGTGCGTACAGTGGCCGGCCGATCGTCGTCATCGGCTCACGCCCCTGCCAGCGCCGCCGCCAGCGGGCCCGCGTCGAGCGCCGAGATCACCCCGGCCAGGTCCACCGCGTCGCTCTCCGGGCCGCGGCACACCGCCAGGCAGGTCGGGCCCTCGAGGCCGCCCATCCGGCGCAGGAACGGCGTGAGCACCACACGGGGTCCGATCTCCACGACATGGGTGGGGGTCTGCTGGGCGAGCATCGCCCGGGCGGCGTCGGCGAAGCGCACGGGCGAGGTGATCTGCTCGCTCCAGTACGCCCCGTAGAGCGGTTCGGTGGTCAGCCGGCCGTACAGGGTGGAGTAGAACGGCACCCGGGCGGCGCCGCCGGCGACCCGGCGGGCCACGGCGTCGAACTTCGGCACCATGGGTGCCATCAGCGGCGAGTGGAAGGGGTGGGTCACCGTCAGGTGGCGGCAGGCGATGCCCCGGCTCTCCAGCTGCTCCTGGATGCGCTCGAGCCCCGCACGGTCGCCGGAGAGCACGGTGGCCTTGGCGGCGTTGATGGCGCTGATGCCGACGCCGGGCTCGGCCGCGACCAGCTCGGCCGCCTCGAACGGGGCCGCGCAGGTGGCCATCATGCCGCCGTCGGAGGGCAGGTACTGCATGAAGGCGCCGCGCAGCGCGACCAGCTTGGCGGCGTCGGGCAGCGACAGGGCGCCCGCGACGGTGGCCGCCGCGAACTCGCCGATGCCGTGGCCGAGGACGGCCACCGGGGTCACGCCCTCCTCCCGCAGGGTCTGCGCCAGGGCGTACTCGACGGCGAACAGGGCGGGCTGGGTGAACGCGGTCTGGTGGATCCGCGGGTCGTTGCCGAGGATCAGCTCCACCACGGACGTCCCGGTGTAGGGCAGCAGCTCGGCGGCGGCCTGGTCGAGATGGGCGCGGTAGCCGGTGCAGTTCCAGTACAGGCCGGAGGTCATGCCGGGGTGCTGGGAGCCCTGCCCGGTGAACACGAACGCCGCCCGGACCAGGCCGCCGCCCGCCGGGCGCGGGTCGTGCTGGGCCATGTACCGGGCCAGCTCGCGCACGGTGGGGTACGTCTCGATGTCGCTGGGGTCGATCACCGGGCCGAACTCCTCCTCGATGTCCCCGTACAGGCTGAGCGCGGCCACCGAGTCGAAGCCTCCGTACTCGTGGAACGGCACGCTCTCGTCCACCGGCACACCGAGGTAGTGGGTGAGCCGCTCCGTGAGCCATTCGCGCTGGGCCGCGCCGAAGGAGTCGTCGTGTGCTTCGTCGTGCTGGGGTTCAGACATGGTCGGTGCTCCATCTCGGGCTCGGGTGGGTACCTCCGCCGGCGGATCAGGCCAGCGCGGAGCCGTACAAGTCGTAGCTGCGGCGGCCGTGCAGGCGGTCCAGCGCCTCGGCGAGCACCCGCTGTTCGCAGGCGGCGACCGGGCTGCCCCCGCCCGTCCGGTCCTGGGGCAGGTCGGCCAGGGGCAGGCCGAGGCGCCGGGCGAGGCGGTGGAGCACCGCGGACGCCCAGGCCGGATCGGCCAGGAACGCGTCGGACGGAGCGCCGGTCTGCTCCCGCCAGGTCCCCAGGCAGGCCGCCGCCGCGAGGACCAGGGTGTAGCGGTCGGCGAGCGCGAAGTTGTGCGGGCTGGCCAGCCTGGCGCGGTCGCCGGGGTCGATGTCGCCGAACGCCTTGGCCAGCTCCCGCAGTTCCCCGGTGAAGGCCCGGGCGAGCGAACGCAGCAGCGGCCAGTCCTCGCGTCCCGGCACGGTGAGGTCGGCCGACTCCAGCCAGGCGGTACAGGCCACCAGGGTCGCGGCGAGCGGGTCGCTGCCCGACAGCAGGGACAGGCGCGGCAGGTCCAGCGGCGGCAGGTCCTCGTGCGGCCGGAACAGCGCCCCGGGCGCCTCCCGTTCCGCGAACCAGGCGTGCCGGGCGAAGTACGGCAGCTGCGGCAGGATGCTGACCTGGCGGCCGGCGCTGCCGGCGTGACCGAGCGAGGTGACGGGCAGGTCGCGCAGCTGTTTCTGGAACATCCCGTACGTGCCGCTCACCGCGAAGCTCTCCTCGCCGAGCACCGCCGCCATCTCGTCCATCGTCTCGGCGGCCAGCCGCGGCGCGAGATAGGCCGCGGACGCCGCGTACACGCTCATCTGGTGCGGCAGCAGATGCAGCGACCGGGTGCCGACCAGGGCCAGGCAGTCGATGAGCAGCAGGTCGAGGAAGGCGCCGGTGAGCACGTCCCGTACGTGCCGTACGTCGAGGGAGGAGCGGCCGTCGGCGCGGCGCCGGGTGGCGAAGGCGGCCACCGTGCGCAGCGCGGTGTCGACACCGGCGAGCACGATCGACGGGATGAGTCCCCGGATCAGCAGCGAGGAGCGCAGCGACAGTTCGTAGCCGTCGCCGACACGGCCGAGCACCGCGCTGTCGGGCACGGTGCAGTCGTTGAAGGCGAGGCCGCCGAACTCCGCGCCGCGCATGCCGTTGGTGGAGTGCCGCCCGGTGTCGGTGATCCGGTCGGCGGGCAGGCCGGCGCGGTCCAGGAGCAGCACCGAGTGGCTGCGGCCGCCGCCCGGGGTGTCCGAGGTGCGGGCGAAGACGACCAGGCCGCGGGAGCGGGCCGCGTTGGCGATCGCGGTCTTGGCGCCGTTCACCGACAGTCCGCCGCCGGCGGCGGGCCGGGCGGTCAGCTCGTCGCGGACGAAGTCGTTGCCGTGCGCCACCTCGTGCCGTGCGACGGCGACGCGGCCGCCGTCCAGCAGCAGCCGGGCGACGAAGCGGCGCTGTGCGTCGCTGCCCGCGGTCCACACCGGCACCGCGGCGAAGAAGCAGCTCAGGCCGTAACCGAAGCCCAGGGAGGCATCGCGGCGGAACAGCGGGCGCAGGAGACGGCCGAGGACGTCCATGCGCGTGAGGCGGCCGCCGAGTTCGGCGGGCACGAACTCGGCGTTCAGACCGAACACGTCGAGCACCCGCTCCGCGCCGGGCACGGGCTCGCCTGCCGCGTCGGCGGCGAGCAGTGCGGTGGCGCCGAGCGGGTTCCCGGGGTCGTCCAGGGGGCCGAAGGCTGCCTCCAGGGCGTCGATGCGGGCTTGCTCCGCGGTGTGCGCGGTGTGCGCGGTGGGGGGTGCCGTGGCGGGTTCGTGCGCGGCCGCGGGTGCGTCGTCGTCGAGCGCGCCCACGCGGCTTTGCCGCGTACCGCCCGTGCCCCTCTGGGGCGTTGTCGTCATCGGCGTTCCTTTCGCGGGGTGGCGCTGTGCATCAGGCGTTCGACCTCCGGGTCGACCCACTGGTGCAGTGCGGTGAGTTCGCCGTTGAGGAACATCCGGCGCATGGCGGCCCGCTCCAGCTTGCCGCTGGTGGTGCGGCGGACCGTGCCGGGGCGTACCAGGAGCACACCGCCCGGGGCCACGTCGTACTGCTCGCTCAGCCGCCGCTGCACACCGGCGGTGAGTTCGGCCAGGTCGACGCCGTAGCGGCTGCGGGCCCGCAGCTCCTGGACCACGACGACGTGCTCGCGGTCGCCGGGCACCCCGAACGCGGTGCCCGAGCCGAACAGGGCGCTGACCTCGCGCACCGTGCGCTCCAGGTCCTGCGGATACAGGTTGCGTCCCGCCACCACGATCACGTCCTTGATCCGGCCGGTCACGCACAGCCGCCCGTCGACCAGGGCACCGAGGTCGCCCGTGCGCAGATAGCCGCCTTCACCGTCCCTGATCCGCCCGTCGAACGTGTCGGCGCTGTCCTTCGGACTGCCCCAGTAGCCCGGCGCGACCGACTCGCCGCGCACCCATATCTCCCCGACCCGGCCGTCCTCCAGCGCCCGGTGGGTGTCGGGGTCGACGATGCGCACCTCGACGCCCGCGGGCCGGCCGCAGGCCACGGCATCCCGCGCCGGCTGGACGGCACCCGGGGGCGCGGGCAGGGCGTGGGTGCCGAACGCGCAGGTGGTGCGGTCGCCGCTGACCAGCAGCGTCGCCTCGGCCAGGCCGTAGGCGGGCACGAGCGCCTCGGCGCGCAGGCCCGCGGCGGCGAACCGGTCGGCGAAGGCGCGCATGGTCGCGGAGTTGACGGGTTCACCACCGCTCACGGCGACCTGCCAGCCGGACAGGTCGAGTCCGGCGAGCTGGCTGTCGTTGACGCGGCGCACACACAGGTCGTAGGCGAAGTCGGGGGCGCCGCTCACCGTGAGCCCGTAGCGCGAGATGGTCTCCAGCCAGTGCGCCGGGCGCTTGACGAAGGCGACCGGGGAGAGCAGCACGGCGGTGCCGCCGAGCCACAGGGCGTGCAGCAGCTGGCCGACCAGTCCCATGTCGTGGTGCAGCGGCAGCCATCCGCCGATCCTGCCGCCCGGCACGGTACCGAGCGCCGCGTGGATCGCCCGGTGGTTGGCGAGCAGCGCCCGGTGCGTCACGATCACCCCGCGGGGCTCACGGGTCGAGCCCGAGGTGTACTGCAGGAACGCCACGTCGTCGCTGTCCTGCCGCGCCGGCTGCCACGCTTCGCCGTCGTCCGCGAGGTCGGTGACGTCGGCGTCGGTGGGGATGCAGGTGACGCCGCCGTGTCCGGTGCGGGCCAGCAGCTGGGTGACGTCGAGGGCCTCCGCGAGCGAGGTGAGCACACAGCCGGCGCCGGCGTCCTTGACGATGCCCGCGATGCGTTCCTCGGGCCGGCCGAGGGCGCCGGGGGGCGCGGCGGGTACGGCGATGACGCCCGCGTACAGGCAGGCGAGGAAGCCGATGCCGAACAGCCGGGGGGACTGGTGCAGGATCAGGACCCGTTCGCCGGGCGCCGCGTGGCGTCCGATCCGGGCGGCCACGGTGCGTGCGGCCCGGTCGAGTTCGGCGTAGGAGAGCGTCTCCGGCCGCAGCGCTCCATCCCGCTCGGTGAGGAGGATCAGCGCCTCACGGTCGGGTGACTCGGCGACTCTGCTCCGCACGATGTCGGTGAATGTCCGGTGGCCGGTCAACGCCCTCCCCTTTCGGTGTCGTGATGTCGCTCTCGTACGCCGGGGCGACAGGTGGTCGTGGTCCGCCGGTCATCTCCCCGGCCAGGACGGCAGCCGGTGGCCCGCGTTCTTGACGGTCCAGTCCGCGTACGCCGCCTTCGCCTCCTGGTCCGGCTCCCGGTCACGGCGGGACAGGGCGAGCAACACGGCGGTGACCGCGGCCAGTTCGGCGGCGTCGGGCCGGCCGCGCACGACGGTGATGTACGTCTCGTCGGTCATGTCATCAGCGTGCATGCACCAGCTAGAGCCGACCTCGCGTCCCGAACGCGACCGAGCCGAGGACCAGGGAGTCCTCGGCTCGGTCATCGCTGGGGCCCGCACGCCCCCGGGGGGAGGGATCAGTCGATCACGCGCTCGTAGGCCACGTGCCGGGTCCGCTCCAGTACGACCTCGGCACCTCGCTCCAGTTCCTGCCGGGCGGCCTGGACCGGCTCGCTGTCCAGGGCCCGCTCCAGCGACCCGGCGTCCCGCCACCACAGCACGCCGGTGTAGAGCGCGGGACGCAGCAGGGAGCGCAGCAGGTCGCTGCCGCCGAAGCCGTCCGCCTCGCCGAGGCGGTCGGTGAGAGTGGCGAACCGCCGCTCGAAGGCCCGCCAGTCCCCGCCGACCCGGGCGCGCAGCAGGACGACGCTCTCGGTGCCGACCCTCGCGTTGTCCCGCAGCACCCGGCCGACGCTGACGGCCTGGTCGACCTCCGTCTCGACGAGCGGTTCCAGCCGCTCGACGTGCTCCAGGAACGTCTCGTCGTGCACGGTGTCGCGGAAGGCACGCAGGGTGCGCCAGTGCCCCAGGTGGACGTAGACGTGCGGATGCTCGGCGAGGCGCACGGTCACCAGGAAGTCGAAGTCGGTGCGCCGGCGCAGGAACTGGGAGTGTTCCCTGAACAGCCGCTCGAACCTGTCGGTGTCGCCCTTGACCTCGAAACGGTTGATGATCGTGACGGGTCCGGTGAGATCACGTCCCGGCATGCACGTCCTCCGCGAATTGCTTGGCATGGCGCAAGGTGGTGGAGCTGTTGGTACCCAGGGCCTTGCGGACCAGGGCCCTGGCCTCGGCGAGCGTGGCGTCGGGGCCGAGCGCGGAGCGCACGCCCTCGGGGTCGAGCACCACCGTGTGCCAGGAGGTGACGGTGAGGGTCTCGCCGTCGCCCGAGGGTTCGATGGTCCAGCGTCCGGTGTGCACCCGCATGGCCACCGGTACCCGCAACTGCTTGTACACGATCTCCTTGCGGTCCTCGAAACACACCCGGAACGAGGTGGTGTTGTGCAGGGAGCCGTCCGGGCTGCGGGTGTCCATGTCCATGTGCTGGATGCCCGGTTCGTCCTCGGTGAGGGCGAGCCGCGCCACATGGGGCAGCCGCTCGGGCCACAGGTCGGCGCGGTCCAGGAAGGCGTACACGTCGCCGGCGGCCCCGGCGACCGTCACCGAGTCGCTGAAGGTGAACTGGAGTTCCTCGGCGGACTCGCCGAGTTCCGCCGCGTTCTTCAGGGCGGCGAGTTCGGCGACGCTGTTGCGGTCGACGGCGCGCTCGATGAGCTGCTCGGCCTCCGGGTCGTCGCCCACCGCGCGGTAGTCGTGCAGCAGCACCACCCGTGTCGTGCCGTCCTCCAGGGACTCGACGCGCCAGGTGCCGCCCATCGAGGCGACGGGGGCCGCCGAGACCACCTGGCGGAAAGCGATCGTACGGGAGTGCGGGTCGAGGGTGCGGCGCGAGGTCCAGGTGCGCACCTGCTCGTTGGCGATCGCCCAGATGCGCAGCAGCTGCTCGCTCCTGCCCGTGTCGTCGGGGCTCTCCTCGAGCACCTCGACGTGCACGGTGGGCCCGAACACCTGGGGCCAGGAGGCGACGTCGGCCACCAGCGCGTAGCAGGCCTCGGGTGGCGCGGCCACGGTGATGGAGTGCTCCGTCAGATGCGTTCCGGTGACGGGGGCGGTGTCCGGTGTCTCGCTCGTAACGGTCGTCGCCACGGCGGGTCCTTCCTTCGAATCATGCCGTCCGGGACGGCGATCAGCAGAGTGGCACAGCCGCCTCGAGCGCACCTAGACGGCGGGTGGAGACCGGCCACATCGGGCCGGTCGGGGCTCGGCGGCGCCCGGGAGCGCTCAGGTCCAGTCGGGTCGTTCGGTGATCTCCACGACGGCGCAGCCCCAGCTGTAGCCCGCTCCGACGCTCACGAGGACACAGCGGTCGCCGGGGGCGGCCCTGCCGGAGACCAGCAGGTGATCGAGGCTTGCGAACTGGTCGCCGGCGCCGAGGTGGCCGACGGTCCGGCTGAACTCCCAGGTGGTGCGGTCGGGGTCGATGCCGAACGGCTTGTAGTAGATGGACTGCAGCCGGCGCCGCCCGAAGTGCGGGAGCACCACCCAGCGGGCGTCGCCGAGTTCCATGCCGGCGTCGGCGAGCGCCTGCTTGAGCACGGTCTGCTGCCCGGCGTGCGCGCGGGTGATGGCGTACGACATTCCCACCCGGCCGACGAAGGCGCGCTTGGCCTCCTCGAAGTCGACGGGTATCCGGCTGCTGAAGGGGGCCCTGGTGAACGGCTCGTCGCCGCGGTGCAGGGGTTCCAGCGACGGGTCGGCGTGCAGGGCGAGGGAGACCAGCCGGGCGAATCCGCCGCGCCGGGACAGCACGAGCGCGGCGGCCCCGTCGGCGTAGGGCGTGCCGGGGTCGGTCTGCCAGCGGTCGATGCCCGGCGTGCAGAACCGGTCGGCGGTGGTGAGCAGCGCGTCGCCGTGCCCGTGGCCGGCCGTGAGGTAGGCGGCGGCCAGGTCGAGGGCCGCGAGGCCCCCGTTCGACATCTGCCGGATCTCCAGGGCGGGGCAGTTGTTGCCGAGTGCCTCCCGCTGGATGTACGAGGCCACGGGCCACAGGTCCTGGCCCTGGTGGTAGGTGTCCGCGTGCAGCAGCAGGTCGACGTCGGCCGGGGCGCTGCCCGCACGGGCCAGTGCCGTCCGGGCGGCGTGCGCCGCCATCTCGGCGGCGGACTCGTCCGGGGAGTACGCCACCGAGACGGCGCCGGTGGCGGCGACGAGGCGGGACGGGCACTCGCCCGCGGCCACGGCATCGTCGATGCGCAATCGGGACGGGAGACGTACGGAGGTCCCCCGCAGGTAGATGTCTTCCACACGCACAGCCGCTCCAGAGGGTTCGAAGAGGTCAGCCGGCCGGTGCGGCCACCAGGCTCTCGGTGTCCCGGCGCCGCTCCGGCGCGTCGGACAGGACGTAGTGCACGGCGTCCAGCAGGGCCGTCAGGGCCGCCCCCGTCGCGTGCCGGTCCACGCCGACGGTGCCCCAGTGCCGGTCGTCGCACTGGAACGACAGCAGGACCCGTACCGAGGGCGGCGCGGTACGGTCCCCGGCGAGTTCCCGGACCGTGTGCCCGGTCAGGCGCAGCCCGGCGAGCTCGGGGAAGACCGGGTCCAGGGCCTGGTGCAGGGCCGCGTCCAGGGCGTGCACGGGCTCGCGGCCCAGACCGCTGGCGGCGCACGGGGTCCCCGCGACCCGCAGCCGTACCGAGGCCCGCGCACCGCCGCCGTCGCCGTCGCCGTCCAGGGCCACCTGCCAGGACTCCACACCGAACCGCTCCGGCGGGGTGTCCGCGGCCAGCTCGGCACGGAGCAGCAGCGCGAAGGAGGCGTCGGCGGACTCGAAGCTGTAGCCGAGGCTCTCCAGTTCCTTGACCCGGGCCGCGGCCCGGCCCACCGCCTCGGAGCCCGCCCCGACGTCGTAGCCCAGCTCTCGGGCCTTCAGCTCGACGGAGGACCGTCCGCCCATGTCGGAGACCAGGACGCGCATGGTGTTGCCGACCCTGGCCGGGTCGATGTGCTGGTACAGGCCGGGGTCGACGCGCAGGGCCGAGGCGTGCAGGCCCGCCTTGTGGGTGAAGGCGGCCGCACCGACGTAGGGCGCCGCGGGGACACCGGGGATCCCGGTGACCTCCGTGATGACCCGGCCGGTGGGCTCCAGTTCCGCGAGACGCTCCAGCGGGATCACCTCACGGCCCCGTTTGAGGACGAGGTTCGCCATGACGGTGAACAGGTTGGCGTTGCCGCAGCGTTCGCCGTAGCCGTGGGCGGTGCCCTGGGCGTGCACGGCGCCCGCGTCCACGGCGGCCATGGTGTTGGCGACCGCGCAGCCGGTGTCGTCGTGACAGTGGATGCCGATGGCGGCGCCGGTCATGGCGATGGTGTCGGCGACGACCGCCTTCACCTCCTCCGGCAGCGAACCGCCGTTGGTGTCGCACAGCACCACGGTCTCGGCGCCGGCCTCCGCGGCGGTGCGCACCACTTCCAGGGCGTACTCGCGGTTGGCGACGTACCCGTCGAAGTAGTGCTCGGCGTCCAGGAACACCCGGCGTCCGGCAAGCACCAGGTGCTGCACGGTGGACCGGATCATGGCGAGGTTCTCGGCGAGCGTGGTGCGCAGCGCCCGGTCCACGTGCCCGGTGTGGCTCTTGGCGACGAGCGTCACCACGGGCGTCTCCGCCTGGAGCAGCGCCCGCACCTGCGGGTCCTGCGAGACGGCGACGTCGGGCCTGCGGGTGGCGCCGAAGGCCGTCAGCAGGGCGGCCCTGAGGTCGAGTTCGGTGCGCGCCCTGCGGAAGAACTCGGTGTCCTTCGGTATCGCGCCGGGCCAGCCGCCCTCGATGAATCCCACGCCGAGGGCGTCCAGGCTGCGCGCAATGGCGAGCTTGTCGTCGACGGTGAGGGCAAGGCCCGCCATCTGGGTTCCATCGCGCAGGGTCGTGTCGTAGAGCTGGAAGCTCTGTTGCGCCATCGCCCCTCCTTCCTGTCGGCCTGCAGCGGGCTCGCTGCGCGGCTTCAGCCAGGGTCCGGCCCGGGGCTCGCAAGGACCCGGAGCTGTGCTTGAACGCCGTCGTCCCTGCCGGCTGCGGCCCGGGCATGCCTGAGGGGCCGGGCGGCTGGTGTGCCGTCCGGCCCCTACGACGTTGCGCGCCCGCTCAGGAAGCCGGGGCGGGCTCGGGCTCGCCGGCCGGCTGCTCCTGGCGCAGCCGCTTGGGCAGGGCGAACATCAGCAGGAACACCGCGGCGGCGACGCCGATGAAGGCCTTGAGCACGGTCTGGAAGCTGTCGGCGAAGGAGTCACCGACCTGCTCCTTGCCGTACTTGCCGACGACCTGCGCCACCTTCGCGTCGCGCAGCGACTGCACGGTGCAGCTCGCGGGCACGACGGAGGCGTCCTTCTCGCCCGCCCGGTCGATGGAGCAGGTCCGGTAGGCCGCGGCGATCTTGTTCGCGTCACCCGGGCTGACCTGTGCGCTCGCCACCAGATCCTTGCGCAGCTGCGGCAGCTGGTGATCGACGTTGCCGGTGGTGTTGCCGACGATGCCACCGAAGAAGATCACGCTGATCAGGGCACCGCCGATCGCGAAGCCGAGCTGGGTGTTGGTGTTGACCACACCGGAGGCGGAACCCGCGTGCTCGTGCGGCACCTCGGAGGTGACGATCAGCGGCAGCGGCGTGGCCACCGTGCCGAAGCCCAGGCCGACCAGGAACAGCGGGATCGCGATCTTCCAGGAGGTCACGTCGTGGCCGTACTTGCCGGCCACCCAGACGTACGTGCCCAGACCGATCATCAGCACCACGGCACCGATCTGCATCGCCTTGCGGCCGAACTTGGGCACCAGGATCATCACGGACGAGGTGGCCGTGAGGAAGGCGCCGATGCAGAACGGGAGGCTGGTGAGACCGGCCCGCATCGGGGACCAGCCCTGACCGACCTGCATGTACAGCGTCCACCCGATGGTGAACATGCCCATGCCGGCGTAGAAGATCAGGTTGACACCGAGGCCGGCCGAGTAGCTGCGGGTGCGGAACAGGCCCAGCTCGACGAGCGGCGAGTTGTCCCGGCGGGTCTTCGCGCGCTGCCAGGCGACGAAGCCGGCGAGCACCAGCACCGAGGCCCCCATGGAGACGAAGCCCAGCGCGGGCCAGCCCAGCTCCCGGCCCTGCAGCAGCGGGAAGACCAGCATCACGAAACCGATGGTCAGCAGCACCACGCCACGGATGTCCAGCCGAAGCGCCTGTGGCGCCTTCGACTCGGTGATGACCTTGGCGCCGTACAGCAGACCGACCAGGCCGACGGGCACGTTGACCAGGAACACCAGACGCCAGTCGAGGCCGAACAGGTTCCACTCCACGAGCAGTCCGCCCAGGGCCAGGCCGAGCGTCGCGGCGAGACCACCGACCAGACCGTGCAGCGCGAAGGCGGTGCCGCGTTCCTTGTCGTTGAAGGTGACGTGGATGATCGACAGCACCTGGGGCACCATCACACCGGACGAGGCGCCCTGGATCACTCGCGCGACGACCAGCTGCCACGGCTCCTGGGCGATACCGGCCGCGAGCGAGCACAGGGTGAATCCGGCGACGCCGACGAGGAACATCTTCTTGCGGCCGTAGATGTCACCGAGTCGTCCGCCGAGGATCAGGGTCAGGGCGAAGGCGAGCTGGTAGCCCACCAGAACCCACTGGATGGCCGAGTACCCGGCGCCCAGTTCCCGCTGCATGGAGGGCGCCGCCACATTGGCGATCGTGCCGTCCAGCAGATCCAGGAAGGCGGAGACGAGCAGCACCAGCAGGGCTGCCCAGCGCCGGGGATCCAGCGGCCTGTCCCCCGCCGTCGGATCCGCGCCCGTCGTCCTGCTGTCCACCTCCGTCTCGACGGACGGAGCCTGTTCGGACGAAATAGCCATGATGTGGCCTCTCTCATTACTTGGGGGGTTGTATGGGGGATTGGTGTGGGGTTACGGGGCGATGGCGGGCAAACCAGTCGCCCACCCGGCAGGATGACCGCGGTCAGTGGAATTCCGCTCGAGTCCTGCTGAAGCGCGGCGCCGGGGTGGCGGGCCCACTGCGTCTGGCCTGGTGGTGGGGGTGTGCGGCAGCCTCCGCGACGCTGAGGACCGGCGTCACACACGCCTCCGTTTCCTCGAACAGGCGGGCCCACTCGTCCCGGCTCCGGGTGTGGAAGCGACGGGCGAACACCCGCCGCAGCGAAGGCCAGTTGACCGGGTCACTCCGGTCGGGCAACCGCTCGGGATCCAGTTCCAGACCCACCAGCAGCGCCTGGTAGAACCGCTCCTCCAGCGCACCGACGGCCACATGCCCGCCGTCGGCGCACTCGTAGCAGGTGTAGAAGGGCGCGCCGCCGTCCAGCAGATTCACCCCGCGCTCATGGCGCCAGTGACCGCTGTCGGCCATCGAGGTCAGCATGCCGAGCATCGCGCCGGCCCCGTCCACGATCGCGGCGTCCACGACCTGCCCCCGGCCGGAGGTCTGCCGCTCGTACAACGCGGCCAGCACCCCGGCGACCAGGAACATCGCGCCACCCGCGAAGTCCCCCAGCAGATTGACCGGCGGCACGGGGGGACCGCCGGCCTCTCCGATGGCGTGCAACGCACCCGTCAACGCCAGGTAGTTGATGTCGTGCCCCGGGGTCCGGGCGAGCGGCCCCTCCTGGCCCCAGCCGGTCATCCGGCCGTACACCAGACGCGGACTGCGTGCGAGGCAGACCTCCGGGCCGATCCCGAGCCGTTCCGCCACACCCGGCCGGAACCCCTCCACCAGGACGTCGGACTGCTCCAGCTGCCGCAGCAGCCAGTCGACGTCACCCGGGTCCTTGAGATCCAGCTCCACCGTCCGGCGCCCACGGTCGAGTTCGCCGTGCCAGTCCGCGAACGACCGGGCGCCGTCGGCCCGGTCGATCCGCATCACGTCGGCCCCGAGGTCCGCGAAGATCATGCAGGCGAACGGGGCGGGCCCGATCGCCGCGAGCTCCACCACCCGCAGGCCGTGCAACGGTCCTGTGCCTGTCGCCATCTGCGGCTCCTCCTCGTCGGAGTCGGCACGCTGCAAGCGGCCCCTGGAACTCCGCCTCAGCCGCGCTCGCACCGCGCTCGAACCGGTGGGACCGCGCACGGCGGGGAGGGGACGTGCCGGGGGGTGCCCGCCCGCAGCGGCCGGCGAAAACCCGGCGCACCCCTTCGACGAGCAGCCCGCCGGCCCGAGGACGGACACCCCCCCGGCGCGGCACCGACGCCCCACTTCCCGCAGGCCCGACACCAGCCACAAAGCACCGCAAGGGGCCGCCGCAGGCACACCACAACGCACCGCAAGGGGCCGCCGCAGGCAGGCCACAGCGCACCCCGGGACAGGAGCGCAACCCACCACAAGAGCCCCCCACAGCCCCCTACATTCCACCCACGCTCGAGCCCACCCCCCTAGCCTCCGCGGGACTCCAGTACGTACCCCACCCGGGAGGCCCAGCGATGAGCAGGGACGTCACGCCGTTCCACGTGGCATTCGACGAGGCGGACCTCACCGACCTCAAGGACCGCCTGGCCCGCACCCGCTGGCCCGAGCCGGAGACGGTGGACGACTGGTCGCAGGGCGTACCGCTGGCCTACCTGAAGGAGCTGGCCGAGCACTGGCGGACCGCGTACGACTGGCGGCCGACCGAGGCGCGCCTGAACGCGCTGCCCCAGTTCCGCACCGAGATCGACGGTCTCGGCGTGCACTTCCTCCACGTGCGCTCCCCGCACGAGGACGCCCTGCCGCTGCTGATCAGCCACGGCTGGCCCGGGTCGGTCGTCGAGTTCCTCGACCTGATCCAGCCCCTGACCCACCCCGAGGACCCGGCCGACGCCTTCCACGTGGTCTGCCCCTCGCTGCCCGGCTTCGCCTTCAGCGACAAGCCGTCCGCACCGGGCTGGACGGTCGAGCGCACGGCCGCGGCCTGGGCCGAGCTGATGGCCCGGCTCGGCTACGACCGCTACGCGGCCCACGGCGTGGACTGGGGCTCCTTCCTCACCGGCATACTCGGCGAGACGGACGCCGCGCACCTGGCGGGCATCCACCTGGCGATGCCGTTCGCCAGGCCGCCGCAGGAGCAGGTGGCCCTGGACGACAGGGACCTGGCGGGTCTCGCCGCGCTCAAGGAGTTCCAGCAGAACGAGGGCGGCTACTCGGCGATCCAGGCGACCCGCCCGCAGACCCTCGGCTACGGCCTCACCGACTCCCCCGTCGCCCAGCTGGCCTGGATGGTCGAGAAGTACTGGGCGTGGAGCGACCACGACGGCGACCTGGAGAAGCTGATCCCGCGCGACACGCTGCTGGACTGCGTGACCCTGGCCTGGCTCTGCCGCACCGGCGCCTCCTCGGCCCGCATCTACTGGGAGAGCCACAACAAGATGGCCCTGGCCCCCGTGCACGTCCCGGCGGCGCTCGCGGTGTTCCCGAAGGACGCGCGGATGCCCCGCGCGTGGTGCGAGGGCCGTTTCACGGATGTACGGCGCTGGACCGACCACGAGCGCGGGGGGCACTTCCCGGCGTTGGAGCAGCCCGAGCTGATCGTGGACGAACTCCGCTCCTTCTTCCGCCCGTTGCGCTGAGTTCGCCTTACCGAGGAGTCGTCATCGTGCCGGAAGCCCACTCCACCGAGGAGCTGCCCCCCTTCCCGTTCCCCGGGTCGACCTACCGCGGGCCCGCGCCGCTGTTCGCCCGGCTGCGGGGCGAGCGGCCGGTCGTCCGGGTGGCGTGGCAGGGCGGCGGTCACGCCTGGCTGGTCACCCGGTACGCGGACATCAAGGCCGCGCTCGAAGACCCCCGGCTCAGCCGCGCCGCCGCCTACGCACCCGAGGCCCCCCGCTTCAGCGGCCTCTTCCAGGCCCCGCCCGGAATGATCATCTCGGTCGATCCGCCGGACCACACCCGGCTGCGCGCCCTGGCCGAGCAGGCCTTCTCGGCGGAGCGGATAGAGGCGATGCGCCCCCGTGTACGGGAACTGGCGGGCCGGCTGCTGGACTCCCTGGAACGCGAGGCGAAGGCGACCGGCGGACCCGTGGACCTGGTCGCCTCCTTCGCGGCCCCGCTCGCGATGACCGTGATCTGCGAACTGCTCGGCGTCCCCGAGGCGGACCGCGGCCAGTTCCACACCTGGGTACGCCGGTTCGCCGACGTGTCGGCACCGCCCGAGCACAGCGCGGAGGGCGGCAGGAAGCTGGGCGAGTACATCGCGGGGCTGGTGGCCGCCAAGCAGCAGAGCCCCGGAAACGACGTGCTCTCCGCCCTCATCGCCGCCCGGATCAGCCACCACGCGTCCGCGGACGACAAGCTCACCGACGACAGGCTCACGGACGACGACGAACCCACGGACGACAGGCTGAGCTTCGACGAACTGGTGGCCCTCGGCTTCACCCTCCTGGGCGCCGGTTTCGACTCCTCCGCGGGCCAGCTCGCCAACTTCACCCTGGCCCTGCTGGCCGACCACCCCGAGGCCTGGCGGCACCTCGCCGAGCACCCCGAGGACATCCCGCCCGCCGTCGAGGAACTGCTGCGCACGGTCAACCTCAACGGCAACGACACCTCGGGACTGCCGAGGATCGCCACCGAGGACGTGACCGTCGGCGGCGTCACCGTCCCGGCCGGCGACGCCGTCTTCCTCGCCTTCCCCTCCGGCAACCGCGACGCCGCGGTGTTCGACCGGCCCGACCACGTCGACCTGCGGCGCACGGGGCCCGGGCACCTGGCGTTCGGCCACGGCATCCACCGCTGTCTCGGCGCCCCGCTGGCCCGGCTCGAACTCGCCACCGCACTGGAGGAGTTGACCCGCCGCTTCCCCGGCGCCCGGCTCGCCGTGCCGGAAGGGGAACTGCGCTGGCGGCTGGGCGACGTGAACCACAACCTGCTGGCCCTTCCCATAGATCTGCACGTCTGACGCGTACTCCCAGGGAGCACTCATGACCACCGAGCACCTGCCCGCGACGAGCCGCGAGATCCGGCTCGCCGCCTATCCCCAAGGACCCGTCACCCTGGAGCACTTCGAGCCCGGCGAGTCGCCGCTCGGCGAGCCCGGCGAGGGCCAGGTCGTCGTGCGCAACGACTGGATGACGCTGGGCTCGGTCGCCCGGGACCAGATGAACCCGGACACCAAGCTGCCGATCCCGGTGTTCCAGCCGGGCGTGGCCATGTGGGGCCGTACGGTGGGCACGGTGGTCAGGTCCAACAGCCCCCTGCTCGCCGTCGGTGACCTCGTCGAGCACTTCAACGGGTGGCGGGAGTACGCCGTGGGTACCGCCCACGAGTTCTTCAAGCGGGACCGCTCGCTGCTGCCGGGGCCCGAGTACTTCCTCTCGCAGGGCCCGACCGCCTGGCACGGCATGGTCGGCACCGCCGAGGTCGGCGAGGGCGATGTGGTGTTCGTGTCCGGCGCCACCAACGGGGTCGGCGCGCTGGCCGGGCAGATCGCCCGGCTGAAGGGCGCGGCGCGGGTGATCGGCAGCACCGGTTCCAAGGAGAAGACCGACTTCCTGGTGGACGAGCTGGGCTTCGACGCCGCCTTCGACTACCACGAGGGCCCGGTGGCCGAGCAGCTGGCGGAGCTGGCCCCGGACGGACTGAACGTGGTCTTCGACAACGTCGGCGGCGAGCAGTTCGAGGCGGCGGTCCAGGTCGCGGCGCCGGGCGCCAGATTCGCGCTGTGCGGTGCGCTGGCCGGGCAGCACGGCCCGGACGACGGCGGCCGGCCCCGGCTCGCCCTGATGTCGGCCATCACCAAGTCGCTGACGCTGCGCGGCTTCGCGACGCTGCACACGCCGGACCAGATCGAGGAGTGGAACGCCCAGTTCGGCGCCTGGCTGCGTGAGGGACGGATCGTCTTCCCGCACACTGTCGTCGAGGGCGGGGTGTCCGTACTGCCCGAGACGTTCGTGGCGCTGCTGGAACGCAAGTACAGCGGCACCGTCGTGGTGAAGCTGTCCTGAACGGGGCCCCGCGTTCGCGGGGAGAGAGGCGGAGGCGGGATGACCGTACTGGACCGGCGCGCGCTGAACAGGGCGCTGCTGGCGCGGCAGCTGCTGCTCGAGCGGCGGCCGGGGTCCGCCTCCGCCGTCCTGGAGCACCTGGTCGGCATGCAGGCGCAGGCGCAGGAGCCGCCGTACATCGGCCTGTGGACGCGGCTCGCCGGCTTCGCCCCCGAGGAGCTCGTGGAGCTGATCGAGGGGCGCGAGGCGGTGCGGGTCGCGCTGATGCGCGGCACCATCCACCTGGTCACGGCACGGGACTGCCTGTCCTTGCGGCCGGTGCTGCAGAGCGGCCTGGACCGCCAGCTGACCAGCACCTTCGGCCGCCGGCTGGAAGGCCTCGACCTCGACGAGGTCACCGCGTACGGACGCAAGCTGTCCGATGCCGAGCGGCTCACGCTGGGCGGCCTCGGCACGCTGCTCGCCGAACGCTGGCCGCAGTACGAGCCGTTCGCCCTCGCCAACGTCATCCGCGCCCGCGTGCCGCTGGTGCAGCTGCCGCCGCGCGGGCTGTGGGGCCAGGGCGGGCTGGCCGTGCACGGCACCGCCGAGACCTGGCTGGGGCGCCCCCTGGAGACCGACACCGCACCGGACACCCTGGTACGGCGGTATCTGGCGGCCTTCGGGCCGGCCACCGTCAAGGACATCCAGGCCTGGTCCGGGCTGACCCGGCTCGGCGCGGTCGTCAAGCGGCTGCGGCCGGAGCTGAGGGTGTTCCAGGACGAGAACGGAGCGGAACTGTACGACGTCCAGGACGCGCCGCTGCCCGATCCCACGACGCCGGCACCGGTGCGGTTCCTGCCGGAGTTCGACAACATCCTGCTCGCCCACGCCGACCGCAGCCGCATCCTCACCGAGGAGCAGCGGCGCCAGGTCTTCACCCGCAACGGGCTGATCAGGTCGACGGTGCTCGTGGACGGTTTCGTACGGGCGCTGTGGCGGATCGAGGACGGCGCGCTGGTCGTCGAGCCGCTGGGGCGTGCCCTCGCGCGCCGGGACCGCACGGCCGTGGAACGCGAGGGCCGCGCCCTGCTGGCCTTCATGACCCCGGACCGCACGGACCCCGAGATCCGCTGGGCCTGAGACCACGCCCCCGCGCGCCAGCCGCTCCCGTCGCGCGACCGCGGCCGGCGTCCCGCGATCGCCGTACGCACCCCACGGCGCCCCGCGCCGGCCCGTCGCCGGGTGGTGGCGGCATCCGCGCCGCGACCAGCGGTGTCTGCTCTCCCCGGGCTCGACCGCCGCCCAAGACGCACCCGCTGTACTGGCCCCCTCGGACCGAACCAGAGAGGGAACCGCCATGCCGGACCAGCCCTTTGCGGAGCAGACCGTCGTCGTCACGGGAGGGGGCACCGGTATCGGCCGTGCCGCCGCGCTGTCGTTCGCGGAACTCGGCGCACGCACGGTGATCATCACCGGGCGGCGCAAGGAGCGCCTCGCCGAGGTCGGCGCCCTGCACGACGCGATCGTGCCGGTGGGCGCGGACGTCACCACCGAGGCCGGCGCCCAGGCCGTCGCCGACGCGGTCGGCGAGCGGGGCGGCGTGCTGGACGTACTGGTGCACAACGCGGGGATCTTCCGCTTCAGCCCGCTGACGGCGCTCGACGCCGCCACCGCCCGGGACGTCGTCGAGACCAACGTCCTCGGCCCGCTGCTGCTCACCGGACATCTGCTGCCCCAGCTGCGCTCTCCCGGCGGCCGGATCGTCCTGGTCTCCAGCCGGGGCGGGCACAACCCGGGCCCGGACAGCTCCGTCTACTCGGCGAGCAAGGCGGCCGTGCACAGCTTCACCCGGAGCTGGGCCGCCGAGCTGGCCCCGCGCGGCATCCGGGTCAACGCCGTCGCCCCGGGCTTCGTACGCACCGATGCCTACGCCGCCAACGGGCTCGGTCCGGAGCAGGTCGAGGGCCTGTTCGCGGGTGTCGCCGCCACCGTCCCGCTGGGCCGGATCGGCGAGCCCGAGGACGTCGCCCAGTGGATCACCCGCCTCGCGGACCCCGCGAACGAGCTGGTCACCGGCCAGATCATCACGGTCGACGGCGGTCTGGACATCGCCACCCGCTAGGCCCCCGCGGGCCCGGGCTTCTCCCAGGCACCTCCCAGGCATCCATTCCCTTCGAAAGGACCCACCGTGACCACCAGCGCCACAGAGGCGGACGCTCCGGCAGAGGCCGCCGAGGCCAAGACGTTCCCGTATGCCCGTACCTGCCCGTTCACGCCGCCCGCCGAGTACGCGGAGATGATCGAGAAGGACGTCTCGCAGGTCACCCTGACCGGTTCGGGCCTGCGCATATGGACGGTGACGGGCTACCAGACCATCAAGACGCTGCTCACCGACCCGCGGCTCAGCGCCTCCCGCAAGCACGCCAACTTCCCCTTCTACTTCATCGCCCCGCCCGAGTACCGCACGGAGACGTCGTTCATCGGCTACGACGGCAAGGAGCACAGCTCCACGCGGCGCAAGGCGGCGCTGACGTTCACCAACCGCCAGGTGCAGCGCCTGCGCCCGCGCATCGAGGAGATCGTCGACGACCACCTGGACAAGCTCCTCGCCCTCCAGCCGCCGGCGGACTTCCACCGGGTGTTCTCCCTCGCCGTCCCCATGACGGTGATCTGCGAGCTGCTCGGCATCCCGCAGGACCAGCACGACTTCTTCATCAAGCACGGCACGGCCCTGCTCGGCGGGCACAGCAGCACCGAGGAGCGGCAGGCCGCCATCGTCGAGGTCAACGCCTACATCCGGGAGCTGATCCAGCTCAAGCGGCGCGAGCCGGGCGAGGACCTGCTGAGCCGGGCCATGGCCGACTACGCGGAGTCCGGTGAGGAGTACACCGACCGCGACCTGTTCAACATGGTGCGGCTGCTGATGAACGGCGGCCACGAGACCACCGCCAGCCAGATCTCGCTGGGCACGGCCTGCCTGCTGGAGAACCCCGACCAGCTGGAGCTGCTGCTGAACGACCCGTCGCTGGTGAAGCCGGCCGTCGAGGAGCTGGTGCGCTTCGCGACCATCGGCGACACGGCCGTGCCGCGCGTCGCGCTGGAGGACATCGAGATCGCCGGTCAGGTCATCCGCAAGGGCGACGGCATCCTCTGCCTGGGGCTCGCCGCCAACCGCGACCCGGAGGTCTTCCCCGAGCCGGAGAAGCTCGACATCACCCGGGGCAGCCGCAAGCACCTGGGCTTCGGGCACGGTGTGCACCACTGCATCGGCGCGGACCTGGCCCGGCTGGAGCTGGAGATCGTGTGGAGCAAGCTGTTCCAGCGCATCCCGACACTGAAGCTGGCCAAGCCGTTCCTGGAGATCCCGCGCAAGGAGGGCGCCGTCATCTACGGCCTGTGGGGGCTGCCCGTCGTGTGGTGAGGCCGCTGCCCACCACGGCCAGGGGCCCGGTACCGATGTCGGTACCGGGCCCCTCGCTCGTGCCGTCCCCGGCCGGCTCGGTCAGTGCGGGTCGGCGGCGATGTCCGGGCGCGGGGTGCGGCCCGGGCAGGTCGCGCGGGGTGCCGGCAGCTCGCCGTCGACGAGGTAGCGGTGGACGACGGTGTCGACGTACGGGTTGCCGCCGAGCACGTACACCTCGTGCTCGCCGGAGTCCTCGACGGTGAGCAGATGGTGCCCGAGGCGCTCGGCCATCGCGACGCCGCCCGCGTAGTGGTCCATCGGGTCGCCGTCGGCCTGCACCACCAGGCCCACCGGGTAGCCGTCGCGGACCGGCACGACGGGGGGTTCGGCGGGCTGGAAGGTGCGGAAGGCGCCCACCCAGGGCTGGGCGCGCAGCACGCCGTAGCCGTACGGGTAGCGCTCCCGGAACTCCCGCATGTCCTGGTGGTAGACCTCCAGGTCGGCGGGCCACGCGTGCTCCAGCGTGATGGCCTCCAGGACGCCGCAGCGCAGCGAGCCCTCGCTGTCGTCGGGGCGCCAGGTGCCCTGCTGCTGCAGCAGCCGCCGGCAGGCCTCGGCGTCGCCCGCGGCGGCCGCCTTGCCCAACTCCGCGACGAGTGCGCCCAGTTCGGCCCACTGGCCGCGGTCGGCCGCGCGGTTGCCGACGGCGCCGTCGAACAGGGTGCGCAGATGCGGGCCCTGCCCGAGCCCGTCCAGGCGGACGACGACGTCCTCGATCTCGGCGAACACCTTGTCCGGTACGTCACCGAGGCCGAAGTGCAGATGGCGCGCGGCCGTCCACTCGGCCCACCGCTCGACGTTGCGCCGCACGGCGTCGCCCTGCCACAGGAACTGCTCGCGCCAGGTCCAGTCGGGGTGGACGCACGAGTCGAGGACGCTGCGGTCGAGGCGGGCGGGGAACAGCGTGCCGTACACGGCACCGACGTACGCCCCGTAGGCGTATCCGACGAAGTTCAGCTTCTCCTCGCCGAGCACACCGCGGATCACGTCCATGTCGCGGGCGGTGTTGGGGGTGCTGATGTGGCGGCGCAGCTCGCCGCCCGCGCGGGCACAGGCCTCCTCGCGCAACCGCATGTCCTCGGCGAGCTGCGGGAACAGCGCGTCCGGCGGGCGGGAGTCGAACGCCGCCTTGGGCACGGTCACCTCGGCGAGCAGGTTGGTGGACGCACCGGTGCCGCGCGGGTCGAACCCGATCAGGTCGTACACCTCGTGCAGCGGGGTCCCTGCGTACGAGTCCGGCAGCCGGCGGCCGGCGCCCCAGTCACCGCCGGGGCCCCCGTTGACCCCGAGGAGGATGCCGCGCCGCCGCGCCGGCGCTGTGGCGCGGCGGCGGCTGAGCGCGATCTCGATCCGTACGCCGTCCGGGTCCGCGTAGTCGCGCGGCACCTGGATCGTCGCGTGTTCGAGCAGCTCGTCGTCGGGGTCCGGCGACCACTGCGGTCGCTGGGCGTAGAAGTCGGTGAGCACCGCGAACCTCCGTTCAGGTCAGGAGGTTCAGCGTCCCGTCAGTGGCTCGAGCCGCCCTCGTCTTTCACCCGGCCCGGCACGGCGAGCGCGGCCAGCACGCCCAGTGCCGCGAACGCGGCACCGCCGGTCAGGGCGAGGCCGTAGCCCGAGGCGAGGGCGTGCGCGGCGGGCGCGCGGCCGGGCGCCGACGCCTCGTCGATGCGGTGGGCCGACAGCGCGGCGAGCGTCACCAGGCCGAGGGCGCTGCCGAGTTGGCGGGTGGTGTTGAGCAGGCCGGAGCCCAGGCCCGCCTGGTGGGCGGGCAGGCCGGCGGTGGCGGCGTTCGTCGTCGCGTTGAGCACCGCGCCCATGCCGAAGCCGAGCAGCAGGACGGGTCCGAGCAGGTCCTGGACGTAGGTGGCGTCCGCGCCCGCCTGCGCCAGCCACAGCAGGCCCATGCTGGACAGCGACAGCCCGGTCAGCAGGACGGGCCGCGGCCCGGTGCGCGGGATGAGCCTCGAGACGCCCCAGCCGCCGAGGGCGATGCCCACCGACAGCGGCAGGTAGCTCAGGCCGGTGCGTACGGGGCTGTAGCCGAGGACCTGCTGGAGCAGCAGCGTGAAGAAGTAGAAGGTGCTGAACAGCGCCGCGACACCGAAGAAGGCGACCAGGTTCGCGGCGGCCACCGAGCGGATCCGGAAGACGTCGAGCGGCACCAGCGGATGCCGGGCGAACCGCGCCTGGATCAGCACGAACAGCACCAGCAGCGCGACCCCGCCGGTGAGCGGGGTGAGGACCGCCGCCGACGTCCAGCCGTAGGTGTGCGCCTCGGCGACCGCGCAGACCAGCGCCATCAGACCGAGCGTGACGGTGACGGCACCGGGGACGTCGAGGCGGGCGCGCGGCCCGTCGCGGTGGCGTCCCTCGGGAACGACCCAGCGGACGGTCGCGAACAGGAGGAGCCCAATGGGGACGTTGATCAGCAGGGTCCAGCGCCAGGACAGCCACTCGGTGATCGCGCCGCCGGCCAGCACGCCGACCGCGCCCGCCGCCCCGGACACGCCGCTCCACCAGCCGAAGGCCTTCGCCCGCGCCTCGGGCCGGGTGAACGTCGTACCGAGCACGGTCAGCGTGGCGGGTGCCATGACGGCCGCGCCCAGCCCCTGGAAGGCGCGGGCCAGGATCAGCGTCACGGGGCTGTCGGCCAGCCCGCCGACGGCGCTGGCGAGCGTGAACAGGCCGACGCCGGCGAGGAAGATCCGGCGCTGCCCGAACAGGTCGGCGAGTCTGCCGCCGAGCAGCAGGAAGCCGCACACGACGACGGTGTAGGCGTTGTTGACGAGTTGCAGGTGGTGCCGGTCGAAGTGCAGGTCCCCGGCGATGGCGGGCAACGCCACGTTGACCACCGAGGCGTCGAGCACGTTCATGAACTGGCCCAGGCAGCAGGCGGCGAGGACGAGCCCGAGCCGCGGCCCGGTGCGGACGGGCGTCGCGGCGGGCCGCACGGTCGAAGCGGTCATGCGGGGACGCTGCGCCCGGGCGGTGGACGGCCGATCGCGGCCGGGTCGAGCGTACGGATCCGGCCAACCGCCTACAGGTGCGCTCAAGGGCGTCTCAAGACCGGGCGCCCACAGTCCCCCTCCGTACGTGAGGGCCGGACGACATTCCCCGAGGAGAGCGCCATGGCCAAGATCACCTATCTGCATCCGAACGGCACCGCCACCGTGGTCGACGTCCAGGCACCCAACACGGTCATGCGCGGCGCGAAGCTCAACAACATCGACGGCATCGAGGCGCAGTGCGGTGGCTCCGCGCAGTGCGGCACCTGCCACGTCTACGTCGACGAGAACAGCACCGTGCCGCTGCCGCCGATGGACTCCGTCGAGGACGACGTGCTGTACGGCACGGCCTGCCCCCGCCAGGACAACAGCCGGCTCAGCTGCCAGCTGCCGGTCACCGAGGAGCTGGACGGGCTCGTGGTGCACCTGCCCGAGGCGCAGAGCTGATGGCCGCCCGGGGGGTCGTCGTCATCGGCGCGGGACAGGGCGGCCTGGACACGGCGGCCGCGCTGCGCGCCAAGGGCTACGGCGGACCGGTCACCCTGGTCGGCGAGGAGCCGGTGGCGCCCTACCAGCGGCCGCCGCTGTCCAAGGGCTTCCTCACCGGCGCCACCGGCCACGACGAGCTGCCGCTGCGCACCGAGTCGTTCTTCGCCGCCCAGGAGATCGCCCTCGTCCGCGGTGACCGTGCCGAGCGCATCGACCTGGACGCGCAGCGGGTCCGGCTGGCCTCGGGCGGCACGCTCCGCTACGACAAGCTGGTCCTCGCCACCGGTTCCCGGCCGCGCACCCTGCCGGTGCCCGGCACGGACCTGTCCGGGGTGCTGACGCTGCGCACGCTCGCGGACGCCGAGGCGCTGCGCGGCCTGCTCTCCGGGCCGCCCCGGCAGGTCGTCGTGCTCGGCGCCGGGTTCGTCGGGCTGGAGACGGCCGCCACCGCGCGCGGCCTGGGCCACCACGTCACCGTGGTGGAGGCGCAGCGGCGGGTCCTCGCCCGCGCGCTCACCCCGCAGATGTCCGCGTGGCTGGCCGAGCGGCACGAGCGGCAGGGAGTGCGGCTGCTGCTCGGCGCGGAGGTCACGGCCCTGCACGGAACGCCTGCGGGCGAGGTCGCGGGGGTGCAGCTGCTGGACGGCCGGCGGCTGCCCGCCGACGTCGTGATCGTGGGCGTCGGCGCGCTGCCCGAGACCCGGCTCGCCGCCGAGGCCGGGCTCCTCGTCGGTGACGGCGTCATCGTCGACCAGTGGCTGCGCACGGACGACCGGTCCGTGTACGCCATCGGTGACTGCGCCCGTTTCCCCAGCGCCGGCCAAGGGCGCCACATTCGCCTGGAGTCGGTGCAGAACGCATCGGACCAGGCCCGGTGCGTGGCCGCCGCGATCTGCGGCGAGTCCGTGCCGTACACCGCGGTCCCCTGGTTCTGGTCCGAGCAGTACGCGCTGCGGCTGCAGATGGCCGGACTGACCGCGGGGCACGACGAGACGGTGACCGTCGGCGATCCCGACGGCGCCCGTTTCTCCGTGCTGTGTTTCCGCCAGGGCCGGCTGACCGGCGCCGAGTCGGTCGGCAGGCCCGCGGACCACGCCATCGCCCGCCGCCTGCTGTCGTCGGGCACCGGTCCCTCCCCCGCCGAGGCGCGCAGTCCGGGCTTCGACCTCAAGTCCTTCGTGACGAAGCCGACTTCACCGGCCCCGGCGCACGCGTGACCCGCACACGGACCAGACAGAACAGACCGAACCGCAAGACCAGAGCGCCGGCCACCGGCACCAGCACGAGAGAGGCTGTCCCCACATGTCCGAGAACACGTCAGAGTCCAGACCGACCGTAGCCACCCGCACCCGTCGCACCCTCCGTTCCCGGCGCACCCTCCTGGCGTCGCTGACCGTGTCCGCCGCGATCGCCGGGGCGCTGACCCTGTCCGCGGTGCCCAGTGGCGCGGCTCCCGGCACCGACGCGCTGGTCGGCACCTGGGACCTCACGGTCTCCGTCACCACGCCGGACGGCGGCGCGGCCGTCACCACGCCGCGCTTCGTGTTCGCCCCGGACCACCGGCTGTCGGCGGAGGGCCCGAAGGACGGCAACGGCGTCCCCGCCTACGTGGCCCACGGGTTCTGGAACGAGGACGACCGCGGCGACATAGCGATGTACATCAACCACAACGGCCGTCCGGACGGTGCCTACCTCGGTGCCGTACAGGCCGAGCACATCGGGCACCTGAGCCACCACGGCACCCGCTTCAGCACCCACGCCTATGCCTTCACCACCCAGCAGGACGGCACCATGCAGGGCCCGATCTCGGTCAGCGCCACCGCCGTCAAGGTGTCCGACGCGACCACCCAGTGACCCAGGCCGCGCAGGCCGGCGCGGCAGACCCGGGTCAGACCCCGCCCCCACGTCCGAGAGGTTCCCCCCATGTCTGACACCAGCACCACCGTTTCCGTGCGGCCCCGCCGCGGCACCCTGCGAGCCCTCGGCCTGTGGCTCGTCCTGGTGGCCGCGGTCCTCACCGGGGCCGCCTCCACCGCCGCCGCCGACCAGGACGCCTCGTGGGCGTCCCCGGTGGGCACCTGGACCACCGCCGTCACCATCGGCACCGGACCGGACGCGGTGACCTCGACCTCGCACTTCACCTTCGCCGCCGACCACACCCTGACCACGGACGGCGCCCCCGGCCCGGACGGCAGGCCCCAGTACCCGGGCACCGGTTACTGGACGGCACGGCCCGACGGTTCGTTCGCGTTCTCCATCACGCACGGCGGACCCGACGTGGCCGACGGCGGCGGCACCTACCCGGGCACCGTGTACGCGGTCCACCAGGGCCGGGTGACCGGCGACACCTTCACCACGACCGCCGTCGCGTTCACCGTCGTCGAGAAGACCGGTGCCCGCCTCGGCCCGATCACGGTCAGCGCGCGGGGCACCCGGACGCCCTGACTCCCGCACCGCACGACGGACTCACGGCCCGCGCCCGGCTCCTTCCCCCTCGAGCCGGGCGCGGGCCGTTCTCGTCCACGGCTCGAGCGGACGCCCCTAGCGTGCGTGATGACCACGTCTGTGTACCCCCCGCTGCAAACGAAATGAGGCAGACATGACCGCATTCGCCGCCGGATCCCCGTGCTGGGTCGACGTCAGCGTCCCCGACCTGGAGGCCGCGCGACGCTTCTACGGGGCGCTGCTCGGCTGGACCTTCGAGCCGGGTGACGAGCGGTTCGGCTTCTACACGCCGGCGCTGAAGGACGGCAAGAACGTCGCGGCGCTCGCGGCCGCACAGGGCGGCGCCCCGGCCGCCTGGAACCTCTACTTCGCCACCCCTGACGCCCAGGACCTGGCCCGCCGCATCGGGGAGGCCGGCGGCAAGGTCGTCATGGAGCCGACCGCGATCGGCGACGCCGGCACCCTGCTGGTGGCGACCGACCCGGGCGGGGCGCACTTCGGTGCCTGGCAGCCGGGCACGCGTGATGGATTCGAGGTGCAGGGGGTGCCCGGCTCGTTCTTCTGGCCGGAGATCTACACCCGGGACAAGGCCGCCGTCGACCCGTTCTACGAGGGCGTGTTCGGCTTCACCGGGCAGCAGATCTCCGACGGCCCCTTCGACTTCAAGCTGTGGTTCCAGCAGGGCAACCCGCAGCCGGCCGCCGGGCGCCTGCAGATGGGCGAGTTCATCCCGGCCGAGGTCCCCGCGCACGCCCTCGTCTACTTCTCGGTGGCCGACACCGACGAGACGGTGGCGAAGGTGCTGGAGCTGGGCGGCAGCGTGAGCCGTGAGCCGTCGGACAGCCCGTTCGGGCGCTCCGCCCTCGTCGCCGACGACCAGGGTGCGCGGTTCGCGGTGATGGGCCCGGTCAAGGACGCCGGCGCCGCCGCGAGCTGACCGCCGTAGCGGACACCGTCGTAGCCGAACGAGCCGGTCCCGGAACCCCTGGCGGGTTCCGGGACCGGCTCTTGTGTGCCGCGGGAGGTGGCCGCTCAGTCCCCTCAGTCCCCCCACACCACCGGCAGACTGGTCAGCGTGTGGTTGATCTCGCCGACGTGCCAGGGCAGTTCGGACTCGGCGACGGCCAGCCGCAGGTCGGGGAAGCGGGACACCAGGCCCTCGATCGCGATCACCAGCTCCATGCGGCCCAGGTGCTTGCCCAGGCAGTAGTGCAGACCGTGCCCGAAGGAGATGTGCGGGTTGTTCTCGCGGGCCAGGTCGAGCCGGTCCGGGTCGGTGAAGACGCTCTCGTCCCGGTTGGCGGAGGCCAGCGCGAGCAGCACCGCGTCGCCCTTGCGGATGGTCACGCCGCCGACCTCGATGTCCTCCGCCGCGATCCGCGGGAACCCGGAGGTGTCGGTGGCGAACAGGTTCACGTGCCGCAGGAGTTCCTCGACGGCCACGGGGATCCGGGCGTGGTCCTCGCGCAGCCAGTCCCACTTGTCGCGGGCGTCCACGAGCAGCGCGAGCACGGAGTTGGCGAGCTGGTTGGCGGTGGTGTCGAAGCCCGCGCCGATGAGCGTGAAGCCGAAGGTGACCAGTTCCTGCTCGCTCAGCCGGTCGTCGTTGTCCCGGGCGGCGATCAGCTCGGAGAGCATGTCGTCGGTGGGGTTGGCCCGCTTCTCGGCGATGAGGCCGACGATGTACTCGCTGAGCTTGGCGAGCCCGTCGAGGGACTCCTTGCCGCCGGCCCGCTCGTCGACGGTGGCGAAGGCACGGGCCCACTTCTCGAAGGTGCGCAGGTCGCCGGCCGGTACGCCGAGGAGCTCACCGATGACGGTCAGCGGCAGCGGGACCGCGAACTCCTGCACCAGGTCGGCGGTGCCGCCGCGGGCGCTGATGCCGTCGAGCAGTTCGTCGCAGACCTTCTGCACGTTGTCCCGCATGCGCTCGATCCGGCGCATCGTGAAGGCGCCGGCCACCAGCTTGCGCAGCCGGGAGTGCTCGGGCGAGTCGAGGGAGATGATCATCTCGGGGGTGGTGTGCATGGTGCCGCCGATCCGGGGGGCGCCCTCACCGCAGGCCATGGCCCGGCTCAGCCGGGGGTCGGCCGACAGCTCCCGCACGTCCTGGTAACGGGTCACCAGCCAGGCGTCCACCCCGCCCGTGGTGCGCACCTTGACCACCGGCCGGGTCTGGCGCAGCTCCGCGTAGCGCGGTGCCGGTCCCCGGTACGACGAACCGGGCAGGGGGTACACATCGGTTTCCTGAAGGGCAGTCACCATGACTCCTTCGCTGTAGCCGCCAAGGTCTCCACCACCGTAGGAACCGGTGATGGAGACCAGGTCGGCTGGAACTGGAGCCGGTCCGGCGCCCGGCGGCCCTCAGTCGTCGGCGGGCCCGAGCAGCACCGTGGAGTAGTTCCTGCGGGCCGCGGTGTCGTACTGCAGGGCGACGTGGCTGGTGGCCGAGGTGACGTCCCGCCATATCCGCTGCAGGGCGTGCGTCTCGCCGAGACCGCCGGTGCCGGTGGCCCGTACCAGCAACTCCACTGCGTCCTGCAGGAGTTCGGCCGAGAAGGTGGCGTTGCGCTCGTTGCGTGCCATCAGCTCGGGCGTGAAGGCGCGGGTGTCGAGGACGTCGGCGTTCTGCTCGACGAGGTGCCGGGCCGCGTCGATGCGCCCGGAGGCCCGGACCAGCTTGGTCTCGCCGGTGACGGTGCGCTTGCGCCCGGTCAGCAGTCCGCCCGCCGCCTGCAGCGCACCGGCGGCGGCGCCCACCACGGGCGCGATGAAGGTCAGCCCGCCGACGGCCTGGAACGGCACGTTGTGCGCGGCCACCTCGGACGTGGCGTTGCGCCCGCTGAGCATGTCGGCACGGGCGAACGACAGATGGTCCGGTACGAGGACGTCGTCCACGACGACCGTGTGGCTGCCGGTGGCCCGCATACCGACGCTGTCCCAGGTGCGCTCGACGCTGAACGCACCCCGGGGCAACGCGAAGAACCGCAGCTCGGGCGGCCCGTCACCGTCGGCCCCCGCCGCCGCGGCGCACAGCAGCGCCCAGTCGGCGAAGTCGATGCCGCTGACGTAGGCCCAGCGGCCCGCGAGCCGCCAGCCGCCGTCGGCCGGGCGGGCCCGCCCGGCCGGCATCAGCCCGGTGGCGATGACCGTGTCCGGGCTCTCGCCCCACAGCGCCCGGTGCCCCTCGGCGGGCAGATGGGCGGCGAACCGCGCCGAGTACGCGGCCAGGGACGCGCACCACGCGGTGGCGGCACACCCCTCGCCGACGGTGAGGACCGCGCGGGTCAGCTCACCGAACGTGCCCTCGCTGCCGCCCCACCGGGTGGCCACGAAGTGCCGGGCGAAGCCGGCCGCGGTCAGCGCCTCGGTCACCGCCGGGGCGAGCGCGCGCTGCCGGTCCGCCTCGGGGGCGTGCTCGGCCGCGAGCAGACGCAGCTTGTCGGCGGCGGGGAGCAGTCCTGTTCCGTTGCCGGATTCGTTTCCCATCCCTGTGACCTCCTGTCGTGACGAGGGCGTTCAGACGCCGCGCGCGACGGCCTGCGCGAAACGCTCCAGGGTCTCCCCCGGGCTCGGGCCGTCCAGGGCGCGGAAGATCCGCTCGGCGCCCTCGCCGTGCTTGTGGAGCTTGACGTGCGCGAGCGACACCTTGGTGTGCGTGGCGTCGACGGGCTCGATGTCGAGCTCGATCTCACTGGCCCGCTCGTCGTCCGGGATGGACTGCCAGTTGCCGTCGATGCGCCAGGTCATGACGAGCCTGCGGCCCGGCTCCCACTCCAGGACGCGGCCCCAGGCGATCTCGGTGCCCTCCACGTCCCACTCGTAGTACCGGCCGCCGACACCCGGCTCGAAGGCGAGCCCGGCCCGCTCCTTCTTGACGAGCACGTGGGAGGGCGGCCACCAGTCCGCCGGCCGCTCGGTGAACACGCGGAAACAGTCGTCGGGGCCGGCCTCGACGGTCACCGACTTCCGTACGTCGGGGATGCTCTGGGTCTGCTCGGGCACGGGTCCTCCTCGTCAGGCTTCGCACAGGTCCCGCTCACGCTGACGCGCCCGGCTCGACACGTCCTCGATCCCGGGTCGGGGGGGCCGGCCCGCCCCGCCGCTCCGGCCGGAGGCGACCGCCGTCCTAGGCGCCCCGGTCACGGTCGTCCCGTTCCGGGCCCCACGACCTCTTGGGAGAGCACGATGACAGAAGCGGGACGACGGGTTGCCTTCGTCACCGGCGCGACCAGCGGGATCGGGCTGGCCGTGACCGAACTGCTGGCCCGGCAGGGGGCGGCGGTGTTCGGTGTGGCGCGCGCCGAGGAAAGCGTCAACGCGGTGGTGAAGCGGCTGCGCGAGGAGGGCCTCGAGGTCTCCGGCGCGGTCTGCGACGTCACCTCCAGCGAGCAGGTGAAGGCCGCCGTCGAGGCGGCGGTGGCCGCGTACGGGCGGATCGACATCCTCGTCAACAACGCGGGCCGGGGCGGCGGCGGCGTCACCGCCGAGCTGCCGGACGCCCTGTGGCTCGACGTGATCGACACCAATCTGAACGGCACGTTCCGGGTGACCCGCGAGGTGCTGAGCACCGGACGGATGCGGGACGGCGACTGGGGCCGCATCATCAACATCGCCTCCACCGGGGGCAAGCAGGGCGTCGAGCTGGCCGCCCCGTACTCGGCCTCCAAGCACGGGGTCGTCGGCTTCACCAAGGCCGTGGGCAAGGAGCTGGCGAGGACCGGCATCACGGTGAACGCGGTGTGCCCCGGTTATGTCGAGACCCCGATGGCACAGCGGGTCCGCCAGGGCTACGCCGGCCACTACGGCGTCAGCGAGCAGGAAATGCTCGAGAAGTTCAACGCGAAGATCCCGCTGGGCCGTTACTCCACCCCCGAGGAGGTGGCCGGTCTGGTCGGCTACCTCGCCTCGGACACCGCCGCCTCCATCACCGCCCAGGCACTCAACGTCTGCGGTGGCCTGGGCAACTACTGACACCTCCCGGATCGCCGCAGACAGCTGCCGATCGCCGCTGATCCCGCCATGAGAGACGGAGCCTGAACGATGACCGACACCGGTGGCACGCTGCTCGCCGAACCCACAACCGACATCGCCGCCTTCCGGGCCGCGATGGGCCGCTTCCCCACCGGGGTCACCCTGCTCACGCAGGGCAGCGGCGACGACACCATCGTCATGACCCTCAACAGTCTGACCTCGGTGTCCCTCGATCCGATGCTGCTGCTGGTCTCGGTCAAGGCGGACGGCCGGATGCGTCCGAAGATCGTGCGCGGCGGGGGCTTCGCCGTGAACGTGCTCAGCGAGCTCCAGCGCGACCTCGCCCAGGAGTTCTGCCGTCCGGACCGCCCGGCCGGGCGCGCCGCGATGACGCGCCTCGACGCGGTCGAGGGAGTGCTCGGCCACGCGGTGCTCCCGGCGGCCGAGGCGTACTTCGAGTGCGAGCTGTACGACGAGCACGAGGCCGGCGACCACGTCCTGCTCATCGGCCGGGTCGTGGCCGTGCACAACCGGCCCGGCGAGGCCCGGCCGCTCGTCTTCCACCGCGGCACGTACGCGCACGTCACCCCCGCCGCACCGGCCGCGGTGGACCGGGGCAGGGCGGCATGAGCGCTCCGGTCCAGGCGCCGCCGTCGCTCGACCGGGTGGCGGAGGGCGTGTACGCGTTCGTGCAGCCCGGCGGCGGATGGTGCGTGAACAACGCGGGCCTGGTGGTCGGCGAGGACGTCGCGGTCCTCGTCGACACGGCGGCCACCGAGGCCCGCACCCGGCGGCTGCGCGAGGCCGTCGGGCAGGTCGTGCCGGGCGGGGTGGACTTCGTGGTCAACACCCACTTCCACGGTGATCACACCTTCGGCAACAGCCAGTTCACCCCCCGGGCGCTGGTCGTCGCCCACACCGGGACCCGGGCGGACAGCGCGGAGGCGGGTCTGCATCTGCGGGGACTGTGGCCGCAGGTGGAGTGGGGCGAGACGCCGCTCACCCTGCCGTCGCTGACCTTCGAGGACACCCTGACGCTGCACACGGGCGGAGTGCGGGCCGAGCTGCTCCATGTGGGCCCCGCGCACACCGCGAACGACGTGGTCGTGTGGGTCCCCGAGCGGTCGGTGCTGTTCACCGGCGACGTGGTGTGGTCGGGTGTCACCCCGTACGTCCTGATGGGCTCGGTCAGCGGTTCGCTGCGGGCGCTGGAGCGGCTGCGGGCGCTGGGCCCGCGCACCGTGGTCCCCGGCCACGGACCGGTCGGCGGGCCGGAGTTGCTGGACTTCACTGAGGCGTACCTGCGGCTGCTGGAGGGGCTGGCCGCGAACGGCCTGCGGGACGCCCTGACCCCCCTTCAGGCCGCGGAGCGGGCGGACCTCGGCGAGTTCGCCGGTCTGGTCGACGCCGAGCGTCTGGTGGGCAATCTGCACCGGGCCTACGCCGAGCGGCAGGGCCTCGCCCCGGGCGCCCGGCTCGACGTCGTGGCGTCCTTCAAGGAAATGGTCGCCTTCCACGGCGGGCTGCCCGCCTGCCACGCCTGAGCCACCCGGACAGCACAACGGGGAGGGGGGGGGGGGGGGGGGGGGGGGGGGGGGGGGGGGCGCCTTTCTCTTGGGGCATAAGAGGCCAACCAGTGGTTCGGTAGGGGTGTC
>NZ_JBVJVZ010000005.1:196548-352523 GCF_055603245.1 Streptomyces sp. NPDC037290 | reverse complement strand
TCGCCACCCCCCCCTCCCCTCCCCACCCCCCAACCACCCAACACACCCCCCCCCCCCCCCCCCCCCCCCCCCCCCCCCCCCCTCCCCGTTCGCCGTGGGAGCCCGAGGCCTCAGCCGGCGTGCACGGGCGGCTCCACCGGGGCGTCGCGGTGGATCACCCGGCGCCTGGTGTAGAGCGCGCCGTCGCGGCGCACCAGCTCGTCCTCGACGGTGAAGGTCGGCTCGAAGGCGACGTTGCCCTCGCGGTCGGTCTGGGTGACGAGCGAGTAGTACGACACGCGCAGGGTGTCCTCGTCGACCGGGTCCGGCTCGATCAGCACGTGGTCGAACCAGTGCCGTACCGCGATGTCGCGGTAGCGCGGCAGCGCGGCCCGCATCCCCGCGAGCATCTCCTCGCGCCCGCGCTGCACGTGCCCGCCCGCGTGCACGACCTCGCCGTCCTCGGTGAACGTGGCGGCGAACCCCTCGATGTCCAGCGCGTCGACGCGGCGCATCTGCCGTGCGTAGAACGTCCGGACCTCGGCGTAGACCTCCCCGGAGACCTGCGCATACGTATTCCTGACCGCCTGGGACACGGCGTCTCCCCTCAGTGACAACGGCCACCCGACTCCGGCGGCCCGACTACCCCCACGCTGCCCGGTCCCGCTCCAGGCCCACTGGAGGCCCGGTCAGCCGGGTGCCCGGCTTTCTTTACGTTTCCCTGACGCCCCGGCCGCATCCGTCCGCCCCCGCCACGGTGTCCTCCCGGTTGTCCTGTACCGGACGGAAGAACGCGTCGGAGATGGGAGTGCCATGGAAGGCACCGTCGTCGCAGTGGTCGTCGTAGTACTGCTCCTGCTGTTCGTGCTGAAGAGCGGGATGCGGGTCGTCAACCAGGTGGAGCGCGGGGTGGTGTTCCGCTGGGGCAAGGCGCTGCCGGCGCACCGGCAGCCCGGCGTCACCTTCCTCATCCCCTTCGCCGACCGGATGCGCAAGGTGAACGTGCAGGTCGTGACCATGCCGGTGCCCACCCAGGAGGGCATCACCCGGGACAACGTGTCCGTGAAGGTCGACGCCGTCGTCTACTTCCGGGTGACCGACCCGGTGCGCGCGGCCATCGAGGTCCAGGACTACGTCTTCGCGGTCGGCCAGGTCGCCCAGTCCTCGCTGCGCTCCATCATCGGCAAGAGCGACCTCGACGACCTGCTCTCCGACCGGGAGCGGCTGCACGAGGGCCTGGCCCTGATGATCGACAGCCCGGCCGCCGGGTGGGGCGTCCACATCGACCGCGTCGAGATCAAGGACGTCCAGCTGCCGGAGTCGCTCAAGCGGTCCATGTCCCGCCAGGCCGAGGCCGAGCGGGAGCGGCGGGCCAGGGTCATCACCGCCGACGGCGAGTTCCAGGCCGCGCAGCAGCTCGCCAACGCGTCCCGGATCATGTCCGACACGCCCGAGGCGATGCAGCTGCGCCTCCTGCAGACCGTCGTGGAGGTGGCCGCCGAGAAGAACTCGACGCTCGTCATGCCCTTCCCGGTCGAGCTGCTGCGCTACTTCGACCGAGCGGTGCAGAAGATCGACGCCGACCTCAACGTGCCCCGGCAGGCTCCGGCTCCGGCGCGGGAGAGCGACGACCAGCCGTAGCCAACGCCAGCGTCACGCACACCGAGCCCGCCGCCATCACCGTCATCCCCAGGGCGGGCGAGGTGACCTGCGCGACCGCCCCGGCGAGCGCCGCGCTCACCCCCTGCAGGGTCAGCATCCCCGCCGAGTGCAACCCCAGTGCCTGACCGGCCAGTTCGCCCGGCGTCAGCTCCATCAGCCGTTCCTGCTGCACCAGGCTCGCACCGAACCCGGCGGAGGCGAGGGCCACGCACACCACCGCCACGGGCAGCGGCGGACGCGCCGAGAACACCAGGTACGGCACGGCGAGCAGCAGCAGGAGCGGGGTCGCCAGCCGGCGCCGTACGGCGGGGGCCAGCAGCCGGCCGACGGTCACGTCCCCGGCGAACATGCCGAGCGCACCGCAGGCGAACAGTGTGCCGGCGGCGTGCGGGGCGTACGACACGTACAGCGACTCGCAGCCGACGACCAGCCCGTTGGGCAGCCACAGGCCCAGATAGGTGAGGCGGCGCGGACGGGACGACCACAGCAGGGCGTTGGTGCGCCAGGTCGCCGAGACGGAGGGGCGTCCCGCGGCCCGGGGCGGCCGGGCGGTCAGCCCGAGCCGCAGCACCACCGCCGCGGTGACGTACAGCACCGCCGCCAGCAGCAGGCACACGCGCGGGGAGACCACGGCGAGCAGGGCACCCCCGGTGGCGAACCCGGCGATCTGCATGAGCCCGCTCATCATGTTGAACAGCGAGCGCCCCGCCAGATAGCCGTCCTTGCTGAGCACCTCGTTCAGCAGCCCCCAGCGGACCCCGCCGCCGAGCGAGCCGATCACCCCGACGGCGAGCACGACGGCGAACAGCGCCCCGGTCGGCAGCCCGGGCAGCGCCTGGCCGGCCGTGGCGGCGGCGAAGGCGAGCGAGATGCCGGTGAGGGCCCTGCGGGGAGGCAGCCGGTCGGCACCGGAGAGCAGCACCGTCGCGCCCAGCACCTGCGCCAGGGACGGGCCGAACATGCTCACCGCCGACAGCAGCGGCGATCCGGTCGTCCGGTACACGAGCGTGCCGAGGGCGAGGCCGCCGACGGTGCCCGCGGCGGTCTGCGCGGCGGCGCCGAGAAAGAGCGGGGTGAACTCCGGGGTGCGGAACAGGGATCGGTAGCCGGTCATGTCCGGGAGTCTCGGGCGGCCCGCACACGGCTCGTTATTGTTTCGCACCGGAGCGAAAGGTCTCACTGCCGTAAGGGGGGTGCCGAGGTGGGCTGGTGGCAGCTCAACGCGGACACGCTCGCCCACAGCCGGTTCGTCGTCTCACCGCTCGCCGAGACCTTCGCCTGCCTCAAGCTGCTGCACGCGCAGGGCGCCGCGCACCCCGGTGAGCAGCAGTGGCTGCGCGCCCATCTGCCCGCCTACCGGGCGCGCCTGCGGGCCGACCCGGTGACGGCGCGGCTGGTACGGGCGGGCCTCGGCCGGAACTGGATCGCCGACTTCCTGACGCCGACGCCCCGGGACGGCGAGCGGTTCCCGGACGAGGTGGCCCGCGTGCGCGCGGCCCCGCCGGACGCGGCCCGCGGTCATCTGCGCACGTCCCTCGCCGGCCCGCTCCCCGCCGAACTGGACCGCGACGACCTGCCCGAGCGGGCGGCCGTACTCCTGGAGTGGGTGTGGGAGCAGACCGTACGGCCGTCCTGGGAACGGCGCCGACGGGTGCTGGAGGCGGACGTGGTCGCGCGGACCGCGCAGGTGAGCCGGGGCGGCTGGGTGAGCGTGCTCGACGCGCTGCGCCCCGGGTCCACCAGGTGGCTCGGCGAGAACCGCCTCCAGATCAACCTGCACGAGTACCCGCCCCGGGAGATCTCCGGCGCCGAACTGGTCTTCGTCCCGGTGACGGTCCAGCGGTCGGGCTGGGTGGCCTGGGAGGACGGGGTGCGCTACGCGGCCGTCTACCCGTGCGCGGGCGCCCTGGCCGACGTCGGCGACCGGACCGTGCCGACCGGTCTGGACGCCCTGCTCGGAGCGGCCCGCGCCGAGGTCCTGGTCCTCCTCGCCTCCCCCATGAGCACCACCCAGCTGACCGCGGTGACCGGGCAGGGGCTGGGCTCGGTGGGCCGCCATCTGAAGGTGCTGCGGGAAGCGGGGCTGGTGGAGCGGCGCAGGGCGGGGCGCTCGGTGCTGTACGCGAGGACGGCGGCCGGTGACGTCCTGGTGGAGGCACCGGGGCGGGGGCCAGGGCGAGGCCGCAGCCACCCGGCGGCCGGTCCCGGCACCCCCCGGGGCGTCTAGGCTCCCCCCATGACGAACGTTCTGAACACCGACATCGACGCCCTCACCGGCGGCCCCGCAGACCTGGCCCAGTACGCCGGCAAGGCGGTCCTCATCGTCAACGTCGCCTCCAAGTGCGGCCTCACCCCCCAGTACACGGGCCTGGAGAAGCTGCAGGAACGCTACGCCGCACGCGGCTTCACCGTGCTCGGCGTGCCCTGCAACCAGTTCCTCGGACAGGAGCCCGGCACCGCCGAGGAGATCGCCGAGTTCTGCTCGGCGACGTACGGCGTGACCTTCCCGCTCACCGAGAAGGTCGAGGTGAACGGCGAGGCCCGGCACCCGCTGTACGAGCGCCTCGTCGGCTTCGCGGACGCGGAGGGCCACAGCGGTGACATCCGCTGGAACTTCGAGAAGTTCCTGATCGGCCGCGACGGCACGGTCGTCGCCCGCTTCTCGCCGCAGACCGAGCCGGAGTCGGACGAGGTCGTGACGGCCATCGAGGCCCAGCTCGCCTGAGTCCGGCTTGACCTTGCCCCTGGGGCAGGGACGAGCGTCCTCCTCGCCGGGCGGGACGGATCCGCCCGGTGACGGAGGATGAGACCGTGGACGACGACCTGCTCACCATCGGCGCGTTCGCCGCGCGGTCCCGGCTCTCGGCCAAGGCGCTGCGCCTGTACGACCGCCTCGGCCTGCTGGCCCCCGCGCACGTCGACGAGGCCACCGGCTACCGCTACTACCGGGCCGGCCAGGTCGAGCGCGCCCGTCTGGTGGCCCTGCTGCGGCAGCTGGACATGCCGCTCGCCCGGATCGCCTGGGTGCTCGGCGCCGAGGGCACCGAGGCCGCCGGCCGGCTCGCCGCCTACTGGGCGGACGTGGAGACCCGGGTGGCGGGGCAGCGGACGCTCGCCGAGTACCTCCGTGGACGACTGTCGGGGAGGAGCTCCGAGATGTACGGGAAGTTCGTGATCGAGACCGTGGACGTGCCGGCGCAGGTGGTGATCACCGAGTCACGGCACACCCTGGCCGACGAGCTGCCGACGTGGATCGGCGCGTCGCTGGGCCGGCTGGAGGCGGCGGCACGGGAGTGCGGGGGCATGGCGGGCGCGCCGTTCGTGGTCTACCACTCCGAGGTGTCGATGGAGAGCGACGGCCCGGCCGAGGCGTGCGTACCGGTGGCGGACGAGGCGGCGGCCCGGGCGTGGGCCGCCGGCCAGGGGCGGGCCTGGAAGACGGTGGTACGGGTGGAGCCGGCGGCCCGGCTGGCCTACACCCGGATCACCAAGGCCCAGGTGGCGCACCCCCAGATCCAGGCCGCCTTCGAGGCGGTGGAGCAGTGGACGGCGGGCGAGGGCCTGGAGACGGCCGGCCCCTGCCGCGAGATCTACTTCGCGGACTGGAACGCGGCGGGCCCGCAGGACGCGGTGTGCGACGTGGCGTTCCCGGTGCGGTGACGGCCGGCGCCGCCGACGGGTGACCGTGTCCCCGAACAGAAAGTGCCCTCTCGGCAAGGACGGCGACTGGTCGAGAGGGCTCTTCTGGTGGTGCTTGTGAAGTTGTCTTCGTCGGGGAGTCTCTACGGACGAAGGTCAGGGAGGGCCCCCTAGGCCTTGACCGAGGCCACGAAGGCGTTCCACGCGCCGGCGGGGAAGGCCAGGACCGGGCCTTCGAGGACCTTGGAGTCACGGACGGCGAGCTCGGCGGCGTTGGTGGGCGACTTGACCTCGACGCAGGCGCCGTTGCCCGCGGAATAGGAGGACTTCATCCACGTCTCCGAAGCGCCCTGAATCAGTGCCATGTCCACTCCTGTTGCGAGTTGCGGTAGTGCGGTTCACGCCAACCTTGTCGTCTGATTGGCGTGATCGACGCTACCGGGCAACCGCCCCTGCTGGAGTAGTCGTTCACTCAACCGGATGGCATATTCCAGAGGGGCCTTCCACTGGAGCGGACCGACGGTGTACGATCCGGCGCCCTCTGTGACACACCCTCATTCGGCGTACTGCTTGGCCACCTTCGCAATGTACTGCCGGGATTGCTCCACATTGAGGGACTGTGCCCGCAGATGCTCGTACATCACGGCGTACTTCTGCACGTCCTGGGCCTTCTCCAGGTACAAGTCGCTGGTGACACCCTCCAGGTACACCACACTGGAGTCGGCCGCGTCGGTGAACTCCAGGATCGCGTACTGCCCGTTGAGCCCCGGATGCGCCCCCACCTCGAACGGCAGCACCTGCACGGTGACGTGCGGCAGCTGGGACATCTCGATCAGATGCTCCAGCTGCTCGCGCATCACCAGCTTGCTGCCGACGACCCGGCGCAGCGCGGCCTCGTCGAGCACCACCCACAGCCGGAGCGGGTTGCCCTCGGCGGTGATACGTTCCTGTCGGCGCATGCGGACCTGCACGCGCTTCTCGATCTCGGCGGTCGACGTCTCCGGCAGCGCGCCCTGCACCAGGGCCTCCGCATAGGCACGGGTCTGCAGCAGACCGGTGACCAGCTGCGGTTCGTACACCCGCAGCGACTCGGCGTCGGTCTCCAGACCGATGTAGACGCTGTACGGGATGTCCCCGAAGGTGTGCCACCACCCCTGCTGCCGCGAGTCCCGGGCCATCTCCATCAACGAGTCGACGATCCGCTGGTCCTCGACCTCGTAGACCCCGCACAGATCACGCACATCGCGCTGACTGATACTTCTGCGCCCGTTCTCCAGCCGACTGATCTTCGACTGGGACACGAGCAGTCGCTCGGCCACTTCCTCGGCCGTCATGCCCTTGAGCTCGCGGAGCCTGCGCAGCTCCTGGCCCAGCCGGCGCCGCCTGACGGTGGGATTGACATTGGACGCCACGGGACGTGCACCTCCGGCTGCCTGCCTGTTGTTTAGCACTTTCTGTATCTGCTGTTGAGCAGACTGCCACCAAGGTGCTTTCTACCGCTGGGAAATGGTGGATATGCGGCGCGTACGCGTCAGTTCGCCACGGCTCGCCACCCGATGGGGTACCCGGACGCAGTCGAGCGGGACGGCGAGACCCGAGGAAGGATCTCGCCGCCCCGCTCTGACCAGCGGCTCCCGAACCGGCTTGTGGGGACCGGGTTACGGCTCAGTGGGCCACGGCGCGGGCCATGGATCCGCGGTGCGGCTGCATCGGAACCCCGCGCGCGGGTTCCGCCGCGGGCCTGGCACCGGCCGCACCCTGCCGACCGGTGGCGGCCGGTCCACGGCGCGGCTGCGCGGCCGCACCGTTCTGCACGTCCATCACGGCATGCGCGACAAGACCGCCCATGGGGTCATGCCGGATCAGATCCCGCAACCGGGACCGCGAGGACCTGCCCTCGTTCCCCGGATACAGGTGCTTGCCGAGTCCGACGGCGTGCGCCAGGGCGGCGAGCGCCGCGGTCCGCGGGTCCGGCGGTACGCCGGTGCGGATCGCGGAGTCCAGCCGGGCTCGGATCTCCCGGCTGATCTCGTTGTCCGTCGCCTGATAGCGAGTCGTCGGCAGCACCCCGCACATCTGACCGGCCACGGCGTGCACCATGCCGCAGCGCTCCAGATGCGAGAGGTAGGTCTGACGGAGCCCCAGGCGAGGTCCGCCGATCCAGTGAACAGCCCGCACGGGAGCGCCACGCCGTCGCAGCAACTCCAACGCGCAGTCCAAAGTCGGATCTCCAGTCGGCCGTGGCACCACCACGGCGATACGATCCCCGTCTGGGGCTATCCGTCCGGCCAGCGCCAGCTCCACTAGCTGTGCACCGGCCAGACCGAGGTCGAGCGACTGCGGCTGCGCAGTGGTACCCGTGGCCGGGTCCAGTGCCAGCAGCAGAAGCTCCTCCGGAAGTGTTCTGCGGCTCCTGCCCATCCATGCCTCCCCGCGTGGATGAATGACAGGGTGACCCCTCTCACATTGGTCTGTCGAGGGTGCGTGACCGGTTCGTGAGGGAACCGGTAGGTATGTCGTTCTCGTCTACCGCAGGGGCCAAGCCCTCACACAGGACACTGGTACATGGTTCGGACAGGGCGCGCGCGTGGGCGTGCGGCGCAGGAGGAGGCATCGGTGGCGGGCGAGTCCCCCGACAGGTCGAAGCAGCGTCAGTCGTCGGCAGAACCGACGTCGGGGAGCTCGGGTCCGGTTCCCGAGGCCCGCGATCCGCGCCTCGCGGTCTCCCGCGAAAAGGATTCCTCGTCGAGCGGCGTGGACACCGCGACGAAGATCCTGTCGGTACGTGACGGGAAGTCCCAGGAAACCCCCGAGGAGGACAACGCCCTCCGCGAGGCGGTCTCGGCGTGGGTTCGCGCCGCGGACATCCCTGAGGACAACTCGGCGGCCACGGACGAGGACAGCGAACAGCCGGCTGCGGAACCGCAGCCGGAGGCTGCCGCCGACTCCGCAGCCGACTCGGCCGTCACCCCTGACGCTGACGCGAAGCCAGAAACAGCCGACGCAGAAGCCGAAGCCGAAGCCGAGCCGGAGAAGGCCGACGCCGAAGCCGAAGCCGAGCCGGAGAAGGCCGACGCCGAAGCCGAAGCCGAGCCGGAGAAGGCCGACGCCGAAGCCAAGACAGAGAAGGCCGACGCCGAAGCCGACGGTGAAGCCGAGCCGGAGAAGGCCGAAGCCGAAGCGAAGACAGAGACGGCCGACGCCGAAGCCAAGCCGGAGAAGGCCGACGCCACGTCGCAGAAGGCCGACGCCGCCGAACCCGAGGACGAGGCCGGCTCCAAGGCCGCCGCCGGTGCCGAGGAGTCCGAGGACGCCGACGGCGACGACACCCCACAGGGGCCACCCGCAGCCGACAACGAAACCCGCACGGGTGGTGCGGGTGGGAACGAGACCGACGCCGAAGGCGAAGCCGAGGCGGAGGAGACGAACACCGAAGCCAAGGCCGAGGGCGAGGGCGAGGGCGAGGGCGCCGAAGGCGAAGCCGAGGCGGAGGGCGCCGAAGCTCCGCAGGATGCCGTCGACCACCCCACCACCGTCTTCAAGGCGATACCCCCCAAGCCGGCTCCGCAGGTCGACCAGCCGACGACCATGCTCAAGCTCGGCAGCAAGCCGGACGCCCCGAAGACACCGAAGGCCCCCGAGTCCGACCCCGAGCGCACCAGCAAGTTCGTCGCGCTCAAGAACGACATCGCCCCGGCCGCCAAGCCGGACGCCACCACCCCCGTCCCCCAGGTCGGTCCCGAGCGCACCACCCAGCAGCCGCTTCCCCCGAAGCCCCCGCTGGACCTCCTCGCGGAGCTGACGAACACGCCGCCGCCCCCGGAGACCTCGGTCCGCACGCTCGTGCGCCGGGTCAAGATCTGGACCCCCCTGGTCCTGCTCCTGGCGGTCGTCTTCGCGGTCGTACAGACCTTCCGCCCGCTCCCCCGGCCCACGCTCGGCCTCACGGCGAAGCCCGAGTACACCTTCACCGGCGGCAAGGTGGACATACCGTGGCCGTCCGACGGCCAGGCCGCCCTGGACGTGCAGGGCATCGGTACCTTCGGCTCCTCCGGCACCCAGAAGCCCGTGCCGATCGCGAGTGTCGCGAAGGTGATGACCGCGTACCTCGTGCTGCGCGACCACCCCCTCAAGTCCGGCGCGGACGGCCCCAAGATAAAGATCGACAAGCCTGCCGAGCAGCAGTCGAACGCGGGCCAGGAGTCCACGGTCAGCGTCACCGCCGGTGACTCGATCTCCCAGCGCGAGGCCCTGGAGGGCATCCTCATCGCCTCCGCGAACAACGTCGCCCGGCTGCTGGCCCGCTGGGACGCCGGTTCCGAGAAGGCGTTCGTGGCGAAGATGAATGCCGCCGCCAAGGACCTCGGCATGACGAACACGACGTACACCGACCCCTCGGGCCTGACGGACTCGACCGTCAGCACGGCCGTGGACCAGGTGAAGCTGGCCAAGGCCGCGATGACCGTGCCCGCCTTCCGGGAGGTCGCGGCGATGATGTCGTACAACGACTACAAGGGGGACAACCACCCCAACTGGAACCGTCTGGTCGGACGCAACAACGTCGTCGGGATCAAGACGGGCACCACCAGCTCCGCCCTCGGCAACCTGGTCTTCGCGGCGAAGCAGGACGTCGGCGGCGAGACGCGGACCATCGTCGGCGCCGTGATCCGCCAGCCCGCGGACCCCAAGGACCACTCCATCCTCACCGGGGCGGTGAACGCCGCCGACCAGCTGATCCGCGCCGGGCAGGGCGCGCTGACGTCGGCGACGATCCTGAAGAAGGGCGCCGTCGTCGGGTACGTCGACGACGGCCTCGGCGGCCGTACCCCGGTGGTCGCCACCAAGGACGTGACGGCGGCCGGCTGGCCGGGGCTGCGGGTGAAGCTGTCCTTCTCCCCGGGCGAGGTGCCGCACACGGCGAAGGCCGGCACGGAGGTCGGCACCCTCACCGTGGGTGACGGCTCGGCCGGCGCGGTCAAGGTCCCGGTGGCCCTGCAGAAGGATCTGGCCGAGCCCGGGTTCGGCGCCAAGCTGACCCGTCTGGGCTGACCGCACCACCGCCAAACCGCCCCGCGCCCCGTTCGCGGCGCCCCGCCCAGGGGCCCCGCGACGGGCGCGCCGCGCCGTGAAAAGACGCGCGTGCTAGCGTCACGAATCGGGGCAGGTCGGCGGTCAGCGGGACACGGCCGCGAACTGGACGGGAAGCGGCCGGAAAGACCATGGAACACGGCCGAGAACAAAAGACGGGACACGGGGAGTGCCTTCAGGTGGCCACAGCGGAGCCGACACGCGCCGACGACGCCGATCCGGGCCCGGGATCCGGCCCGCGAATACGTCTGTCCACAGCTGATCCGGAGCGTCGCACCGACCTCCCGGACGGCCGCACCGGCCTGCCGGACGGTCCTGCCGACAGTGATCGTCCCGTCGTCCCCCCGCGCGGACCCGCGCGTCTCCTCGCCGCGGCCGAGCCCCTCCGCCAGCGGCTGCTCGCCCACCCCGTGCTGTCCATGACGGCCCTCGCGGGTGTCCTGCACATCATCTGGTTCTTCACGTTCGCGAACAGCGGCGGTGATCTCGCGGCCCAGGACGCCTGGGCGGAGTTCGTCGGCCGGCACCCGGACTCGGCGTACAACCTCGCCTGGTACGGCGGCATGCACCCGGTGTCGTACAGCGTGGTGTCGCCGTACCTGATGGCCGTCCTCGGCGTCCGTACGACGATGATGATCGCCGGGACCGTCTCGGCGGGCCTGCTGACGCTGGTCATGATCCGCAGCCGGGCCGTGCGGAACCCGCTGTGGACCTCCCTCGCCGGGGTCTTCGCGCTGCTGTGCAACGCGATCTCGGGCCGGGTGACCTTCGGTCTCGGCACGATGTTCGCGCTCGGCGCCGTCGCGGCCGTCTTCTGCTGGCCGTACCGATGGCGGTACAAACGCTGGGCGAAGGCGACGGTGGCCGCCCCACTGGCCGGTCTCTCCACCATGGCCTCGCCCGTCTCGGGGCTGTTCGTGGGCCTGGTCGCGGCCGCCCTGTTCCTGCAGAAGCGACGGCCGGGCGCCTGGGCGCTGGGGCTCGCCCCGACGGCGGTGGTCGCCGCCTCCTACTTCCTCTTCCCCTTCTCCGGCACCCAGCCGATGACGATCGGCTCGGTGATCCTCCCCCTGCTGTACGGGCTGCTGTGCCTGTTCCTGGCGCCGAAGGAGTGGGTGACCGTCCGGCTGACCGCCGCCGTCTACAGCGTCGGCGTGGTCCTGGTGTGGCTGATCAACTCGCAGATCGGGTCGAACATCTCCCGGCTGCCGATGCTGTTCGCCGGGGCGACGCTGGTGGCCGCGCTGCCGTTCACCGTGCCGAAGTCGCGCAGGTGGTACGCGACCGTGCTCGCGTTCCTCGGGTTCACCGGCTGGATCGGCTTCAAGACGGTCGACGACATCATCCACACGAGGCCGGCCGCGTGGGCGCGGGAGCTGGCCCCGCTCGTCCACCAGCTGCAGAAGGCCGGCGCCGAGAAGGGCCGCGTCGAGGTCGTCCCGGCCCGCTCGCACCGCGAGGCGTCCGCGCTCGCGCCGTACGTCAACCTGGCCCGGGGCTGGAACCGGCAGGCGGACATGGAGCGCAACCCGCTCTTCTACGACGACACTCTCAACTCGGCTAACTACCATGAGTGGCTCCAGCGCTGGGCCGTCCACTTCGTCGTCCTGCCGAAGGACGACCCGGACGGCGACGGCGGCGAGCGCGAGCGGCAACTGCTCCGGCGCGGTATGCCGTATCTGAAGCAGGTCTGGGGCGACGCCAACTGGCAGCTGTTCCGGATGACGGATGCGACGCCGCTCGCCGAGCCCGACGCCGTGGTGGACCGCGCCGGGCAGGGCGAGATGACACTGCGGGTGCGCAAGGCCGGGCGGATCCTGATCCGGATCCCGTACTCGCCGTGGCTGAGCATCGTCGACGCGCACGGCAAGAGCCTGAAGGCGCCGCAGGAGACGAGGGCGAAGACGTACGTCAACGCCAACGGGTGCCTGATGGAGACGCCGGAGGACGCCAAGGGCGACAAGTGGACCATGCTGCTGGCGCCGAAGCCCGGCACCTACCGGCTGGCCGCGCCGTACCAGCTGCCCCGGGGCACGCCCTGCCCGGACGCCCTCAAGTCACCCTGAGCCTCAGCGCAGCCGGTCCACGTAGGTGTCCGTGCCCGGGATCGTCGGGATGAAGGGCGCCACCAGCTCCACCCGGCCCAGCCCGGAGCCGGAGACGTCCGTGTCCAGCCCGGTGAAGTGGTCCGCCCAGCACTCCCGCGGGTCGCTCTGCAGGAACCACAGCAGGGTCAGCCGGGTGTCCACGCCCTCGACCTGCCGGACGTAGGTCATGCGGTCGCCGGGCAGCGGGGTGGGCCGGAACACGGTGACCATCGCGGCCGGGGAGCCGGACAGCCGCCTGGGCAGGTGCCGGCCGCGCAGCCACCGGAGCAGCTCGGCCCGCTGCCCGGCCGACTCGCTGTCGATCACCTCCAGCACCAGCCCGGCGTACGGGTGGTCGAGGGCGTGGAAGTCCCGGGGGCCCGCCGCGCCGTCCCGGTACACCGTCGTCTCGTGGTCCTGGAAGGCCGTGAAGACGTGGGTGCGGTCGTGGTAGACCCGGGCGTCGCGGCCCAGGCGCCTGTTGACGGCGACGGTCCACCTCATGTGGTCGGCGTAGCGCCCGTCGGTGATCCAGTAGGTGGAGAGGTAGCAGCCGGCGGTGACCGGCTGGGCGACGGCCGACTTCTCCGGGTGGCGCAGCAGCTGCAGGTCCCGGGTCGCCACCCAGCGGCGGCCCGCGTACATCCAGGGCATGGCCATCGCGCCGGCGTAGTAGTGGTCGTCCTCGTACCAGCGGTTGTAGGCGTACTCGTGGCCGGGGTGCGGCTCGACCATGGTGATCAGGGCGTGGCCCGGGTGCACGCCGTACGGGCCCACGGCGGCGAGCTCGCCGTACAGCTCGCTGCGGGTCTCGTCGCTCATACGGTTCCCCTTTCCTGCCGTGACCCATACTCTGACGCTCCATCAGATAAAGCGCCATACCGCGGGAGGCACCGATGTCCCTGCTCGCAGGCAAGACCGTCGTCGTCTCGGGAGTCGGCGCCGGTCTCGGCCACCAGGTCGCCGCGGCCGTCGTACGGGACGGCGGGAACGCGGTGCTCGGGGCGCGCACCGAGGCGAACCTCGCCAAGAGCGCCGCCGAGATCGACCCGGCCGGCACGCGCACGGCGTACCGGACGGCGGACATCACCGACGAGGACCAGTGCGCGGCGCTGGCGGCCCTGGCGGTGGAGCGGTTCGGCGGCATCGAGGCGGTGGTCCACGTCGCGGCCTGGGACTCCCACTTCGGCGGCATCGAGGACGCGGACTTCGCGACCTGGCAGTCGGTCATCGACGTGAACCTGCTGGGCACCCTGCGGATGACCCGGGCGTGCCTGCCGGCGCTGAGGGCGGGCGGGGGCGGTTCGGTGGTCTTCGTCGGGACACAGTCGGCCGTCGCCGCGCCCTCCCAGGTGAAGCAGGCCGCGTACGCCGCCTCGAAGGGGGCGCTGACCAGCGCGATGTACTCGCTGGCGCGGGAACTGGGGCCGCACCGGATCCGGGTCAACACCGTGCTGCCCGGCTGGATGTGGGGACCGCCGGTGCAGGCGTACGTCCAGTTCACCGCGCGGACGGAAGGGGTGCCGGAGGCGGAGGTACTGGGGCGGCTGACACAGCGGATGGCGCTGCCGGAGCTGGCGACCGACGGGGATGTGGCGGATGCCGCGGTGTTCCTGTCCTCGGACCGCGCCCGGGCCATCACCGGGCAGTCCCTGCTGGTCAACGCGGGGGAGCTGATGCGGTGACCCCTCTCGCGCCGCAGGGTGGTGCATTCAGGGATGAGTTCATGTAGGTGAACTGCGGTCATCAAACCGAACGATTTTACCGCGACTTGACCCTCTCCTTGCTTGTCGTGTTCATGTGACCGCACCCACGATCGAGCACATGAACAGTCTCGACTGGGCCGTACTCATCGGCTACTTCGGTGTGATGGTCGCGATCGGCGTCTGGTCGCACAAGCGCGTGGACAACGTCTCCGACTTCTTCACGGCCGGCGGCAGGATGCCCTGGTGGCTGTCCGGCATCTCGCACCACATGTCGGGCTACAGCGCGGTCATGTTCACCGGGTACGCGGGTATCGCCTACACCTACGGCGTCACCTCCTTCGTCACCTGGTCCTTCCCCATCGCGCTCGGCATCGCCGTCGGGTCGAAGCTGTTCGCGCCGCGCGTCAACCGACTGCGCTCCCGGCTCCAGGTGGCCTCCCCGCTGGAGTACCTGAAGAACCGTTACAACCTCCCGACCCAGCAGGCCCTCGCCTGGTCCGGGATGCTGCTGAAGATCGTGGACGTGGGCGCCAAGTGGGCGGCGATCGCCACGCTGCTGTCGGTGTTCACGGGCGTCTCGTTGAACCAGGGCATCCTCATCACCGGCGCGATCACCGCCGTGTACTGCACGATCGGCGGCCTGTGGGCGGACGCGCTGACCGAACTCGGCCAGTTCGTCATCCAGTTGCTCGCCGGCGTCTCGATGTTCGTCGCCGTGGTCCTGAAGCTGAGCGACAAGCACATCGGCTTCCTCGACGCCTGGAACCAGCCGGCGCTGCACGGCCACGGCAAGCCGCTGGTCGGCCCCTACGGCACGGTGTTCCTCCTCGCCTTCCTCTTCATCAAGCTCTTCGAGTACAACGGCGGCATGCTCAACCAGGCGCAGCGCTACATGGCGACGGGCAGCGCGCGCGAGGCCGAGCGGTCGGCCCGGCTGTCGTCGGTGCTGTGGCTGGTCTGGCCGGTCGTGCTGTTCTTCCCCATGTGGATGTCCCCGCTGCTGGTCCACGCCCAGAAGCCGGACGGCTCCGACTCCTACGGCCTGATGACCGAACAGCTGCTGCCGCATGGCCTGTTGGGCCTGGTCATCGTCGGTTTCTTCTCCCACACGATGGCCATGTGCTCCTCCGACGCCAACGCGATCGCGGCGGTGTTCACGCGGGACGTGGCGCCGGTGGTGTCCGCTCGTGCGCGGGCGTGGGGACAGCGCTCGGGGCTGATCGCGGCCCGCGTCACGACGGTCGTCTTCCTGGCCCTGTCCATGGCGGTGGCCACCCAGGTCAACTCCCCCGCCTTCAAGGACATCATCACGGTCGTCATCAAGTGGGTGGCCGGTCTGATGGGCCCGATCGCGATCCCGATGATGCTGGGTCTGCTCCGCCCCTTCCGCCGCTCCGGCCCCACGGCGGCGCTGACCAGCTGGGCGGCCGGACTGCTGGCGTTCTGGCTGGTCAACTACCCCATCAACGGGCACGTCTCCGGTGGCGTGCCGCTGCAGTACCAGGTGTCGGTGCCGCTGGCGGTGTCCCTCGTCCTCTACGTCGCCATCGGGTACGCGAAGCCGGAGGACACGCCGGAGCGTCTCGCGATCATCGAGAGGGTCAACACCGACGGGGACGCGGTGGCGGCCGTGCCGGTGCCGGCCGGCGCGCGCGACGACATCGTGGGAACGCCCCACCAGCCCTTGTAGACCGCCGCTCGCTCACCCTGCTCGGCTCGGCTCGGCTGAGCTCAGCTCACCGGCAGGCTCACCAGAGTGGTGAGGCTGGAGAAGACACAGATGTCGTTCTGGACGGCGGTGATCAGGACCCGGTGCCGGCCGGGCCGGTCCGCCGGGAGCGGGTCGGTGTGGATCCAGCAGGGCGCGTCGAGTTCGGCGTACCGGGAGAACACCACGTCCATGGCGATGACCGCCGCCGACTGCTGCACCACCGAGTGGGCGGCCTGGCGTGCCGCCTCGAGGAGCAGCATGCCGGGGGCGTGGTCGACCGGGTGGTCGAAGAGCACGGGGTGGTTGAGGTCGACGCGCATCTGGCTGCGCCGGGGGGAGTCGGTCGGCGAGAGCACGACGTCGGCGAAGTCCTCGCGCGCGACCTGCGTGGGGGCGGCCGGCGGAGGCAGCGGCAGGGCGCGGGCCACGGCGCCGCCGAGGTCCGCGTAGGCCCCCCGCAGGCGTCGGTAGACCGCGGGGGCGTGGTTGGCGAACCGGCTCTGGGTGGTACCGACCCGGACACCGTCGCGCACCACGTCGACCTGCATCCGCAACGAGGCCAGCCGGCCCATGCGCCGGACGACGTCCTGGCAGGTGACTCGGAGTTCGACCTCGGCCGGGCCGGGGCCGGCGGCCAGGGCGGCGGGGGTCAGCGCGAAGCTGAAGTGGCTCCAGGACTGGCGGTGTCCCGCCGGGGCGTCGTAGGCGACATGGCTGAGCAGCGGTATGCACTGGCGGACCGACTCGGCCACCAGCATCGGGTCGTGCAGGCCGTGCCGCGGCCCGTAGAAGCTGTGGTTCTGCGGCCAGTCGGCCAGAACGGTGAAGGCGTCGTTCCCGCGCTGGCACCACGACGTCAGAAGTACCTCGGAGGCGGTGTGCTTGTGCACCTGCTCCTGGGTCACCGGTGCCCACGTAGGGGCGGTGGTGTGGACGCGCTGAATGGTGCTGGACATACGGAATCCCCCTAAGACGTATGTGAGTGCTGCGGCCGTTGCAGCGGCCGCCGCCCCTCAAACATAAAGAGTGCTCTGTTTGTTGAGTCTCAAGGGAGTGCAAAGTGTCGATCATGGACTACTCAAGTTGCGCGGCTGCCGTCGCCGAGTTGCGAGAGTCACGGTGCGTGACGTATAACCTAGAGAGCACTCTGTTTATTTGATGGAAAGAGGGGCCAGTGGCGCAGCCTCAGCAGGAGCGCGCGGTGCGGACCAGGGCGGCCCTCATCAGGGCGGCTGCGGAGGAGTTCGACCTCCGGGGGTACACCGGCACGAGCACCACCAAGATCATCAAGCGGGCCGGGTCCACCATGGGAGCCCTGTACTTCCACTTCGGCTCCAAGGAGGACCTGGCCAAGGCGGTCATGGCCGAACAGGCCGCGGACCTGCCCGAACTGGGCGGCCGGAGCGGGCTCCAGCACCTGATCGACCTCACCCTCGAACTGGCCCAGGAGCTGCAGCGCAACGTCCTGCTGCGGGCCGGCGTGCGACTGGCCGTCGAACAGGGTGCCTTCGGCATCCAGGACGACGCCGCCTACCAGCTGTGGATCACCCGGTTCAAGGAGGAGCTCATCGTCGCCGAAGCGCTCGGCGAGCTGCGCCCCGGAGTGGACCCGGCCGGCTTCGCCCGGGTGCTGGTGGGTGCCTACAGCGGGACCCAGCTGCTCTCCCAGATCAGCACGGGGCACGAGGACCTGCGGGAACGGATCGTCGAACTGTGGCGGTACTTCCTGCCCGCGGTCGCCGCTCCCGAGGTGATCGACACCCTCGGCTTCGGCACACCGGGGCCGGAGACCGCCCAGTGAGACCCTGGACCGTCGCCGTGACCGGTTCCACGGGCTTCATCGGCTCCGCGGTGCTGCGCCGGCTGATCACCCGGCGGGGTCCCGGCGTACGTCCCGTGCGGGTCCGCGCACTGGTGCGCGGCACCGCCGGACGGCCGGGCGACGACGCCGTGGAACACGTCCGGGCCGACGTCACCGACGCGGCGTCCCTGTCCCGTGCGTTCGAGGGAGTCGACGCCGTCGTCCATGCCGTCTCGTACGTGGGCGCCGACGCCCGGCAGTGCGTGGCGGTGAACCTGGAGGGGACCACCGCCGTCATGGCGGCGGCACGTCAGGCCGGTGTCGACCGGATCGTCCACTTCTCCACGGCCGCGGTGTACGGCGCGGGTCCGCACCGCGGGATCGACGTCGACGGCGCCGACGCCGAACCGGTCTCCGCGGCGAGCCGCAGCCGCCTCGCCGCCGAACGCCCGGCCCTCGCGGCCGGCGCGCTCGTCCTGCGGCCCAACCTGGTGCTCGGCGAGGGGGACCGCTGGGTCGTCCCGGCGTTCGCCGAACTCACCGAGCGCGTCCCGCCCGAGTGGGCGGGTGGGACGGGACTGCTCTCCCTCGTGGACGTGGGCGACCTGGCCCGGCTGGCCGCGGCCGCCGCCACCGCGAGCTCCCCGGTGCGGGGAGTGCATCACGCCGCCCATCCCGTACCGGTCTCCAGCGGCCGGCTCCGCGAGACCCTGAGCGGACTCGGGCTCGCCGCACCCGCGCACGGCGACGCCGACTGGGCCGAGTGCCGCGCCCTGCTCGCCCGGACCCCGGGCCGTTGGGGGGAGCGGCAGTTGGACCTGCTGGGCAGGGACCACTTCTACCGCAGCGACCGGATCTGGGACCTGCTGGACACCGATCCCGGGCCGGGCCCGCTGGAGCGGCTCGCCGGTGCCGCCTCCTGGTACCGGCGCTCGGGCGCGTACGCCGGCAGCGGATGCCGGCCGGGCGGAAACTGACCGGGCGGAGGCTGACCGGCCCCACTGCCGGCGCCCCGCGTCGGGCGCCCCGCCGCCGCCCCATGAGGGCTCCGTGACGACAGCCGCCGCCCCCGGGTTCCACCCGGGGGCGGCGGCTTCCGCGTGCCGCATCGCCTCCCTCTAGAATAGAGAGCGATCTCTTTGATTTGATGTCAGGATCTGGATACCGTCCTCCCCAGGACGGTCGGTCCGCCTGAGATCACTGGAGGGCGCATGGCAACGCAGGCCAGGGCGACGCGTACCCGCGAAGCCCTCATCGAGGCCGCTGCCGATGTCGTGGACGACAAGGGCTACAACGGGGCCACCCTGATGGCGATCAGCAAGTCCGCCCGGGTCTCCATGGGGGCGCTGACCTTTCACTTCGCGAGCAAGAGCGAACTGGCCGAGGCCATCGTCGAGCAGGCCGCGACCACCGCCCGCGAGCGGGTCGCGGACACGTCGGACGACGCACAGGCCTCCCCGCTGCAGGCCGTCGGCGCACTGCTGCTGGCGCTCGCCCGGCTCCTGGACGAGGACGCCGTCGTACGCGCCGCCTCCCTGCTGGCCCGGGAGCGGCCGGACATCGAACCGGGCTGGCACTCCTCCTGGCTGCCCGCGCTGCGCCGGCTGCTCAAAGAGGCGGAAGCGGCAGGGGAGTTGCATCACGACGCCCACCCGCCCGCGGTGGCCGGGCTGGTGACACACCTGCTCACCGCCGTCGAGGTGCATCCGCGCACGCCCCAGGGGCGGGAGCACCCGCCGGGGGCTGCGGCCGCCATGGCGCGGCTGTGGCCCCTCCTGTGCCACGGCATCGCCGCGGCACCCGCCGCAAAGTAAAGCGATCTCTCGGTTTTCTTTACCCGACGTGTACCCGGCGAGGCCCACTCTCGGTAGTAAACAAAGAGAGCGCTCTGTATTCTCATGAGGTGTAAGGAGCACTGGACAAGCCAACGGGGGAAAGTGAGGACCCAGTGAGGGACACCGACTCAGATGTCCGGGAACTGCTGGCACGTGAGGTCCACGACCGGATCGGCAGCGGACTCGCGCTGGCGCTGCGGCGCCTGGAGATGCTGGAGACCACGGCAACGGGGTTCGACCAGGACACCGTTGCCCGACTGGAGCAGGTGCGGGCCGCCGTCGTGGACGTGCTGTACGCGACCCGTCGGATGACCTCGGCGCTGCGCGACGCACGGCCGGTGGCCGGCTCCGTCCCGCTGGAGACCGCACTGCGTGACTTCCTGCGGTCCATGGAGCTCAGCGAGCCATGGGTGGACCTGCGGATCGACGGCCCGGCCCTCGCGCTGCCGTCCGCGACGGGGGACGCCGTCTTCCTCACCCTCCGCGAGGCCCTGCGCAACGCCCTGGCCCACGCGCGTGCCCGGCGCATCGCCGTCCACGTCACGTGGGACACCGAGGGTCTGCACGCCTCGGTCGCCGACGACGGTGACGGCTTCGACCCCGCCACCGTCGGCGCACACGGTTCGACCAACGGACTGCTCGGCATGCGGGAACGGATCCGTGCGCTCGGGGGTGTCACCACCCTCACCACCGCCCCCGGACGCGGCACCCGCATCACTTGCTGGGTCCCCATCAAGCAGAGGAAGGCCTGCCATGACTGACACCACGACCCGCATCCTGGTCGCGGACGACCACACGCTGCTGCGCGAGGCGCTGTGCGAACTCCTGCGGGCCGAACCGGACTTCGAGGTGGTCGCGGACGTCGGTGACGCGGCCTCCGCGCTGCAGGCCACCGCGCGGCTACGGCCCGACGTCGCCCTGCTCGACGTCCAGATGCCGCACAACGAGGATCCGGGGGCCACCGTGCGCAGGCTGCTGGAGCGCCAGCCCCAGCTGCGCATCATCGTCCTGAGCATGGACGACCACCCGGCGCTCGTCCGTCAGTTGCTGGCCCTCGGAGTCCGCGGCTACCTGCACAAGAGCGCCAGCCGCCAGACCCTGATCGCGGCCATCCGGGAGCGGTCCGGCGGTGGGCGCACCGTGGTCACCGTGTCCGTGCCGCCGCTCGCCTCCCCCGCCCAGGGAGCCGGCCAGGGGGCCGCGGTGATCTCCGAGCGCGAGATCGAGGTGCTCACCCTCGTGGCCGAGGCCCTGAGCAACCGGCAGATAGGGGCCCGGCTGGGCATCACCGAAGGCACCGTCAAGCGCCATCTGCGCAAGATCTTCGACAAGCTCGACGCGGTCTCCCGCCTGGACGCCGTGAACAAGGCGGCCTCACTCCAGCTCATCCGCCCCCGCACCAAGCCCTCCCTGCCCATGGCCGGCTGAGCCGGCCATGGGCAGGGAGGGGACGACGCCTCGGCCGGCCGGCCCTTCGGTCATATCCCTCCGCCGACGGACGACAGTCCGCCGTCCACGACGAGGGTCTGGCCGGTCACCCAGGCGGCGTCGTCCGAGGCCAGATGGGCGACCGCCGCGGCGATGTCCTCCGGCGTGCCCAGCCGCCCCAGCGCGTAGTCCGCGGTGAGCTCCTGCTCGCGGTCCTCGTAGAGCTTCGCGGCGAAACGGGTCTTGACCAGGGCGGGCGCCACCGCGTTGACGCGGATGCGCGGCCCGAGTTCCTGGCCCAGCTGCTCGGTGAGGTGGATCAGCGCGGCCTTGCTGGCGCCGTAGACGCCGATCCCGGTCGCCGGCTTCAGGCCCGCCACGGCGGTCATGTTCACCACGCTGCCGCCGTGCTCACCCATCCACGCCTCACGAGCGCGGCGCAGCCAGCCCAGGGCCGCCAGCACATTGACGTCGAACACCTTGCGCCACGCGGACTCCTCCAGGTCGAGGACGGGGCCGAACACCGGGTTGATCCCGGTGTTGTTGACCAGTACGTCCAGCCGCCCGAAGGCGGCCACCGTGCGCTCGACGGCCTCGGCCTGGTGGCCGGCGTCGTCCGCCCGGCCCGCGACGGCCACGGCGTGCCGGGGACCGCCGAGGCGCTCGACGGCGTCGGCCAGCGGCCCGGCGGAGCGGGCGGTGACGCAGACCCGGGCCCCCTCGGCGACCAGCCGTTCGGCGACGGCGAGACCGATGCCCCGGCTCGCCCCGGTGACCAGGGCGACCCGGCCTTGGAAACGACCGGTGGAGACAGACGTGCTCACGATGGGTGCCCTCCGTGGGATGCGAAAAACAAGGACCGCGGGCGACGAGGCGGCGGCCAGGGGAAGACGCGGGGAGAGGCGGCCTGCCGGTCGCAGCCGTCCCGGGCGGGGGATGGCCGGGCGGCTGCGCGTTCCCGGGACTGTCCGGGTGACCGGCGCTCGGCTCGGTCCCCTCCCCGCGCCCTGTCGATGCTATGAGCGCGTACCTGCGCGGGCCATTCCCTCTTCGAGGACCGCCGCGTGCCTCCGAAGGGGTACGCGGCGGGCCGCCGGAGCCCCTCAGAGCGCCAGGTAGCCGCCGTCGACCGGAACGGCGGCCCCCGTGACGTACGAGCCGGCGTCCGAGGCGAGCAGCAGCAACGCCCCGTTCAGCTCGCTGAGCCGGCCGGCCCGGCGCATCGGGGTACGGCGTTCCACCCACGCCCGCCCCTTGTCGCTGCCGAGCATCGACTCGGTCATCTCCGACCAGAACCAGCCCGGGCACAGCGCGTTCACCCGCACGCCCCGCGCGCCCCACTCGGCGGCGAGCTCCCGGGTCAGGTTCACCACCCCGCCCTTGGACGCGGTGTAGGCGGCCTGCGGAAGACTGCCGCTGGCCACCATCCCGTAGATGGAGGCGATGTTGATGACGGAACCCCGGCCGCGTTCCAGCATGCCCCTGCCGACGGCCTGGCTCAGCGCGAACACCGCCGTCAGGTTCACCTCCAGGATGGCGCCGAAACTCTCCACGGTCTGCGTCTCCGCGGGGACCGTCTCCGACAGGCCCGCGTTGTTGACGAGGACGTCGATCGGGCCGAGCTCCCGGGTGACCGTGCGGACCAGGCGCTCGCGGTCCTCGGCCCGGGTCACGTCGCAGGGCACGGCGAGCGAGCCGGGCAGTTCACCGGCCAGCTCCTTGAGCGGGGCCTCCCGGCGCGCGGCCAGCGCCACCCTGGCGCCCGCCGCGCTCAGCAGCCGCGCCACATGGGCGCCGATACCGCTGGAGGCCCCGGTCACCACGGCCACCCGGCCGTCCAGCCGGAACGGCGCGGTCGGGTCCTCCACGGGGGCGGGAGCGGTTGGGTTCGTCACGGGGAGGACACCTCCATGATCGCGGCCGACCGGGTCGGCCCGGCGCCGGTGGTGGACAGGACGGGCAGATCTCCGGGGCGTACGACGTCCCGGTCGCGGGGCTCGGGCGGTTCGGCGGTGGCGCCGGCCGCGGCCGGGCCGCCGGGGTCCCCGGCCCGGTGGGCGGGGCGGCGGGCCGGTGACGCCGGCCGGGCGGACGTGTCAGCGCGCATCGACGGCTCCGGTGCCGCGGGTGCTGCCCAGGCGGACCCGCATCCGGGCGACGTCCTCGTCCTGCTGGACGAAGGCGATCTCGGTCCACCGGCCGCCGTCCACCGGGTCCGGCTGCCGCCGGGTGACCACCGTGATGTCGCTGTCCAGCTCCGCGAAGCGCAGGTACTCGGCGCTCACGTACTGCAGATAGAGCCCGGACGGGGTCAGGCCCTCCTGGTCGGCGGCGAGCAGCAGCGAGGCCTGTCGGGCGGCCTCCATCATCACCGGGCCCGGCACGTGGTCCTGGGCGTGCTCGAACATGCTGGGGTGGGCGACCGGGACGCGCAGCCGCGCGTGCAGGGCCCCGTCCTTCGCGTGGGCGTTCTCCAGGACCACGTTCTCCGCCTGCTCACGCCCCACCAGCCAGGGCGGCGGGGCGACGCCGTCGGTGTGGGCGGACAGGGTGTCGGAGTAGGGCGGCGGGGTGGACCGGTGGCTCATGCGCAGCTTCTCGTACACGCCGTCGGGGCGCTGCGCGGTGTCGACGGTGATGACGCCCGCCTGCCGCTCGCCGACCATGACCCGCACCCGGTGCACCACCCGCGAGATGGCGCCCTGGTACTCCTTGGCGAGTTCCACGCTGCCGAGCAGGAGCAGGTCCAGCGGCCCGCGGACCAGGAGCGGCTCGAGGTCGGTGATCTCCATGGAGGCCGTCGCGGTGATGGACTTGGTGTCGTGGCCGGCGTCGTGCTGCAGGTGCATCGCGCACAGCAGCATCTGGCGCACGCTCTCGAACACCGCGAGCGGGTCGTGCATCGCGGGACGGCCGGTGTGGTCGCTGTAGTAGAAGTGGCGCGGCGGCAGTTGGGCGGCTGCCCGGAAGGTGTTCTCGTCGACGGACTGGAAGTCGGTGAGGAACACCTCGGCGAGCGCCGAGCGGTGGACCAGGCGACGGGACAGCGTGCGCTGGGTGGAGAGGATCTGGGCCGCGCCGGTGGTCCGGGCCGGCTTGACGGGCAGGGGCAGTACGGACATGTCGGGCTCCTGTGAGGTGGTCGAGGGGGCGTGCGGTGCGGGGTCAGGCGGTGACCGGGGTGGCCGCGTCGAGGAGGCCCGCGACCTGGCGGGCGGCCTGGTCGGCGTCACGGAAGTGCACGGCCTGCCAGCCGGCGGCGACGGCGCCCGCCACGTTCTTCTCCAGGTCGTCCACGAGCACGCACTGGTGGGGCGGGAGTCCGGCCCGCTCGGCGGCGAGCCGGAAGATCTCGGGGTCGGGCTTGCGGCTGCCCACGGCGTAGGAGCAGACGATGTCGTCGAAGTGCGAGTCGTCGATCATGAAGCGGCGGTGCCGCTCCCACGACGGCGGAAGGTTGGAGAGCAGACCGACGAACGCGCCCCGGGCCCGGAAGGTCTCCAGATGCGCGGCCCAGACCTTGTTGGCGGGGCGTCCGGCGAACCAGCGGTCGCCGAAGTTCTCCAGGTCGGCGACGAGCCCGAAGGTGCCGCCGAGGACGTCCTCCAGCTCGCCCGACCAGGACGCCTCGTCCATCAGCGGTATGTCGATGACACCCATCGAGTCGGTGCCGTACTTCTCCCCCACCAGGCGCATCGACTCCTTCAGCGCCCACAGCGGGACGCCGACGCGGTCGGCGAACTGGCTGAAGGTGACATCGACCGGCGGGGTCAGCACACCTCCGAAGTCGGTCCAGACGGCCAGGGACGGGGAGGGGGCGGGGAACGTGGGACTCATGACCGGATCCTTGGAGTTCGAGGGAGGGGGAAGAGGGGAGGGAGGGGTCACAGGCGGTAGAGAAGGCCGCCGTAGTACCAGCCGGAGCCGACGGCGGTGGACAGCACCAGGTCACCGCTCCTGATGACGCCGCTCTCGAAGAACTCGGACAACGCGATCGGGATCGAGGCGCACCCCGTGTTGCCGCGCTCCGCGAAGTTGGTGAGGAACCTGGCCGGCTCCAGGTCGAGGCCGTCGCGTACGCCGGCGTGGATGGCGTTGTTGCCGGGGTGCGGCACGAGCCAGTCGATGTCGGCGGTCTTCAGCTCGTTGCGGGTGAGGACGTTGTCGGCGACCTTCAGGCTGGAGCGGACCGCCAGGTCGATGAGCTCCGGCTTCGGCCGCAGGAAGCCCTCGGGGGCGCGGGCGGCGACCGTGTCCGCCTCGGACGCGTCGCAGTCGAGGACCGAGTCGATCAGCCCGCTCGGGTCGTCCGGGTCGCCCTTCTCCAGGACCACCGCGCCGGCCGCGTCGCCGAAGACCAGCTGGCCACGGGTGCCGGGGCGGGCGCGGCGGGTGAACCGGTCGGCGGCCACGACGACGGCCCGCTTCCAGCCGGGGTGCGCGGTCAGCATCGAGGCTGCCGTCTGCACGCCGTGCACGAAGCCGGTGCAGGCGCCGCAGACGTCGAAGGCGAGGGCGCCGTGGGCGCCGAGCGCGGCCGCCACCCCTGGCGCTATCTCCGGTATCCACTGCCGGTCCGTCCAGTTGGCCAGGACCACCAGGTCCAGGTCCCCGGCCTCGTGACCGGCGTGCGCCAGCGCCGAGTTCGCGGCCTGGACCGCCATGAACTCCAGCGTCTCGTCCTCGGCGGCGACATGGAGGGCGCGCACGCCCAGTTCGGCCGCGGCCTCGGGCGGGTAGGTGCGGCCGCCGATGGTGACCTCGCCCTCGTGACTGCGGTGGTGGCGCGGGAAGTAGTGGCCGAGGCCGGAGAACTTCAGGCCGGATCCGGTCCAGGTGCGGGCTTCGGTGCGCGTGTGCATGGTCGGGCTCCTTGCGTGGGTGGGTGGTGCGGGATGCTGTGGGGCGGCTGCGGTCCGGTGTGACGGGTCGTGCGGTCCCCCGTGCCCCTGGGGGCGTGTACGGGGTGTGCGGCGCGAGGGGACGTCAGCGGAAACGGCCGTCCGGGTCGAGGGCGCGCAGCAGGGTCAGCTCCTCGGCCGTCACCGGCTTCTCCGCGGTGACGCGGGAGGTGTCGGCGGTCCAGGAGGTGCGGGCCGCCACGGCCCGGGCGGCCTGGCGGGACAGCTCGTACGGGCCGTCGCCGTCGTCGCCCGCCCCGTCGGCGGGAAGCCAGGTCGCGAGGCGGAAGCCGCCTTCGGCGCCGTCCCGGACGAAGCGGCCGAAGTCGCTGACCACTTCGCGGATGCGGTGGCCGGGGCTGGTGCGGTAGCCGACCTCGGTGACATAGCGGCGGCGCGACGACGGGGCGATCACCACGCAGTCGGTGGAGGAGGCGATGTCGTTGGCGCCGCCCGACCCGGTCAGCCAGCGGCCGTCCCCGCCGCGGCTGGTGTTGATCGTGCCGCTCTCGTCGATCTCGGCGGCGGCCAGGACACCCAGCGCCCGGGGGTTGGCCGCGACCATGCCGCCGAGGATCTCCGGGATGCCGGCCAGCATCTCGCTGGACGGCGCGTGCAGCAGGCTGAACAGGAAGGTGTCACCGCCTTCGGGCCGGAAGCCGTACATGCCGAGCTCCGCCACGACCTTGACGTCGTGTCCGCCGGGCCGCAGCAGTTCGGCCGCGAGCCAGGCCGCCATGTGCGAGGTGCCGATCCCGGCGAGCAGGGTGTCGTAACCGTGCTCCCGCACCCGGTCGGCGACGGCGCGGGCGCCGAGCACGATCAGGCGTTCCTGGCGGGAGGCGACAGGCGGGTCGACGGGCTCGGGGGACGCACCGGCCGCGGCGGGCGTGGCGACGGCGGGCGTGACGGCGGCCGGCCGGCCCTCCCGTGCGGGCGACACCCGTGCGACGGCCTCCTTCTCGCAGCGGTAGATCTCCGCCCAGGCCTCGATGTCGGCGTCGTAGTCGTCGTCCGCCGTGGCCGGCGGAACCCGCAGCGCGGCACGCCGGCCGGCACCGAGGCGCCGCACGTACTCCTCGTGCGAGCCGGGTCCGGTGACCCAGGTCCGGTACCAGTCCCTGCCGCGCTCCTCGCCGTGGCAGGAGGCGACGATCTCCTCGAGGAAGGCGTAGTCGTCCAGGTAGCCTTCCACTCCGGCCAGCCGGCCGGTGCGCAGGGCCTGCGGGTGGGCGCCCAGCGGCGCCTCGGTCAGGCCCAGGACCCGCTGGCCGGGGATCAGCACGCGGTCGTTGACGGCACGCAGCTCCTCGCGGCTGACGATCTTCTCGACGGAGGCGATGACCCCGCGCTCGGCGGCGTAGGCGGCCCAGGCGCCCTCGCCGAGCGGCGGCACCAGCGCGATGTTGCCGTCCTCGTCGGCGATCACGCCGTGCACGAGCGTCACGTCGGGGCGCAGCGGCGCGAGCAGGGTGACCTCCTGGCCCGGGCGGGCCGGGTCGGGCACCCGGTGCAGCACGTCCGGCTTGCCCTCGGCGAGATCCGTGCCGGCCAGCGAACCGGTGACCGCGTAGGGGGCGCCCTGGGCGCCGGCGATCAGCCGCTGTACGTAACTGAGCAGCGACCAGGCCTCGAAGGTGAACGGTTCGCCCTTGTCCAGGTCCGCGTAGAGCGGGTTGGGGCGGGGCGAGGGGTAGGTGTCCCCGGCGAAACCGGCGATGACCTTGTGTGCGACGCCGGACAGCGCGAGTGCGTGGGCCGAGGAGTGCACGGCGGTGGTGGACACCGTGAGGCGGCCGTCCGCGCCGAAGGCCCGGCACAGGGCGTAGGTGAGCGCGTTGGGGCGGGACGGGGTGCCGGCCAGGTGGACGTGGTCGCCGGGCCGCACCAGGGCGCGGACCAGTTCGTCCACGTCGGCGGCGATCAGGGGCCGGCTCATGACGGGGCTCCCAGCGCGACGACGGCGGTCTGGCTGCCGAAGGCGAACGACATGGACACCGCGAGGCCGACGTCCGCCGGGCGCGGGCCCTCGAAGACGTGGTCGTGGTCGCACTCGGGGTCGGGCGCGGTGAAGTTGATGGTGGGCGCGATCGTCCGGTGGTGGATCATCAGGCTGGTCGCGGCGACGTTGATGATGCCCGCCAGGCCGAACGTGTGGCCGTAGATGGGCTTGTTGGAGCTCAGCGGCGGCAGCTTCGACGCGCTGCGCTCCGGGTACAGGGCACGCAGCGCACGCGACTCGGCGATGTCGTTGTAGCGGGTGGCGGTGCCGTGCGCGCAGAAGTAGTCGACCTCGTCGGCGCTGCGGCCCGCGTCGGCCAGGGCGTCCTCGATGACCGAGGCGGTGACCTTGCCGGTCAGGTCCATGGTGGTGGGGTGGGCGGCCTCGTTGAGGGAGGCGGCCGAGAGGATCTCGGAGTAGATCCGGGCGCCGCGCGCCTTCGCGACCGACTCCCGCTCCAGGCACAGCACGACGGAGCCCTCGCCGAGCGCGAAGCCCTCGCGGTCGTCGCTGTAGGGGCGCACCGCGCGGCTCGGGTCGTCGCGCTCGGAGGAGATCACCCCGTGGCCCATCGCCCGGTAGCAGGCGGCGACCTCCGGCAGGATCGGGAACTCGTGACCGCCGACCAGCATGGCGTCCGCGGCGCCGGAGCGCAGTTCGCGCAGCGCCAGCTGGACGGCCTGGTGGCCGCCGACGCAGGCGTTGCTGACGGTGGTGACCAGGCCCTGGGCGCCGGTGTAGATGGCCGACAGGGTGGCGGGGCAGCCGGGCAGGCCGCGGAACATCGCGCCCTTGTCGCCGAAGGCGTCCGGGTCGGCGCCGGTGAGCACGTCGCGCCACCAGGCGAACGGCCCCCGGGAGGAGGACATGATGATGCCGAGGCGGCGCGGGTCGAGTGCGCCCTCGGCGAGCCCGGCGTCCCTGCGGGCCTCGGCGACCGCCGACATGCCGATGAGGATCTCCCGCGAGTACTTGGCTGCGTGCGCGTCCGTCAGCTCCGGCAGGAAGGGGTGGTGGTCGAAGCCGTTGATCTCGGCCGCCGCGTACACCGGCAGTCCCGCCTGCGCGCCGTCGAACCGGGTGAGCCGGCCCACCTGGGACCTGCCGCCCGAGATGTTCGCCCAGAACTGGTCGACCGAGGAGGTGTTCGGAAGAACGACACCGATTCCCGTGACCACGATGCGCTCGTTGCCCGACGCCAGGAAGGACGACGCCGAACTCGCCGATGGGTGTATCTCGAATTCACTGTTCGTCATGCCGAAAACACTAGGAGCCGCGAAATGCTCTGCCATGGGCCGCCGGGTACTCTTTCACCGGGAATCCGGTACTGCCGGTACCGGGCCGGGCGGAGGGGTTTCGAAAGTGACACCGGGGGTCGCCCAAAGAGGAATTCCCCGCCGCGTCGCGCGTCCGTAGCTTGGTGAGGTCCCCCGCGGTCCCCCCGCCGGTACTCCGCCAACGACAAGGAATACGATGACGGACACCTCACCTTCCGACGTACGACACCCCACACTCAGTCTCGGAATTGTCGTACTCGCCTGCTTTCTTCTCCCGATCTCACTGACGGGCGCCTCCATTTCGATGCCGGGCGTGGCGAGCGATTTCCACAACAGCCTTTCCGCCGGCCAGTGGATCGTGAACGGCTATGACCTGACGTTCGCCAGCTTCATGCTCGCCACCGGAGCCTTCGCGGACCGGTTCGGCCGCCGGAAGGTCTTCGCCGTCGGCAGCGCCGTCTTCGCGGGGGCGTCGCTCGTCTCCGCGCTCTCGGGCGGGATCGTCCTGCTGGACGCGGCCCGGGCCGTGGCCGGCGTGGGCGCGGCCGCCGTCCTCACCTCCGGCAGCGCGCTGCTCGCCCAGATCTTCACCGGCCCGGCCCGCGCCAAGGCGTTCGGCCTCTTCGGCACGGCCGTCGGCATCGGCCAGGCGTTCGGGCCGTTCGTCTCCGGTGCCCTGTCGACCGCCTTCGGCTGGCGGGCGATCTTCCTGGTCCCCGCGATCGTCGGTGGCGTCGTCGTCGCCCTGTCCGGCCTGCTGCCGGAGTCGCGTGACCCGGAGGCCACCCGGGTCGACTGGGCCGGCACCAGCACCCTCACCTGCGCCCTGGCCGCGCTGATCGCGGCACTCCTCGAAGGCCCCGAACTGGGCTGGGATCACTGGCTGGTCGTCAGCGGGTTCATCGCCTGCCTCGTCCTGTTCGTCGCCTTCGTCGTCGCCGAACGCAGCCAGGAGCGCCCGATGGCCGACCTCTCCCTGCTGCGCCAGCCCCGGTTCGCCTCGCTGTGCGCCGCCGCCGTGGCCATGGTCGCCGGCTTCACGCCGCTGCTGGTCTACCTGCCGAGCTATCTGACCGCCGTCAACGCGCAGACCACCATGCACGCCGGCGTAGACCTGCTGATGGTCACCGTGCCCACCATCTTCTTCCCGCTGATCACCGGCTACCTCCAGCGCTGGATCCCGGTACGGCACCTGGTGACCGTGTCGGTCGGCCTGCCGGCCCTCGGCGTGGCCTGGCTGACGGTCATCGAACCCGGCATCAGCAACTGGGCCACCCTCGGCCCCTTCCTGGTCATCGGGATCGGCGTCGGCATCGCCTTCGGCGTGCAGGACGGCGCGGCCGTCTCCAGCGTGGAACCGTCCCGGGCCGGCATGGCGGCGGGCATGTTCAACACGATGCGCCTGGGCGGTGAGGCCGTGGCGATCGCCGTCGTCGGCATGCTGCTGGTGACCTTCACCCGCATGCAGCTCGGCCACCGCCTCGACGCCTTCCCCGGCCGGTACGCGCACGACCCCGCCGCGCTGGCCGCCCTGGTGAACCAGGGGCAGCTCGACGCCCCGGCCGCCACCGTGCCGAGCGGGATGCGCGGTTCCTTCCGCGCCATCGCGAGCAGCGCCTACACCGACGGCCTGCACTGGGCGCTGTGGACCATGGCCGTCTTCTGCGCGGCCGTGACCGTGCTGGTGGCCGTCGTCGGCGCACGGCACAAGGCGCCCGCGGCCGAGGAGGCGACGCGGTCCGGCTCCGGGAGCCAGGCCGAGCAGCCGGCCCTGGTCTGACAAGGAAGGGAGGAGACGACCATGACACAGCCATCGGACGTGGTGATTGTCGGCGCCGGACCGGTCGGCCTGACCCTCGGGGCGGACCTCCTGCAGCGGGGCGTCGCCGTACGGGTCATCGAGCAGGAGGAGCGTCCGCACCCCCACGCCAAGGCCATCATCATGTGGCCCCGGGGCATAGAGGCCCTCGGCAGGATCAAGGTGGCGGACGAGATCGTGGCGCGCGGACACGTCATCCGGGCGCAGAACTACCACTCCGGGGGCCGCAGGCTGGCCCGCACCCGCTTCGACAAGCTCTCCGGCACCCGCTACCCCTACGCGTTGTCCCTGCCCCAGGAAGAGACCGAGGCGGTGCTGCGGGACCGGTTCGAGGCCCTGGGCGGAAAGATCGAGTTCGGGGTGCGGCTGGCGAACCTGAGCCAGACGGCGGACGGTGTGGATCTGGAGCTGTCCGCGGGCGGCACGTCCTGGACCGAGTCGTGCTCCTGGCTCGTGGGCTGCGACGGCGCGCACAGCACGGTGCGCAAGGCCCTCGGCGTCCCCTTCGCCGGCGCGTCCTACCCCCAGCAGTTCCTGCTGGCCGACGGGGAGTGCGAGACGCCTCTCGCGCACGACGAGGCGCACTACTTCATGACCCCGTCCGGCGTCCTGGTGGTGGTCGGGCTGCCGGGCGGCCTGTACCGGGTCTTCGTGAGCGTCGCCCCCGACACGCCGGTCGACGACGCCCGGCGCCTCGTGCAGGAGGCCGCGGCCGCACGCTGCCCGGTGCCGCTGCGTCTGCTGGGCGAGCCGCGCACCGGAGTGTTCCGGGTCCACCGCCGGGCCGCGGAGGACTTCCGCACCGGCCGGGTGCTGATCGCCGGGGACGCGGCCCACATCCACAGTCCTGCGGGGGGCCAGGGCCTCAACACCGGCCTGGAGGACGCCTCTTCGCTGGGCTGGAGGCTGGCACAGGTGGTGGGCGGCGCGCAGCAGCCGACCGTGCTCGACGACTGGGCCCGCGAGCGCCGGCACGTGGCCCAGGGCGTGGTGGACGACACCGATCTGCAGACCCGGCTGTGGATGCTGAAGGGGTGGCGGCGCCGGCTGCGTGACGTCGCGATCGGGATCGCCCAGGCCGCCGGGCTGCTCGACCGGATCGTCGTGCCCCGCCAGGCCCAGCTCACGCTCGCCTACCCCGGGACGCAGCAGCGCCACGGCAGGCTGCGGGCGGGGCTACGGCTGCCCGATGTGCGGTTGCCCGACGGGCGGTGGCTCCATGGGCTGCTCGATCCCGCGCGTCCTTGCCTGCTGCTGCTCGCCCCCTCCTCGTCGGCGACCGCCGACCGGCTGACGGCCCGGTGGGACACACATCCCGGTCTGGACGTCGTACGGGTGCCCTCGCCCGCGGTGCGCTCGGCGCTGGGCTCCCGCTCCGAGGCGGCCGTGGTGGTGCGCGCCGACGGGGTCGTCGCCTGGTGCGGACGGCTCGACGACAGCGGGCTCCCCGCCTGGCTGAACGGCTCCGGTCTGTTCGGACACACCCCCGCGGGGGCCGCCCGCTGACCCCACCGCCCGGGCCGGCCCGGCCCCCGCCCCCGCTCCAGCGACCTGGCCCCGCCAGGTCGCTGTGGCATGTGCGGTGCCGGTGTCGTGTGTCGTTGTGGGTGTGGGTGTGGGTGCGGGGGCCGGCGCGGGTGCGGGTGCGGGGGCCGGCGCGGGTGCGGGTGCCACGCAGGCTGGTGACGGCACGCAGGTTCGGTGTGGACGGCGAGCTTGCTCGGCCGGGTGGCCTGGGACTGAAGGCCCACGCCGACACCTGCCACCGGAATACGGCCTCGCCCCCGACATCGGCACCCTGACACCCGACACCCAGCACCAGGCACCCGACACCGGGCACCCGGCACCCGGCACCCGGCGCACAGCATCGAGCCGGACTTCCGCGTCACCCTCAGGTGGTGCGGGAGTCCGGCTCGGTGGGGAAGCGGCGGACCGGGCGGAGCCCTACGCGTCTCGGTAGCGGCGCAGTTCGCGGCGGGCCAGTGAGGCACGGTGCACCTCGTCGGGACCGTCGGCCAGCCGCAGGGTGCGGGCGTGGGCCCACAGTTCCGCCAGCGGGAAGTCCTGGGAGACCCCGCCGCCGCCGTGTGCCTGGATGGCCTTGTCGATGACCCACTCGGCCATCGCGGGCACCGCGATCTTGATGGCCTGGATCTCGGTGTGGGCCCCCTTGTTGCCGATCGTGTCCATCAGGTAGGCCGTCTTCAGCACGAGCAGCCGGGCCTGTTCGATGCGCACGCGCGCCTCGGCGATCCACTCTCGGACCACACCCTGCTCGGCGAGGGGCCGGCCGAAGGCGACCCGGCGGCTGGTGCGCTCGCACATGAGGTCGAACGCGCGCTCGGCCATGCCGATCAGCCGCATGCAGTGGTGGATGCGGCCGGGCCCGAGGCGGGCCTGGGCGATGGCGAAGCCCTCGCCCTCCCCCGCGATGATGTTCCGGGCCGGCACCCGGACGTTGTCGAAGACGACCTCGCCGTGCCCGCCGTGCGGCCCGTCGGTGTAGCCGAAGACGTGCACGCCGCGCTCGACGCGCACCCCGGGGGTGTCCCGCGGCACCAGGATCATCGACTGCTGCCGGTGACGCGGCCCGTCCGGGTCTGTCTTGCCCATCACGACCAGCAGCTCGCACTCCGGCGCCATCGCCCCCGACGACCACCACTTGCGGCCGTTGATGACGTAGCTGTCGCCGTCCCGTTCGATGCGGGTGGCGATGTTCGCGGCGTCCGAGGAGGCGACCTCCGGCTCCGTCATGCAGAACGCCGACCGGATCGAGCCGTCGAGCAGCGGCTTGAGCCAGCGGTCCTGCTGCTCGGGGGTGCCGAACAGGGCCAGCACCTCCATGTTGCCGGTGTCGGGGGCCGCGCAGTTGACGGCCTCCGGCGCGATGAAGGGGCTGCGTCCGGTGATCTCGGCGAGCGGCGCGTACTGCAGATTGGTCAGCCCCGCGCCGAACCGCTCGTCGGGCAGGAACAGGTTCCACAGGCCCTGCCGGCGCGCCTCGTCCTTGAGGTCCCGCAGCACCTGGGGCCGCCCCCATGGGTGGCCGGCGGCGTGCTGGGCGTGGAAGACGGGCTCAGCGGGCAGCACGTGTTCGTTCAGGAAGGCGAGCATCCTGGCGCGCAGCTCTTCGGTCAGGGCGTCGTACGCGAAATCCATCAGGCAACTCCGTTGCAGGGTGAGGAGGTCAGGGTCAGCGGGGACGGTCTCAGCGGGCGGCGTCCAGGGCCTCGTGGCCGCGGGCCACGAGCAGCGGGACGGCGTCGGCGAGGTTCGCGGACTCCTCGCCGACGGTGAGGCCCTGCACGGTGCGGCAGTGGATGCCCTCCAGGATCGCCGCGATCTTGTAGAAGGCGAACGCCGTGTACCAGCCGAGCCGTTCGAGCCCGGCCGTGCGGTGCGTGGCGTACCGCTCGACCAGCGCGTCGCGGCCGGGCCAGCCGGGCAGCGTGCCGGGTGAGGCGACCGGCGAGCGGGCGATGCCGGCGAAGCCGTCCCAGTACATGCAGAGCATTCCCAGGTCGGCCAGCGGGTCGCCGAGCGTGGACATCTCCCAGTCGAGCACCGCGGTGACCCGGCCCGGGTCCGCCCGGTCGAGCAGCACGTTGTCGAGCTTGTAGTCGCCGTGTACGACCGCCACCGCCCCCGAGGGCGGACAGCTCGCCGCGAGACGGTCGTTGAGCGCGTCCGCGCCCTCCACGTCCCGGGTGCGCGAGGCGTCCCACTGGCGGCGCCAGCGCCGTACCTGCCGGGCCATGAAGCCCTCCGGGCGGCCGAAGTCACCGAGGCCCGCCTGCTCCGGGTCCACCCGGTGCAGACGGGCCAGCGTGTCGACCAGCGCATGGGTGGTGCGCTCGGCCGACCGCGGTCCGAGCGGCGCGAGTTCCGCGTCGCTGCGGTAGGTGATGCCCTCGGCGAGGCCCATCACGTAGAACGGGGCACCGAGTACGTCCGGGTCCTCGCACAGCGCGTAGGTCCGTGGCACGGGCACGCCCATCGGGCCGAGCGCCCGCAGCACCCGGTACTCGCGCGCCATGTCGTGCGCGGTGGCGAGGACATGGCCGAGCGGGGGCCGGCGCAGCACCAGGCTGTGCCCGCCCCAGGAGAGCCGGTACGTCAGGTTGGACCGCCCGCCGGCCAGGGGCCGCACCTCGCCCAGCGGGCCGCGGCCCGGCAGGTGGAGGTCGAGCCAGTGCGCGAGGCGCTCGGGGTCGATGCCGTCGAGGGCGGCGGGCGGCGGCATGGTCGTCGTCGTGCTGTCCCGCACGGTGCTCTCCGTTTCTGCCGGGGCTGGGGAAGGGGTGTCCGTACGCCACGGTCCCGGCGCCGACGAAGGCGTCCGGGACCGTGACCGGGGGAAGGGGGAAGGGGGAGGGTCAGTTGTCGGCGGTGAGCTTGCCCGCGGCGCCCCAGCTGTCCGCCGGGACCTCCTGGATCCACACCTGGACCGTCTCCGCGGGGATCTTGTAGGCGTCGACGAAGGCGTCCGTGATGCGGGCGACCAGGTCACGCTTGAGCTCGACGTCGCGCGGGCCCTGCTGCACGGTCACGATGGGCATGTCCAACCTCCGGGGGAGTGTGCTGAATTCCGGCCCCACCATTTTTTCGGCGGCGGCCTCGGTATGACGAAAACGCTAGGCCGCACCCGGACGTGCTTTCAAGGAGAATGACTCCTAGGTGCCCGCACCGTGTTTCGTTGGAGACACCGGGCCTCGCCGCACGGTACGGAATGACTAAATTCCCGGGGAATAACGGAGGAACTACAACCGGACCGCCGAACCTTCCCCGAAAGGCAGTGACTTGATGTCCACCACCCAGCAGCGCACCGCCGTCGTGACCGGAGCGGCCCGCGGTATCGGAGCGGCCACCGCCGTACGTCTCGCCGCCGACGGGTACGCGGTCGCGGTGCTCGACCTGGACGCGTCGGCCTGCGCCCGTACCGTGGAGCGCATCACCTCCGGTGGCGGCCAGGCGCTGGCCGTCGGGGCGGACGTCCGCGACGAGGCGCAGGTGGCCGCCGCCGTCGACGAGGTGGCCGGCCGGCTCGGCGCGCCGACCGTCCTCGTCAACAACGCGGGCGTCCTGCGGGACAACCTGCTGTTCAAGATGACCGGCGCCGACTGGGACACCGTCATGGACGTCCATCTGCGGGGCGCGTTCCTGATGGCGCGCGCCACGCAGAAGCACATGGTGGACGCGGGCTTCGGCCGGATCGTCAACCTCTCCTCGTCCTCCGCGCTCGGCAACCGCGGCCAGGCCAACTACGCGGCGGCCAAGGCCGGTCTGCAGGGCTTCACCAAGACCCTCGCCCTGGAGCTCGGCAAGTTCGGGATCACCGCCAACGCCGTGGCACCCGGCTTCATCGCGACCGACATGACCGCCGCCACGGCCGAGCGGATGGGCATCACCTTCGAGCAGTTCAAGGAGAGGGGCGCCGCCGGGATCCCGGTGCGGCGGGTCGGCACGCCCGACGACGTCGCCCAGGCCGTCTCCTTCTTCGTCAGCGAGCAGGCGGGCTTCGTCTCCGGCCAGGTCCTGTACGTCGCCGGCGGCCCGCTCTGCTGATCCCGTCGATCCCGTTGCAGACGGAAGGAGCCGGACGTGTCCCGTCCGGCTCCTTCTTTCGTACCGCCCGGCGTCAGCAGGCGGCGGCGAGTGCGCCCCGGCCGGCCAGCAGCTCACGCCGGTTCGCCACGCCGAGCTTGCCGAGGACGCTGCTGACGTGGTTCTTGACGGTCTGCCGGGCCAGATGGAGCTCGGCGGCTATCTCGTCGTTCGAGTACCGGCTCAGCAGCAGGCCGAGGATCTGCTGCTCGCGAGCGGTCATCCCGGCGACGCGCAGCGGTGCGTCGCCGGCCGGGGCACCCTGGGCGTGCTCGCGCAGGTACCAGACGGACCGTCCTGCCGCGAGGGCCTCCACGGCCCGTACGAGCCGCTCCGGCGACGCCGTGCGGTGGACGAAGCCGTCGGCCCCGCCGGCCAGGCAGGCGGCGATCACCGCGGGGTCGTCGGCGCCGGTGAACATCAGCACGGTCGGCGGCCGGGCGAGGCCCTTGACCTGCTGACACAGCTGCACGCCGTCGCCCCGGGCCGTCAGATCGACCTCGGTCACCAGGATGTCCGCCCCCAGCCGGCGTACCAGGTCGAGCGCGTCCTGCCGGGTCGGCGCCTCCTGTGCGTCGTCGACCGCGCCGGAGTGGCGGAGCAGTGAGGCCACGGCGGTGCGGGAGACCGGGAACGGATCGGCGATCACCGCGACCTGGCGGGCGGACAGGGACGTGGACATCGGTGCGGGTTCTGCCATCGCGACTCCTCTCGACGTACCGGAAACCGAAGTTAACGACCTGCGGGAGGGCTCGGACGGGGAATGCAACCAGGGAGACGCGGAAACGTTCCAAGTGTTTCTGAAGGTATTTCTCATGGACGCGGCCGGCTTGTCTCCAAAGACTCCGGGGAATTGCACTTCCGACGCGCGTCCTGTTTTCCGGGCAGGCCGTCCGCCTAGCGTGGGCCGATACCTGCATTCCGCTGTGTAGAAAGGGAGTTCCCGATGCAGACCGCGCCCTCCATGCACGAGCGCCTGGGCGAACTGGCCTCCTTCCAGGAGCGATTGGCGGCGGGGCCCGATCCGGCGGCCACCGAGCGGCAGCACGCCCGCGGCAAGCTCGCCGTCCGCGAACGCCTCGGGCTCCTGCTGGACAAGGGCTCGTTCACCGAGGTCGAGGGCCTGCGCCGGCACCGGGCCACCGGCTTCGGCCTGGAGGCGAAGAAGCCGCACGGCGACGGCGTCGTCACCGGCTGGGGCACCGTCGACGGCCGCCAGGTCTTCGTGTACGGACACGACTTCCGGGTCTTCGGCGGCGCGCTCGGCGAAGCCCACGCCCAGAAGATCCACAAGATCATGGACATGGCCGAGGCCGCCGGGGCGCCCCTGGTCGCGCTCAGCGACGGGGCGGGCGCCCGTATCCAGGAAGGGGTGACCGCGCTCGCCGGGTACGGCGGCATCTTCACCCGCAACGTGCGCTGCTCCGGGGTGATCCCGCAGATCAGTGTGATCCTCGGCCCGTGCGCCGGCGGCGCGGCATACTCGCCCGCCCTCACCGACTTCGTGTTCATGGTGCGCGGCACCGCGCAGATGTACATCACCGGTCCCGACGTGGTGCACGCCGTCACCGGCGAGCGGGTCGGCCACGACGAACTCGGCGGCGCCGACGTGCACTCGGCGCGCTCCGGCGTCTCCGCCTTCCTGCACGACGACGAGGAGTCGTGCCTCCAGGACGTGCGCCACCTGCTGTCGCTGCTGCCCGCCAACAACCGCGAGCTGCCGCCCGACGAGGTGAGCGACGACCCCGTCGACCGCAGCGGTGACGCCCTGCTCGACCTGGTCCCGGCCGGCCCGCACCAGGCGTACGACATGCGCCGGGTGATCGAGGAGGTCGTCGACGACGGCGACTTCTTCGAGCTGTACGAGCGCTGGGCGCCCAACCTGATCGTCGCCCTGGCCCGGCTCGGCGGCCAGGTCGTCGGCGTCGTCGCCAACCAGCCGCTGGCGAGCGCCGGCGCCCTGGACATCGCGGCCTCCGAGAAGGGCGCCCGGTTCGTGCAGTTCTGCGACGCGTTCAACATCCCGCTGGTGACCCTGGTGGACGTACCGGGCTTCCTGCCCGGCACCGACCAGGAGCACGACGGGATCATCCGGCGCGGCGCGAAACTGCTGTACGCGTACTGCAACGCCACCGTGCCCAGAATCTCCGTGGTGCTGCGCAAGGCGTACGGCGGCGCCTACATCGTCATGGACTCCCGTTCCATCGGCTGCGACCTGTCCTTCGCCTGGCCCACCAACGAGATCGCCGTGATGGGCGCCGAGGGCGCCGCCAATGTCGTCTTCCGCCGGGAGATCGCCGCCGCCGACGACCCGGACCTCGCCCGGGCGCGGCGCGTCGCGGAGTACAAGGAGGAACTGATGCACCCGTACTACGCGGCCGAACGGGGCCTCGTCGACGACGTCATCGATCCCCGGCGCACCCGGGAGGTACTGATCAGGTCGCTGCGGATGCTGCGCGCCAAGCACGCCCGGCTGCCCGAGCGCAAGCACGGGAACCAGCCGGTATGAGTGCCGCACAGCCCTCGCCGCCGCTCACCGTGCGGCTGGTGCGCGGCAGCGCCGACGCCGATGAACTCGCCGCGGTGCTGGCCGTGCTGCACGCCGTGGCCGCCCGCCGCGCCACCGCGCGGGACCGCCCGCCCGCAGGCCCCGCCCGAGCGGCCTGGGGCAGTCCCGCCCGGCACCTGGCGGCGGGCACCTGGCGGGCGGGACCCCCACGCCCCCGGGAAACCGCGGCGCCGCTGTCCGCACGGTGGTGCTGATCAGGAGCCGTTCGCTCGGGTGACCGGGTCGCCGACGCGCACCGGGCCGGGTTCCACGACGTCCAGGTACACGCCGACGCAGGCGAGCCGGCCGAGGTCGAAGACCGGTACGCGGTGCTCGCTCGCGACGGTGCGCATGATGCGGGGGTCGGGTGGGAGGCCGTCCTGGCCGAGGGTGGGGACCACACAGCGGGGTGTGGGCACCCGGGGGCGCAGGACGGCCTCGCCGACGCGCAGGTGGGTGCCGATCCAGGCGTCCTCGACGAAACCCGCCTCCGATGCGGTGTCGATGACGAGGTTGGGGCGGAAGCGGCGGGGGTCGAAGTCCCCGGCCGGGCAGGCGGAGCGCAGCCGGGCCAGGGTCGCGGTGGTGACGAGGTGGACCGTGCCGAAGTCGAAGAACGTTCCCGGTGCCACGCTGCCGGAGGTGATGGCCGTACCGGTGGTGTCGGTCGACGCGGTGGCGCGCAGCCGGTCGGGGAGCCCGCCGTGGTAGTCGGGGACGGCCCGCTCCAGGGTGCCCCCGTGGTCCGGCGGGGTGGCGGACACGGCGACACGACGGCCCAGCAGTGCGGACAACCGGGCGTCGAGGTGGGGGCTGCCGACGGGCAGGACCGTTCCGTCCGGCAGTTCCACGGTGATCGTCAGGTCGGCGGCCGTCCTGCCGCGGCAGGTGAGCAACGGGCCCCATTTACGGGGGTGTTTGGCGCTGCCGACCGTGCCCGCCTCGTCGAGGACGGCGGCCGCCCGGTCTCCGTGCAGCCCGCGTCCGGTGACCAGCGCGTCGGTCAGTGCCTGACCGAGCATGGACTTCACCGGGTACCGGTACAGGGCGCTGACGCTTCCCATGGGCGGACGCACTCCCGCGGTCATCCGGCTCACGCCCGCGGGTAGCGGGCCAGCCACCCCGGCGTGGACCCCGCGGGACCGTGCAGCGCGGGTCCCTGGGTCATCTCCATCGCGAAGTCGTCGGCGAGTTCCAGCACCGTGGGACGGCCCTCCAGCTCCACCAGCCATCCCGGCGGGAGGGCCGTCTCGCCGTGCAGGGCGCCGAGGAGACCACCGGTCAGCGCGCCCGCCGCCGCCGACGGCCCGCTCTGGTTCACGGCCAGACACAGCCCGTGCCGTACGTCCTCCCCCACCAGCGCGCAGTACACGGACGCCGCCAGCAGCCCGTCCGCCGTACCGTCGCCCGCCAGCTCCTCCACCCGCGTCGGGCTGGGAATCCCCTGCCGCACCGCCCCCAGGGCATGCTGCAGGGCGTCCGAGACGGGTTGATGGCCCGGCCGGGCGGCGAGCAGGGCGAGGGCCCGCTGCACGGCGCCGTCCAGGCTCTCGCCGCGCGCCAGCGCGTGCACGATCACGGCGTACGCGCCCGCCGAGAGGTAGGCGATCGGGTGCCCGTGGCTCTGGGCCGCGCACTCCACCGCCAGCTGCGCGACCAGCTGCGGCTCCCAGCCGACCAGCAGCCCGAACGGCGCCGACCGGGCCACGGCCTCCGGGCCCAGCTCCCCGGGATTCCTCGGTGACTCCAGCGTGCCCATGGTCTCGTCGCCGAACCCGACGAGCAGCGCCCGGGTCGGCTCGCGGCGGGCGTACAGCCACTCCTCCCGCGCGAGCCAGCCGTCGTCCTTGCGGCGCTCGTCGGGTCCCCAGTCCCGCTGGGTCGCCGCCCAGCGCAGATAGGCCCGGTGCAGATCGGTCGGCGGATGCCAGGCGCCGGTGTCCCGCCGTACCTGGGCGCGTATCAGCCCGTCGACGGTGAACAGCGTGAGCTGGGTGTGGTGGGTGACGGTGCCGCGCCGCCCGTGTCCGAAGGCTAGGTCGAGCAGGCCCTCGGGGCCGTAGGCGGCCCGGATCTCCTCCAGGGACAGCGGATCGGCGGGCCCGCCCAGCGCGTCGCCCACGGCGGCCCCGAGCAGGGTGCCGCGCACCCTGCTGCGGAAGTCCTGCTGCTCGGCTCGGCCCCAGACGGCGCCGGACGTCGCACTCATCGAGACCTCCTCACGGCATCGTCCGTCCGTACGACGCTAGGCACTGTAATCGACGGCGAACGGTCCGTTCACAGGGGCAAATCACCCCCCGCCGGTCATTCCCGCCCAGCTACGAGCGCTTCGACCCCGTCGAGAATCCGGTCCAGCCCGAACTCCAGCGGATCGGGGCCGCCCGCCTCGAAGGCCCCCTCGGCGACGGCCTTGGCGAGGGCCGGGAAGCGGTCGGCGTGCCGGGCGAGCAGTTCGCCCGAGAGCCGGTTCCACTCCTGGTCCCGCTCCTCGTCGTGGTCGCTGTGCTGCTGGGCGAGGTTGCGGACGAGACCGATGAGCAGCAGGAAGACCTGGTGGCGCCGGCCGCCGTCCAGACCGGTCGGCTCCAGGGCGGCGAGCGCCGCGTCCAGCCACCGCAGCTGGCAGGGCCCCATGATCTGGCGGCGCATCGCGGTGGCGCCGAGCAGCCAGGGGTGGGCCGCGTAGACGCGTGCGCACTGCCGTGTCCACTCCCGTACGGCCGCCCGCCAGTCGCCCTCCCGTACCCCCGACAGATCCGGCGCCTTCGCCAGCACCGACTCGACCATCAGCTCGACGAGCTCGGCCTTGCCGGGGACGTACCGGTACAGCGCCATCGCCGAGACCCCGAAGCCGCCCGCCACCTTGCTCATGGACACCGCGTCCAGCCCCTCGGCGTCGGCGAGTTCGGCGGCGGCCGCGGCGATGCGCTGCGGGGTGAGCTTCGGCTTGGGCCCGCGGGTGGGCTTCTCCTGCTCGCCCCACAACAGCGCGAGGGCCGCCCGGGCGTCGCGGGGCCCGTCCTGCTGCTGTTCCTTGTTCCGTCCCGCCATGAGACCCCTTCCGTCGACGTGGGTGCGGTAGCCGGTTGACTCCGCCGAACAACTGTATATACCGTAAGCACAACAGCTGACGCAGTAAACAGTTTAGGGGGAACACCATGCTGCTCACCTACCGCGCCCTGAAGCGCCGCGCCCTCGCCAAGAAGCTGGCGATCACCACGCCCCTCGGCATCGACGAGTCCTCGTACGTCCGCATCGGCGGCATCGACCAGTGGATCTCCATCCGCGGCGAGGACCGGACGAACCCCGTGATCCTGGAGATCCACGGCGGCCCCGGCTCCTCCAACCTCATCTTCATGTCGCGCACCCGCGCCTGGGAGCGGCACTTCACGATCGTCCGCTGGGACATGCGCGGCGCCGGCCGGACCTTCACGGCGGGCGGCCCCGAGGGCCAGGGTGAGCTGACCCTCGACCGCCTCTACCAGGACGCCCTGGAGGTCACGGACCACATCCGCACCCGCATGGGCGTGGACAGGCTCGTCCTGCTCGCCAACAGCTTCGGCACGGTCACCGGCCTCCGGCTGGCCCGCAACCACCCCGAGCGGTACTCGGCGTACATCGGCACCGACCAGAACATCGTCGCGGGCGGCCGGGACACCTCCGGCTACGAGGAGCTGCTGGCCCGCCTGGCGGAGGCGGGCAAGAAGAAGCAGCTGGCGCAGATGACGGCGATGGGGCCGGACCGCGCCGCCTGGTCGGCCCACGAGTGGGCGGAGTACGCGAAGACGGTGGTCACGACCGACCCCCTGACCTACGACACCATGAAGACGGTCGTGATCCGCTCCCTGTGGTTCTCCCCGCTCCACACCCTGCGCGACCTGCGGGCCTACCTGAAGGCCCAGACCTTCTCGGAGCCGCTGGGCCCCCAGGCGATGAGGATCGACGAGTACGCCGAGGGCACCGCCTTCCGCCTCCCCGTCTTCCTGTTCCAGGGCGAGAGCGACGTCCTCACCCCACCGGAACCGGCCCGCCGCTTCTACGAGGCTCTCACCGCCCCGCTGAAGGACTTCGCCCTCATCCCCGAGGCGAGCCACTTCGCGTCGTTCCGCCACCCCGACCAGTTCCTGAACCTGCTGCTGACGAAGGTACGGCCGGTGGTGACGGGCGAGGCGGTGCGCTGACCCCTGCCGCCAGTGCGGGTCAGCCGTACCAGGTCACATTGCAGACGTAGACGCACTCGTGGCGGGGCACGGCGAGGAAGCTGATGAAACCGCGGCCGCCGAGGATGTCGAACTCGCGGAGCCCGCCCTCGCGGTCGATCGGCCGACCCACCTTGACGGCGTCGTGACCCAGGGCGGCCGGCTCGGTCGCGAGCCGCTCCACCTCCGCCACGGCTCCCGGCGGGAGCCCTCCGGTGACGTACTCGGCGCTCGGGTTGTAGTCCCAGGCCCCGTCCGTCACAGCCCGGCCTCCGCCTCGGCCGCCTCGCGGATCGCGCGGATCTCCGCGATGGCCGCCGCGGGGTCCTGCTCCCCGGCATCCACGATGCGCTCCAGTTCGCGCAGGCGCGCAGTCCGGTCCGGATGCCGTTCGATGGCGATGAACACGGCCCAGGTGGGGGTACCCCCTCTGGGGGAGGACGAAGGCACGCAGCGGCGCGAGACTCTGGGTCTGCTGGGCGTTGGTCGTGGCCTCGAAGAGGTGCTGCGTCAGCGCCGGAATCCGACTCGGAGCGATGCGCGCGACCGCCGCCCGCAACGCGTCCGGCGTCAGCTCGGGCATGGGGATCAGCGGTCCGTACGGGCCGTCGGTCTGGGCGCTCACGGTGACCTTCGGTGCGAGTGGCTCAGTCCTCGTACGGTACCGGTGGACTCGACGGTAGGACGGTGACGCGGCGTTCATGCCACGGCCGCGGACGACATACGGCAGTCGCGGCACCGGCCCGGTCCAGGGGCGCGGAAGGCCCGGTCGCAGCCGTCGCAGGTCTGGAGGGGCGATGGGCGGTGCTGTGCCGGGCGGGGTGGCGCGGCCGGGAGGTGGGGCGGCAGTTGGGCGGTGAGGCGGTGTCGCAGGAAGGCCGCCGGGTGCTTGATCGGGTCCTGGGGCAGGCCGCTCGTCAGGGTGCGCACCAGGGCGGTGGGTGGTACTCCTCGCTCCAGCCACTCGGAGACGGCCGGTGCCAGGCGCTGGACGTCCCGTTCGGTCAGGAGCAGACGGGAGTCATGGGCCCGGAGCCCGGCGAGCAGTTCGGTGGCCCCGCCGGGTGGCGCGGGAGCCTTCGGAGCGGCGGCGGGCTCGGGGGCAACCGGGGCCGCGGCTGCCAGCGCGGCCCTCGGCTTGTTGTACGAGATCGTCCGGGTCGTCACTTGCCCCGATTGAAGACGCTCCCTGGGGCGCGCGAGGTATCCGTGTTCCTCCAGCTCGCGCAGGGCCGCCGCGATCCGGATCTCACCCTCGGGGAACTTCGCCGCCAGCGTCTTGATGCCGATCGGTGCGCCCTCCGGCAACGACTGGATGTGCAGGGCCAGGCCGATGGCCACCAGGGACAGCTCGGGATGCTGGGCCAGGTGATTGCCGACCACGGTGAAGTTGTCGTGGTGGGGTTCGTTCACGTGGGTGACACCGGAGGAACGGCGGGTCCTCGGACGCGCGGGCACGTTAGGCTGCTTGTCAGTCATCGGGAAGGTTTCCTCTTCCTCGGTGATCAGGCCCTCGCACTGGGATGCCAGTCCCGGCGGGGGCCGATGCATGTGTGGACGTGTTGTCGTCCCTGACGCTGCACCACAACTGCCCTGCCGCGCCACTTGCGTTGGGCATATTCACTCCGGCGAGTGAGCGACGGGGGCGGTGGGGGTGGGTTCGGTTCTTTCCCCGGTCCTTTGGTCTTTTGGGGTCGGGAACCACCGGGTCATGGACCGCCGCGACCCGGTACGAGTTCGGCCCATGCACCCCTCGGCCACCGGGTCGGGGAGACACGGGACCCGGTCGCCCCGGGGGCCGGTCACCTCGATACGGAGTCGAGCTGGATCCTGAGGCAGGTTTTCTCATTCACGTCACCCAGCGTGGCCGTCCCTCCCTACTCTGAACAGCGACGACCACGGTACGCAGCGTGACTGGCCGGGTGGCCGGCGTGCTCATACGGCACGTACGTGAGGAAGGGCGAGGGTGGAGGACGAGGAGGCCGAGGCCGTACTCAGGGCGGTCGGGCGGCAGATCAGGCTGTGGCGCGAGGCCGCCGGGCTGCATCAGGGGGAGTTGGGGGCGCGGATCGGGTACGGCGCAGATCTGGTGTCGGCGGTGGAGCGCGCCGTGCGTACACCGCAGCCCGAGTTCCTCGACGCGGCAGACGAAGTGCTGGGCGCGGGCGGGAAGCTGGCCGCGATGAAGGAGGACGTGGAGAAGGCCCGGTATCCGAAGAAGGTCCGGGACCTGAAGAAGCTGGAGGACGAGGCCGTTGAGATGGGGGCTTACGTCAGCTCCCACATCCATGGCTTGTTGCAGACGGCTGAGTACGCCCAGGCGGTGTACACGCTGCGGCGTCCGTCGTACACGGAGGACGAGATCGAGCGGCTCGTCGCAGCGCGCATGGCGCGGAAGTCAGTCTTCGCCCGGGTGCCGCGCCCGCTGATCACGTTCGTTCAGGAGGAGGTGACCCTGCGAAGGCCGGTCGGGGGCAAAGCGGTTCTACGTCGGCAGCTGGAACACCTCCTGGATGTCGGCAAGTTGCCACATGTGGAGATCCAGGTGATGCCTACGGACCGGCAGGATCATGCCGGGCTGAGCGGACCCATCCGACTGCTGAAGCTCCGCAGCGGCAAGACACTGGGACACTTGGAAGTCCAGTTGCACAGCAGAGTGGTCAGCGACCCCCGGGAAGTACAGATCCTCGACATGCGCTATGGAATGATCCGAGCACAGGCTCTCCCGCCCCGGGAGTCGATGGCGTTCATCGAGAAAGTGCTGGGAGACGAAGCATGACCACCTCCACGCTGACGTGGTTCAAGAGCAGCTACAGCAGCGCTGACGGCCCCGACTGCGTCGAAGTAGCCATAACCCCCGCCGCCGTCCACATCCGCGACTCCAAGACCGACGACGGCACCCAACTCGCCGTCAACGGCGCCACCTGGACGGAGTTCCTCGGCTTCGCCGCTCACTCGGCGTAGCGTGCTCGGATCATTCTGGCGCAATGCCCACGCGCTGACCGGGCCCTCGCCGAGGGAGAATTCAGCCATGACCACCACCCCCACACGTAACTCCGGCCTCGGCCTGGCCGCCGGTGTGCTCACCGGCATACTCGCCCTCTACATCGCCCTGGTCGCCCTCGGGAACATCACCGACTTCGGGACGAACCAGCAGTTCGTACGGCATGTGCTGGCGATGGACACCACGTTCAAGGACCCGGATCTGATGTGGCGGGCCGTCACCAGTACCGCGCTCCAGGACACGGCGTACGTCGCGATCATCGTGTGGGAGACCGTGGCCGCCCTGGTGCTGATCTGGGGGACCTGGCTGTGGGCGTGGCGGAAGGACGACGTCGCCCGGCGCGTCTCCACCTACGGGTTGCTGATGCTGGTGCTGCTCTTCGGGGCCGGGTTCATCGCGATCGGCGGTGAGTGGTTCTCGATGTGGCAGTCCAAGACCTGGAACGGACTGGAGGCCGCGACCCGGATCTTCCTGCTCAGCGGAGTCGCCCTGATCGTCAACCAGTTGCCCGCCCGGCAGGGGCCGGCTAGCTGACGACCGCCACCCTGGTGCCCTGATCGCCGAAGGACCACAGGGCGGCGCCGTCCTCCTTGTGCATCCGGATGCCGCCCAGCTTCTTGCCGTCCGCCGGCGGCGGCGAGGAGCCGTCCAGGGCGTTGGAGAAGGCTATGTTCACGCCCTCGGTCTTGGTGAAGTACATGACGTGCTCGATCTCGACGCCGTCCGAGCCCTTGAGGGACGGGGTGCGCAGGGTGATCGAGTAGCGGCCGGGCTGCGGGCTCACCGTGCCCGGCCACACCGGGAACGTGCGGGCCGGCTTCCCCGCCGCGTCGACCAGCCACACCCGCTTCTCGGTGAGCGAGTAGACGATCCGGCGCCCCGCGCCCGACGCGGCCGGCAGGGCGGGCGGCGCCGGGGAGTGGGGTGCGGGGGACGCGTGGGCGCCCGCCGACGCCGACGCGTGCGGCTCGGCCACGGCGGCCGTGGGATGCGGCCCGTGGTCCGCCTGCACGGCGAGGGCGACGACGACCGCGGTCGCTCCCGCCGTCAGACCGGTGACCCAGGCCCACGAGGGCAGTCGGGCAGCCACGGGACGCATCTCCTCCGCTACGGGGCCCCTTCTCAGGTCAGGGGTCGGATCATCGTACTCAGTCCAGGACGGGGAGCAGATCCGGCAGGTGGCCGTCGGAGGCCTCCGCGGCCCGCTGCCGTTCCTCCGGGACCGCGCCGTAGAGCGTGGTGCGCGGCTTCGCCGGGCGGCCGGCCGCCTCGGCCACGGCCACCAGGTCGCGGACCGACTTGTACGAGCCGTACGACGAGCCCGCCATGCGGGAGATCGTCTCCTCCATCAGGGTCCCGCCGAGGTCGTTTGCGCCGGAGCGCAGCATCTCCGCCGCACCCTCTGTGCCCAGTTTGACCCAGCTTGTCTGGATGTTGGGAATCCAGGGGTGCAGGAGCAGACGGGCCATCGCCGTCACCGCCCGGTTGTCCCTCGTCGTCGGGCCCGGCCTGGCGATGCCCGCCAGGTACACCGGCGCGTTCGTGTGGATGAAGGGGAGGGTGACGAACTCCGTGAAGCCGCCCGTCTCGCGCTGGATGCGGGCCAGCGTGCGCAGGTGGCCGAGCCAGTGGCGGGGCTGGTCGACATGGCCGTACATCATCGTCGAGGAGGAGCGGATGCCCAGCTCGTGGGCCGTCTTCACCACCTCGATCCAGGTGGCCGTGGGCAGCTTGCCCTTGGTCAGCACCCAGCGGACCTCGTCGTCCAGGATCTCCGCCGCCGTGCCGGGAATGGTGTCCAGGCCGGACTCCTTGGCGGCCGTCAGCCACTCGCGGATGGACATGCCCGTCCTGGTCGCGCCGTTCACCACCTCCATCGGGGAGAAGGCGTGCACGTGCATGCCCGGGACGCGGGACTTCACCGCCTTCGCGATGTCGAAGTACGCCGTCCCGGGCAGGTCCGGGTGGATGCCGCCCTGCATGCACACCTCGACCGCGCCCACGTCCCAGGCCTGCTGGGCGCGGTCCGCGACCTGTGCGAGGGAGAGCGTGTACGCGTCCGCGTCCGTCCTGCGCTGCGCGAAGGCGCAGAAGCGGCAGCCGGTGTAGCAGACGTTGGTGAAGTTGATGTTGCGGGTGACGATGTACGTCACGTCGTCGCCGACCGCCGCCCGGCGCACGTCGTCGGCCACCCGGCACAGCGCGTCCAGCGCCGGGCCGTCCGCGTGGAGGAGGGCCAGGGCCTCGGCGTCGGTCAGGCGCGTCGGGTCGTCGGCCGCGGTGCGCAGCGCCTGCCGTACGTCGGTGTCGATGCGCTCGGGCGCCATGCCGGGGGCGGCCGCCTCGCGCAGCGCCTCCCAGTCGCCGTACACCTCGTCGAAGTCGTCGCGCCGGTCGGCGGTGCGGCCCTCGGTGTCGATCGTGCGGTGCAGGTCGGTGCGGCCGGCCGGCGCGAAGGACTCCTCCGGCTCCTGCCACGGGCGGCCCTCGACCGGCGCGTCCGGGAGGGCGAGGCCCGTCGCCGGGTCGGCCAGCGCGCTCACGTGGGGGCGCAGCCGCGGGTCCAGCCAGGGTTCGCCACGGCGGACGAACTCCGGGTAGACGCAGAGGCGTTCACGCAGGACGAAGCCCGCCGCGGCCGACTTCGCGGCCAGTTCCTCGATCTGGGGCCAGGGGCGTTCGGGGTTGACGTGGTCGATGGTCAGGGGTGACACCCCGCCCCAGTCGTCGATGCCCGCGCCGATCAGCCGCTCGTACTCGCTGTCGACCAGGTTCGGCGGGGCCTGCAGACAGGCGGAGGGGCCCAGGATGTGCCGGGCCACGGCCACCGTGGCGACCAGGTCGTCCAGTTCGGCGTCCGGCATGCCGCGCATCGCCGTGTCCGGCTTGGCGCGGAAGTTCTGGATGATCAGCTCCTGGATGCCGTGGTAGGCCCGGGAGACCTTGCGGAGGGCGAAGATCGACTCGGCGCGCTCCTCGTACGTCTCCCCGATGCCGATCAGCAGGCCCGAGGTGAAGGGGACGGAGGAGCGGCCGGCGTCCTCCAGCACCCGCAGCCGTACGGCCGGTTCCTTGTCGGGGGAGCCGTGGTGCGGGCCGCCGGGCTCGGACCACAGGCGGGTCGCGGTCGTCTCCAGCATCATGCCCATGGAGGGGGCCACCGGCTTGAGGCGCTGGAAGTCCGTCCACGTCATCACGCCCGGGTTGAGGTGGGGCAGGAGGCCCGTCTCCTCCAGGATGCGGATGGAGATGGCACGGACGTAGGCGATGGTGTCGTCGTAACCGTGCGCGTCGAGCCACTCGCGCGCCTCGGGCCAGCGGTCCTCCGGCTTGTCGCCCAGGGTGATCAGGGCTTCCTTGCAGCCGAGGGCGGCGCCCTTGCGGGCGATGTCCAGCACCTCGTCCGGGGACATGAACATTCCGTGGCCGGCGCGGCGCAGTTTGCCGGGGACGGTGACGAACGTGCAGTAGTGGCACTTGTCCCGGCACAGCCGGGTCAGGGGGATGAAGACGCTCTTCGAGTACGTGATGACGCCGGGCCGGCCCGCCTGTTCGAGACCCGCGTCGCGTACCCGGGCGGCGGACGCGGTGAGGTCGGTCAGGTCCTCGCCGCGGGCCTGGAGCAGCACCGCCGCCTCGGCGACGTCGAGGGCGACGCCGTCCCGGGCGCGTTTGAGGGCGCGACGCAGGGAGTTCTCGGTCGGTCCGGTTCCGGAGGTCGCGGAAGTCGTCATCCCTCAACCATACGTTCGGGGTGATCAGAGCAAGGGGCTACGCCCGGCCACCGGAAGCCCGGCCTACAGAAAGCTTCCGTACTCGTCCAGCACCCCCAGCACCTCCGCCTCCCCCGCCGGCGGCAACTGCAGTACGGCCTCCTCGATGCCCAACTCCGCGTAATGGGCCAGCTTGCCCGGGGTGGGCTGGACCGCGTACGGGACCACCTGCAGCCCGGCCGGGTCGCGCCCCGCGTCCGCCCAGGCCGAGCGCAGTACCGGCAGGGACTCGGTCAGGCCCCGGCCGCCGATCGGCAGCCAGCCGTCGGCGTACTCGGCGATGTGCGCGAACAGCTTCGGCCCGGCGGCGCCGCCGACGAGGGTGCGGGGGCCGGTGACCGGGCCGCGCGGTTTCCGTACGGGCTTGGGGTGCGCGTGGCTGGCCCGTACGGCGGCGTACTCGCCGTCGTAGGAGGTCGGTTCCCCGGCCCACAGGGCCTGCATGAGCCGCACCCGGTCCCGGACCAGTTCGCGGCGCGTGCGCCACTCCACGCCGTGGTCGGCTGCCTCCTCGACGTTCCAGCCGTAGCCGAGACCGAGGGTGAGACGGCCGCCGGAGAGGTGGTCGAGGGTGGCGATCTGCTTGGCCAGGGCGATGGGGTCGTGCTGGGCGACCAGGGTGACGCCCGTGCCGAGGCCGAGGCGCTCGGTGACGGCCGCGGCCTGGCCGAGGGCGACGAAGGGGTCGAGGGTGCGGCCGTACTCGCGGGGCAGGTCGCCGCCGGCCGGGTACGGTGTCGCGCGCTCCACGGGGATGTGGGTGTGCTCGGGGAGGTAGAGGCCGGCGTAGCCGCGCTGCTCGAGTTCGCGGGCGAGTCGCACCGGCCCGATGGTCTCGTCGGTGAGGAAGATGGTGACGGCGATGCGCATGGCCCATCTGTAGCGGGCCGGGCCGCCCCTGTCCATACCGACTGGTCGGCCTTTCCCTGTCCTGTTCACCCCCTTGCCCTCTTGCCGTGACGTCGCGTGCATGACACATAGTCGTCTGCCAATTCCCTTCCCTTCCACGGCAGTTCACGCCCCGACGGGAGAGTGACCACCATGGGTGAAGACACCGACCAGGCACACGGCATCGGCAGACGCACGCTGTTCGTGACGGGCGCCGCCGCTGCCCTTACGTTGGGAAGCGTGAGCTTCGCAGCGGCGGACGGTCAGCGCCAGGAGACCCGGACGGCACACGGCACCCTGCCACCCGGCTCCCCCGACTTCGTGTACGTACCGGTCGAAGTTCCCGCCGGCGTACGGGAGATCAAGGTCTCCTACACCTACGACAAGCCGCCGGTCCCGGCCGGCACCCAGGGCAACGCACTCGACATCGGACTCTTCGACGAGCGGGGCACCGAGCTGGGCGGCCGGGGATTCCGGGGCTGGTCGGGCGGCGCCCGCACGGAGTTCTTCGTCCGCGCCGACGACGCCACGCCCGGCTACATCCCCGGCCCGGTGCGGGAGGGCACCTGGTACGTCGCGCTCGGCCCCTACACGGTGGCGCCCCAGGGCCTGACGTACGAGCTGACGATCACGCTGACCTACGGCGAGGCGGGTGAGACCCCGCGGCCGGTGTACCCGCCCTCCCGGGCCAAGGGGCGGGGCCGTGACTGGTACCGGGGGGACTGCCACCTGCACTCCTGGTACTCCGACGGCCGCCGCACCCCGGCCGAGATCGCGGCCCTCGCGTGGGCGGCGGGCCTGGACTTCATCAACTCCTCGGACCACAACACCCACTCCGCGCACCCCCACTGGGCGGACCAGGCCGGTGACGACCTCCTGATCATGCTCGGCGAGGAGGTCACCACCCGCAACGGCCACGTGCTGGCCCTCGGCACCGAGCCCGGCACGTTCGTGGACTGGCGCTACCGGGCCCGGGACAACCGCTGGGCCCGTTTCGCGCGGGACATCCGCCGGGCCGGCGGCCTGGTCGTCCCCGCCCACCCGCACGCCACCTGTGTCGGCTGCGGCTGGAAGTTCGGCTTCGGCGAGGCGGACGCCGTGGAGGTGTGGAACGGCCCCTACACCCCGGACGACGAGGTGACGCTGGCCGACTGGGACAACCAGCTGGTCGCCTCCGTGCGGCAGGGACGGGCCTGGCTCCCGGCGATGGGCAACAGCGACGCCCACCGCGACCCGGACGCCGTCGGCAGTCCCCAGACGGTCGTGCTCGCCGACGACCTGACCCGGGAGGCCATCCAGGAAGGCATCCGCGCGGGACGCTCGTACGTGGCCGAGTCGAAGAACGTCACCCTCGCCTTCACGGTGACCGGCGGGCGCGGGCAGCGGGCGGGCATCGGCGAGCGACTGGCCGTGGCCGCCGACACGCCCGTGACGGTCCGGCTGGAGGTCTCGGGCGCCCCGCGCTGCTCCGTCCGCTTCGTCACCGACCAGGGCGTGCTGTTCACCAGCGACCCGCTGCCGGTGTCGGGCACGGGCACCGTCGAGTGGCAGACCACCCCCGCCTACGCGGCGTACGTGCGCGCGGAGCTACGGCACGAGACGGCGGCGGGACCGGTGCCGGGGGCGCCGGCCGCCCTCACCAACCCGGTCTTCCTCGGGGCTGCTTGATCTGCTGCGGCTACGGCCTGCTGGAGCCCACCAACTGGCCGGCGGACGCGGTCTTCCCGGTCAGCTTCCCGCGGGCCTCGTCCGCCGGCGCAGTTCGATGACCGTCGCCACGGCACGCAGCCAGCGGGCGGCGGTGTCGTCGGCGGCGACACCGGCCGCCAGCTCGGTGCCGGCAGCCAGCCAGTCGCGTACGACAGCCGCCGCCTCCGGGCGCGGCAGCGGCTCGGCGAGCCCGGCGGCGTAGGCGAGGCCGCCGGCACGGACGGTGTCGGCGAGGAAGGCCACCGAGCGCGGCTGGGTGCCGAGGCGGTCGAGCAGCACGGCCGCGCCCGCGACGCCGTCGCCGAACAGGGCGGTGCGCCGGGGGCCGGGCGGTGCTGTGAGGCCGTAGCGGAGCAGGACGGAGATGTCGAGCCGGGCCAGCTCGTCGTCGGTGCGGTCCGGAGGGTGCGGGGCGGGGTTCGATGCGGGGTTCATGTTCCGGTGTCGGTGGTGTCGGCCGGCTCAGCGGACGGTGACGGTGTAGGTGACGCGCTCCGGCGCGGACTGCCGGTACGGTGCGGTCGACGCCGGCGCCGGGGTGCCGCCGCCGTCCTCGTCGCAGGTGGTGGCGAACGTGCAGTGGGTCAGCACGATCCGGGTGCTGCCCTTGCCGGTGGCCTCGAAGGTGAAGGTGAGGCTGCTGCCGGCGCCGTCCATGTGCTTGGCGCGGGAGCCCTGAGTGCTGTGCTGCTCGCGCTCGCGGACCACGGCGGCGTCGGGCCTGGGGTCGGAGAGGTACCAGTGCTCACGGGTGGAGGCGTTCTGGTGGACGGTGAGCGTGAAGCGCTCCCCGACCTTCGCGCTGATGCGGGGGCTGCCGGTGGGGTGGGCGACGGTGGCGGGCTCGTCGGTGCCGGACCCGCAGCCCGCGACGAGCGTGAGCAGCGCGACCGCCAGGGCGGCGCCGCCCGCCGCCCTGCCCCGACGCAGGACGCTGCGCCTACTTGGCCGTCGGGATGTACACGCTGTACGCGTCGTTGAGTCCACTGTCCGCTGCCTTGCCCATGTGTCCGTTGATGAAGTCGTTCTCGCTGACCCAGGTCGTCGTGCCCCAGGGGTTGTAGACCTGCAGCTTGTCGCCCTCCTGGGCGATGATGGTCATCGCGTGGGCGCCGTCCTTGCCCTGGACGTCGACGGGGACCGGGCGGCCGTCCGCGACCGCCTTCTCGACATCGGTCAGCACCGCCTTGCGGTCGGCGGCGCCCCCCAGGTCGTGGCGCTGGTAGTCGTCGCCGGTGGCGGCGCCGATGGTGCTGTCGTCGATGTGCTCCTGCCCGTCGGGGCCCATGCCCTCCCAGTGGTCGCCGCCGTGGCCCTCCGTGTGCAGCCGGTGCTGTTCGGCCACCAGGCGCCGCTTGAAGGCCCCGGCGTCGTCCTCCTGCCCGCTGGGGCCGCCCGTCAGGCCGAGGGCGTAGAGGGGGTCGACGATGGCGCGGGCGGTGACGGTGGACGAGGCCACACAGGTGCCCTCCTTGCCGTCGCCGCCCTGGATCCACCGCTGCCCGTCGAAGGTGACGTAGTCCTTGTTGTTGTTGGAGCCGTCGGACGCCAGGCCCTCGTCGTCCATGCTGTCCACCTCGGTGACGACCGGCGTGAGATGCCTGCGCAGCCACTCCGGGTCGTGGCCCTGGATCTTGCCCTGGAACTGCTCGATCTCCGCCACGCTGTGCCCGGCGGCCAGGGCCTTCATCAGATACGCCCGCTCCTGCGGGCTGTCCGACCCGGCCAGCATCCGGTCCATGGCGGCCCGGTCGGCGGCGCTCAGCCCGTCCATGCGCCGGCCGGCGCGATCCAGGTCGTGCGCGGTGAGGATCTCGTTCAGCACGGGGTCGCCGTCGACGGAGCTGGTCTCGGCCAGTATCAGCTTGTCGACGGCGGTCAGGTTGCCGATGCCCAGCTTGCGCATGCGGGCCTCGGCGGTCCACCTGTTCAGGTCCCTGGCGACGGCGTGGGCAGCGTCATCGGCGGCGATCGCGGCCTTGTGCATGTCGTCGGCGCCCAGGGAGGCGAGGGAACGGGCCTTCAGCCGGACGGCCTCCTCGTCGTCGTCCTCGTAGAGGTCGTCGAACCAGCCGTCCTTGCTGCCGAGTATCCCGAGTGCCTCGCGCAGCGTCTCCCGTCCGTCGCTGTCCTGGCTCTGGGCGTCCTTGAGGGCGTCGGCGAACGTGAGCAGCGCCTGTCCGCCGCCGTAGCAGGCCCGGTCCACCGCGTTGACGGCCCGCCGGCGGCGGCCACCGCGTCCGAGGCGAGAACACTCGTGTTCCCGGCCCAGACGTCCGGCAGGCCTTTTTTGGCCACCCGGTCGACGCGCTTGTAGAGGTCCTCCAGGTCCTGCTTCTGGTACAGCTTGCCCAGGGACTCCAGGGTCGCCGTGTTGCCGACCGGGGCGGAGACGGCGAGCGCGTCGTTGATGGCGTCGATCAGGTCGTTCTTGCTGTCGGCGCCGGCAATCGTCTTGCACAGCTCGCCCAGCCGCGTGCGGCGGTCGCCCGTGGACTCGGTCATCGCCGGCCCCCTCAGTAACCGGCCAGCGCCGACGGGCGATCGGCGTGGGCGGGCATGGTGCTGATGAGGTTGCTGTCCCCGACGGCCACGCTGTGGACGCTCGTGCCGACGAGGCTGTCGCTGCCGTGGTACGCGCCCTTCGACAGCCGTACCTTGCCGGCGAGTTCGTGCAGCGCCGACTCCAGGGCCTTGACCTCCGCCTCCCAGGCGGCGGCGTACGCGTTGAACGCCGCGGCGGCGTCCGGGCCGCCGAGCGCGTCGTCCATGTAGCACATGCCGGGCTGGATGGCCTCGCGGATCTTCCCGGCGTCGTCGCCCGCGGCGTCCAGTTCGTTCGCCTGTCCGGACATCCCGGACTTCACCGTGTAGCCGTCCGAAGACGCGCCCATCAGGCTCCCCCATTGCAATGATCACAACTGCGGGGGAGGCTAACACGCGACAGTTGGCGGAAAGTCGTGGGCCACAGGCCCTGCACCAAGCCGACACACCCTCCCCGCCACGCCGCCGTGACGTCACACCAGGAGAGCGACCAGCATGTCAGCCCCCGCAGACCGCAAGCACCGCGTGGTGACCGCCTTCCAGCGGCACATCGCCAACCCGCTCAACCGGCGGCTGCCGTTCCAGACCCTTCTGGAGACGACGGGCCGCAGTTCCGGCCTGCCCCGGCAGACCCCGGTGGGCGGCCGCAGGGTCGGCGACTCCTTCTGGCTGGTCTCCGAGTTCGGCCACAAGTCCCAGTACGTCCGCAACATCCAGGCCGACCCGAGGGTCCGCGTCCGCGTCGCCGGCCGCTGGCACCACGGCACCGCCCACCTCCTCCCCGACGACGACCCGGTGGCCCGCCTGCGCACCCTGCCCCGCTTCAACAGCGCGGCGGTACGGGCGTTCGGCACGGATCTGCTGACGGTGCGGGTGGATCTGGAGGTCTGAGCCGGCCTGGAGGGATCCTTTCCTCTCACCCCGGCCAGACGATCGCCTGCACCTCGCTGTACGCGTGCAGGGCGTACGAGCCCACGTCGCGGCCCACGCCGCTCTTCTTGAAGCCGCCGAACGGGGCCTCCATGTTGCGGCCGACGGTGTTGATGCCGACGCCGCCGGCGCGCAGCTGACGGGCCACCCGGAAGGCCCGGGCCACGTCGCCGGACCAGACGTAGTCGATGAGGCCGTACTCGGAGTCGTTGGCGAGGGCGATCCCCTCCTCCTCGTCGTCGAACGGGACCACCACGACGACCGGCCCGAAGATCTCCTCCCGGACCACCCGCATGTCGCTGGTGCAGTCGGCGAGGAGGGTCGGCGCCACATAGAAGCCGCTGTCGCACGGCGGCCGTTCACCGCCCGTGACCACCGACGCGCCCTCCTTCCGGCCGAGCTCGACGTACGACTCGACCCGCGCCCGGTGCTCGGCCGAGATCACCGGCCCGACGACCGTGTCCGCCTCCCGGGGATCACCGACCTTCAACCGGCGGGCGTATGCCGCCAGTTGCTCCACCAGCCGCTCGTACACGCCGCGCTGGGCCAGCACCCGGGTCGGTGCCGTGCAGATCTGCCCGCTGTAGAAGGAGAACGTCGTACCGATACCGGCGACGGCGGAGGCCATGTCCGCGTCGTCGAACACGAGCGCCGCGCCCTTGCCGCCCAGCTCCATCAGCTGGCGTTTCATGTCCCGCCCGCACACCTCGGCGATCCGCCGGCCGACGGCCGTGGAGCCGGTGAAGCTGACCATGTCGACGTCGGGGGACGCGACGGCGGCCTCCCCGACCTCCGTGGAACGCCCGGAGACGACGTTCACCACCCCGGGCGGTGCCCCGGCCGCCTGCAGCGCCTCCGCCATCCGGTACACGGACAGCGGATCCTGCGGGGCGGGCTTCACGACCACCGTGTTGCCCATGGCGAGGGCGGGCGCGACCTTGCCGGCCGGGTTGGCCCACGGGTTGTTGTAGGAGGTGACGCAGGTGACGACGCCGACCGGCTGCCGTACCGCCAGGGCGCCCATCACGGCGGCCCGCCCCATCGGCCCGGCCTCGTTGATCTGCGGCGCGATCGCCCACTCGGCGGGCTCCACGCTCGCGTACCGGCGGAACCGGGCGGCGGCCACCCCGACCTGCATCGCCCGGGCGGTCCCGGTGGTAGCGCCGGTCTCCGCGCGGGCCAGCTCGGTGTACGGATCCATCCGGTCACGGATGATGCCGGCCGCCCGGCCCAGCACCGCCGCCCGCTCCTCGGGCCGGGTCCGCGACCACGCCCCGAGCGCCTCCCGGGCCGCCGCGCAGGCCGCCCGCGCCTGCTCCGGCGAGGCCTCCGGAGCCCAGCCGACGGTCTCCTCGGTGGCCGGGTCGGTCACCGGGTAGTGCCCGCCGTCCGGCTCCACCCAGGCCCCGCCGACGAACAGCCGCCGCGCGTCGCTCACCGGGTGCTCACCGTCCGCGTGTCGGTCCCCGACCGCAGCACCCGGCCCGGTACGGCCCCGGTCACCACGTCGTCCCGGATCGCCTCGACGCCGTTGACCCACACGGCCCGCACCCCGATCGCCCGGGAGTCCAGGCGGGGACTGTCACCCGGCAGGTCGTGCACCAGCCGCGCCTGCCCGGCGTCGATCCGCTCCGGGTCGAGGAGGACCAGGTCGGCATGCCAGCCCTCCTGGATCCGGCCGCGCTCCCGCAGCCCGAACAGCCGCGCCGGATCGTCGGTCAGCATCTGCACGGCACGCTCCAGGCCGACCAGCCTGCGGCCGCGCAGACAGTCCCCGAGGAACCGGGTGGTGTACGGCGCCCCGCACATGCGGTCCAGGTGCGCGCCCGCGTCGGAGCCGCCGAGCAGTACGTCCTCGTGCTGCCAGGTCTCGGCGCGCAGCGCCCAGGACGCCGGGTCGTTGTCGGTGGGCATCGGCCACAGCACCGTACGGAGGTCGTCGTTGGCGCAGATCTCCACCAGACAGGCGAAGGGCTCCTGCCCGCGTTCGGCCGCGATGTCCCCGACCACCCTGCCGGTGAGTCCGTGGTTGGCCTCGCTGTAGGTGTCCCCGATGACGTACCGGCCGAAGTTCGCCAGCCGCCGGAAGACGCCCGCCTCCTTCGACCGGGCCCGTCCCAGCATCTGCTCCCGCACGGCGGGGTCCCGCAGCCGGGCGATCCGCTCCGGCACCGGCAGCCCGAGGACCGGCCCCCACCCCGGGATCAGGTTGAGGGCGCAGAACGTGCCCAGGGACATGTTCATCGGCGTGAGGATGGGCATGGTGAGCGCCACCACCCGCCCGCCGGCCTTCCGGGCCCGCTCACTCGCGCTGAGCTGCCGCGGCACCCGCTCCGGTACGGCCGCGTCGACGGTGAGCACGTTCCAGTTGAGCGGCCGCCCGGCCACCGCGCTCATCTCCACGAGCAGGTCGATCTCGTCGTCGTCGAACTGGTCCAGGCAGCCGGCGACGATCGCCTCGATCTGGGTCCCCTCGTGCTCGCCGACGGCGCGGGAGAGGGCCAGCAGCTCCTCCGGCCGCGCGTGCCGGGAGGCGACGGGCCGCCCGTCCCCGTCGGAGTGGGTGGACGACTGGGTGGTGGACAGCCCCCAGGCCCCGGCGTCCATGGCCTCGTGCAACAGCCCCACGATCCGGTTCAGCTGCTCCTCGGTGGGCTGCCCGCCGACCGCGTCCGGCCCCATCACGTGCCGCCGCAGGGCGCAGTGCCCGACCATGAACCCCGCGTTGACGGCGATCCGCCCCTCCAGGGCGTCCAGGTACTCCCCGAAGGAGTGCCAGCTCCAGGGCGCCCCCTCCTCCAGCGCCACCAGGGACATCCCCTCCACCTTGGACATCATGCGGCGCGTGTAGTCGGCGTCCTCGGGACGGGCGGGGTTGAGCGGCGCGAGGGTGAATCCGCAGTTCCCGGCGGCGACCGTCGTCACCCCGTGGTTGAGGGACGGGGTGGCGTACGGGTCCCAGAAGAGCTGGGCGTCGTAGTGGGTGTGGGGGTCGACGAAGCCGGGGGTGAGGACGAGGCCGGCGGCGTCCTCGGTGGTGCGGGAGGCTTCGGTGATCCGGCCGACGCGGGCGATACGGCCGTCCCGTACGCCGACGTCGGCGGTGCGGGCGGGCGCACCGGTCCCGTCGACGACGGTCGCCCCGCGGATGACGTGATCAAACATGCGGCAACTCCTTGAGACACGTGCGGGATGCCTGCCTGAGGGGCGCGGGGCTGTATCGATGTGCGGCTCCGCCGCGCGGGCACGACCAGCCACGCACAACCCGCGCCCCGCAGCGGCGCTTACGAGGCGACCGCTGCCCGGAACCGCGAAGTCCGGTGGACCGGATCCGTGTCGATCCTGGGAATCACGTGCTCCCCGATCAGCCGGATCGTCTGCAGCGTCTCCTCCTTCGGCACTCCGACCGGCAACCCGAAGCTCAGCTGGTCCGCCCCCGCCTGCTCCCACCGCTTGCACTGCCGCAGCACCTCGTCCGGATCGCCGCAGATCAGCAGCTCCTCCTCGACGAGCAGCTCCACGAACTCCGGCGTGTACCGGGGCAGCGTCTCCGGCCACACGGGGAAGCCCTCGGGCCGGGGGAAGGTGTCGTGGTACCGGAAGACCAGCGAGGGCAGATAGTGCAGCCCTCCGTTGACCGCGATCTCGATCGCCTCCGCGTGCGTCGGCGCACAGATCGCGGTCGTCGTCACCATCACGTTGTCGTTGACGAAGTCCCCCGCCGGCTCCGCGTTCACGACCGCCGTCTTGTACTGCTCCAGCACCCACTCCATGTCGGAGACCTTCTGGATGCTGAAGCCGAGCACACCGAGCCCCTTCTTCGCGGCCATGGCGTACGACGGCGGCGACCCGGCCGCGTACCACATCGCCGGGTGCGACTTCCCGTACGGCTTGGGCAGGACCTTGCGCGGCGGCAGCTGCCAGTGCTTGCCCTGGAAGCCGGCGTACTCGTCCTGGAGCCACATCTTCGGGAACTCGGCGATCGTCTCCTCCCAGATCTCCTTGGTGTAGTTCATGTCGGTCACACCCGGTATGAACCCGAGGATCTCGTGGCTGCCGGCGCCCCGTCCGCTGCCGAACTCGAAGCGCCCCTCGCTGAGGTGGTCCAGCATGGCGACCTTCTCGGCGACCTTCACCGGGTGGTTGACCTGGGCCAGGGGGTTGAAGATCCCCGATCCCAGATGGATCCGCTCCGTGGCGTGCGCCAGGTACCCCAGGAACACGTCGTTGGCCGACAGGTGCGAGTACTCCTCCAGGAAGTGGTGCTCGGAGGCCCAGGCGTACTTGAAGCCGGACTTGTCCGCCTGGATGACGTACTCGGTCTCCTCCATCAGCGCCTTGTGCTCGGCCAGCGGGTCGGTCTCGGCGCGCTTGCCCACGTATCCCTGTACAAAGAGCCCGAATTCCAAGGCGGTTCACCTTCCCCAGCTTTTCTGACGCCTCGTCAGATATCGTCTGTCGGCCGACTGTCGCACCGAGGACCAGGAGCGTCAATAGCTGACGATGAGTCAGATGACGGAGACGCCCGCGAGCCAACCGCCGTCGATCACGAACGGCTGCCCGGTGATGTACGACGAATCCTGCGAGGTGAGGAACAGCGCCAGCCGGGCCACCTCCTCCGGCCGCCCGACCCGCCCGAGCGGCACGAGCTTGCGGTACAGCTCGTCCAGCGCCCGGCTCATCTCCTCCGGGTCGGCGTCCGGGTCCAGCCGGGCCGGGTTGGACATCGGGGTGTCGATGGCGCCCGGGCAGATCGCGTTCACGCGGATCCCCCGCCCGGCCAGCTCCAGCGCGGCCACCCGGGTCAGCCCCAGCACGGCGTGCTTGGTGGCGGCATAGGTCCCCACGGCCGCCATGCCGGTCATGGCCGTGTAGGAGGCGGTGTTCACGATGGTCCCCCCGTCGGCCATCTGTGGCACCACCGCCTTCATCCCCAGGAAACAGCCGACCTGGTTGACCTGTACGACCTGCATGAACTCGTCCAGCGGGGTGTCCACGAGGGCGTTGAACCGCAGGATGCCCGCGTTGTTCACCAGCCCGTCGACGCGCCCGTACGCCTCCTTGACGACTCCGACCGCTTCCCGCCAGCCCTCCTCGGTGCCGACGTCGAGATGGACGTACAGCGCGCCTATCTCCTTGGCCAGGGCCTCCCCCTGGTCGTCCAGCACATCGGCGACGACCACCCGCGCGCCCTCCGCCCGGAACAGCCGCGCCTCCTGCTCGCCCTGTCCGCGCGCCGCCCCGGTGACGATGACGACCCGCCCGTCCAGCTTGCCCATGGACTCCTCCTCAGTTCAGCCGGGGCGCGACCTCCGCCCCGAACAGCCCGATCTGCTCGACGAGTTCGGCCCGGCTCCGGCTGCGGAACCGCACCTGGACCTGGTCCACGCCCATCGCCCGGTAGGCCCGCAGCGACTCGGCGATCTCCTCCGGCGGCCCGGTGAGGGTCCGCCGCCCGACGTCCCAGCCGGCCCGCCCGACGTACAGCGGCTCGGCGATCGCGCCCACGGTGAACGGCGCCTCGACCCCGGCCTGTTCACGCAGCTGCCGCAGTCGGGCGATCTGGGCGGGCAACCGGTCCCGCGGATCCCCCTGCGGCAGCCAGCCGTCGCCCTTCAGCGCGGCCCGGCGCACGGCGGCGGGAGAGGAGCCGCCGACCCAGAGCGGGACACAGGCCTGTGCGGGCCGGGGCCGCTGGCCGAGCCCGGCGAAGTCGTAGGCCTTCCCGTGGTGCTCGGGGAACTCCTCCGGACCGAGCGCGGCCCGCAGCGCGTCGACCACCTCGTCCAGCACGGCCCCCCGCCGCTCGAAGTCGGCCCCGAGCACCTCGAACTCCTCCCGCACGTGCCCGGCCCCGACCCCGAGGACCAGCCGGCCGCCGGAGAGGTGGTCGAGGGTGGCGTACTGCTTGGCGGTGACGAGGGGGTGCCGCAGCCCCACCACGGCCACATGGCTGAGCAGCCGGACGCGCTCGGTCACGGCGGCGAGGTGGGCGAGGGTGGCGACGGGGTCGTACCAGACCGTCCCCATGGCCGGGGCGAGCCGGCGCGGCACGGCCACGTGGTCGCAGCAGGCGAGATAGTCGAACCCGGCACCCTCCACGGCCCGGGCGACGGCCACCAGGTCCGCGGGCCCGGCCCCGGCCTCCCAGCCCTCCGCGAACAGGGCGCTCTGCGCCTGGACGGGCAGCTGGATGCCGTACGCCAGGGTGCTCACCGCCACAGCCCTTCCGGGGTGAGCCCCAGCAGCTCGATGGCGTTCCCGCGCACGATCCGCTCGACCACGTCCCCGGCCAGATGTCCCATCTGCGCCTCGCCGACCTCGCGGGACTTCGGCCAGGTGGAGTCGGAGTGCGGGTAGTCGGTCTCGTACAGGACGTTGCCGACCCCGATGGCGTCCAGGCTCCTGAGCCCGAAGGCGTCGTCGAAGAAGCAGCCGTAGACGTGCCCGGCGAACAGCTCGGACGGCGGCCGGGTGACCTTGCCGGCGACCCCGCCCCACCCCCGGTTCTCCTCCCACACCACGTCGGCCCGTTCGAGGATGTACGGAATCCACCCGATCTGCCCCTCGGCGTACATGACCCTGAGGTTCGGGAACCGCTCGAACTTCCCGCTCATCAGCCAGTCGACCATCGAGAAGCAGCAGTTGGCGAAGGTGATGGTGGAGCCGACGGCGGGAGGGGCGTCGGCGGAGGTGGAGGGCATCCGGCTGCTGGAGCCGATGTGCATGGCGACGACCGTGCCGGTCTCGTCGCAGGCCGCGAGGAACGGGTCCCAGTCGTCGGTGTGGACGGAGGGCAGGCCCAGGTGCGGCGGTATCTCGGAGAAGGCGACGGCCCGCACGCCACGCTCGGCGTTGCGCCGCACCTCGGCCGCGGCCAGCTCGGCGTCCCAGAGGGGAATGAGGGTGAGCGGTATGAGCCGGCCGTGCGCGTCCGGCCCGCACCACTCCTCCACCATCCAGTCGTTGTAGGCGCGGACACAGAGCAGCGCGAGGTCCTTGTCCGCCGCCTCCGTGAAGGTCTGGCCGCAGAAGCGGGGGAAGGTGGGGAAGCAGAGCGCGGACTGGACGTGGTTGACGTCCATGTCGGCGAGCCGGGCGGTCACGTCGTACGACCCCGCCCGCATCTGCTCGTAGGTGATGACCTCCAGCTTGACCTCGTCCCTGGCGCACCCGACGGCGGTGTCGAGCCGGGTGAGGGGCCGCTGGAGGTCCTCGTACACCCACCAGTCACCGACGGGCCCGTCGCTGCTGCCGGGTGCGCCCATCACCGGTTTGAACCGCCCGCCCAGGAAGGTCATCTCCTGCAGCGGAGCGCGCACGATCCGGGGCCCGACGTCGAGGTACTTCCCCGGCAACCGGTCCTGCCAGACGGTGGCGGGCTCCACGGTGTGGTCGTCGACGGAGATGATCAGCGGGAACTGTGTGGTCTCCATGGCCTCACGGTAGCGCCGATCTGACGACCCGTCAGCTACTGCTGCCGGGCCGATGGCTTGCGAAGAGGGTGTGAGGGGTTTGTGTACCGCGAAGCGCCGCCCTGTGATCGACGCCTCCCCCGGCTGACGGAACCGGCCCGAACAAGGCAAACTGACGGGGTTGTTCGTGATGCCGAGGGGGACGAACGCATGGATGGTGGGCCGCGAGTGCCTGAGCAGCGGCGTCCCGGCTCCGTGACCGTCACGGGCCAGGAGGCGCTGCGGTTCGGCGTGCTCGGTCCGGTGCGGGCCTGGCGCGGTGAGGAGCAGCTCAGCACGGGCTCCCCCCAGCAGCGCGCCCTGCTGGCCGCCCTGCTGCTGCGCGAGGGCCGTACGGCGACGGCACCGGAGCTGATCGACGCGGTGTGGGGCAGCGAACCCCCGTCGCAGGCGCTGGCGGCGGTGCGTACGTACGCGTCCAGGTTGCGGAAGATCCTGGACCCCGGTGTGCTGGTCAGCGAGTCCGGCGGCTACGCGGTGCGTTCACCGGGCGAGGGCGCGCTGGACCTGGCGGTCGCGCAGGACCTGGCGGCACAGACGGAGAAGGCACGGGCGGCCGGCGACCTGTGCCGGGCCCGGGAGCTGCTGAACCGGGCCCTCTCCCTCTGGGACGGCGAGGCCCTGGCCGGCGTCCCCGGCCCGTACGCCGAGGCCCAGCGGGTCCGCCTGGAGGAGTGGCGCCTCGGCCTGCTGGAGTCCCGCCTGGACATGGACCTGGAACAGGGCTGCCACGCGGAGGCGGTGTCGGAACTGACGGCGCTCACGGCGGCGCACCCGCTCCGGGAACGGCTGCGCGAGCTGCTGATGCTGGCGCTGTACAGGAGCGGGAGGCAGGCGGAGGCGCTGGCGGTCTACGCCGACACCCGCCGCCTCCTGGCCGAGGAACTGGGCGTGGACCCGCGCCCGGGCCTGCGGGAACTGCAGCAACGCATCCTCCAGGCCGACCCGGCGCTGGCGGAGCCGTCGGCCCCGGCGACGGAACCCGCGTCGGTCCCGGTCCGCCCGGCCCAGCTCCCCGCCTCGGTCACCGACTTCACGGGCCGCTCGTCCCTCGTGTCCGAACTGAGCGAGGTGCTGGCGTCGGCGTCCCCGGACGCCGGGGGCCGGGTGATGGCGGTCTCGGCACTGGCCGGCATCGGCGGCGTCGGCAAGACGACCCTGGCGGTGCACGTGGCCCACCGGGCACGGGCGGTCTTCCCCGACGGCCAGCTGTACGTCGACCTGCAGGGCGCAGGCCCCCGCCCGGCGGAGCCCGAGACCGTCCTCGGCTCCTTCCTGCGCGCCCTGGGCACGGCGGACTCGGCGATCCCCGACTCCCTGGACGAACGGGCGGCCCTGTACCGCTCGGTCCTGGACGACCGCCGGGTCCTGGTGCTGCTGGACAACGCGAAGGACGCGGCACAGGTACGCCCGCTGCTCCCCGGCACGGAGGGCTGCGCGGCACTCGTGACCTCCCGGGTCCGCATGGTCGACCTGGCCGGGGCCCACCTGGTGGACCTGGACGTGATGTCCCCGGAGGAGGCCCTCGCCCTCTTCACGAGGATCGTGGGCGAGGAGCGGGTGGCGGCGGAGCGTGAGTCCGCCCTGGACGTCGTCGCGGCCTGCGGCTTCCTCCCGCTGGCGATCCGCATCGCGGCCTCCCGGCTCGCCGCCCGCCGCACCTGGACGGTCTCGGTCCTGGCGGCGAAGCTCGCGGACGAGCGCCGCCGCCTGGACGAACTGCAGGCCGGTGACCTGGCGGTCAAGGCCACCTTCGAGCTCGGCTACGGCCAGCTGGAGCCGCCCCAGGCGAGGGCGTTCCGGCTGCTCGGCCTGGCCGACGGCCCGGACATCTCCCTGGCGGCCGCGGCAGCGGTCCTGGACCTCCCGGTGGAGGAGACGGAGGACCTCCTCGAATCCCTGGTGGACACGTCCCTGCTGGAATCCGCAGCACCGGGCCGCTACCGCTTCCACGACCTGGTCCGGCTCTACGCGCGTGCGTGCGCGGAACGGGACGAACAGCCGCCCAGCGAACGGGAGGCCGCGATGTCCCGGCTGCTGGACTTCTATCTGGCTACGGCGGCGGGGGTCTATGCGATCGAGCGGCCGGGGGACCGGCTGGTGGACCACCTCGAGCCCACGCAGCACCCCGGCCTGTCCTTCGCCGATTCCAAGGCCGCTGTCGACTGGCTGCACGCCGAGGGCGACTGCCTGCTGGCCTGTGTTCGCCAGAGCGCCGGGCAGGGAATGCTGAGGCGGTCTGTTGATCTGCTGTGGGTGGCCAAGGACCTGACTGAATCCGGCGCGAACTCCCACCAGTACGAAACGACCGCTGTCGCCGTGCGGGACACGGCCCGTGACGCGGGCGACCAACGGGCGGAGGGCCGTGCGCGTACGGCGCTGACGAACGCACTGCTGGTCTCCGACAAATTCGGCCAGGCCGACGAGGAAGCCCGGCTGGCCATCCTGCTGGCACAGACCGCGGGCGATCTCGCACCCCGATGCTGGGCCCCCAACGACCGCGGGATCATCGCCCTCTACCAGGGCCGGAACGACGACGGCGAACGGCACCTGCAAGAGGCGATCACCAACTACCGTGCCGACGGGAATCTGCCGGGTGAAGCCAGCGCCTTGTGCAATCTGTCCCGTATCTACGTCAAACTCGGGCGGCTGGAAGGCGCTGTGGAGCTCGCGAGGCAGGGGCTGGCCATCTACGACCAGTTGGGTCTGACGCTGCGCGTCGCAAACGCCCGGCTCGCTCTGGGAATCGCGCTGAACGCCGCGGGTCGTGGCACCGAGGCGCTGGAGCAACTGCACGAGGCACTCCGGCTGTTCCAGGAGAACAGGCAGCGCCTCTGGGAGGGGACTGCCAACTTCCGTATCTCCGAGGCACACCTGGCGTCCGGCCAGTACGCCCTGGCGGCACGCCACGCCGAGCAGGCTCTCGCCCTTCAGGTCATCGGAGGTGATTGGATGCGAGCCAACGTGCTGACGACGCTGGGGCAAGCGCTCAACCGCCTAGGTCAAACGGACCGCGCACGCGCGTGCTGGCGTGAAGCTCTCGTCGAGCATGAGCGGTCAGGTGCCGCTGAGGCGGAACAGGTGAGGGCACTCCTCGCACCGGCCACCGCGGCCTGACGAACCGCCAGGCGTGACGTTCATTGTTTGTTTATCGCCACTCGCCATCCTCATGAGTGCCGGTTCGTCGCGGCGGGGGGCCAGACGAGACGGCACTTGGTCTCACCGTTAGGGTGACGGCCTCGAATTCCGTCCGGCGGCCCTCGGGGGAGTCGCCGGACGGATCAAACACCCTTTCAGGACGCGGACAGAAAGTTGCCGACGATGAGCGAGACCTCGAAGAAGAACGAGATCACCACCCTGGAGAACCACGCCGGCAACCCGGACGACGGCTCCACCACCAAGCCCCTGGAGAACCACGCCGGCAGCACGACGGGCAGCGAGACCATCAAGCCGCTCGAGAACCACGCCGGCCTGGTGGCGGGGGACATCCTGAAGCCCGCGGAGAACCACGCCGGCTCCGAGAAGGCGTAAGACCTCACTCACGACGGGGGACCGGCCGCGACGGCGCCGAGGGGGAGCCGTCGCGGCCGAGGTGTGTCCAGGGGCAGTCAGGTTCTGTGAACGCCGAGCGCGCACCACACCGTCTTGCCCTCCGCTCGAAGAAGGCCCCAGGGCGGACCCGTACTCCAGCCTCAAGGGCTGACCCCGCCCGGTTATCCACAGGCCATGCGGCAAGTCGTGGATTCTGCGATCTTGCCCGGGTGAAGCGGACGGAGTTGAGGGCGCTGGCGGACCGGGGTGTGCTGCTCACCTCACGTGCCGTGGAGGCCGGCTGGCCCCGGCGAAGCCTCACACGTGTGCTGCGGGCAGAGGGCTGGACCCGGCTGCGGCAGGGCGCCTGGGCCGAGCCGGGGCGGGACCCGGACCTGCTCACTCACCTCCGCGCCGTGCTGCTCCGCGAACCCCGGCTGATCGTGAGCCACGGTTCAGCGGCTGCCCTCTGGCGGGTCGAGATGCTCGGGGGCAGCCGCAAGGGGCCGCTGGAGTTCATCGACCCGCGGCTCACCATCCGGGGTGTGAGCGACGGCGTGCACGTACACCGGATACCGCTCAGCCCGAGGGACGTGGTGGAACGGCAGGGGTTACGGCTCACCAGCCCCACCCGCACGCTCGCCGACCTGCTCCGGCGCGGCCCCAGGGACGAGGCGATCGTCGCCGTGGACTCGGCGCTGACGTACCGCAGGGCCGGGCGGGTCCGTCGCGCACCGCTCACCAAGCTGGACGAGATCGCTGCGGCGCTTGAGACGACCTTGCAAGGGTCGGTCCGAGCCCGGAACTGGCTGCTCCTGGCCGACCCGCTCGCCGATTCCCCCGCCGAGACGGTTGCCCGACTGCGCATGTACGACGCCGATCTGCGCCCCGAGAGCCAGGCGGAGCTATGCACCCCCGACGGCAGTCGCCGCGTCGTCGACTTCCTGTTCCGGGCGGCGGGGCTGGCGGTGGAGATCGAGGGGTACGCCTACCACGGAACTCGGGACGCCCATCGAAGGGACGTCGCCCGCTTCAACCAGATCCTGAGGTGTCCGGAGATCCGCAGCCTCCTGCGCTTCAGCGCCGAGGACGTTTTCCACCGCCCTGAGTACATGGCCGAGGAGATCAGGGCCACCCTGGCTGCTCTGGCCGGCGATTCCCCGTGACCGCAGGTCCCGCCCGGTCGGCTGGTTGGGGGGATCGCAGCTCTCGAAGGTCGGCCTGGCGGCGCGGGGTCCTGGCAGCTGAGGGCCCCGAAGGCGGGACGGCGGAGGTTGGCATCTTTGGGCGCTCTCGTCCTCAATGGACGGCGGGTCAGCTCTCGCAGGCTGGCCCAAGTCTGCCAATTGCTCGGCTTGCCGTGCCCCTGGGGCTGGTGTGGCGGCCCCCACAGCACCCCGTCAACGCCGCCTCGGTCCAGCACCCCGCCCTCCCCTTCACCCTCTCCCCCGCAAAACCCCCTTCACCACCTTCCCGCTCGCGTTGCGAGGCAGCTCCCCCACGAACTCCACCGTTCTCGGCACCTTGTAGTTCGCCATCTCGCGGCGGGACCAGGCGATCAGGTCGTCCGACGTGAGGATCGAGCCCGGTCTGCGGACCACGTACGCCCTGGCGACCTCGCCGAGGCGGGGGTCGGGGACGCCGATCACCGCCACGTCGGACACGTCCGGGTGGGTGCCGAGCAGTTGCTCTATCTCTGCCGGGTAGGCGTTGAAGCCGCCGACGATGAACATGTCCTTGATGCGGTCCGTGATGCGCAGGTTGCCCAGCTCGTCCAGGACGCCCACGTCGCCGGTGCGGAGCCAGCCCTCCGGGGAGATCGCCTCGGCCGTCGCCGCCGGGTCGTCGTAGTAGCCGCGCATGACGTTGAAGCCGCGGACCAGGATCTCGCCCGCCTCACCGGGGCCGACCGGCGTGCCCGTGGTGTCCACCAGCCGTAGCTCCGTTCCCGGGATCGCCCGGCCGGAGGTGGACGCGATGACCGACGGGGCGTCTCCGCGCCGGCACATCGTGACGATGCCGCTCGCCTCCGAGAGGCCGTACGCCGTGAGGACCGTGTCCACGCCCAGTTCACCGCGCAGGCGTTCCACCAGGAGCAGCGGCACGACAGCGGCGCCCGTCACCACCAGCCGGAGTGCCGACAGGTCGTGGGCGTCACGGCTCGGGTGGTCCAGGAGTTGCTGGTGCAGGGTGGGTGGGCCGGGGAGGACCGAGACACGTTCCGCCGCGATGTTCGCCAGTGCCGTCTCCACGTTGAACACCGGTTGCGGGATCATCGTCGCCCCGCGCATCAGGCAGGCGATCACCCCGGCCTTGTAGCCGAAGGTGTGGAAGAAGGGGTTGACGATCAGGTAGCGGTCGTCGGGCCGGAGTCCTGCCAGGCCGGCCCAGATCTCGTAGGCCCGGAGGGTCTGGGCGTGGGTGATCATCGCGCCCTTGGGGCGGCCGGTCGTACCCGACGTGTAGATGATGTCGGAGAGCGCCCCGCCCTCCAACTTCCGGCGTCTGGCGTCCACTTCGGACGGAGGGACCCCCTCCCCCGCCGCCAGGAAGTCCTTCCACGTGCGGAAGTCCGGCGGTGCGTCCTCCGACAGGACCACCACCTCCTCCAGTTCCGGCAGGCCGGGCAGCGGGCCCCGGGCGTCCGGGAGTCCGGGAGCCCCCTCCCCCGCCGCCCTGCGCAGGCTCGCCACGTACGACGTGCCCAGGAACGTGCCCGTGACGAAGAGCAGACGGGCCCCGCTGCGGCGCAGTACGTCCGCCGCCTCGGCGCCCTTGAAGCGGGTGTTCAGCGGGACGAGGACCCCGCCCGCCGTGACCGCGCCCAGGGCGGAGACGATCCAGTCCAGGGAGTTGGGGGCCCAGACGGCGACCCGGTCGCCGGCCTTCAGTCCGCTCGCCAGGCAGGCCGCCGCCGCGCGCTCCACCCGCGCGCCCAGTTCGGCGTACGTGACCCTGGTGCGGCCCTCGACCACCGCCTCCTTGTCCGCGTACCGCTCGGCCGACCACCGGACCAGATCAGGGATGGTGTCCCAGTCGCTCATCACAGGCCCCCTGCGTACCGCATTGCTGACTGACCGTCAGATTAGCTGTAATCTGACGTACTGTCAGGACGCTACGAGGGGGACGCCATGGCAGCAGCCGGACTGAAGGACGCCACCGCCGTCGTCGGGATCGGGCAGACCGCGTTCGCCAAGCAGCTGCCCGAGGACGAGAAGACGCTCGCCTGCCGGGCCGTGCTCGCCGCGCTCGACGACGCGGGGATCGCGCCCGGTGAGGTGGACGCACTCGCCTCCTACACCATGGAGGAGACGGACGAGGTGGAGCTGGCGAAGGCGGTGGGGTTCGGGGACCTCACCTTCTTCAGCAAGGTGGGGTACGGGGGTGGCGGGTCCTGTGCCACCGTCGCGCATCTCGCCGCCGCCATCGCCTGCGGGCAGGCCACCGTCGGGGTGGCGTGGCGGTCACGGAAGCGGGGCAGCGGGCCGCGGCCCTGGACCAACACCACCGTGCAGCTGCCAACTCCGGCCCAGTGGACCCGGCCCTTCGGGCTCCTCCGGCCCGCCGACGAGATCGCCATGCTCACCCGTCGCTACATGCATGAGTACGGGGCAACCCGGGACCACCTGTTCAACATCGCCCTCGCCTGCCGGAACCGGGCCAACCAGAACCCGGCCGCCGTCATGTACGAACGGCCGCTCACCCGCGAGATGTACATGACCTCCCGCTGGATCAGCGAGCCGCTCTGCCTCTTCGACAACTGCCTGGAGACGGACGGGGCCCTCGCCTGTGTCCTGGTGTCCAAGGAGCGTGCCCGGGACTGCCGCACCAGACCCGTGTACGTCCACTCGGCCGCCCAGGGGCTGCCCGCCCAACACCACGGCATGGTCAACTACTGGAACGACGACCCCCTCACCGGCCCCGCCTGGACCGCCGCCCGGCATCTGTGGAAGCACGCCGACTTCACGCCGGAGGACGTCGACGTGGCGCAGATCTACGACGCCTTCACCGCCCTCGTCCCGCTCTCGCTGGAGGGGTACGGCTTCTGCGGGCGCGGGGAAGGGGGCGCCTTCACGGAGGGCGGGGCCCTGGAGACCGGGGGGCGGCTGCCCCTCAACACCAGCGGCGGCGGGCTCAGCGAGGCCTATGTGCACGGCTTCAACCTCATCAACGAAGGGGTGAGGCAGCTGCGCGGGACCAGCACCGCCCAGGTGCCCGGCGCCGCCACCTGTCTGGTCACGGCCGGCGAGGGCGTGCCCACCTCCGCCCTGCTTCTGAGGAACTGAGGAGCTGATCATGCTGACCCCCGTCACCGACACCGACGGCGCCCCCTTCTGGGAGTACGCCGCCCGCGGTGAGCTGCGCGTCCAGGCCTGCCGCGACTGCCACGAGCCCCGCTTCCCGCCCCGCCCCTGCTGCCCGCACTGCCAGTCCTTCGCGAGCGAGTGGCGGCTCACCGACGGGCGCGGCCGGATCTGGTCGTACGTCGTGCCGCATCCTCCGCTGCTGCCCGACTACGCCGAGCAGGCGCCGTACAACGTCGTCGTGGTGGAACTGGCGGAGCACCCGCGGATCCGGCTGGTCGGCCATGTGGTCAGCCACGCCGGAGCACGCCTCGACTCGCTTGATCCCAGGCGCCTCAGGGTCGGTGCCCGGGTGCAGGTCGTCTTCCGTGACGACGGGCTGCCGCAGTGGGTGCTCGCGTGAGCACGGTACGGGTCGACGCCGACAAGGACAGCGGGGTCGCCGTCGTCACGCTGGAGCGGCCCGAACGGCTCAACTCCGTCGATCTGGAGATGGTGGAGGAACTCACGGCGGTCTGGGGGCGGTTGCGGTTCGACGACGGGGTGCGGGCCGTCGTGCTCACCGGGAGCGGGGAGCGGGCCTTTTGCACGGGGATCGACCGGGACGTCGTCGTGCCGCAGCCCTCGTCGCCGTACTCGCAGGACGATCCGCTGCTGCGGATCGGGCCCAAGGCGAACGACCTGTGGAAGCCGGTGGTGGCCGCCGTGCGGGGGATGGCGTGCGGGGGTGCCTTCTATCTGCTGGGCGAGTGCGAGTTCGTCGTCGCCGACCCGACGGCCGTGTTCTTCGATCCGCACACCTCGTACGGCATGGTCAGCGCCTATGAGTCGATGCTGATGGCCGCTCGGATGCCGTACGGGGAGGCGGCCCGGACGATGCTCATGGGGACCGCCGAGCGGATGTCCGCCCGGCGGGCCCACGAGATCGGACTGGTCTCCGAAGTCACCGAGGAGGGCGGGGCGTTGGCGGCCGCCGTGCGCTGCGCCACCGTCATCGCCGGGTATCCGGCGCAGGGGGTGCAGGGGACGGTGCGGGCGCTGTGGGCGGCCAGGGAGGCCGCTCTGGCCCAGGCGTTCGCCCAGGCCCCGCATCTCGTCGCCCTCGGCAACCTGCCGGCCGAGCGGCAGGCGGAGCTGTTCACGGGGAGGCACAGGGAGTTCCGGCTGCGCTAGGGACTGTCCGGCGGATCGGGGCCCAGGGCCTGTCCGGCGGATCAGGCCGGCTCCGGGCAACGGTGCCGTGTCGGCGCGGTCGAGCGTGCCATGCCCCGCGACTCCGGCATGATCCGCCGGACAGGCCCTAATGGCCGAGCCGGGCCCTCGGGTCCGCCTCGCAGTGGTCGAGCAGGTCGAGGTTGCTCTTGTCGAACGGGACCCTGGCCGTGTTCGTGCCGTGGGCCGGTACGGAGACCCGCGTGTGCCGCGAGGTGAGCATGGACGTGCTGTCGGCCATGAAGGTGACCTGGACGTCGAAGCCGGCCCGGCGGCCGTTCGGGTTGGTGACCCGCACCGTCGCGTACGGCTTCTGCTCGGTCGCGCAGCTGATCAGCCGCGTCGTGCCGTCCACCAGAGGGGTGCCGCTGCCGGTGCCGGACGGCGTGGGGGTGGGGCGGTGCGTGGGCCGGCGGTGGCGGGTGCCGCCGCTCGCGCTGCCCGTCGTACCGCCCGCGCTGTCCTCGTCGTACGACCCGCCCCCCGAGCCGGACGACGTGGAGGTGTCGTGGTCCTGGTGGGAGCTGCTGCACCCGCCCCCGCCGCCCGAGCCGCCGTGGCGGCTGTGGTGCCGTCCGCTGGAGAAGCCGGTCAGGCTGAGGACCACGAGGGTCAGTACGGCCGTGAACCTGAGCGTGCGCGTCCGTGTCGACATGGGCATGCACATGACCTTACCGACCGGGCGACACCGCCTGGCGGCCGCTGTGCGCCGGGGGTAGCGTCAGCCCTGGGACGGCCGCCGTCTGGAGCCCTTCCGTGACACACCGGTACGACGGCCGTCACGCCCGCCCCGGCTATGCGGTCCGCGCCGTCCCCGTGCCCTTCTCCGCGTCCAGCGCGTACACGCACCGGTCCTTGCTGCACGCGTACACCACGCCGTCCTTGACGACAGGGGACCCGGTGATCTCGCCGCCCGTCGCCAGCTTCCACCTCAGCCGGCCGTCGTCGGCCTTCAGCGTGTACAGGAGGTGGTCCGTGGAGCCGAAGTGGATGCGGCCCTCGGCCACCGCGGGCGCGCCCACCACGTCACCGCCCGCCTGGAAGCGCCACTTGGGCGTGCCCGTGACCGCGTCCAGGGTGTACAGGCCCTTGCCGCTGCCGACATGGACGTGCCCGGCCGCCACGAGTACCGGCTCGACGGAGGAGCGGGCCTCGGTGGCGATGCGCCAGCGGTCCCGGCCGTCGGTGGCGTCGAGGGCGTAGACCGTGCCGAGGTAGTCGGCGAGGTACACGCCGCCGCCCGTCACCGCGGGGCCGGGGGTGAAGGCGGGCGGGCAGAGGAAGACCGCGGGCGCCTCGAAGTGCCAGCGCACCATGCCGCTGGCCGCCTCGATGGCGAGGACGCGGGTGCCGGCCGAGACGTAGACGTAGCCGTCGGGCGCCGGGGCGAGGCGGACGGGCACACCGCCGCAGGACGCGGCGTCGCCCACCGGGTACGACCAGCGCTCCTCACCGGTGCGGGCCTCGAGGGCGCGCAGCCGGGCGTCCTGCCAGACGTAGACCGTGCCGTCGTGCACGAGCGGTCCGGCCTCGGGGGACTCGAAGTCGGTCTGGCAGCCGCTGATCTCCCACAGTTTCTGGCCGCCCGACGCCTCCCAGGCCTGCACGCCGCCGCCCCGGGTGCCGGTGACGACCGTGCCGCGGTCGGCCTTGAGGGAGTACACCCAGGCGTCCGTGGACAGCCGCCACAGGTCGGTGCCCTCGCGGGCGTCCAGGGCGAACAGGGTCGGGCCGTCGGAGGCGTGGACGCGGCCGTCCGCCACGGCCATCGACCAGGCCACGTCCCTCGTCTTGAAACGGCGGCGGCCGGTGCCCACGTCCAGGGCGTGCACCTCGAAGGAGGTGACGTAGACCAGGTCGCCGTCGACGGCGGGGGTGCCCCAGACCTCGTTGGACATGCGGAACCGCCAGGGCCGCCAGCCGCTCGCCGTCTCCGGCGGCTGGGGCGGGGCGGCCGGTACGGCAGGGACCACGGCAGGGTCGACGCCGGCGACGCCGGGGCGCGGGCGGGACCAGCTGGCGACCAGGCCGGCCTCCGGCGGGGGTGCCTTGACGGCGGCGGCGCGGGCGTCGGCGACGCGCGGGCCGGGGCCGATGGGCACCTGGGCGCCGGCCAGCCGGACCGGTCCGTTGTCGGGGGTGCCGACGGGGACGGGCGGATCGTACGGGGGCGGCGGGGGCACGGCGGAGCGGCCGCCGCTGCGCGGGCCTCCGCTCGGGCCGCCGGTCGCGACCGGGGCCGGCTTGACGGCGGGGCGCCCGCCGCGGCGGGCCTCGATGAGGGCGACCGCCTTCTCCGGCAGCCAGGCGGAGGCGGTGCCGCTGTCGTCGGAGCCGGAGCCGAAGAGATGGGGCGCCAGCTGGGCCTGCAGGTCGGCCGGGCTGGGCCGCGCGGAGGCCTCCATCTGCATGCAGACCTCGATGAGCGGGCGCAGCTCGTCGGGCAGACCGGTGAGGTCCGGGCCCTCCCGCAACAGCATGAAGACGGTCTCGACCGGGTTGGCGCCGTGGAAGGGCGGGTGACCGGTGGCCGCGAAGACCAGCATGGAGCCGAGGGAGAAGACATCGCTGGCGCCGGTGACGCTCCGGGAGTCCTTGGCCTGCTCCGGGGACATGTAGGCGGGGGTGCCGACGGCGACGTTCGTCATGGTCAGGCGGGTGTTCGAGACGCCGGATGCGATACCGAAGTCGATCACCCGGGGTCCGTCCTCGACCACGAGTACGTTGGACGGCTTCAGGTCGCGGTGGACCAGCCCCGCGCCGTGGATGGACTGGAGGGCTTCGGCCACGCCCGCCGCGAGCCAGCGCACGGCCTGGGCCGGGAGCGGCCCGCAGTCGTTCACTATCTCCTCGAGGGAGGGCGCGGGCACGTACGCGGTCGCGAGCCAGGGCACGGCGGCGCGCGGGTCGGCGTCGACCACGGCCGCCGTGTAGAAGCCGGAGACCGCCCGGGCCGCCTCCACCTCGCGGGTGAAGCGGACGCGGAACAGCTGGTCCTCGGCCAGCTCGGTGCGCACCGTCTTGATCGCGACGCGCCGGCCGGACGCCGAGCGCGCGAGATAGACCAGCCCCATGCCGCCGGCGCCCAGCCGGCCCAGCACCTCGAACGGCCCGATCCGCCGCGGATCGTGCTGCGTCAGCTGATCCACCACTTGCCTGCCACCTCCCCGTACGAGCCGCGCCACCCACATATGTACGCGACCGAAGTGCAGCGTCTCACCACCGCACCGCCGTGGCGGCACGCACCCTGATTCTTCCTGGCCGGGCGGCTGGTTGCGAACCGGGTGAGAATAGGGGTGTCTCCCCATTAATCCGTCCAAAGCGGACGAATCAGCGCTGCAGTAGTGCGAACGACGCCCCCTGATTGTCGGTGACGACGGCCACGTGCCCGTACGACGTCTCAAAGGGTGGCGCCTGCACCCGGCCGCCGAGCCGCTGTACGGCTCCTACGCCGGCGTCGAGGTCCGCGACCCCGAAGTGGGCGAGGAGGTGCGGGGGCATCTCGGCCGCGAACACCTCGGTGACGTCGGCGCGGCCGAAGTCGGGTTCGGCGCCGGCGCCGAAGAGGGCGTCGTGGAAGAGGCCGCCGTAGAAGGCGTTGGCGGCGGCGGTGTCGCGGGCGTACAGCTCGGCCCAGACGAAGGTGCCGGGCTCGTGCCGACGGCCGAAGCCGCGGTGGCGCCCAGGCTGCCACAGGCCGAACACCGCACCCTCGGGGTCGGTGGCGAGGGCGGCGATCCCGAGGTCGCCCACCGGGAACGGGGCCATGACCACCTGCCCGCCGGCCGCGGTGATCCGCCGGCCGAGGGCCTCGGCGTCCGGGGTCGCGAAGGACACCGTCCAGACGGTGGGCATACGGCCGTCGATCTTGGGGGCCAGCGAGGCGACCGGCGCCCCCTCCAGCAGGGCCCACACCGAGGAGCCGTAGGCGGCCTCGAAGGTCCACCCGAAGAGCTCACCGTAGAACCGCTTGCCGGCCTCGACGTCGGCGAGCTGGGCGTCCACCCAGCAGGGCACACCCTCCCCGTACACCTCTCCCGCCTCTTCGGCCTCTTCATTCCCGGATGCCCTGTTTTCGGCCATGTCGTCAAAGTAACCGGGCCGCGCGCACCCCGCAGACCAGGCACACCACCCTCAGCGCACCCATGCACCCCATTTGCAGTCGGCCGAATCGCGCTCCGATCACCCCTCGGTAAGCTGACGGCATGACAGGACAAGTGCGTACCGTCGACGGCCGCGTGGCCGGCCGGCGTGGGCAGGCGACCCGGCAGAAGCTGCTCGACTGCCTCAGCGAGATGCTCAGCTCCTCCCCCTACCGGGACGTCAAGGTCATCGATGTCGCCCGGAAGGCGGGCACTTCGCCCGCGACCTTCTACCAGTACTTCCCGGACGTCGAGGGCGCCGTCCTGGAGATCGCCGAGCAAATGGCGACCGAGGGCGCGGGATTGACCGAACTGCTCGAGGGCCGGTCCTGGGCCGGGAAGTCGGGATGGCAGACCGCGCAGGAACTCGTGGACGGATTCCTGGAGTTCTGGCGCAGGAACGACGCGATCCTGCGGGTGGTCGACCTCGGGGCCGCCGAGGGGGACAAACGGTTCTACAAACTCCGTATGAAGATCCTGAACTCGGTGAACAACTCCCTCGCGGAATCCATCGCCGAGCTGCAGGCCAAGGGCCGGGTCGACAAGGACGTGAACCCGGCGGCGGTGGCCGGCTCGCTGGTCGCGATGCTCGCGGCGGTGGCGGCGCACCAGAAGGGCTTCTCGTCGTGGGGCGTGAAGCAGGCCGAACTCAAGCCGAACCTCGCGCTGTTGGTCCACCTGGGCGTGACCGGGAAGAAGCCGAGCAAGTAACGCGGCCCCCGCGCACACACCTTTTCCTCGTTCCCAAGTCCTGTCTGGCGGGCGGTGGTTCACCTGTGGTGAGCCGCCGCCCGCTCTGCTGTGCACCACTTCACGCGGGCAGCGGGCGATCCCGTACGACGTGCTTCATCACCAGCGTCGACGTCAGCCGCTGCACCCCGGGCAGGGTGGCGAGCCGCTCGTCGTACAGCCGCTGGAAGGCCGCGAGGTCGGCGGTGGCCACCCGGAGCAGGTAGTCGGGCTCGCCGAACAGCCGCTGGGCGTCGAGCACGTGCTCCAGCTCGCCGACCGCCCGCTCGAACTCGGCGACCGTGTCCCGGTCCTCCTGCCGCATGGACACGAAGACCAGCGCCTCGAAGTTCAGGCCGAGAGCGGCCGCGTCCACCACCGCCCGGTACCCCTGGATGGCACCGGACCGTTCCAGCTCACGCAGTCGCCGGTGGCAGGGCGAGACGCTGAGCCGCACCCGCGCGGCCAGCTCCGTCACGGTCAGCCGCCCGTCCTGCTGCAGCTCGGCAAGGATTTTCCGGTCAACGTCATCCATGAGGCAGATCTTCCCCCAGAAGACGTGGTGGCAGGCAAACTTCGGGAACACTTTCGGACCATTCACGCCTAATGTCCCCAGCATGGATTCGGGACTGCTCTTCTCCTTCCTCGCCGTGGACCTGCTGCTGGTGTGCGTACCGGGCGCCGACTGGGCGTACGTCATCACGACCGCCCTGCGTCGCGGCTCGGTGCCGCGCGCGGTGGCCGGCCTGGTCTGCGGCTACGCCCTGCACACGGCCCTGGCGACGGCGGGCCTCGCGGTCCTGGTGGCGGGCTCGCCCAAGCTGCTGACGGCGCTGACGGTGGCGGGCGCGGGGTACCTGCTGTGGCTCGGCTGGGGTGTGCTGCGCCGCCCGGCGGTGCCGGGCGCGGGGGACGGGACCGGGGACGACCGCAGGCTCTTCCTGCGCGGCGCCACGATCAGCGGCCTGAACCCCAAGGGCCTGCTGCTCTACCTCTCCGTCCTCCCCCAGTTCCTCACGCTGCGCGGCACCCACCTGCCCGTGGCCGCCCAGACTGCGGCCCTGGGCCTGCTGCACATGGCCTGCTGCGCCGCGGTCTACCTCACCGTCGGCGCGTTGTCGCGTGCGCTGCTCTCCGCGCGACCGGCCGCGGCCCGGGCGGTGACACGTACGTCCGGCGCGGCGATGCTGGGGATCGGGGCGCTGCTCCTGGTGGAGCGCCTGGCCGCGTTCTAGCGCGGCAGGGGCGCGATGACCTGCCGCCGAGCGGCTGCGGCACCGTCGCGGCCGCTCGCGCGGCTCCCCGCGCCCCGTAGGGCGTCGCGGTGAGGGGGGCCGGGGCGGTTCCCCGCACCCCTTCAGGGCGTCGGGGTGAGCCGGAAGAGGCGGATCTGCCTCGTCACCCGGGCCTGGTAGGTGGCGTAGGGCGGCCAGAACTCCAGGAGTGCCGTCCAGGCCGCCGCCCGTTCCCCACCCGTGAGGAGACGCGCCGTGACCGGGACGTCCCGGCCCTTCCAGCTGATCGAAGCCTCCGGATGGGCGAGCAGGTTGTGCGTCCAGGCCGGGTGGCCGGTGCGGCCGAAGTTGGAGCCGACCAGCAGCCAGCCCCCGCCGTCGCTCTCGGGCATACAGGCCAGCGGAGTCCTGCGGAGCAACCCGCTGCGGGCGCCGGTGGAGGTGAGGATCACCCCGGGCAGCAGCTGGGCGCTGAGCAGGAACCGGCCCCGGGTGAGCCGGTGCACGGCCCGGTCGAGCGCCGGCACCACATGCGGGGCGACCCTCGCGAAGACCCGGGTGGACGACACCCGCTGCACGCACCGCACACCGAGGCCGGCCATCAGACCGCCGCCCCGCCGCCCGCGAAGAGACCGGCGGCCTCGGCGGCCCGGTCCCGCAGCCGGTGCACGGGCCCGAACAGCAGCTCGTCCCCGGCCGCCCGCTTGAAGTACAGCTGCGCGTCGTGCTCCCAGGTGAACCCGATCCCGCCGTGCAGCTGGATCCCCTCGGCGGCGGCCGTGCGCAACGCCTCCAGCGCCTGGGCGAGCGCCGGCCCGGCACCGGCCGACGCCCCGCAGGCCGCCGCCGGCGAGGTCGCCCACGCGGAGTAGTACGCGGCGGACCGCGCCGCCTGCACCGCCACGTACACGTCCGCCAGCCGGTGCTTCACCGCCTGGAAGGACCCGACGGGGCGCCCGAACTGCTCGCGCTGCCCGACGTATTCCACGGTCCGCTCCAGCACCCGGTCGGCCGCCCCGACCGCCTCGCAGGCGAGCACGGCCGCGGCCGGGTCCCCCAGGGCGGCGAGGGCGGGCAGCACGTCCGCGTCCTCCTGCCCGAGCAGTTCGGCCCGCACGTCGCGGAGTTGGACGCGCGCCTGCGGCCGGGTGGCGTCGAGCGCGGTCTGCCGGGCCCGTACGACCCCGGGCGCGTCCCCGGCCACCAGGAACAGCAGGGTCCGGGACCGGGCGAAGCCGCCGGTGTGCGCGGCGACGAGCAGCAGTCCCGCGCTGTGCCCGTCCAGCACCTGGTCGACCTGCCCGTACAACCGCCAGTCGCCGTCGGCGCGCCGGGCCTGGACCCCGCCGGCCCGTCCGCCACCGGCATGGAAGGCGCCGTTGTCACCGGTCAGGGCGAGCGCGGTCGCCAGGGCGGGGCCGGGGACGGCGAGGGCGGCGGTGCGGGTGCCGGCGGCCAGACGGGGCAGCAGCTCGGCGCGCTGGGCCTCGGTGCCGAGGGCGAGGATCAGCGGGGCGGTGAGGACGGAGGTGGCCAGCAGCGGGGAGGGGGCGAGGCAGCGGCCGGTCTCCTCGCAGGCGAGGGCCAGTTCGGTGACCGAGCAGCCGACGCCGCCGTACCGCTCGGGCAGGGCGAGTCCCGGCAGGCCGAGCTGGTCGGCGAGGGCGGACCACAGCAGGGGGTCGTGTCCGGCCGGGCTGTCGACGGCCGCCCGCAGCTCGGCCGGGCCGCACCGTTTGTGCAGCAGCTCGCGCAGGGTGCGGCGGATCTCGTCGTGCTCGGCGGTGAGGCGCGTGTCCATGGCTCTTCCCTCCGCATCTGACGGGCCGTCATATTAGGAGTCCGGGAACGATATGCACAGGGGAAGGTGGGCTCTGATGGCTCCGGGAACCCGGAAAGTCGCCGTGGTGGGCGTCTCGCTCTCCGACTGCGGTCGCGTCGACGACGCCACCCCTTACGCCCTGCACGCGCAGGCGGCCCGCCGCGCCCTCGCGGACGCCGGTCTCGGCCGCGAGGTGGTCGACGGCCTCGCCTCCGCGGGCCTCGGCACGCTGGCCCCGGTGGAGGTGGCCGAGTATCTGGGCCTGCACCCCACCTGGGTGGACTCCACCTCGGTCGGCGGCTCCACCTGGGAGGTCATGGCGGCGCACGCGGCCGACGCGATCGCCGCGGGCCACGCGAACGCCGTCCTCCTCGTCTACGGCTCGACGGCCCGGGCGGACATCAGGGCGGGCCGCAGAACGGGCGACCTCTCCTTCGGCGCCCGCGGCCCCCTGCAGTTCGAGGTCCCCTACGGCCACACCCTGATCGCCAAGTACGCGATGGCCGCCCGCCGCCACATGATCGAACACGGCACGACCGTCGAGCAGCTGGCCCAGGTGGCGGTCCAGGCCCGGGCCAACGCGGCGCTGAACCCGGAGGCGATGTTCCGCGACCCGGTCACGGTCGACGACGTCCTCGCCGGCCCGATGATCGCCGACCCCTTCACCCGGCTGCACTGCTGCCTGCGCTCGGACGGCGGCGCGGCGGTCCTGCTGGCGGCCGAGGAGTACGTACGGGACTGTCGCACGGCACCGGTCTGGATCCTCGGCACCGGCGAGCACGTCTCGCACGCGGCCATGTCCGAGTGGCCGGACTTCACGGTGTCCCCGGCGGCGGTCAGCGGCCGCCTCGCCTTCGAGCGGGCCGGGGTGCGCCCCGCCGAGATCGACTTCGCGGAGATCTACGACGCCTTCACCTACATGACGCTGGTGACCCTGGAGGACCTGGGCTTCTGCGCGAAGGGCGAGGGCGGGGCGTTCGTGGAGAAGGGCCGGCTGCTGGTGCGCGGCGGCGAGCTGCCGGTGAACACGGACGGGGGCGGCCTGTCCGCCCAGCATCCCGGCATGCGCGGGCTGTTCCTGCTGGTGGAGGCGGTACGGCAGCTGCGGGGCGAGTGCGGGGAGCGTCAAGTGCGGGCGGCGGACGGCGCGTTGCCACGGCTCGGGGTCGCCTCCGGGACCGGAGGGTGGTTCTGCTCGTCGGGGACGGTGGTGCTGTCCCGGGGCTGAGGGGCGCCGGGCGATACTCGGCCCCATGGCACAAAAGGATCTCCACGAACTGCTTCGCTCGCTGCGGGTCTGGGCCCCCGGGGCGACCGAGCTGCGCCCCTTCGACCCTGAGACGGCACCGCCGACCCCGCTGGCGCTGTTCACGAGCTGGTTCGCGGACGCGGTGGCGGCGGGGCAGCCGGAGCCGCACACGATGTCGCTGGCCACGGTGGACCGGGCGGGGCAGCCGGACGTACGGATCGTGATGCTGCACGGCGCCGACGCGGACGGCTGGTCCTTCGCCACGCACCGCTCCAGCCGCAAGGGCCGGGCCCTGAGCGCACACCCGTACGCGGCCCTGGCCTTCTACTGGCCGGTGCTGGGCCGCCAGGTGCGGGTACGCGGGCCGGTGTCGGCGGCCCCGGTCCAGGAGAGCCAGGCGGATCTGCACGCCCGCTCGACGGGTGCGCTGGCCGCGGCACTCACCGGCCGGCAGAGCGAGGAGCTGTCCTCACTGGACGAGCTGCGGCAGGCGGCGCAGGCGGCGTGGGACCGGGCGCACGAGAACCCGGCCGAGCCGTCCCCCACCTGGACCCTGTACCGACTGCACCCCCAGACGGTGGAGTTCTTCCAGGGGGAGGCGGAGAGGCGACACGTGCGCCTGGAGTACCGGAGGACGGAGTTCGGCTGGAGCAGGACGTTGCTCTGGCCCTGAGGGGCGCCCGCTCGCCGGGCCGGCGGCCTTCGCGGCCCTGGTCGGCTTCCTGGTCCTCGGCCGCACAGTGCCTGGCCATCGCCCTGGTGGTGACGGCCGGCGCGGGCGGGGCGCGGTCAGGGCCCGGCCTCACTCGAAGGAGTGGCGGTTCCGGCGTACGAACTCGGCGAACCCCAGGGGTGCGGAGCCGGTGAGATCGGCGACGGTCGACGTGACGGTCTCGGCGCCGCCGTCGCGGTAGGCGCGGGCCACGCCCATCAGGGCGTCGGCGTGGAACTCGGGCATGCCGCGGCCGAGCAGGGCCGCGCGCGCCCGGTCGTCGGGCACACCCACGTAGCGCACCGGTCTGCCGAGGACTGCGGAGAACTCCTCCGCGGCCTCGGCGTAGGTCAGCGCCCGCGGTCCGGTGAGGTCGTAGACGCGGCCGTCATGGCCCTCGGTGGTGAGTACCCGCGCGGCGACCCGGGCGATGTCGCCGGTGTCGACGAAGCTGATGGGTGCGGTGATCAGCGGCAGGGAGAACTCCCCGGCCTCGCGGATGGACGGCTGGCTCAGGAAGTTCTGCAGATAGAAGTTGGGCCGCAGGACGGTCCAGGGCAGACCGGACGCGGCCAGTGCCCGTTCGACGGGCCGGTGGAGCCGGGCGATCGGGGAGAGTCCCTCGTCGGCCCGCCAGACCGACAGCTTGACCACCCGGGCGCCCGCCGCACGGGCGGCTTCGACCATGTTGAGTTCGTGCGTCGTCTGGGCGGCGCTCGTCGCGCCGAGCAGGAACACGGTCCCGATCCCGTCGAGCGCCGGTCCGAGCGTCTCGGGCCTCGCGAGATCGAGGGTCACCGCCCGGCCGCCCGACTCGATCTCCCGGGCCGTGGCCCGCGGGTCGCGGTAGGCCGCCCGTACGGCCGCCCCCTCGGTCCGAAGACACGCCAGGAGAGCCTTCCCGACCCTTCCGCTCGCACCGGTCACCAGGATCATCGTGCTGTCCCCCCGTCGGTCGTCCGTCTCCCCCGCCTCACCCCTCGACGCCCCCGAACCTCCACACCGTGAAGTCCGCCACCGGCCGGTATCCGATGCGCTGGTACAGACCGTTGCTCGTCGGGTTGTCGAGGTCGGTGAAGAGGAGGATCTCATCGGCCCCGGCCTCGCGCGCCGCCCGGCTCACCTCCGCCGTGGCCGCGCCCGCATAGCCGCGTCCGCGCAGGTCCGCGGGGGTGTACACGGGGGCGATGCGGACCTGGCCGGCCGTCTCGGGGGTGGCTCCGGCCATGGCGAGCGGGGTGCCGTCGTGGGTTTCCCAGAAGGTGACGCCGCCGTGGGAGAGACGGGCGTCGGCCCAGCTGCCCGCGTCCTGGCCGACGGCGCCGGTGATCTCCCGGAACTCCTCGAACCAGCGGATCAGCAGTTCCCGGTCCGCCGGCCCGGCGATCCGCGCCCGTCCCCGCGGCCCGGGCGAGGGTGCGGTCAACTCGCCCAGCCGGTAGAGCCGTTGCCGCTTGTCGACGGCGACCGCCGTACCGGTGTGCCGCTGCCAGGCCGCCGCGAAGGCCTCCGCCGTCTCCTGCGGCCCCGAGACTCCGGGGAGTGGGCGGCCCAGCTCCGCGTACCGGGCCGCCAGGGCGTCGGCCTCCCGCGGGGTGAGCGCGGTGACGTGGACGGGAAAGGGCGGGGTGTGCAGCAGGGCGGCCCGCACCGTGCCGCCGTCCGCTTCCAGCAGGCCGAAGAGGGGGGCCTGATCGCCGTAGAGATGCAGCCCGCGGCGGCGCAGTGCGTCCGTCACCGTCAGCGGGACCGTGTGCAGGGCGGGACGGGAGCGCAGGAAGCCGCCGGCGCGGGAGAGGAACTCGTCCAGGTCTTCGGTGAGATACCAGCCGTCAGGGCGCATAGGGCCCATGATCGGCGCGAACCGCCGGAGGGGACACCGGTTTTCCCACCGGCGCGCTCAGCCCTCCGGGCGGAACACCGGTTTCCCCTCCGCGAACGTCACCCGTAGCGGCAGTCCGGCCCGCAGTTCCTCCGTCGCGCACTCCACCACCTGCGTCATCATCCGCGGGCCTTCCGCGAGGTCGACCACCGCGGCCACGTACGGGGTGCGGGCGCCGAAGGGCGGCAGGTCGTTGCGGTGGACCGTGGACCAGGTGTAGAGCGCGGCACGGCCGCTCGCCTCCTGCCAGGTCACCTCCTCGCTCCAGCAGTACGGGCAGAACTCGCGCGGGTAGTGGTGGGCCCGGCCGCAGGCCCCGCAGCGGCGGATCAGCAGCCGGCCCCGCGCGGCCGCCTCCCAGTAGGGGCGAGTGAAGGCGTCGGGCTCGGGGAGGTCGTAGCGCGCCGTGCCCATCAGAACCACCCCAGCCACGCGTCGAGCGACCAGCTCTGCCAGGCCATCGCGAAGAAGCCGACGAGCGAGATCAGCGCCATCATCGAGTTCTGGCCCTGTTCCGCCCAGTCGTGGATCATCAGCACGAAGTAGATCGCGTTCAGCAGCAGTCCGCCCAGCAACGCGATCGGGGTCAGGAAGCCGAGGACCAGGCCGAGGCCGAGGGAGAGTTCGGCGTAGGCGACGAGGTACGCCATCAGCTTCGGGTACGGCCTGACCACCGTCTCGAACCCCCTGCGCACCACCGTCCAGCGGTGTTCCGCCGCCACGTCCGCCGCCCACGCGATGCCGCTGCCGCGCTCGAACCAGGCCTTCTTGTCCTTGTGCCGCCAGCTCTCCAGCCACCACAGACCGAGACCGATCCGCAGCACCGCCAGCCACTGGGCGCCGTCCAGCCATATGGAGTCCATGAATCTGACGGTACGTCAGATGTCAGGGGATGCCCACCGGTGAGTCCCCCCGAATCACCCACGGAGTGGGCACAAGGCCCGGAGGCAGCCACGGGTGGGCCGATCGCCGTATCACCACAACCAGGTGTCCTACGCCATCGGCCCCACCCATTCCTCCTACACCCGTGATCAATCCGCAACCAATTCCGGTCTTGACCGAGACCCATCAACGGAGTGCGTGATTACGCTCCGAGCATGGCCGACTCCCGTTCCGTTTCCGTCCCCCTCTCCGTCACCCCCGCCGACCGCCCCGTCTATGTCATCGGCGCCGGTCCGGGCGGCCTGGCCGCCGCCCACGCGCTGCGCGCCCGGGGCATACGGGCCGTGGTCCTGGAGAAGGCCGACCGGGTGGGCGCCTCCTGGCGCGGCCACTACGACCGTCTGCATCTGCACACCACCCGACGGCTGTCCACCCTGCCGGGCCTGAAGATCCCCCGGAAGTTCGGGCGCTGGGTCTCCCGCGACAACGTGGTCCGCTACCTGGAGAAGTACGCCGAGCACCACGAACTGGAGATCGTCACCGGGGTGGAGGTCTTCCGCGTCGAGCGCACCGGGGACGGCACCGGCTGGCTGCTGCACGCCTCCGGCGGGCGCCAGCTGACCGGCAGCGCCCTGGTCGTCGCGACCGGCTACAACCACACCCCGCGCATCCCCGACTGGCCGGGCCTTGCGGACTACGGCGGGGAGTTCCTGCACGCCGGCGCCTACCGCAATGCCGAGCCGTACGCCGGCCGGGACGTCCTGGTCGTCGGCGCCGGCAACACCGGCGCCGAGATCGCCGTGGACCTGGTGGAGGGCGGGGCGGCGCGGGTGCGCCTGGCCGTCCGTACCGTCCCGCACCTCGTGCGCCGCTCGACGCTCGGCTGGCCCGCGCAGTACTCGGGCGTGCTGGTGCGGCGGCTGCCGGTCGGGCTCGTGGACCGGCTGTGCCGGCTCCAGGCGAAGGTGGGGGTGCCGGACCTGTCCGCCCACGGCCTGCCCCGCCCGGACACCGGGCTGTACACCAGGGTCAGGCAGGGCGCCGTCCCGGTCCAGGACGTCGGCCTGATCGACGCCGTGCGCAAGGGCAAGGTGGAGATCGTGGCCGCCGTCGAGTCCTTCGAGGACGGGAAACCCGGGAAGGTCGTCCTCGCCGACGGCAGCCGCATCGAGCCGGACGCCGTGATCGCGGCGACCGGGTACACGCGGGCGCTGGAGGGTCTGGTCGGGCATCTCGGGGTGCTGGACGACCGCGGCAAGCCCGTCGCGCACGGCGGCCGTACGCCCCCGCAGGCGCCCGGCCTGTACTTCACCGGGTTCACCAACCCGATCAGCGGGATGCTCCGGGAGGTGGCGCTCGACGCCGGGAGGATCGCGAAGGCGGCGGCCAAGCAGCTCCGCACCAGCCGGTAACTTTGCGGGTCCGACCCATTCCTGACATTGCGTCAGTTCAGTAATCTGACAGTGCGTCAGTTTACTGGAGCTGTCTCACAGGAGCGGGGCGGACCGATGCTTGGATCAACCCACGGCACCCTCACCACCGACTCCCGCCGGGCCCGGGTCATCGCCTGCGGCGAGCACCGGCCCGGACCCGCCGTCCACGACCGGGTCGACGACCTCGACGTCAGCGGACGCCCGCTGTACACGGACGTACCGGACCTGACCCGCTTCTTCCGGCCGGAGTCGGTGGCCGTGATCGGTGCCTCGGACGCGGAGGGGCGGCCCAACACCGGGGTCACCCGGCAGCTGCTGGCCTGGGCCGAGCGCGTCGGCGCCCGGGTGCACCCGGTGCATCCGACCCGCCCGTCCGTCTTCGGCATCCCCTGCGCCACCTCCGTCGCCGGGCTGCCCGAACGGGTCGACCTGGCCGTCCTGCTGGTCGCCGACCCGCTGCCGGTGATCGAGGAACTGGCGGAGGCCAAGGTGAGGTTCGCGGTCGCCTTCGCCTCCGGGTTCGCCGAGACCGGCGAGGCGGGCGCCGAGGCGCAGCAGCGGCTCGCGGACGCCGTAAGCCGCTCGGGTCTGCGCCTGCTCGGCCCCAACACCAACCTGAACGCCTTCGAGCACTTCCGGGACGACCTCGACGGGCCCGCCATCGCGCTGATCACCCAGTCCGGGCACCAGGGCCGCCCCGTCTTCGCCCTCCAGGAGCTGGGCATCCGGCTCTCGCACTGGGCCCCCACCGGCAACGAGGCCGACCTGGAGACCGCCGACTTCCTGTCGTACTTCGCCGAGCAGCCCGAGGTCGGCGCCATCGCCTGTTACGTGGAGGGCCTCAAGGACGGCCGCGCCTTCCTGCTGGCCGCCGACCGCGCCGCCCGCCGCCGGGTGCCGGTGGTCGCGGTGAAGGTCGGCCGCACCGAAACCGGCGCGCGTACGGCCGCCTCGCACACCGGCAAGCTCACGGGCGCCGACGACGTGGTGGACGCGGCGATGCGCCAGTTCGGGGTCGTACGCGTCGACGGCCTCGACGAACTCCAGGACACCGCCGCCCTGTTGGCGCGGGCCCGGGCCCCGCTGGCGGAGGGGGTCGCGGTGTACTCGATCTCGGGCGGCACCGGCGCCCACGTCGCCGACCTGGCCGCCGGGCTCGGACTGCGGCTGCCGAGGCTCACCCAGGAGCGGCAGGCCGAACTGCACCAGTGGATACCGGAGTACCTGAACGTGGCCAATCCGGTGGACAACGGGGGGCACCCGGTCGGCGACCGGCGCGGCCGGAAGATCATCGACGCGATCCTCGCCGACCCGTCGATCGGGGTCCTGATCTGCCCGGTCACCGGCCCCTTCCCGCCCCTCAGCGACAGGCTCGTGGCGGACCTGGTGGCGGCGGCCGAGGAGACCGACAAGCTGGTGTGCGTGGTGTGGGGCTCACCGGTCGGCACGGAGACGGCGTACCGCGAGGTCCTGCTCGGCTCCTCCCGGGTCGCGACCTTCCGCACGGTGGGCAACTGCCTGACGGCCGTCCGCGCCTGGCTGCGCCACCACGCCTTCGTGAGCGACTACCACTCCCCCTTCGACGAGGCCCCGCGCATCCCGTCCCCCTCCTTCCGCAAGGCCGAGGCGCTGATGCGGCCCGGCCAGCAGCTCAGCGAGCACGCGGCCAAGCAGCTGCTGCGCGCCTACGGCATCCGGGTGCCGCGCGAGCAGCTGGTGACCAGCGCGGCGGGGGCCGTACGCGCCGCCGCACAGGTCGGCTACCCGGTGGTGATGAAGGCGTCCGGTGCCCAGATCGCCCACAAGACCGAGCTCGGCCTGGTGAAGATCGGCCTGACCTCGGCCAGCCAGGTCCGGGACGCCTACCGCGAACTGACCGACATCGCCCGCTACGAGGGGGTCTCGCTGGACGGGATCCTGGTGTGCCAGATGGTGGAGCAGGGCGTGGAGACGGTCGTGGGGATGACGCACGACGACCTCTTCGGTCCGACGGTGACGGTGGGCCTGGGCGGCGTGCTGGTGGAGGTCCTGCACGACGCCGCCGTACGCGTCCCCCCGTTCGGCGAGGACCAGGCCCGCACCATGCTCGCCGAACTCCGCGGCCGGGCCCTGCTGGACGGCGTCCGCGGCCGCCCGCCGGCCGACCGGGACGCGCTGGTGGAGGTGATCCTGCGGGTCCAGCGCATGGCGCTCGAACTGGGCGACACCGTCGCCGAGCTGGACATCAACCCGCTGATGGTGCTGCCGCGGGGGCAGGGCGCGGTCGCGCTGGACGCGCTGGTGGTGTGCCGATGAGCGAGCTGGAGACCGAGCGGAGCGGCCAGGTCGCCCACCTCACCCTGAACCGCCCGGAGGCCCTCAACGCCCTCACCCCGGCCCTGCGGGACCGGCTGGTCGACGTGCTCGCGGAGGCGTCGGCCGACCCGGAGGTCAGGGCGGTCGTACTGACCGGCAGGGGGCGGGGATTCTGCGCGGGAGCGGACCTGCGGGGCGGTGCGGGGGGAGCGGAGAGAGTGGCCGGCGACGTGGCCCGGGTCCTCCGCCGGGGCGCCCAGCGCCTGATCGCGGCCGTGCTGGACTGCGAGAAGCCGGTGATCGCCGCCGTGAACGGCACGGCGGCGGGCCTCGGCGCGCATCTGGCGTTCGCCTGCGACCTGGTTCTGGCCGCCGAGTCGGCCCGCTTCATCGAGGTGTTCGTACGACGGGGCCTGGTGCCGGACGCCGGCGGCGCGTACCTGCTGCCCCGCCTGCTGGGCCCGCACCGGGCGAAGGAGCTGATGTTCTTCGGCGACGCGCTCCCGGCACCGGACGCGGAACGCCTGGGCCTGGTCAACAGGGTCGTCCCCGACGCCGACCTGCCGAAGACGGCCCGCGAGTGGGCGACCCGCCTGGCCTGCGCCCCCACCCGCGCCCTGTCCCTCACCAAACACCTGGTGAACGCCTCCCTCGACACGGACCGCACCACCGCCTTCGCGGCGGAGGCCTGGGCCCAGGAGATCAACATGACGACCGAGGACGCCCAGGAGGGCCTGCGGGCGTTCGCGGAGCGGCGGGGGGCCCGGTTCCGGGGGCGGTGAGGGTCAGCCGACTCGGTCCAGTGTCCTCAGGGTGCCCGCGTCCGGGTCGCCGAAGAGGACGTACAGCTGGAGGGCGTCCTCGGTGCCGCTGACGGACCAGCGGGTGTCCTCACCGCAGTCGCCGTCGAGGTGGAGGAGGATTCCGGGGCGGTCGGTGTCGTCCGTGCCGGGGTCGGACCTCCAGGTGCCGAAGCCCGTGCAGACCACGTGGTCCAGGTGGTGCGTGGCCGACGAGTCGCTGTCCGTGGCTTCGGCGGGAAGCCCGCGGGCCTCGGCCCGGCCGCCGGGCCCCAGGCGCAGCCAGGCGCCCTGGTCGCCGCGCCAGACTCCGGTGAGCTGTGCGGGGGTCGGCTCGGGGGGCTCGTACCGGGGGATGAGGCCGGTCGCGGAGGCCGCGAGTCCGCCGCCGAGCGTCAGGGCGAAGATGCCGGCGCAGGCGAGGGCCGAGCGCCACCACAGGCCCCACCTCGACCAGGAGCGCGTGCGGACGTAGGCGATGCCGAGCGCGGGCAGCAGGCCGAGGGCGGTGAGGAACGAGGCCGTGGTGACGAACGGCCAGCCGAGGAGTGCCGTCGTCACCACGCCCCAGCCGACGGCCGTGGCCGCTGCCGCGACCGTGCGGCAGGCCCACTCCGGTCCGCCGGACCACCTGAGCACCGGCCGGACCAGCAGGGCCGCGGGAAGTGTCAGCACGACGGAGACGAACAGGCCCAGCAACGGCAGCAGCAGCGGCGCGAAGACCAGCGGACAGAGGATCCCGAACGCGCCGCCGGAGCCGGTGCCGTACTGGTCCTGGCTGGTGGTCCGGATCCACCACAGCAGCCCGGCCGCGGGCAGTTGCGCCGCGTTCACGGGGATCGCGGCGGCCAGATCACTCACCGAGGCCCGAAGCGCCGCCCCCGCGCCCCGGAGCCCTTCCCGTCCCTTTTCCCACCCCATGCCCGCAGCCTACGAAGTGCCCGTACGAGGCTCTCCCGCACCTTCCTATCTGACGCCTAGTCAGCTTCAATGGACGGCATGATGGGACACGCAGGGGCGGCGGCCGCCGCCGTCCGGTACCTGGGCCCAAGGGCCGTGGAGCCTTTGCCACGCCCGGAGTTGCGGTGCGTGGGCGAGGACGAGCGGGCGCCGGTCGAGCCGGCCGAGTTCCGGCGGGTACTGGGCGGCTTCGCGAGCGGAGTGACAGTGATCACCGCACCGGCGGCGGATCCCGCGGCGCCCCCCGCCGGCTTCGCCTGCCAGTCCTTCGCCTCCCTCTCCCTCGAACCGCCCCTGGTCTGCTTCATGGTGGGCCGCACGTCGACCACCTGGCCCCGCATCGCCCAGGCGGGCGTCTTCTGCGTCAATGTCCTCAACGCCGACCAGGCCGACCTGTGCCGGGCCTTCGCGGTGAGCGGCGCGGACAAGTTCGCAGGTGTGGCCTACGACGGTGCGCCCGTCTCCGGCTCCCCCCGCCTGACCGGTGCCGCCGCCTGGATCGACTGCACGATCCACGCCGTGCACACCGGGGGCGACCACCTGATCGTGGTGGGCCGGGTGGAGGCCCTCGGCACGGCGGAACCGGCCGAGCCACTGCTGTTCCACCAGGGGCGGTTCGCCCGGATCAGCATGTGACCCGCCCATGCCGACACCGACCGGGCGAAACGCGCCAGGGAACTGCTGGACCTGGTCGGCGGGTCCTCCCACCTCCCCAAGCCCTGGCGCGTCGAGGAGATTCAGCAGGCACTGGGCGACTCACCGGCCCCAGGAATGCGCCGCACCGCTCGCCGGTCAGCCTTCGACAACCTGGATGTGGTGCTTCAGTTCCTCAGCGATGCTCGCCACGTCTCCAGTCGCGGGCATGCGCCAGTCCGACTCGATGCCCCGCTCTACGGCGGGCTCCGAGGTGAAGCGGATCAGGTCCGGTGCGGGCAGGAACGTGTCGCGGAGCCAGGCGATGAAGACGGCTGCTTCAGCGGCGGTGTTGTCCGTGAGAACGACCGTGTCCCGGCCTTCGTTGGTGGCGAAACCGTCGAACACGATTCCGTCATCCGACACGGCCCAGAAACACAGCCGCAGTTGGCGGCCCTGCTCGGTCTCGTAGCGGACGTCGTGGAACGCGACGTCGAGCGCGGCACCGAACGCGGCCAGTTCGAGGTTCCAGCCGGCGGGATTCTTGACGGGTGCGTAGAGCAGGTAGGTCGTCTGGTATTCGTCGAGGTCCACAGCAGGAGGCGTCCTTCATCGTTCGCGTTCGGGTCTAGGGCACGTACCGGGAGGTTCCCTTGACATTGTTTGCCGCCATGAGCGTCTGCCAGTAGGCGGCCGAGTCATTGTCGTTGGTGATGATCTCCAGGCCGCGGATCTGCTTGTGCTCCTTCATGGCCAGCCGGTAGTCGTTCAGTTCCTTCTCGTCCTTGCCGACGAGGATGTCCTTCGGGCTCCACTTCTTCTTGCCGTTCTCGTCATATTTGTCTTCGAGGGCGAAAGTGTCCGGCGTACGAAACGAGTTCTTCTTGCACTCGTCGTCGGTGCCCTTCACGTACTTGGCATCGACCATGTAGCCATCGTCCGGCCGCATGCCATCCGCTGCGATGGCGCCCTTCCGGGCGTCGACGGGCAGCGGAATGAGCCGCTCGGGATAGCCAGCGGTCCGCAGCTGGTAGGCGTTGGCGGGATCTGCTGCATCGGGCCTCCCGCCGAATCCCATGGGCCGAAGCGTGTTCACCCACGTCACGAACGCCTTCCGGTCGGCGACGCTGAGCAACTGGGTGGTGCCCTGCGCCGGCGGCAGCGGGTCCCTGTGCAGAATGTTGGGGTCGGGGTCCCGGTAGACGGCGGGTACGACGCCCGGCAGGCCACCCTTGTACGACGCGAGTGCCAAGGGCACGGGTACCGGTTCGGGGACCGGTAGAAACGGCAGGCCAGGGAGGCCGGGTGGATCGTCCGAACCGTGGGGGAGTTTGACGCGCTTCTCGGAGGTGTCCAGGGCGTGAGCCACATCGCCGAGTCGGTGGATCCACGGATCATTCAGCACGGTGTCGTGGAGGCCGCCGTCGTCACCGTTGCCGCCGAACATGGGAGAGTCCCAGGGCATGTCCACGTGGAAGATGTTCGCCCGGTCATCGGTGATCTTCACCTTGGCCGACTCGACGTGATCGGCGTACCGGTCGCACGCCTTGGCGAGCTGGGTGCAGGCGGCCACCAGATTCGCGACCAGCGGCTCGTCCGCGTGAGCCTGCTCGGGCGGGGCGGCGAAGCCGACGAACCCCTTGAAGTAGCTGCGGAACGCGTCAGCGGCCTGGCCGGAGTGGGCCTTGTCAGCGGTGTGAGCGCAGGCCTGCGCGTCCTCCAGAAAGCGCGTCATCAGCTTCGCACCCCGGCGCCAGGTGCCCGCCACGTCCCGCAGCTTCTCCGGCGAGCCGCGGAAACGGTCACTCATCCCAGCGGGAGCGTACTGGTCGTACCACGCGGTGTCACCGACAACCTCCGGAAGCTCCTGCCCCAGCCCGAGGAAGCTCTCCGAGCAGTCCGCTCCGGGATCGCCCATACCGTCGGTCAGATCCACCTGCTGGCCGAGAATCGCGGAGGCAACGCTGCTTTCCCGTGCCATGAACTCGCGGGACGTACGCATCAGCCCCTTACCGGTCTCACCCATCACATAAGCGCTGAAGCCGATCTTGTCCAGCGTTGTGGCTGCCGCAGACTTGTACACCTTCGCGAACGCGCGTCCCGCATCGTCGTCGCCGGCCATGCCGTGCTGCCGGTCGAGTTCGTGGAAGAGGGCGATGGCGGTGTCCCGGGTGCCGACCATGACCGTGTCCACCATGCCCATGGACGCCTTGATCATGCCATCCACGATCAACTTCAAGTCCGGCCGCAGTCCCACAGAATCCCTCCGCGTTCGCTCGCCCGGAAGCGTGGGCGATCAGATCTCCGTTCTATCGCACGAAGATCCTCATGGCAGCGTCGTGTCGAGCCAAAGGCCACGGGGACGAGGCGCATCGGGCCTCGGCTCAGCCAGCCACCAGGGAAGGCCGTCCTTCGCGGCCCGCACCGATGGCGATGCCTTAGACGCCCGAAGGTCGACGCGGCCGTCGCAGCGACAGCGCATCACGCCAACGAGATCGTGTTTCCGCCCGTTCTGGCCGCCCACAGCGCCAACCAGGCCCTGGCCTGCCATGTACGGCGGATCACCGCGGGCCGGCCCGGTCGCCGGGGCGCCGGACCAGATCACCTACATCGCCGACTCCCACCGTCCGACCCGCTGGTAAATCGCCGGCATGGGCAGGAAGCCGCCCCGCGCGCCTCACCGACCGGTAGAGCTGCACCGCGACGCTCCCTCCCGCCGTGCCTTCCGACACACGACAGGGAGAGGCGTTTGTCGGATGCGACCCTGACCCTGCGGTCGCCATGGGGGTGATTCAGTCAGGCGTCCGCGCCAGCACCAGGGCGAGGGCCGGGGGCCGAGACGAGCGCCGCGTGCGCGAGCAGGCCGGCGATCGCCTTCACGGCCGCGCATCAAGACTGCTCGACGTCCAGGTTCTCGTAGTGATCGCACAGGGCTCTGACACACCGGGCGAGCTTCCGCGCCACGGCCACGCGGACAGGAGGCGTGCAGCCGTCTCCGAGCCGCACCTTTCTCCTCGCTTCACCGACGCAGGCGAGCGCGCAGTGCCGCAGAGCGCTGTCCCGCAGCAGTCGCCCGGCTTTCGCCTCCACCTCGGGGATCAGCAGTTCCATGTGACCGCGCAGCATGGCGGTGAGTGTGTCCAGCTCGCATGGGGCTGGAGGCAGCGCGTCAGGCACGTCGTCGGGGCCCAGCAAGATGGCCGCCGTCTCGCGGATCGTTCCGATGTCCAGGGGCACGGTGGCATTGCCGCTCTCGGCCGTGGCGTTCACTGCTCGGCTGCCCGAGTCCTACGGCAGCCCGCGCAGCCGCACGCAGGAAGCGCCGTGCTCAGTGGCGGAGGCCCGTCGCTGGGCAGGACGTTGACCGTGCCGCGCTCCGCGATGACAGTGCCGTAGCGGTTCACGGTGTAGATCCGGATCGTCATGCCGCCCCGCGGGACGGCATCAGGTGAGGCGGTAACGTTCGCCATGTCGACGCTCCTCAGCAGCGTTGGCCGCGCCCGGGTCCGTGTCAGCGGTCGCCGGGCTTCGTCATGTCGGCAGCCGGTCACAACACGCCCGCTTTCGCGGCGTGCTGACGTAGCGCCAAAAAGAGACTGGACCGGTGGACCGGTCCAGTCAAGCCGCTTGAGTGAGCCACTACCCCATCGGGTATGTCTCGACCTCCTCGAAGACGGGTGACGGAGTGACGCCCTCTTCGCACACCAGCGGAAGATGATCCTGGTCATAGGCCGTGTGAACCACAACAGCCACGGCTGCCGGCTGTTCGACCTCCAACAGGCGGGCCTCCTCGTTACTGGCCAGGCGGACCGTGGTGACATCGACGCCTTCGCAGGGCGAACGGCCGGTTTCGCGGCGCACGTAGTGCGTGGTGCCCTCGGCGATCGGGCCCGGCAACGCCAGGCGGGGAGCCGCATCGGCGATATCGGGCGGGAACCAGGCGGTGACGACCGTCCCCGGCGAGCCGTCGTCCAACAGCACCAGACGCATACGACGCAGCGCGGTCTCGCCGGGTTGGAGACGGAGAGCTTCCACCACGTGCGCGGGCGGGACGCGCCGGTCGGGCATGCCCAGCCGCCGGTACGGCGCACCGCCCGCAACGCGACTGGAACCGGTCCGCCGACCGCCCGCGGGCCGCGCGACCGGTGTCTCCACGACCGTGAATCCGGTGCCTTGCCTGGCCTCGACCAGACCATCCGCCCTCAGCACGTCGTACGCCTTGACCACAGTGGCCCTGGACACGCCCCACTGTTCGGCGAGATCGCGCCCTGACGGCAGGATGTCGCCAGGGCCGTACTCACCCGACGCGATCCGGGCCCGTAGATCGTCGGCGATCTGCTCGTACTTCAGGAGGGGCATAAGGCATGTTTCCGATCACTGGACTGGTCCACTGCTCGGGAACCAGAATGCCCTCATGACACTCCCCGAGCTAGCGCCGGAGATCGTGAGGTTCTACACCGAGACCGTCGACGAGGCGGACAGGCTGAGCACCACGGCCGACGGATGCCTGGAGATGGTGCGCACCCAGGAGTTGCTGCGCCGGTATCTGCCAACGCCACCGGCCCGCGTTCTCGATGTCGGCGGCGGCCCCGGCGCCCATGCCCGATGGCTGGTCAGGGACGGTTACGACGTTCATCTCGTCGACCCGATCCCACGGCACGTCGAACAGGCCGAGAATTCCGGCGCCACTGTCGAAGTCGGCGATGCGCGCGAGCTCACCGCCGGGGACGGTTCGGTCGATGTCGTTCTGCTGCTCGGCCCGCTGTACCACCTGATCGACCGTGCCGACCGCGAGCGGGCGCTCGCCGAGGCCTACCGCGTGCTCAAGCCGGGCGGTGTGCTGGCAGCGGCCGGCATCAACCGGTACTCCAGTCTCTTCGAGCACGCCGCGTTCGCACACCTCCACAAAGAACCGATGCAGAAGAGCATCAGCCAGATCCTCGCATCCCAGACCCACGACGGGAGAAAGGCGTTCACAGCGGCCTACTTCCACAGTGGCGAGCAACTGCGCGACGAAGTGACCGCCGCCGGGTTCGACGACGCCGAGGTCTTCGGGATCGAAGGCCCGGCCTGGTCCATGCTCGCGGCGGCCGAGCGGAACACCGGCGGCGACTTCCGGGACACGGCTCTGTTCGCATCGGCGCTGACTGCGGCACGCATGGCCGAGCCGTACCCGGAGCTGCTGGCGGCGAGTTCGCATCTGTTGGTCGTCGGTCGGCGGACGGGCTGAGCCGGAGGTCAGCGCGGCGCCAGGCGCCACAGTGATGTCACCTCCCTCGCGCGGGCCGGGTGCAGGGGGTCGTTCGGGTCGGTCGCGCGGGGGTGGCGGGGGCGGGTGTCCGTGCGGGCCAGCACTCTCAGGCCCGCCTCCTCGATCGCCCCGAGCAGCTCGGCGCGGGTGCGCAGGCCCAGGTGTTCGGCCAGGTCGGAGAGGATCAGCCAGCCCTCGCCGCCGGGTTCCAGATGTGCGGGCAGGCCCGCGAGGAAGGCGTGCAGCATGGCGCCGCCGGGGTCGTAGACGCCCTGGTCGAGGGTGGAGGCGGGGCGCGCCGGGAGCCAGGGCGGGTTGCAGACGACCAGCGCGGCCCGGCCGGGCGGGTACAGGTCCGGGCCGGTGACCGTGACCCGGTCCGTGAGGCCGAGGCGGGTGAGGTTGTCCGTGGCACAGGCGCGGGCCCGTGGGCTGAGGTCGGTCGCGATGACCCGGCGCACGCCGCGCCGGGCCAGCACGGCGGCCAGCACACCGGTGCCGGTGCCCAGGTCGAAGGCGGTACCGCGCGGCGCGTTCGGGCTGACGCACCTGCCGGACACCGCACAGCCGGCGTCGGTTGCCGTAGCGGCTGCGGGCAGCGGTGCCTCGGTGACGAGGTCGACGTATTCGCCGCGTACGGGGGCGAAGACACCGTAGTGCGGGTGGATTCGGGCGCCTGCGCCGAGGGCCGGGACGGGGACGCCCTTCTCGCGCCACTGGCTCGCGCCCAGCACGCCCAGCAGTTCCCGGAGTGGGACGAGGGTGGGGCCGTCGGGCGCGCCGTAGGCGTCGGCGCAGGCGCGGCGGACGTCGGGGGCGCGGCGCAGGGCGAGGCTGTGGTCCGCTTCCAGGAGGACCAGCAGGCGGCCGAGGGTCCGGGCCCGGTGGGCGCGGAACCGGCGGTGGCGGTGGAAGGCGGCGGCCCGCGAGGGTGACGGTCCGGGTGCGGTCCCGGCCGGTGTGGGCGCCGGCCCCGGTGCCTTGCGGTCGATGCGGCGGGACAGCGCGGCCAGCAGGTGGCGGGCGCCGTGGTAGTCGCCCCGCCACAGCAGCGCCGTGCCCTCACAGGCGTGGCGGTACGCGGTGGTGGCGCGGATGCGGTTGTCCGCGACGATCAGCCGGCGGGGCGGCGGGAATCCGCTCTCAGAGTGCCAGCGGGCGGAAAAGGGTTCGCTGTCGGTCCGGTGGACCAGGGACACGGCATGCTCCTCGGGGGTGTGTTCCTGCGTGGGCGGGCACGAGGAACGCGTCGCCGAGGACCATGCCGAGTGTCATCAACTTCCCTTTCTGCAAGCCTGCCTTCAGGATACGGCCGGCGCGAGCGCGACCGGGCTGCGGCGGATCACCAGGGACATCAGGGCCGCCGCCGCGCACAGCGTGCCGGAGGCGTACCAGACGAGGTCGTAGGAGCCGAAGACGTCGCGGGCGAGGCCGCCGAGATAGGCGACGAGGGCCGCGCCGACCTGGTGGGAGGCGAGCACCCAGCCGAAGACGATGGCGCTGTCCTCGCCGTACTGCTCGCGGCACAGGGCCAGCGTCGGCGGCACGGTCGCCACCCAGTCGAGGCCGTAGAAGACGATGAAGAAGAGCATCGGGGGGTGGACCGCGGGGCCGAGGAGCATGGGGAGGAAGACCAGGGAGACGCCCCGCAGGGCGTAGTACACCGCCAGCAGGCGGCGCGGTTCGAAGCGGTCGGTGAACCAGCCGGAGGCGATCGTGCCGGCCACGTCGAACACGCCCACCACCGCGAGCAGCGAGGCCGCCGTCGTGACGGGCATGCCGTGGTCGTGCTCGGCGGGCACGAAGTGGGTCTGGACCAGGCCGTTGGTGGAGGCGCCGCAGATCGCGAAGGTGCCGGCGAGCAGCCAGAAGGTCCCGGTGCGGGCGGAGGACGAGAGCACCTTCAGGGTGCGGCGGGCGGCGCCCGTGACCGGCGCGGGCTTGGGTATGAACTCCCGTGCGCCGTAAGGCCTCTGGCCGATGTCGGCCGGGTGGTCGCGCAGCAGGATCCACACGAAGGGGACGACGGCGAGGGCGGCCAGGGCGACCGTCACGGCGGCCGGGCGCCAGCCGTGGTGCTCGGTCAGCCAGGACAGCACCGGCAGGAAGATCAGCTGGCCGGAGGCGGACGCGGCGGTGAGGATGCCGCTGACCAGGCCGCGGCGCTCGGTGAACCAGCGGTTGGTGACCGTCGCGGCGAACGCGAGGGCCATCGAACCCGACCCCAGGCCCACCAGCAGGCCCCAGCACAGCCACAGCTGCCAGGCCGCCGTCATCCACACGGTGAGGCCGGAGCCGGCGGCGATCACGGTCAGCGCGCCGGCGACCACCCGGCGGATGCCGAAGCGGTCCATCAGCGCGGCCGCGAAGGGGGCGGTGAGGCCGTAGAGCGCGAGGTTGAGGGAGACGGCCGCGCCGATCGTGCCGCGCGACCAGCCGAACTCCTGGTGCAGCGGATCGATGAGCAGGCCGGGCAGGGAACGGAAGGCGGCCGCGCCGATGATCGTGACGAAGGTGACGGCGGCGACGAACCAGGCGCGGTGCACGCGGCGGCGCCGGGCGGGCGGGGCCTGGACGGGGGCTGCGGCGGGGCTTGTCTGAGTCACGTCATTCAGCCTCCTTTCTCCATGAGCGCGCATCGAGTGGCCCGTAGGTCAGCATTCGCTAGGATCGGGCCATGACTGTCGATCGAGCCGTGAGCGCCGCCGACGGGTTCCGCCCGCACCGGGTCGCCGTCCTCGCCCTCGACGGCCTGCTCCCCTTCGAGCTGGGCATCCCGCACCGCATCTTCGGCCGCCCGAAGGACGAACGGGGCCGGCACCTGTACGAGGTCGTGACCTGCTCGGTACGGCCGCCCGGCCCGGTGGAGACCGACGCCGACTTCGCCATCCACGTCGCCCACGGCCCGGAGGCGCTCGCCGAGGCCGACACGGTGATCGTCCCGGCGTCGTACGAACTGGGCCCGGTCTTCGAGGAGGGCCGGCTCACCGCCGAGCTCGCCGCCGCCCTCGCCCGCATCCGCCCCGGCACCCGACTCGCCTCCATCTGCACCGGCGTCTACGTCCTCGCCGCCGCCGGACACCTCGACGGCCGCCCGGCGACCACGCACTGGGCCGACGCGGAGCGCTTCCAGCGGCTGTTCCCGAAGATCAAGGTGGACCCCGACGTGCTGTTCATCGACGACGGTGACGTCCTCACCTCGGCCGGGGTCGCCGCCGGCATCGACCTGTGCCTGCACATGGTGCGCGGCGACTTCGGTACGGCCGTCGCCAACGACGTCGCCCGGCGCACGGTCGTACCGCCGCACCGCGACGGCGGGCAGGCCCAGTACATCGAGCGCCCGGTCCCGGACCCGCAGCTGTCCACGACGACCACCGCCCGCGCCTGGGCGCTGGGCCGGCTGCACGAGCCCATCCAGCTGCGGGACATGGCCGGGCAGGAGGCCATGTCGGTACGCACCTTCACCCGCCGGTTCCGCGAGGAGGTCGGGGTCAGTCCCGGCCAGTGGCTCACCCAGCAGCGCGTCGAGCGCGCCCGGCACCTGCTGGAGACCACCGACCTGTCCATGGACCAGCTGGCCCGCGAGGCGGGCTTCGGCACGGCCCAGTCGATGCGCCAGCACCTGCAGCAGGCGCTCGGCGTGACGCCGACCGCCTATCGCAGGACGTTCCGGACCGGCGTCAGAACGTGAGCACGGCCCGCGCCACCCGCCCCGCCTCCGCGTCCTGCCGCGCCTTCTCGAAGTCCTCCACCGGATACACCGCGGTCACCAACTCGTCGAGCAGCAGGCGGCCTTGGCGGTACAGCCCGGCGTACAGGGCGATGTCCCGCTGGGGGCGCGAGGAGCCGTAGCGGCAGCCGAGGACTGACTTGTCCAGGTAGAGGGAGGAGACGAGGAAGGACGCCTCGGCCGTGGCCGGGGGGACGCCGAGCAGGATCGCCTGCCCGTGCCGGTCCAGGAGGTCGATCGCCTGCCGGATCAGTTCCACCCGGCCGACACACTCGAAGGCGTGGTCGGCGCCCGTGGGCAGGATGTCCCGCACGCCCTCCACGGAGGTCAGGAAGTCGGTGGCGCCGAACTGCCGGGCCACCTCCTCCTTGGCGGGGTTGGCGTCCACGGCGACGATCCTGAGCGCTCCCGCGAGCCGCGCCCCCTGCAGCACGTTCAGACCGATGCCGCCGGTCCCGATGACGACGACGCTGTCGCCCCGGTCCACCCGCGCCCGGTTCAGCACGGCCCCCACGCCCGTCAGCACCCCGCACCCGATCAGCGCGGCCGACGCCAGGGGGACGTCCTCCGGGATCCGTACCGCCTGCACGGCCCTGACGACCGTGCGTTCCGCGAACGCCGAGTTGGAGGCGAACTGGTGGACCAGCCCTGACGTGCCCGCCGTGCCCCGCGTGAACGGCTTCCCGGGCCGCCCGATCGCCTGCCGGCACATCGTCGGCCGGCCCCGGTCGCAGTCCGCGCACGTGCCGCAGTTGGCGAGCGTGGACAGCGCCACATGGTCGCCGGGCGCGACATGGGTGACGGCCGCGCCGACCGCCTCGACCACCCCGGCGCCCTCGTGTCCCAGCACCACCGGCACCGGGAAGGGAATGGTGCCGTCCACCACGGACAGGTCGCTGTGGCACAGCCCGGCCGCCGCGACGGCGACCAGCACCTCACCGGGCCCCGGCTCCCGCACGGCCAGGTCGTCCACGACCTCGACCCGCTTGCCGTCGAACACCACACCACGCATCACACGGCCCCCTTGGGCTCTCTGGGCAGACCGAGCACGCGCTCGGCGATGATCGTGCGCTGGATCTGGTCCGAGCCGCCGTAGATCGTGTCGGCCCGGGAGAAGAGGAACAGGTGCTGGTCCGCGTCGAGTTCGTACGGCGCCGAGGGCGACCAGTCCGCGGGGCCGACGGCGGCCCGCGCCCCGCGCACCTGTACGGCCAGCTCCCCCAGCCGCTGGTGCCAGCCGCCCCACAGCAGCTTGGCCACGCTGGGCGCGCCCGGGCCGGCCGGTCCGCCGAGGGTGCGCAGCGCGTGCCGGCGCATGGTCCACAGCTCGGCCCACTGCCGCACGAGCCGCGCCCGTACGACGGGATCGCGCACCGCGCCGCTCGCCACGGCCGCGCGGACGACACCGGCCAGTTCCTCGGCGAACCCGATCTGCTGGGCGAGCGTCGACACCCCCCGCTCGAACCCGAGCAGGCTCATCGCCACCTCCCAGCCGCGGCCCTCCGACCCGACGACGTGCTCCACGCGCGCGTACGCCCCGTCGAAGAAGACCTCGTTGAAGTCGCTGGTGCCGGTCATCTGCCGGATGGGGCGGATCTCGATCCGGCCGGGCTGGTCCATGGGGACGAGCAGGAAGCTGAGCCCCTGGTGGCGGCGGGAGTCCGGGTCGGTGCGGGCCAGCACGAAGCACCAGTCGGCCTCGTGGGCGAGGGAGGTCCAGATCTTCTGGCCGGTGATCCGGTAGCGGTCGCCGTCCCGGACCGCCGCGGTGCGCACCCCGGCCAGGTCGGAGCCGGCGCCGGGCTCGCTGTAGCCCTGGCACCACAGTTCCTCGCCGGCCGCGATCGGGGGCAGGAAACGGGACTTCTGCTCCGCGGTGCCGTGGGCGATGAGGGTGGGGGCGAGCAGGTTCTCCCCGATGTGCCCGGAGCGCGGGGGCGCGGGCGACCGGGCGTACTCCTCGGCCCACACGACCTGCTGCGTGAGGCCGGCCGTACGGTTGCCGTATCCCGTCTCCTGCCAGCCGAGGCCTATCCAGCCGGATCGGCCGAGGGTGCGTTCCCAGGTACGGCGGTCCGTTGCCGGGGCGGCGTTGCCGGCCAGCCAGGCCCGGACCTCGGTGCGGAACTCCTCGTCCTCTTGGCTGAACCCGAAATCCATGAAACCCCCTCGGCTCGAGCGCCCGGAAGGGGCGCGGGGAACTGCGCGAGCGACCACAACGACCCGCGGCCGCCGGACTGGAACGCCTCCGAGCTACTGGGCGTTCGGCCGAGTACCGCTCCGCGCCGCCTCTTCCATGGCCAGGAGCTGGGACAGCATCGGCATCGGGTCCACCCCCACGGACCCCGGCAGCACCTCGGCGATCCGCCCGGGCGTCCAGGGCCCCTCCCCGTAGACCGACCGCAGTTCACGCGGCTGGGCCCACACCGCGATCTTCGGCCCCGCGACGGTGTACACCTGTCCGGTGACGCCCTGCGCGGCGGCCCCGTCGGAGAGCAGGTACACGACCAGCGCGGCCACGTCCTCCGGCTCGCCGATCTCCGTCAGCTCCATGGGGACGTTCGCCGACATCCGCGTACGGGCCACCGGTGCCACCGCGTTCGCGGTCACGCCGTACTTGTGCAGGCCCAGCGCCGCGCTCCGCACGAGCGAGATGATCCCGCCCTTGGCCGCGCTGTAGTTGGCCTGGGACACCGACCCCTGGTGGTTGCCGCTGGTGAACCCGATCAGCGTGCCGGAGCGCTGCCCGCGCATCACCGCGGACGCCGCCCGGAAGACGGTGAAGGTGCCCTTGAGGTGGGTGGCGACCACCGGGTCCCACTCCTCCTCGGTCATGTTGAACAGCATGCGTTCGCGCAGGATCCCGGCCACGCACACGACCCCGTCCAGCCGGCCGTACGCCGACACGGCCGTGTCGACGACCCGCTGCCCGCCCGCCATCGTGGAGATGTCGTCGGCGACCGCGACCGCCTCGCCGCCCGCCGCCTCGATCTCCTTGACGACCGCCTCGGCGACCTCGCTGGTGGGCGAGGCGCCGTCCACGGCGACGCCGTAGTCGTTGACCACGACCTTCGCCCCTTCGGCGGCGGCGGCCAGCGCGACCGCCCGGCCGATGCCGCGTCCGGCGCCCGTCACGGCGACGGCCTTTCCTGCCAAGAAGTTCCCCACGCCCGGCCCCTTCCCGCGGTTTCTGACGGTCCGTTAGATTCTATGGCGCGTCGGTCGCGCGGACACAAGCCCCGGGGAGGCACCGGATGGCACTGCCCAAGGAGTTCCACGAGATCGCGCGGCGCGTGAACAACTGGGGGCGCTGGGGGCCCGACGACGAGATCGGCACGCTGAACCTGATCACGGACGAGGTCGTACGCCGGGCCGCGGCCGGGATCCGCACCGGCCGCCGGGTCCCCCTCGCGCTCCCGCTGCAGCAGGACGGGGTGCAGACCGGCATGATCCCCGGCCGCGTCAACCCGCTCCACACCATGATCCAGATCAACCAGGAGCTGTTCGGGCCGGGCACGGTGGCGTGCAGCGACGACGCGGTGACCATGGGCCTGCAGGCGGGCACCCACTGGGACGCCCTCACCCATGTCTCGCACTCGGGGAAGCTCTACAACGGCCGCCCGGCGCACTCGGTCACCGCGCACGGCGGTGCCGGGTTCGGGGGGATCGACAAGGCGCGGCACATCGTCTCGCGCGGGGTGTTGCTGGACGTGGCGCGGGCGCGGGGCGTGGACCGCCTGGCGGGGGACCACGCGGTCACGCCGGAGGATCTGGAGACGGCGGAGGAGTTCGGCGGGGTGCGGGTGCGGGCCGGGGACATCGTGCTCGTCCGCACCGGGCAGGTGCAGGTGTATCTGGCCGGGGACAAGCATGGGTACGGCTACCCCTCACCGGGGCTGTCGCTCCGTACGCCGGAGTGGTTCCACGCGCGCGATGTGGCGGCGGTCGCGAACGACACGCTCACGTTTGAGATGTTTCCGCCCGAGACGGAGAATCTCTGGCTGCCGGTGCACGCCCTGGACCTGGTGGAGATGGGCATGCTCCAGGGCCAGAACTGGAATCTCGAAGAGTTGTCCACAGCCTGTGGAGAAACGGGGCGGTACGCGTTCCTGCTGTCGGCGATGCCCGAGCCGTTCGTCGGCGCGACGGGGACGCCCGTGGCACCGGTCGCCATCCTCTGACCAGCGCGGCAGGAGACCCTGACGGACCGGCCGGCGGCGCGCCTCCCCCACGGTCACGCGCGCGCCGCCCACCGGGTGCGACCCACACTCGGCGAGGGCCGCCGTCACCCAGGCCCTCGCCGTCCCCTCGCGGCGAATCGTCGCCCACCAGCGTGATCAGGTGCTCACGGGTCGTCAACGCCGGTACGGGGATTTGTTACGTACGCCCTGTTCACGGCACCCGCGCACGGATGCATCCCCGGCGCACCACCACTCCGGGCGCTACACCGCCTCGAAGGCGAGACCCTCGTACGCGGACAGTCCGCCCCCGTACGCCATCGCTGCGCTCTCTCCGGGCTGCGAACAGCGGTCCAGTTCGCACCAGATGCTCTTGCCGGCACCTTCCGGGCTCCAGCCCCAGCGATCCGCCAGGCAGTCCACGAGGGCCAGGCCACGGCCGCCGGTGGCGTCACTGCCGGCGCAGCGCGGCACCGGGGCGCGCGAGGAGCGGTCGGCCACCTCGACGCGCACCGTGGCCGCCGCGGGCGTCTCGGAGCCGTCCGCCGTCTCGACCCGGTCCGTCACCTCGGGCGTGCCGGCCGGCCCGTCCGCCGCACCTGGCAGGGAGAGCCGCAGCACGGCCGTGTGACCGGTGTGCACCACGGCGTTGGTCACCAGCTCGGAGACGAGCAGGATCAGGGTCTCGGCCAGCGGCTCGTCGGCCTCTATCCCGAGGCCCGCGAGCCGGGAGCGGGCCCATCTCCGCGCCCGGCCCACCTCCGTGGGGTCGGGCCGGATCTCCAGCTGCACTTGAAGCACCTGCACCGCTCACACCATCCGAACCGGCGGACACATGACCCCACGCCGAGCAGCCGCCGCGGACGATGCCGCGGCGACGGTCAGGAGGGCCACGATCGTAGCCATTTTCTGCATGGCCAGAACAACGGCCAGAGCAAGGGTCACGGAACGTGAGTCCCTTACGCGACAGCATGGTTGACGTACAGTCACCCCAACAAGCGCTTCGGGCATATTCCAGCGCGAAGGAGTACGCCCGAGGCATACTGTGCGACGCTCGTCCCGGGGAGTCGAACGGGCGTCGGCCGCAGCCACAACCGCCCCGCGAGCAGCGGCGCGCACCGCGCGACCCGGCATCGCCCCAGGGGCATCGCCGGCCCGGCTCGTGCTCACAGCCACTCGCATCCCACACAAGGTACCGGAGCGGACACGCGACTCCGGGATGCGACGAGTCCCGGAATGGACACAACCCGGTATCGACGCTCCGTGACACCGACGTGCCACGATCCGCGACATCTTGGGCCAAGGCTTTTCCGTCGACGCAGCCCAGGGCGTCGACGGCCACTCAGGCCGCCAGTCGAGCGGCGAGGAACTCCTCACTCTCCGTACCCCCGCCGCCACGCTGGGCCCGCACCCAGGCCCGCTTGAGATACAGGTGCACGTCCGCCTCCCAGGTGAACCCCATGCCGCCGTGCACCTGGAGGCAGTCACGGGCACCGCGCACGGCGGCCTCGTCGGCGAGCAGCCGGGCGGCGGCGACGTCCGCCGGGTCGGCGGTGACGGCGGCCGCGTAGACGGCGACGCGGGCGGTCTCCGTTCGCACCAGCAGGTCCGCGCACAGGTGCTTGACCGCTTGGAAGGCGCCGACGGGCCGGCCGAACTGCTCACGGGTGCGGGCGTGTTGCACGGCGAGCTCCTGTACGCGCACGGCGGTGCCGAGCTGTTCCGCGGCGGTGAGGAGGGTGGCCAGGACACGACCACCGGCGGGTGCCGCGGCGGCGGGAACCCGGTGCAGGGGCGTGAGCGGGTCCAGCGATCGCAGTGGTACGGCTCCGGCCGACTCGCCCCGCACCACGTCCGCCGCGTCCAGCCACTCCACCAGCCCCCCGTCCACAGCCGTCACGACCGTCTCGCCGGTGGCGGCGCCCGGGACGGTTCCGGCTGCGAGGTGGGTGGCCACGAGCGGGCCCGGGAGCAGGGCACGGCCCGCCTCCTCGAAGGCCAGCACCGCTTCCGGCAGGCCCAGTCCGACCCCGCCGTCCGCCTCGGGCAGCCGCAGGGCGAAGAAGCCGGCCTCGCCGAGCGCCCGCCACAGCGCCCGGTCGAGCCGCCCCGGCGCGTCGACGGCCGCACGCAGCGCCTCCCGCCCGAAGCGCCGGTCCAGCAACTCCCGCACGCCTGACTTCAACGCCTGCTGGTCCTGGCTGAGTTGGAAACGCATGCTCCTCATCTCCCCTTCGGCAGACCGAGGATCCGCTCCGCCACGATGTTGCGCTGGATCTGCGAGGTGCCGGCGGCGATCGTGTACGACAGGGACGACAGGCGGTCGAGGACCCAGGCCCGGTCCAGGTCGAGGGCGTCCGGGCCGAGCACGCCGGCCGCGGTGTCGTACAGCTCCTGGCGGGCGTGCGAGTAGCGGAGTTTGAAGACCGAGCCGCCGACGCCCGGCACTCCCCCGCTCGCCTCCGCCTCGCTCACGTTCCACTGGGTCAGCCGCCACAGCGCCCGGAACTCCGCCTCCAGCCGCCCGAGCCGGCGCCGCAGCACGGGGTCGTCCCAGCGTCCGTTCTCCCGGGCGGCCCGGGCGAGTTCGCGCAGCACCCGGCGGCAGGCGACGACCTCGCCGACGAAGGCCGTGCCGCGTTCGAAGGACAGGGTCACCATGGTCACGCGCCAGCCGTCGTTCTCCGCGCCCACCCGGTTGGCCACCGGCACCCGGACCTCGTCCAGGAACACCTCGGCGAACTCCGCCGACCCCGCGAGCGTGCGCAGCGGCCGCACGGTGACGCCCGGAGCGTCCATGGGCATCGCCAGCCAGGTGATCCCCCGGTGCCTGGGCGCCCGGGGGTCCGTACGGACCAGCAGTTCGCACCAGTCGGCGACCTCGGCATGGGAGGTCCAGATCTTGGACCCGGTGACCACGTAGTCGTCGCCGTCGCGCCACGCGCGCGTGCGCAGCGCGGCGAGGTCGGAGCCGGCGCCCGGTTCGCTGAACCCCTGGCACCACACCTCCTCGCCGCGCAGGATCGGCGCCAGCCAGCGCGCCCGCTGCTCCACGGTGCCTTCGGCCGCGATGGTCGGGCCGGCGTGCAGCAGCCCGACGAAGTTCGCGCCCACGTAGGGTGCGCCCGCCTTCTCCGTCTCCTCCAGGAAGATCAGCCGACGGGTCGGCGAGGCGTCCCAGTGCACGTCGGCGTACCCGGCGTCGTACAGCATCCGCTGCCAGCCGAGGTCGTACGCCCTGCGTCCGGGCCAGTCGTCCGGCGACGGCTTCGCCGGAAGCGTGGGCAGCACCTTGCCGAGCCACTCCCTCAGCCTCGCCCGGAACTCCTCCTCCTCGGGCGTGCGGGACAGGTCCACTAGCGGTCCAGGTCCAGGCCGAGCATGCGGATCGCGTTGCCCCGCATCAGCTTGTGGACCGTCTCGTCGTCCAGGCCCTTCACATGGTCGAGGGCGACCTCCTTGGTGTGCGGGAAGGTCGAGTCGACGTGCGGGTAGTCGGTCTCGAAGGTGGCGTTGTCCCTCCCCACCACGTCCAGCGAGGCGACACCGTGCCTGTCGCGGAAGAAGCAGCAGAAGACCTGCCGGTAGTAGTACGTCGACGGCGGCTCGGGGATCAGGTCCCTGACCCCGCCCCAGGCGCGGTGCTCCTCCCACACGTCGTCGGCGCGTTCCAGGGCGTAGGGGATCCAGCCCATCTGCCCCTCGGAGTAGGCGAGGGTGAGCCGGGGGAACTTCACCAGGACCCCGCTGAAGAGGTAGTCCATCATCGAGGCCATCGCGTTGTTGAAGCTGAGCGAGGCCTGGACGGCGGGCGGGGCGTCCGGGGAGGCGGCGGGCATCTGCGAGCTGCTGCCGATGTGCATGTTGACGACCGTGCCCGTCTCCTGGCAGACGGCGAAGAACGGGTCCCAGTAGCCGGAGTGGATGGAGGGCAGCCCGAGGTGGGTGGGGATCTCGGAGAAGGTGACGGCCCGCACCCCGCGCGCGGCGTTGCGCCGGATCTCCGCGACCGCCAGCTCCACGTCCCACAGGGGGATCAGGCACAGCGGGATGAGCCGGCCGCCGCTGTCCCCGCACCACTCCTCCACCATCCAGTCGTTGTAGGCGCGCACACAGGCGAGGGCGACCTCCTTGTCGTGGGCCTCGGCGAAGGTCTGCCCGCAGAAGCGGGGGAAGGTCGGGAAGCAGAGGCTGGCCTCGACGTGGTTGAGGTCCATGTCCGCGAGGCGCGCCTTCGGGTCCCAGCAGCCGCGTCGCATCTGCTCCCTGGTGATGCCCTCCAGCGTCATCTCGTCCCGGTCGAAGCCGACGGCGGCGATGTTGCGCTTGTAGGGGAACTTCAGGTCCTCGTAGATCCACCAGTCCGTCGGCTGGCCCTCCGGGTCCATGGTGATCTGGTACTTGCCGCCGACGTAGGCCAGCTCGCCGATCCCGGCGGTCAGCGGTTTGGGCCCCCGGTCCCGGTACCTGGCCGGCAGCCAGGTCTCGAAGAGGTGGGCGGGCTCGATCACATGGTCGTCGACGCTGATGATGCGGGGCAGTTCGGTCATGGTTCCCCTCGCGTTCCCCTCCGTCGGACAGGGTCCGGACGACTACTTATCTGATGACCCGTCAGATAGCATGACAGCTGACGGTTCGTCAGCCAAGTCGGTCAGGGGGCACCCGTGCACGACACCCCGCAGTCCCTGAGCTCCGCCCGCACGCTGTGGGACCTGGTCGCCCGCCGCGCCGCCCTCACCCCCGACCGCCCGGTCCTGCTCCAGGAGGACCGCACCCTCACCTTCGGTGAGCTGCGCGCGCGTGCCGAGCGGGTGGCGGCCGGCCTGTACGGCATGGGCGTGCGCCCCGGCACGGTGGTCGCCTGGCAGCTGCCCACCCGCATCGAGACGGCCCTGCTGTCCTTCGCGCTGGCCCGCCTGGGCGCCGTACAGTCCCCGGTGATCCCCTTCTACCGGGACCGCGAGGTCGGCTTCGCGCTGAGGGAGTCGAAGGCGGAGTTCTTCGCGGTTCCCGGCGTGTGGCGGGGCCACGACCACACGGAGATGGCTCGACGGCTCGGCGCGAAGGGCGTCTTCGAGGCGTACGGCACCCTCCCCGACGGCGACCCGTCGACGCTCCCCGCCCCGCCCGCCGAGGGCACCTCGGTCCGCTGGATCTACTGGACCTCGGGCACCACCTCCGACCCCAAGGGCGTGCTGCACACCGACCGCTCCCTCATCGCCGGCGGCTCCTGCCTCGCCCACGCCCTGCGCCTGACCCCGGACGACGTCGGCTCGATGGCCTTCCCGTACGCCCACATAGCGGGCCCCGACTACACGGTGATGCTGCTGCTGTACGGCTTTCCCGCGGTGATGTTCGAGCACTTCGCACTGCCGGACGCCCTTGCGGAGTACCGGCGGCACCGGGTGACGGTGGCCGGCGGCTCCACCGCCTTCTACTCCATGTTCCTGGCCGAACAGCGCAAGCAGCCGGGCTCGAAGGTGATCCCCTCCCTGCGCCTGCTCGCGGGCGGCGGCGCACCCAAGCCGCCGGAGGTCTACCACGCGGTGGTCCGCGAGATGGGCGTCCAGCTCACCCACGGCTACGGCATGACCGAGGTCCCGATGATCACCATGGGCGATCCCCGGGACACCCCGGAGAACCTGGCCACCACCGAGGGCCGCCCGCCGTCCGGCATGGAGGTCCGGATCGTCGACGGCGAGGTGCGCCTGCGCGGCGAGGCCGTCTGCCGGGGCTATCTGGATCCCGCGCAGACGGCCACCGCGTTCGACCCCGACGGCTTCCTGCGCACCGGCGACCTGGGCCGGGTCACGGACTCGGGCCACCTGGTCCTCACCGGCCGCCTGAAGGACGTGATCATCCGCAAGGGCGAGAACATCTCGGCCAGGGAGATCGAGGACCTGCTCGCCGCCCACCCGTCGGTCGCCGACGTGGCGGTGATCGGCCTGCCGGACGCCGAACGCGGGGAGCTGGTCTGCGCGGTGGTGGAACAGCCGCCGGGCACGCCCGGGCTGACCTTGGCGACGGTGGTCTCGCACCTGCGCTCGGCGGGCCTCTCGGTGCACAAACTTCCCGAGCGGCTGGAGGTGGTGGAGGCGCTGCCCCGGAACGACACCCTGCGGAAGGTGCTGAAGTACAAGCTCCGGGAGCGGTTCTCCCAGCGGGGTCCCGAGGACTCCGCCGACCCGGTCACGACCCCTTCGTCTCCTCGCGCAGCAGCCAGGAGACGACGGCCCTGACGGCACCGGAGACGGCCGCGCCCGGCAGGGCGAGCGCCGCCTTGTGGAAGTCCTTGCGGTTCATGGTCTCCGGAGCCGAAGCGAACGGGCGACGGCTCAACTCCGGTGTGCCACCGCCGTGTTGCACCAAGGACGCGGGCAGGGACGAGGAGCCGCTGTCGGGGGAGCTGCTGCCCGCCGACGGCACGCCCGGCGCGGCGGCCGCGGCGCTCGCGTTGAAACCGATCCCCGGCCACGTCGTGGGGGACCGCCGGGCCCTGGCCGAGGAACTGCGCCGGTGTTTCGTGGTGCTCTCGACCACCGTGCGCAGCTACTGCGTCAGCCGGCCCTGCACCGCGAGCAGCGTGAGCCGTTACCTGAGCGGCGGGCGACCAGCAGCCGTGCCGGGGAGGACAGCGCCCGGAGGACGAACTGGCCACCGCGCTGCGCGAGAAGAGGGTGGCCCGGACACAGGCCGACGTCATGGCCGCGGCGCTGCAGGAGTCCCGGGAGTGTTTCGCCGCGGGGGAGGCGGAACGACAGGCGCTCGTGCAGGCGGCGGCCGACCGGCGGACCACCGAGGCCGAGCCGGCGGTGTTGAGGGCGCTCAACGCCGTCGGCCGTGTCCCGGACGCCGTCCAGCTGGGCCGGGAGCCTTGCCGGCCGCCCGGGCCGCGCTCGGCGGGGAGCATCCGCTGACGCTGTCCTGCCAGATGGGGCTCGCCGCCGACCTGCGCGCCGCGCGCGGGGACGACGAGGCCGGCGGGCTGGAGACGGACGCCGTGGACGCCCTGTGCCGCACGCTGGGCTCGGACCACTGGCGGGCCGTGGACGCCCGCTCACGCCGGCGGCCGTACTGGGACTTCGAACCGGACCTGGGCTGACCGGCGGCCGTGTGCTACTCCGGCACCGTGAAGTACCGGGCGAAGGCCGGGATGACGTCGGGTTCGGTGATGGTGCCGTCGGTGTCGGTGTCGAGGGCGGCGGCGACGGTGTCGGCGATGTCGGCCGGGACGTGCAGGACCCGCAGGACGCGGGCCGTGTCGGCGAGTGTGATGCGGCCGTCGGCGTCCGTGTCGGCGACCGCGAGGGCCGCGTGCAGGAAGGGGCGGGCGATCTCGGCGAAGCGCTCGGGGTTGTCGCGCAGGCGCTTGACGGCGCCGGTGACGAACTCCTCGCGGGTGATGCGCTGGTCGCCGTCCCGGTCCGCGATTCCGGCCATGCCCTGCCAGAACGCCTCCGCGCCGGCGTAGAGCGCCTGCCCCTTGTCGGAGCGGGCGGTCACGGAGAACTCGGCGAGGAGCGCCTTGGCCGCCGCGCTGAAGTCCTCCCGGTCGATCCAGCCGTTGCCGTCCTGGTCGAAGCCGGCGAACCGGGCGGCGATCCTGCGCTCGTACTCGGTGCTGACCATGTCTGTTCGGGCCGCCTTACCTGTGCGTCGTACGGGTACGTCCAACGGGTGCGTCGTGCGGGTGCGTGACTGACCTGGCGGGAGCGTATGACGCGGGGGGCCGTTGGACGACGGGAACGGGGCGGTTGTGCCAAGACCGGGGGAATTCTGCGACAACTGTGTGGCTCTGCCGCGAAGACACCGCCGAAGAACACCGCCGAAGGACACCGGCGGCACTCACGCGGAGAGCGGGTCCGCCTCGTCGGTCGTCGCGGAGGCGAGGTCGGGCCGGACGTCGAAGAGCCGGCGCACGCCGAGCGCACCGAGGACCCGGTTGACGTGCGAGCCGTCGTCGGCGCCCCGGTCGGGCAGGATGAGCCGGAGCCGGCCCTGGCAGGAGCGGATGAGCCGGCGGGCGGCGATGAGGACGCCGACCCCGCTGGAGTCGCAGAAGAACACGTCGGAGAGGTCCACGACGAGACTGTGGTGCCCGTCGGCGACGACGTCGTGCACACGTTGGCGCAAAACCGGCGACGTCATCAGGTCCAGTTCCCCGGACACCCGGAGCACGGCCCACTCGCCCTGTTCGACGCCGGTCACGTTGAATGCCACGTCCCTGCCCCTCCGCTCGCCGGAACTCCCGGAACCGCCCGGAAACGGAAGCAGTTCCTACGCTTGCTTCCGCGCGGCTGCCCAGCGGCCGTTCCCTGAAACGTCGGGCAGCAAACTAGCCGTGATCAGCAATGCGCTTATTTCGGTCACTACCGATCCTGTTCGATCAGGGATGCGCACAGCTTGTGTGAAGGTTATGTGAAAAGGGCACTATCACCAGCGGCGCTTCGCGGGGCGCACATTGACACAAAGGGGCGTGCACTGTCAGAGGTGCCGACTACATTCGGGAAGACGGTGCAGACAGGCTGGACGGGCCGGACACGGGTGAGGGGAGGGGACCGCATGGCCACGAAGAACGTACCGCCCCGCTGGGACCGCAAGATGCAGCAGCGGCTCGCACGCGGTGAGGCGGCCGCCCTGGGCGAGATGTACGACCGGTTCGCCTCACTCGTGCACGGCCTCGCCCACCGCGTCCTCGGCGACGAGAAGGCCGCCGACACCCTGACCCGCGAGGTCTTCGCCCACCTGTGGGAGCACCCCGAGACCTACGACCCCCAAAAGGGCCCGCTGCGCACCTGGGTCGCCGGGGTGACCCACCGGCTCGCCGTGCAGCGGCTGCGCGACAGCGAGACCGCGGCACTGCCACAGGGCGGCGGCTCCCTGGCGGAGCTGGAGCGCAAGGTGCGCCGCGCCTCGGTCGCCGCCCGCGCCGACTACATCGTCCACTCGATGCCCGCCCCGCTGCGCCGCGCCCTCGACCTGGCCTACTTCCAGCGCCGCGACTACCGCCAGACCGCCACCGACCTCGGCGTCACCGAGGACGAGGCGCGCCGCCGGCTCCGCCTCGGCCTGCAACTGCTCTCCACCGCCCACGACGCCGGGACACCGCCGGAACACGGAGGTGCGGCGTGAGCGGAGCGGGACGGTTCGAGGCATCCGACGGGCACGAGGAAGGAGAGGCACGCGAGCGGCAGTCCCGGCAGCACGGCGGGGGACACGAGGACGCGGGCGCCCGGGGTGGCCACGGTCACAGCGGCGAGGGCGCCGGCGGTGGCTCGGGGCCGACGCCGCCCGGCACCGGCGGACCCGGGCCGGAACTCCCGCCGCGCATACCGACGCCCCGCGCCTCCGTCGAGGACAGCGGGCTTGCGCTGCCCGACCTCGCCGGCCCCCCGCCCGTGCCGCTCGACCTCCCGCACGACGTCCTGAAGTCCCTCCTCGGCGCCTGGGCACTGGCCGCCTGCTCGGCGGCGGAGACGGCGGCCGTCGAGGACCACCTGGGCTCGTGCGGCAGTTGCGCCGACGAGGCCCGCCGGCTGCGCGAGGCGGTCGGCCTGCTGCACCGGCCGGAGAGCCTCGACCTGGACCCCGGACTGCGCACCCGCGTCCTGGAGAGCTGCCTGGAGCGCCGGCCGCCGCGCATACCCGTGCCCCCGTGGGCGGCGCCGTACGACGCCGAGACCGCCCGGCTGGACGCCCTGCTGCAGGACTTCGGGGAGGCGGAGTGGCATGCGCCGGTGCGGCTGCGGTGGTTCGCGGCCGACGCGGCGCAGAACCGGCGTACGACCGTGGCCGGCGTGATCGCCCACCTGCTGTCCGTGGACGGCCTGGTCGCGGTCGCGCTCGGCCTCGACGACCCACTGGCCGAGGTCGCGGGGGTGGCGGAGCGGCACGCGACGGGCCCGGCCGGGCGCACCGAGGCCTACTGGCAGACCTCCCACTTCCCGCCGACCCGCTCGGTGCGGGGCCCCTGGCGGGAGCAGAGCCACAGCCTGGTGCGGACGGCGTCCTTCACGGGCGGCCAGGCGGGCGGACTCGCCGTGTCCTACGACGACTTCGAACTGCCGCTGCACGACGCGATGCTGGACCGCGCCTTCGAGTGCTGGGTGCACGCCGAGGACATCGCGGAGGCGGTGGACTACCCGTACCAGCCGCCCGCGCCGCGCCATCTGAACAAGATGATCGACTTCGCCGCCCGGATGCTGCCCGCCGCCCTGGCGATGCGGCGACAGACCGGGCTGGCGTCACCGGCCCGCGGCCGCCATCTCGGCCTCGCCGGCGAGCCCGGCCGAAGTCTCCGTCTGGAGATCGAGGGTGCGGCGGGCGGCGAGTGGCTGATCCCGCTGGACTCCCCGGCGGCGGTGGGCTCCGCGGACCTGGAGGTGGCCCATGTGGCGCTGGACGACGTGGAGTTCTGCAGGCTGGCCGCCGGCCGGGTGTCGCCGGAGGGGGCTGCCGCGGGACAGGTGGGCGACCGGGACGCGATCAGGGAGGTGCTGCTGGCGACGGCCGGGTTGAGCCGGATGTAGGGGCGGGCTGCCGGTTGCGCGGGCGCTCCTACGCGAACACCACCGTGCGGCGCCCGTTGAGCAGGATCCTCCGCTCCGCATGCCACTTCACCGCTCGCGCCAGCGCCTGGCACTCCACGTCCCGCCCGATGGCGACGAGCTGGTCCGGCGTGACATCGTGCCCCACCCGCTCGACCTCCTGCTCGATGATCGGCCCCTCGTCCAGGTCGGCGGTGACGTAGTGCGCCGTCGCCCCGATCAGCTTCACACCCCGCGCATGCGCCTGGTGGTACGGCTTGGCGCCCTTGAAGCTCGGCAGGAAGGAGTGGTGGATGTTGATGATCCGGCCGCTGAGCTGCTTGCACAGGTCGTCCGAGAGGACCTGCATGTAGCGGGCGAGGACGACCAGTTCGACGCCGTGCTCGCGCACGATGTCCAGCAGCTTCGCCTCGGCCTCCGCCTTCGTGTCCCTCGTCACCGGGATGTGGTGGAAGGGAATGTTGTACGACCCCACCAGCTCTTCGAATTCGGTGTGGTTGGAGACCACGCCCACGATCTCGACCGGCAGCGCGCCGATCCGGGCCCGGAACAGCAGGTCGTTCAGGCAGTGGCCGAACTTGCTGACCATCAGCACGATGCGCATCCTCGCGTCGGCCCGGTTGATCTGCCAGTCCATGTGGAAGGAGTCACCGATCGCCGCGAAGCTCGCCCGCAGCTTCTCCACCGTCACCGGCGCCTCGGCCGAGAAGTGGACGCGCATGAAGAACAGACCCGTGTCGTGGTCGCCGAACTGCTGGCTGTCCTCGATGTTGCAGCCGGTCATGAACAGGTAGCTCGACACGGCGTGCACGATGCCCTGCTTGTCCGGGCAGGAGAGGGTGAGGACGTACTGGTCGGCCGGTGCGGCGGCGGGCGCGGACTGCTCGTTCATGCACTAAAGGTTCCCACACCGCGTCGCCGCCGTGGGCCCTCGTCCCGCAGGGCGGGACGTCTACGCCGTCCGCGTCAGGATCCGCAGCACTTCCAGGCTCTTCGGCGGCGCGTCGGGGTCGTCCCCGTCACTCGCCGCGAGGCGCGTGTGCGCGTCCCGCGCCGCCCGCACCGCCTCCGGCCATCCCTCGTGGTCGAGGTAGGCGGAGACCGGCGCGTCCGGGCCGACCTGGTGCATGATCCGCAGCACCCGCAGTACGGCGGTGTCCACGAGCGCCGCCTCCTGCGAGTCCCGGAATATGGTGCCGACGTATTTCTCCGCGGACCAGTTGTCCAGCCAGGTGTCCTCCACCAGCCGGTACACGGCGTCGGTGACGTCGCCGTACCCGTCCACGCCGGCCAGCCAGACGTCCCGCTGGAACGCCGGGTCGGAGAGCATGTGCAGCGCCGAGCGCACGTTGCTGCGCCAGCGCCACCACGGCATGTCGCTTAGGGGCATGCCGCCCATGGTGGAGGAGCGACGGCCGCGACGGGAAGAGTTCTCCGAACCTTGCACGGTCATCGATCGTACGTTCCCCGTCACATCCGTCTCACCACCCCCTGTAATTCACCTGGGCGTCACCATTCGTTGACCCAGGGTCACTCGCGGGTTAGCGGTGTGAGGGAATCGTGCGTGTGCATGACCGGCAGGCGACGCACCGTTAGTACCTTCCTCCACTCGACCTTCCGCCCCGGCAGAGCCACCGCGCTGTCCGCCGGCGCGGTGGCCCTGTGTGCGTCGCTCACCGCCGGGTGCGGGGTCGTCCCCGGTGTCACGGGGGGCACCGGGGACGACACGGTCAAGGTCATGACCTGGGCCCCGCAGGACACCGACGCCACCAACAAGCCGGGCATGCCCGCGATGGCCCTCGCCTACGCCAAGTGGATCAACGCGAACGGCGGCCTCGACGGCCACAAGCTCCAGGTCCTGACCTGCAACGACCACAACGACAGCGTGGGCGCCGCCAAGTGCGCCCGGCGCGCGGCCGACGAGAACGTGGTCGCGGTCGTCGGCTCCTACAGCCAGTTCGGCGACTCCTTCCTCGCCCCGCTGGAAGGCGCCGGCATCCCCTACATAGGCGGCTACGGCGTCACCAACGACGAGTTCACCGGCCAGATGTCGTACCCGGTCAACGGCGGTCAGCCCGCCCTGCTCGCCGGTCTCGGCAGGGCCCTCGGCGGCGCCTGCGGCAACGTCGCCCTGGTCCGCCCGGACAGCATCGCGGGCGACGAGCTGCCCGCGCTGCTCGACTCCGGCCTGAAGGCGGGCCGGCACCCGGACGCGGGCGACACCCTCGCCGCCGAGGACGCCACCGAGTACGGCGACCAGGCCGGCCAGGCGCTGCGGTACGCCACCAAGGACGTGCTGAAGAAGGGCTGCGTCGTACCCGCGCTGGGCGAGCGCACCGACACCTTCATGGACTCCTTCCGGCGGGCTCGCGAGACCTTCCCCGGGGTACGGCTCGGGACCGTGCTCGGCAGCGTCGACCAGACCGTGATCAACGCCACGGGCGGAGCGTCCGGGCCGTACGAGGGGGCGTACATCACCGGCTGGTACCCGCCGGCCTCCGACGCCCGGTGGGACCTGATGAAGAAGGTGATCAACGAGGAGGCCTTCGGCGACAACCGCATCGACCCCGCGGACGCCGGAGTGCAGACCACCTGGATCGCCTACACCGTGCTGAAGGCCGTCCTGGACAAGATCGGCGGCGGTGAGGTGAGCGCCGACAGCGTGCGGCACACCCTCGACGGCGGCCTGCGCGTCTCCACCGGCGGTCTCACCCCGACCCTGCGCTGGCCCTACGAGGGCGAACTCGCCTCGGTCGGCTTCCCGCGGCTGGTCAACGCCGACGTCACCCTGCAGGTGGTCCAGAACGGCGAGCTGGTCGCGGCCCGCAAGGGCGTCGGCGGCCTCGACGGGACCACCGACATGACGCGGACACTGGAGAACGCCGACGTGCAGTGACGCCCGCCGGCGCGTCCCTCAGGTCCGGGTCACAGCTGGGTGGGCTGGCGCTGGGTCAGGCCGTACTTCCGCGCGATCGCGTTCCACAGCCCCGCCGCCCGCACCTTCTGCGCGCTGGCGGTGCCGCTCTCCCGGTTGCCGGCCTGGGTCTCGCCCGTGACGCGGGCGTGGCCCTTGCGGCAGACCTTGTGCCCCTTGGCCTGGCCGGCCCAGGCCGCGTAGTGGTTGTCGGCCGCGGCGGACGCCTGCCAGGCCTTGGTCAGCGCGGCGGTGAGGTCGCCGTTGTCCGGCAGCTTGTCGACCGACAGCCCGCCGAGCCGGGTGACCAGATCGCCTCGCTGCTTGGCCGCGTCCCGCAGGTCGGAGGCGGCCTGGTCGAGGTTGTCGCAGTTCTTCACATCGGCCACGGCCTTGATCACCGAGGCGCGGCTGCTGCCGCTGTCGGCGAGCAGCTTGTCCAGCTCGACCGCCTGCTGCCGGGCCGGGTCCGCGGCCGCCGCGGAGGAACCCTGGCCGGGTGCCGGGGAAGCGGCCGCGACCGTCTTGCCGTCGTTGCCCTGGCTCTTGTCACCGCCACCGCTGAGCAGCACACCGGCGCCCACCCCGATGACGACGATGCCGACACCGACGGCGGCGATCAGCGGCACCCGCGAGCGGCCGCGGGGCAAGTCGTCGTCGTGCACGGGGGGGTACGACGGCTGGGGCGTGCCGTACGAGGGCTGCCGCGAGCCGTACGACGGCTGCGCGGGGCCACCGCCGTAGGCGTCGGGCTGCTGGACGCGCGGCAGCTGCTGGGTGGCCCCGGCCGGGCCGTCACCGCCCGCCGGGCCGCTGCGGAAGAGGTTGTCGAACTCCGCCGGCGGCTGCCGGTCCCCGCCCGGTGCGTGGGCCTGCGCGGCGAACGGCGGGATGTACTGGGTGGCCTCCGCGTCGGACGGCGCGGGCGCCGGTGCGTTCTGCGGCACCTGGCCGAGGTACCGCGTCTCCTCGCCACCCGACTCGGGCGGCAGCGCGCCGGCCACCGGCGGCAGGTACTGGGTGGCGCCGTCGGCGGGGGCCGCCTGCACCGGCGGGATGTACTGCGTCGCGCCCTCGTCGGCCGGGACCGGCGGTATGTACTGGGTGGCACCGTCGGCCGCCGGGGGCAGCGGGGCGCCGGCGGCCGGATGGAATTCCGGCACGGCCGGCGGAAGCGGCGCGGCGGGGGCCTGCGGCTGCGGGTGCTGTGTGTGGGGCTGCTGGTACGGCTCGTGGGCGCCGTACCCGGGCTGCTGACCGGCGCCGTAGCCGCCGGACTGGTCGTACGAGGGTGCCGGGCCGCCGTACGCCGGAGCCGGGGCGCCCTCCGGGGGCAGCGGGCCGGGGTTCGCCGCGGGCAGCTGCTGGTTCGGGGCGTCGGGGGTGTGCCACTGCTGGGCCGCCGCCGGGGGCCAGCCCTGGCCCGGCTGGGGTGCCTGCTGCTCGGGCCCCCAGGAACCGCCCCAGGCCTGTCCGCCGGCCGGGGCGGCGGGGGCGGGCGCGCCGGTCATGCCGGGCAGCAAGGGCTCGCCTCCGTCGGAGGGCAGCACGATGCCTTCGCGCGCGGGCTGCGCCGAGGGCTCCTCGCCCCGTCCACTCTGCGTCACCGGGACTCCTACTAATGGGGGACCTTGTGAATCGGGCTCACGCTACCGGGTCCCCCGAGCCGGGTGCCACGCAGCTCAGGACGCGATCTTCTTCCTTGTGACAGCGGTAACAAAACCGTCCCGCGGGGCGCTGTACAGGGGACGGATGTGGCACCCGTCACGCCACCGGGTGCCGTTCGCCGTGTGTTCACGCAACCGCGGGACCGGTGTTCACGCTGCCTGCTGGAGATCGAGGCGCGCCCCGAACTCCCGCACCACCGCCTCCTCCCGGAAGGGTTCCAGGCGCTGCTGGAGGTCCTCCAGATACTCCGCGCCCCGGTTGGAGCGGAGCGACTCCAGCAGTTCCACCGCCTTCAGGCCGGTGCCGCAGGCCTGTTCGACCTCCCGCTGCTGCACCTGGGCCGTGGCGAGCAGCACATAGCCGATGGCCCGCCGCCGGACCCGGGTCTCGGGGTGCCCGGCCAGCGACTGCTCGGCGTACCGGGCGGCCTGCTCGGCCTGCCCGAGGTCGCGGTGGCAGTGCGCCAACTCGTCGGCCAGATAGGCCTCGTCGAAGTGCCGGATCCACACGGGGTCGTCGCCCGGGGAGCCGTCCGCCTGCTCCATCGCCGTCACCGCCCGCCCGATGGACGACTGCGCCGCGCGGGCGTCGCCGAGCAGGGCGTGCCCGCGCGCCTCCGCGGCGTGGAACATCGCCTCCACGCGCGGGGTCACCTGCCCCCGCGTCCCCTCCTGCGCGGCCCGCGCCAACTGGGCGATCTCGCGCGGGTTCCCGAGCTGCGCGGCGAGGTGGCTCATGGACGCGGCCAGGACGTAACCGCCGTACCCGCGGTCCCCGGCGGCCTGTGCGAGCCGCAGCGACTGGATGTAGTACCGCTGGGCGAGCCCAGGTTGCCCGGTGTCCACCGCCATGTAGCCCGCCAGCTCGGTCAGCCGGGACACGGCCGCGAAGAGGTCCCGCCCGACCGTCTCGCGGTACGAGCCCGCGAGCAGCCCGGAGACGACGCTGTTGAGGTAGTGCACGACGACCGGGCGTACATGGCCGCTGCCGAACTGGTGGTCCAGGCCGGTCAGCGCCTGCGTCATGGACCGTACGGCCGCCACGTCGGCCTGCCCCACGCGCGGGCCGGCCTGCCGGGCCACCTGGGCGTCCGGCGCCGAGATCAGCCAGTCGCGGCTGGGTTCGACCAGCGCGGAGGCGGCGACGGAGGAGCCGGACAGGAAGTCCCGGCGCCCCACGTCGCTGCGCCACAGCTCGCAGACCTGCTCGATGGCCCCCAGTACCGTCGGCGAGAACTGGAGACCGACCCCCGAGGCGAGGTTCTTTCCGTTGGCCATGCCGATCTCGTCGATCGTGACCGTACGGCCGAGCTTGCGCCCGAGCGCCTCCGCGATGATCGCCGGTGCCCGGCCCCGGGGCTGCTGGCCGCGCAGCCAGCGGGCCACGGACGTCTTGTCGTAGCGCAGGTCGAGGCCGTGCTCGGCGCCGCACATGTTGACCCGCCGGGCCAGTCCGGCGTTCGAACACCCCGCTTCCTGGATGAGTGCCTGCAACCGTTCGTTCGGCTGCCTCGCCACGAGAGGCCTTGCGGCCATGTGCTACCCCCTGCGTTGCGATCCCCTGGTTGCGATCCCCTGGAGCAGACGATCAGGTCGGGAAGATCACTGCCCAGCTGACATACCGTCAATGCGCGACATGTGCGGTTTGCCGGGGTAACGGTGCACGCCCACCCCACCCCTGGCTACCCAGCTCACGACGTGCTTCCTCCCGCGCGCCCCCACCCGTGCACCCATGCGCCCCGGCTGCGGAATCGATGCTCCGCCCCCGCGCGCACCACAGCCGTAACTCCAGGTGGGCGCGGGAGTTGAGAGGGGCGTGGAAGAGACGATCGCGGGCGCCCGAAACACTCAGATTGCCGGTCAGATTCCGCAGCAGCGCGGGGAATCGCTGCTGGAGACCGCCGTACGCTACGCCGAGGAGCGGCACTGGGACGTGTTCCCGGGCACCTGGCTGGAAGCGGTCGCCGGCCAGCAGCGCTGCTCGTGCGGCGACGCCTCCTGCCCTGCGCCGGGTGCGCACCCCGCGCGCCCCGACTGGGCGACGCAGGCGACCGGCAGCGCGACCGTCGCCCGCCGGATGTGGCAGAAGCAGCCGACGGCATCGATCCTGCTTCCGACGGGGCGGACGTTCGACGCGCTGTCCGTCCCGGAGAGCGCGGGGTTCCTGGCTCTCGCCCGTATGGAGCGGATGGAGCTGACCCTGGGGCCGGTCACGCTGAGCCCGGACCGGCGGATGAACTTCTTCGTGCTGCCGGGGGCGTCCGCGAAGGTGCCGGACCTCGTGCGCAAGCTGGGCTGGGCGCTGTCGTCCCTCGACCTGGTGGCGCTCGGGGAGGGGGCGTACGTGGCCGCTCCCCCGACGCGGTTCGGGTCTCGTGGTGCCGTGCAGTGGGCGTGCCGGCCCACGCCGGCGAACCGGTGGCTGCCGGACGCGGAGGAGTTGATCTCGCCGCTCGCCTACGCCTGCGGCCGGGATCGCTGACACCCGGGGAACCACCGGGCCGTAGCCTTCATGCATGACCGAAGTCGCGGTGCGGGTACGGGAGCTATGGAAGCAGTTCGGGCAGCAGGTCGCCGTCGGCGGGATCGATCTGGAGCTGCCCGCCGGGAAGTTCATCGGTCTCGTCGGTCCCAACGGGGCCGGGAAGACCACGACCCTGTCCATGGTGACCGGGCTGCTGCGGCCCGACGGCGGCACCGTCGAGGTCGTCGGTCATGACGTGTGGCGGGACCCCGTGGCCGTCAAGGCGAGGATCGGCGTCCTTCCCGAGGGACTGCGGCTGTTCGAGCGGCTGTCGGGGCGGGAGCTGCTCGGGTACACGGGGCGGCTGCGCGGGCTGCCGGGGGCCGAGGTCGACAAGCGGGCCACCCAGCTGCTGGACGTCCTCGACCTGGCCGGTGCCCAGCACAAGCTCGTCGTCGACTACTCGACCGGCATGCGCAAGAAGATCGGGCTCGCGGCCGCGCTCCTGCACAATCCCGAGGTGCTCTTCCTGGACGAGCCGTTCGAGGGCGTCGACCCGGTGTCCGCGCAGACCATCCGGGGCGTCCTCGAGCGGTACACGGCCTCCGGCGCCACCGTCGTCTTCTCCTCCCACGTCATGGAGCTGGTCGAGTCGCTGTGCGACTGGGTCGCGGTGATGGCGGCCGGCCGGATCCGTGCGACGGGCCCGCTGCCCGAGGTGCGCGGCGCGCATCCCACGCTCCAGGGGGCGTTCCTGGAACTGGTCGGGGCGAACGGCCGCAGTGCCGGGTCCGATCTGGACTGGCTGGGCGGCGGGGCGGCCCGATGACGAGCCTCACCGCCACCGTCGTACGCCTGAAGCTGTCGCTGCTGCGGGGCGGGCTGCGGCAGTCCGGGGGCCGGCGGGCCGCGTTCGTCGCCTCGGCGGTCGTCGCGGTCCTGTTCGCGCTGCTGCAACTGCTGGGGCTGCTCGCGCTGCACGGTCATGCGCGCGCCGATGCCGTCGCCGTACCGGGTACGGCCGTACTGGCGCTGGGCTGGGCGGTACTGCCGCTGTTCTTCCCGGCCGGCGACGAGACGCTGGACCCGACCCGGCTGGTGATGCTTCCACTGCGCCCCCGGCCGCTGGTGCGGGCGCTGCTCGCGGCCTCCCTGGTCGGCATCGGACCGCTGTTCACGCTGCTGGTGCTGGCGGGGTGTGCGGTGTCGGTGGCGCACGGGGGCGCCGGGTACGCCGTCGCGGTCCTCGCGGTCGCCCTCGCGCTGCTGGTCTGCGTGGCGCTGGCGCGGACCGTGGCCACCGCCAACGTACGGCTGCTGACCAGCAGGAAGGGCCGCGATCTGGCCGTACTGAGCGGACTGGTGATCGCGATCGGGGCGCAGCTGGTCAACTTCGGGACCCGGCAACTGGGTTCGGCGGGCCTCGGGCAGCTGCAGCCGGTCGCGGACGTGCTGGGGTGGGTGCCGCCCGCGTCGGCGGTGGCCGGGGTGCGGTCGGCGAGCGAGGGGGCGTACGGCACGGCCGCGGTCCAGCTCGCCGTCACCGCGGCCGGGCTGGCCGCGCTGATCGCCGTGTGGGCGCGGAGCCTGACCCGGCTGATGACCGCGCCCGACGGGTCCACGCTGCAGGCCGCCGACGCCGGGGGCCGAGGCCGCGCGCCGGGCGGGCTCGGGCGCCTGCTGCCGGGCGGGCGCACCGGTACGGTCATGGAGCGCACCCTGCGCTACATCTGGCGCGATCCGAAGACCAAGGCCGCCTGGGTGACCTCGCTGGCGATCGGGCTGATCGTGCCGGTGTTCAACGCGGCGCAGGACACCGGGTCGGTCTACTTCGCCTGCTTCGCCGCCGGGATGCTCGGCATCCAGATGTACAACCAGTTCGGGCAGGACACCTCGGCGTTCTGGATGGTGGCCATGACCATCTCCTCGCCCCGGGACGCCTACGCCGAACTGCGCGGACGCGCGCTGGCCCTGCTGCTGGTCACCCTGCCCTACGCGACGCTCGTGACCGTGGTGACGGCGGGTGTGCTCGGCGCCTGGCAGCGGTTGCCGGAGGTACTGGGGCTGTCCTTCGCGCTGCTCGGGGCGATGCTCGCGACCGGCGCCTGGACGTCGGCCCGCTTCCCGTACTCCATCCCCCAGGAGGGCCACAAGAACGTCGCCCCGGGCCAGGCGGGCCTCGCCTGGATCGCGATCTTCGGCGGCATGGTCTCGGCGGCCCTCCTCTGCTCCCCCGTCATCGCCCTCACCGTCTGGCTCCATGTCAGCGCGGGCGGGGAGGAGTGGAGGTGGCTGCTCCTGCCGGTGGGGGCGGCGTACGGCGCTGGAATCACTCTGGCGGGCCTGCGCCTGGCAGCGCCCAGGACGGCGGCACGGCTGCCGGAGATCCTCACCGCTGTCAGCAAGGGGTAGTGCGGCTTTCCGGGGGCGCGCGCTCAGTCACCCAGCACCCGGTCGACAAACGGCCCGACGGCCGCCCGCCAGGCCAGCGGCAGTTCATAGTGGGCGAGGTGCCCCGCGTCGGAAACCTCCGCGTACTCCCCCGCCGGCAGCACCCGCACCATCTCCTGCGCCTCCGCCCGCCCCAGCTCCCCGTCCACGCCCCGCACGACCAGCGTCGGGCACCGCACCTGGGCCAGCTCCTCCCAGTGCGCGTCGTACACCCAGCTCTCCCGGGTGCGCAGCATCTGCTCCGGCTCGAAGACGGGGCGCCAGCCGTCGGCGGACTCGTGCATGGTCTCGGCGTAGAAGGCGCCGCGGGCCGGGCTCGGCCGCTCCACCCAGGGGTCGTCCTCACCGAACCACTTGCGTACGTCGGCGAGCGTGGCGAAGGGAACGGGCCAGGCGCGGAACCAGTCCGCCCACTCCCGCTGCGAGGCGGCCCCCAGCGCGGAGGCCCGCATGTCGCAGATGACCAGCCCCCGGACCAGTTCGGGGCGCTTGGCGGCGAGCTGCCAGGCGGTCAGCGCGCCCATGGCGTGGCCGACGAGGAGTGCGGGGGCGAGACCGAGCTGCTCGATCGCGGCCTCGGCGTCCTCGACATAGGCCTCGCGGGTGAAGACGGCCCGCGGGGGCTTCTCGCTCTGGCCGTGACCGCGCTGGTCGAGGGCGACGGCGCGGTGGCGGGCGGCGAGCCAGCGGGCGGTCGACGCCCAGTGGGAGGCCCGGCCCATCAGACCGTGGAGTAACAGCACCCCGGGGCCGGCGTCCGTTCGGCCGTCCGCCCCCTCCGGGCCCGTCTTGGGCGGGTCCGCGAACTCCCAGGCGGCCAGGCGCACACCGCCCGCTCCCGTCACGTCCATGCGCCGCGCCATGGGCCTGGCACCCCCCAGCTCCGCCTGCCTCGTACCGGTGTACTTCCGTACGCGTACTCGCTGCTGTCGCTGTCGTACTGCCGCCGCAGACTATCGAATGTCCATTCGAAAGATCTGTTTCTGCGGACAACACCCCTCATTCGAGTGACACCCCTCAAGGAATGATCGCCGCCACCCAGGGGATCTCTTCTGGCGGGAGGCGGACCGCTCGGGGAAAAACGGTCCGAGGGGGATGACCCTGAGAGCTCGGGGCTCCGGGTCAGCACAGGGGAGGACGGGCCCCGGCGCCGCGAGGCGCCGGGGCCTTCCCCTGTCTCAGCGCTTGGCGACGAACACGTGCGAGGCGACGTCCGCCTCCAGCTCGGCCGCCTCGCCGCCGCTGCCCACCAGCACACCGCCGGCCGACTCCGTCACGCTCACCACGGAGCCGGGCTGCACACCGGCGCGCCGCAGCGTGTACATCAGCTGCGCGTCGGTCTGGATCGGCTCGCCGATCCGGCGGACGACGACCGTCTTGCCGTCCGTGCCCGGGTCCAGGTCGGCCAGCGAGACCATGCTCTCGTCCAGGAACGGGTCGGCGCCGTCCTTCTCGCCCAGCTCCTCCAGGCCCGGGATCGGGTTGCCGTACGGCGACTCGGTCGGGTGCCGCAGCAGCTCCAGGACGCGCCGCTCGACGGCCTCGCTCATCACGTGCTCCCAGCGGCAGGCCTCCGCGTGCACCTGCTCCCACTCCAGGCCGATCACGTCGACGAGGAGACACTCGGCCAGCCGGTGCTTGCGCATCACGCGCGTGGCGAGCCTCCTGCCCTCGTCGGTCAGCTCCAGGTGCCGGTCGCTGGCCACGGAGACCAGGCCGTCACGCTCCATGCGCGCCACCGTCTGGCTCACCGTCGGCCCGCTCTGGTCGAGCCGCTCCGCGATGCGGGCGCGCATGGGGACGACGCCTTCCTCTTCGAGCTCGAGGATGGTGCGGAGATACATCTCCGTGGTGTCGATCAGTCCGGACATACGTGCCCCTCGATTACCTCTGCCGGCAGCCCGGCGCGTGCGCTGACCCTGGCACCAATTCTGCCGGATCCCACTGACAAGCGGGGGCCCCGGCGGAATGACCGTACGCGGGAGCGCCGTGCGGGTTCCGGCCGCCCGGCGCCGTATTGACACCGCACTGGTCCAGACCGCACGGTGATCCGCGACACAGACGCTGCGAAGGGGCACCGCATGAGCGACGGCACGGCCGCCGACCTGTTCTTCGACGCCGCCATCAACCTGCTGCAACGGATCCGCGAGGAGGAGGCCGAGTCGATCACCGCGGCCGCCACCCTGCTCGCCGACACCGTCGCCGCAGGGGGCCGCCTGTTCGCCTTCGGCGCCGGGCACTCCTCGCTGGCCGCCCAGGACGTCGTCTACCGCGCGGGCGGGCTCGCCCTGATGAACCTGCTCGCCGTCCCCGGCGTCGTCGGCGTGGACGTCACCCCGGCCACCCTCGGCTCCGCCCTCGAACGCGTGGACGGACTCGCCGGCGCCGTCCTCGACACCGCACCCGTCCGCTCCGGCGACGCCCTCGTGATCATCTCCCTGTCCGGCCGCAACGCCCTGCCCGTGGAGATGGCCCTGGGCGCCCGCGCCCTCGGCGTCAGGGTCATCGGTGTCACCTCGGTCGCCTACGCCTCGGAGACGACGTCCCGGCACAGCTCCGGCACGTTCCTCAAGGACCACTGCGACATCGTCCTGGACTCCAAGATCGCCGTCGGCGACGCGGAACTCACCCTGGACACCATCCCGGCCCCGTTCGCCCCCGCCTCCACGGTCGTCACCACCGCCCTGATGCAGGCCGTCATGGCGACCACCGCCGCCACCCTCGCCGGACGTGGCATCGAACCCCCGCTCCTGCGCTCCGGCAACGTCGACGGCGGCCACGAGTGGAACGGCCGGGTGATGCGCGAGTACGGCGACCGGATCTTCTACCGGCACTGAGCGCACCACGCAGACGACCCGCGAGCTCGGGTCCTCCGCCTCGGGGCGGAGAAGCCGGCCGGACGTACCGGCGAGCTCGCGGGTCGGGTGACTGCTGGGATTGGGCCGGCTGCACGCGTCTGTCACGTGCTGGTCCGGCACCGCACTGGATGTGGTGGCGGACCGCTAGTCCGCAGCCACCTCACGCGTCCGGTTCTCATACATCTGCCGAACCACCTCCCTTCTCGTGTACTCCACACCCTAAGAAGCCGGCGGGAGGCGCTCAACCTCTTTTTTTCGGTGCGCATTGATTCCCCCAATCTTGCGGGAACAGGATGTGGGCTGGGTCACGTTCCAGTTGAATGAAGGGCAGTGAGCGAATCGCGCGCCGTGGGCGCGCCGACGCAGCCTGCAGGGGGTCCAGGTGAGTGCTTCCCGGCGGAGTGGGACCACCGACGAGCTGGGGCCGGACGAGCCCGGTGAGTCCGGGGGCTCCGATCTGCTCGCCGCGCTGCTCGACGGCATGGACGCGGCGCTGTGCGCCTTCGACGCCGACGGGGTCGTCACGCACTGGAACCGGGAGGCCGAGCGGATCCTCGGCTGGACGGCCGCCGAGGCGGTCGGGCGGCACGGGTTCGCGGGGTGGGCGGTGCGCAGCGCCGACGCCGAGGAGGTGCAGGCCCGGCTGATGTCGGCGATGCACGCGCCCGGGCGGCAGGTGCATGAGTTCGCGCTGGTCACGAAGGACGGCGGGCGGGTGCTCGTACGGACGCAGTCCGCCGCCGTGCGCGGCCCCGAGGGGAAGCCGGCCGGGGTGTACTGCGCGTTCAGCGAGGTGCACGCGCAGATCGACCTGGAGCGCTCGATCGCACTGAGCGAGGCGCTGTTCGAGGACGCGGCCTGGGGGGTCGTGCTGATCGACGCCGATCTGCGGCCGGCGGTCGTCAACGCGCACGCGGCCCGCACCCTCGGGATCGGGCGTACCTCCGCGCTGGGCCGGCCGCTCGGCGAGCTGCTCACCCAGGGCGTGGAGGAGCTGGAGGCCGCGCTCACCCATGTGCTGGCCGAGGGTGCGCCGCCCGCGCCCGCCGAGATGTGGGTGACGGTGCGCGCCCCGGAGGGCGGCCAACGGCGCTGCTGGCGGAGCGGGTTCGTGCGGCTGGCCTCGCCGCTCGCGGAGGAGCCGGTGCCGCTGGGGGTCGGCTGGCTGTTCCAGGACGTCACGGAGGCCAAGCAGGGCGAGCAGGAGGCGGCCCTGCTGCGGTTCCGTACGAACCAGTTGCACCGTGCCGCCCGTGCCGCCGCCGAGTGCGAGGACCCGGCCGAGGCGGCCACCGTCCACCTGGACTTCGCGCTCGCCGGCTTCGCCGACCACGCGTTGATCGACCGTGTGCTGCCGCCTTGCCCGCGCCCGGAGGGCTCGGCGGGCGAGGAGGAGGCCGCCGTGCGGCTGGTGCGGCTCGCCGCCACGCCCGCGGGGGCGCCGGGACCGAGCCTGCTCACGGGCGCGGCCGGGCTGCCCGTGCGCTACGAGCCGGGCCATCCGGCGCTGCAGTGCGTGGAGCGGGCCGGGGCCGTACGCGCGGACGCCGGGACGGTCCCGCCCGAGCAGGCCCGGGAGTGGGCGCTGGCCCGGCAGTGGCCCGGTGACGCGGTGCACGCCCTGTGCGCGGTGCTGCGCAGCCGGGGGCGGACGCTGGGCGTGGTGACCTTCCTGCGCGGCTCGGGTCGCAGCCGCTTCGAGCGGTCCGACGCGGCCTACGCGGAGGACGTGGCCGTCCGGATCGCGGCGGCGCTGGATCTGGCGGAGGCGGTGCGGGACGCGTAGGCCTCCGGGTGGCCCGGTGCCGCTCAGGGGCTGAGGCGTTCCACCTTCCAGCGGCCGTCGGGCTGACGGAGGTACCGGAGGCGGTCGTGCAGGCGGTTCTCGCGGCCCTGCCAGAACTCGATGGTCCGCGGGGTGACGCGGTAGCCGCCCCAGTGCGGGGGTACGGGGACCTGTTCGCCCTCGGGGTAGCGGGCCTCCAGGTCGGCGTACGCGGTGTCCAGTTCGGTCCGGGAGGCGATCACCGACGACTGGGCGCTGGCCCAGGCGCCGAGCTGGGAGCCGTGCGGGCGGGTGCGGAAGTAGGCGGCGGTCTCGTCGCGGCCGGTGCGGTCGGCGGTGCCGGTGACGATGACCTGGCGGGCCAGCGGGTGCCAGGGGAAGAGCAGGCAGATGTGCGGGTTCTCGGCGAGGTCGCGGGCCTTGCGGGAGCCGTGGTTGGTGTAGAAGACGAAGCCCTCGGTGTCGAACTGCTTCATCAGGACCGTGCGCGAGCTGGGGCGGCCCGCCGCGTCCGCCGTGGAGACGACCATGGCGTTGGGTTCGTAGACCGTGCCGTGCAGGGCCGCCCGGGCCGCGTCCTCGAACCAGCGGGCGAACTGGTCCATGGGATGCGTGGCGAGGTCCTGCTCGGCGAGGCCCTCGGCCCGGTACTGCTTGCGCATGGCGGCGGGGTCGAGGGCGGGGTCCAGGAGGGGGTCGCGGTCGGTCACGCGGTCATCTTGCCGTACCTCCCGACATGCCGTGCGTCCCGCCCGCGGGTACCGAACGGCCCTGGCACTGAGTGTCGTACGGGCTCCCCAAGTGTGACACTGGGGGTTATCGTGCTGGTTCCCTTGCGGTTTGGGTGACCACCGGCCGATCGGGGCATCACCGGGGTGACCGCCGCCGACCACATCACGAGGAGCCGCCTGATGTCCGATTTCGTACCCGGACTCGAGGGAGTCGTCGCGTTCGAGACGGAGATCGCCGAACCGGACAAGGAGGGCGGCGCCCTGCGCTACCGGGGCGTCGACATCGAGGACCTGGTCGGGCACGTCTCGTTCGGGAACGTGTGGGGACTGCTGGTCGACGGCGCCTTCAACCCGGGTCTGCCGCCCGCCGAGCCGTTCCCGATCCCGGTGCACTCCGGGGACATCCGGGTGGACGTGCAGTCGGCGCTCGCCATGCTGGCCCCGGTGTGGGGGCTGAAGCCGCTGCTCGACATCGACGAGCGGGAGGCGCGGGACGATCTGGCGCGGGCCGCCGTCATGGCGCTGTCCTACGTCGCCCAGTCCGCGCGCGGGCAGACGCTGCCCATGGTGCCGCAGCGGGAGATCGACAAGGCGAAGTCGGTCGTGGAGCGGTTCATGATCCGCTGGCGCGGTGAGCCGGACCCGAAGCACGTCGCGGCCGTGGACGCGTACTGGACCTCCGCGGCGGAGCACGGGATGAACGCGTCCACCTTCACCGCGCGGGTGATCGCGTCGACCGGTGCGGACGTCGCCGCCGCGCTGTCCGGGGCGGTGGGTGCGATGTCGGGTCCGCTGCACGGCGGTGCGCCGTCGCGGGTGCTCGGGATGATCGAGGAGATCGAGCGGACGGGGGACGCGGAGGCGTACGTCAGGCGGGCCCTGGACCGGGGTGAGCGGCTGATGGGGTTCGGGCACCGGGTGTACCGTGCCGAGGACCCGCGGGCGCGAGTGCTCCGCCGTACCGCCCGTGAGCTGGGGGCGCCCCGCTTCGAGGTCGCCGAGGCGCTGGAGAAGGCCGCGCTGGAGGAGTTGCACAACCGCCGGCCGGACCGTGTGCTCGCCACCAACGTGGAGTTCTGGGCCGCGATCATGCTGGACTTCGCCGAGGTTCCGGCGCACATGTTCACCTCGATGTTCACGTGCGCTCGGACTGCCGGGTGGTCGGCGCACATCCTTGAGCAGAAGCGCACGGGTCGCCTGGTGCGGCCTTCTGCCCGGTACGTGGGGCCCGGTCCGCGCAGTCCGCGGGACATCGAGGGGTACGGGGACATCGCCCACTGACAGGGGTGCTCGGGACGCGGGGGCGACCGCGGCGGGTCGTGGTCGCCCGCGCGGTTCCCCGCGTCCCCGAGGAGTTCAGGCCGCCGGTGTCAGCAGGTTGCCGTGATGCCTCTCCGCCACCAGCGGGTGGGCCCTCAGCTTGCCCTTCAGTTCGTTGTAGCCGTACTGCGCGAACAGGGGGTTCGTCGGGTCCGTCGTGATGCCCGGGGCCTTCGACGCGTGGGGGAAGGGCAGGGGCTCGATGCTCGCGTCCAGGCGGGGGTTGTAGAAGAACGGGACCGAGAAGCGTTCCGTCGCTCCGGGCGGGCTGACCACGCGGTGGTTGGTCGCGAGGAGGTAGCCGTTGGTGGCGACCTCCAGGAGTTCGCCGAGGTTGACGACGAAGGCGCCCTCGATGGGCGGGACGTCGTGGAAGCGGCCGTCCTCGCGCTGCACCTGCAGGCCGCCGACCGTGTCCTGGAGGAGCAGGGTCAGGAAGCCGTAGTCCTTGTGGGCGCCCACGCCCTGGTCGGTGCCGTCACCCGCGCTGCCGGGGTAGCGGACGAGCTTGAGGTGCGGGTGCGCCCGGTCGCCGAAGATCGGGTCGTAGAAGTCGGCGGGGGCACCGATGGCGGCGAGGAGCTCGTGCAGGAGGCGGTCGGCGACCGCGCTGAGCTTGTCGACCCAGGCCAGGGCGGCCGTGCGCAGCTCGGGGAGGGCGGCCGGCCACTGGTTGGGGCCCTGCAGCCACCAGTACGGGGGCTCGCCGGGGGCGGGGACACGGGCGGGGCGTTCGGCGCCTATGTCGAGCTGGTCGCGCCAGTCGCGGGCGCCGGCGGTGCGCTCGTCGCCGGTGCGGGTATAGCCGCGGAAGTGCGGGGAGTTCACGTTGTCGAGGGCGAGCCGGTCGGCCTCCGGGAGGGCGAAGAAGGCGCGCATGGCGCTCAGCAGCGCCTCGGTCTCGGCCGGGGTCACGCCGTGCCCGACGAGCTGGAAGAAGCCGACGTCGTGGGCGGCGCTGTGCAGCTGGGCGCGGAGGAGGTCCCGGGCCTGGGGGCCGCGGTCGGCAGCCGACAGGTCGATGATCGGGAGCTGGTCGTACGACGGGGTCGCCGTCGCGGTGTGCGTCGTCATGGGAGCGTCCACAGGGGTGTGTGGGCCACGGGCAGGCCGCCGAGGGTAAGGGGCGGCGCCCAGGATGCCGTAAGAAGGGGAAGAAAAAAGGGGCTGAATCAGGCCGAATGGCGACAGCCCATGCTCGTGACGCGCACGTAGTCCACGTGGCGACGGCGAACGAGCATCGGAAGCATGCGGCAAGGGTACTGCCACCCGCCGCATACGGGTGTGGCCCACTTCACCGGCTCGGCGCTGACGCCGGGTCAGCTCAGCCCAGGGCCTGGCCCAAGAGGTCGGCCCACTGGGTGACGACCCGTTCCCGGCGGGCGGTGTCGTCGGTGAGGAGGTTGGCGAGACCGAGGCCGCGGGCCATGTCGAGCAGGCCCTGGACGGTCTCGCGGACGCCGGGGCGGGACTCGTCGGCGCCGAGGAGCTCGACGGCGATGCGGTGGGTCTCGCGGCCGACGCGTGCCTCCAGCTCGGTCACGCGCGGGCGCAGCTGGTCCTCGTCGCAGGCGGCGACCCACAGGTGCAGGGCGGCGCGGAAGAGGGGGCCGGTGTAGAGGCCGACCAGGGCCGAGACCACGGCACGGCGGTCGGCGGGGCCGGCCGGGAAGAGGGCCCGCAGCGCGGTGGAGCGCTCCTCGGCGACGTACTCGACGGCGGCCGTGAACAGGTCCTCGCGGGTCGGGAAGTGGTGCTGGGCGGCGCCGCGGGAGACCCCGGCGCGTTCGGCGACGACGGTGACGGTGGAGCCCGCCCAGCCGTGTTCGGCCAGGCAGGCCACGGCGGCCTCCAGGAGCCGCTGCCGGGTGGCCCTGCTGCGGTCCTGCTTGGGCACGCGGTCGCGTTCCGCCGTCGTGCTCATGTGGTCACACCACCCATGCCGCGTCCCGTCTTTCCAGGAAGGCCGCCATCCCCTCCCGGGCCTGGGCGGAGGAGAACAGCCGGGCCGAGAGCGCGGTCAGTTCTGCCGCGTCCCGGTCGAACGTTTCCAGCACCCTAGCCGTGAGCAGCGTTTTCGTCTCGGCCAGGCCCTGGGGGGAGGAGCGACGCAGGCCGTCGAGGACCGGGGCGAGGGCTTCGTCGACGTCGTCGGCGGTGACGGTGACGAGCCCGACGCGTACGGCCTCGTGCGCGTCGAAGCGTTCGCCGGTGAGGTAGTAGCGGGCCAGGGCGCGCGGGTCGGCCCGCGGGATCACCGGGAGCGAGATCACCGCGGGGGCCACGCCGATGCGGACCTCGGTGAAGGCGAAGGTGGCCGCGGTGGTGGCGGCGGCGATGTCGCAGGCCGCCAGGAGGCCGAGGCCGCCCGCGCGGACGTGGCCGGTGACCCGGGCGACGACGGGTTTGCGCAGGTCGAGGATCTGGCGGAGCAGGCCGACCAGGGCGTCCGGGCGGGGCGGGTCGCGCAGGTCGGCGCCGGCGCAGAAGGTGGTGCCGGTGTGGGTGAGGACGACGGCCCGGACGTCCGGGTCCTTCGCGCAGTCGGTCAGGGCGTCGGTGAGCCGGCCCACGAGGGCGGCGGACAGGGCGTTGCGGGTGCCGACGGCGTCGAGGCTGACGGTTTCGACGCCACGCGCGCGTGTGCGGGCGATCAGTGCGGTCATGTGCGCTCCCGGAGCTGTCGGCGCAGGATCTTCCCGGAGGCGGCGCGGGGCACGGCGTGGAGGAAGGTGACGCGGCGCACGCGCTTGTAGGGGGCGACGCGTTCGGCGACGTACAGCATGATCTCGTTCTCGGTCAGGTCCTCGGTGGCCTCGGCCCGGACGACGAAGGCGTGCGGGACCTCGTTGCCGTCGTCGTCGTAGGAGCCGATGACGGCGGCGTCGGCGATGCCGGGGTGGGTGAGCAGCAGGGCCTCCAGTTCCGCGGGGGCCACCTGGAAGCCCTTGTACTTGATGAGTTCCTTCACCCGGTCCACGACGAACAGCCAGCCGTCGGCGTCGACATGGCCCACGTCCCCGGTGTGCAGCCAGCCGTCGGTGTCGACCGTCGCGGCGGTGGCGTCGGGGCGGCCGAGGTAGCCCTTCATCACCTGGGGGCCGCGGATGAGGATCTCGCCGGGCTCGCCGGCGGCCAGGTCCTTGGCGGGGTCGTCGAGGGAGACGATCCGCATCTCGGTGCCGGCGATCAGCCTGCCCACGGTGCCGGCGGGGGCGTCGTGCAGCCGGTCGAGGGGGACGACGTGGGTGCCGGGGGACAGTTCCGTCATGCCGTAGGCCTGGCCGATCGGGGGCAGGCCGAGCCGCTGCGAGCAGGCGCGGGCGAGGGCGGCGTCCAGTGGGGCGGCGGCGCTCATGACGTACTTCAGGCAGGAGAGGTCGTAACGGGCGACGGCCGGGTGCTTGGCGAGGGCGAGGACGATCGGCGGGGCGACGTACAGGCCGGTGATGCGGTGGTTCTCGATCGCGGCGAGAAAGGTCTCTAGGTCGAAGCGCGGGAGCACGACGACCGTGGCGCCCTTCTTCAGGGGCGCGTTCATCAGGGCGGTGAGGCCGTAGACGTGGAAGAACGGCAGGACGGCGAGGATGCGTTCGCCCGGTCCGGTGGGGGCGGCGGGCTCCAGCTGGGCGAGGTTGGTGGCGATCTGCCGGTGGGTGAGCATCACACCCTTGGGCACGCCGGTGGTGCCGGAGGAGTACGGCAGCGCGGCGACGTCCTCGGCCGGGTCGATGGTGACATGCGGTTCGGGGGCGGTGGTGGCGAGCATGTCGATCAGGGAGCGGTGTCCGGGCGCGCTGTCGCACACGAAGATCTCCGCCACCCCTCCCGCGAGTTCGGCGGCGCGGCGGGCCGTCTCCAGCAGCGGTGAGACGGTGACGATCCAGCAGGCGCCGCTGTCGCGGAGCTGTCCCGCGAACTCCTCGGGCGTGGCGAGCGGGTGCACGGTGGTGACGGAGGCACCCGCGCGCGTGGCCGCGTAGAAGGCGGTCGGGAAGGCGATGCTGTTCGGGCTGTGCAGGGCGAGGACGTCGCCCTTGCGGACGCCGGCGTCGGCGAGGGCGGCGGCGAGGCGCCGGTGGAACCGGTTCACCTGCTCGTACGTGAGGGTGGTGCCGTCCGTGCCGTCGACGAGGGCGGGGTGCTCGCCGAAGTCGGCGGCGTGGCCGAGGACGGCGTCGTGGATGGGAAGGTCTACGGGCGGAACGTCTGCGTACTCGCTGCGGAACACGGTTCCTCCGGTACGGTCTGCGGTGCGCCTAGTACGACTTGGGCAGGCCCAGGGTCTGGTGGGAGACGTAGTTGAGAATCATCTCCCGGCTCACCGGTGCAATACGAGCCACGCGCGCTGCCGTTATCAACGAGGCGAGCCCGAATTCCCGGGTGAGCCCGTTGCCGCCGAGGGTGTGCACGGCCTGGTCGACGGCCTTCACGCAGGCCTCCCCGGCCGCGTACTTGGCCATGTTGGCGGCCTCGCCCGCGCCGATGTCGTCGCCCGTGTCGTAGAGGTGGGCCGCCTTCTGCGTCATCAGCCGGGCCAGCTCCAGGTCGATGTGCGCCTGCGCCAACGGGTGGGCGATGGCCTGGTGGGCGCCGATGGGCGTCTTCCAGACGGTGCGGTCGCGGGCGTACTCGACGGCTTTGGCGAGCGCGTGGCGGCCCATGCCGATCGCGAAGGCGGCCGTCATGACGCGCTCGGGGTTCAGCCCGGCGAACAGCTGCAGCAGCCCGGCGTCCTCTTCCCCACTGCCGAAAGCGTGGGAGGCGCCCCCACCGACGAGCGCGTCCGCCGGAAGCCGTACGTCGTCCAGGACCAGCTCGAACTGCTTCTCGGCGGCGGCCAGTTCCATGTCGATCGGCCGCTTCTGGAAGCCCTCGGCGTCCGTCGGGACGATGAACAGGCAGGGCTTGAGGCGGCCGGTGCGGGCGTCCTCCGTGCGGCCGACGATCAGGACGGCGTCGGCCATGTCGACACCGGAGATGAAGACCTTGCGGCCGGTGAGAAGCCAGTCGGTGCCGTCGCGACGGGCCGTGGTGGTGATGCGGTGGCTGTTGGAGCCGGCGTCGGGTTCGGTGATACCGAAGGCCATGAGGCGGGTTCCGTCGGCGATTCCCGGGAGCCACCGCCGCTTCTGGTCCTCGGTGCCGAAGCGGGAGATCACCGTGCCGCAGATGGCCGGGGACACGACGAGCATGAGGAGGGGACAGCCGGCGGCTCCCAACTCCTCCAGGACTATGGCCAGTTCCGTGATGCCGCCGCCTCCGCCGCCGTAGGCCTCCGGCAGGCTGACGCCGAGGTAGCCGAGCTTTCCGGCGTCGGCCCAGAGTTCGGTGGGGGGCCGGCCCGCGGCGACGGTCCGGACGAGGTAGTCGCGGCCGTAGCGTTTGCCGAGGGCGGCCACCGCCGTGCGGAGGGCTGTGTGCTCTTCGGTTTCGATGACGGGGGACATGCGGCTCCTAAGAAGAGGTTTCCTGCACCACGGCGAGCAGCGTTCCTGGTTCCACCTGCTGGCCGGTCCTGGCGTGCAGCGCGGTCAGCGTCCCGGTGACCGGCGCCGAGATCTGGTGCTGCATCTTCATCGCCTCCAGCCATATGAGGCCCTGACCGGCCTGAACCGTTGCCCCTTCCGTCAGGCCCTCCGCGATGCGTACGACCGTGCCCGGCATGGGTGCCGGCAGGGAGCCCGGGGCGTGCTGGGCGGCGGGGTCGGAAAAACGGGGCAGGGCGGTGAGGCGGGTGGCGTTGACGTACACCTCGTCGCCGTACGCGGACACCTCGAACCGGCGCTCCACACCGTCGGCTTCGAGGACGACCAGGCCCTTCTCGGCGCGCACGACCCGCACGCCGTCCGCCGTCAGCCCCCGCCGGGTGTGCCGGTAGCGGACCTCGTGTTCCTCGCCCGCCATCGCGTACCGCTTGACCTGCGGCTGCGAGGGCACGTTGCGCCAGCCGCCGAAGCGGGAGCGGCCGTGGGCGTCGGCGAGGGCGGCGGCCAGGGGGGCGTACGGGTCGGGGGCCGGCTCGGTGAGTTCGGCGAGGTGGCGGTCGTAGAAGCCGGTGTCGACGCGGCCGCTCGTGAAGTCGCGGTGGCGCAGCGAGCGTACGAGCAGGTCCCGGTTGGTGACCGGGCCGTGCAGGTCGGCTCGCTCCAGCGCGCCCGCCAGCCGGCGGATCGCCTCCGCGCGGGTGGGCGCGTGGGCGACGGCCTCGGCGAGCATCGGATCGTAGTGGACGCCGATGGGGTCGCCGTCGGTGTAGCCGGTGTCCAGGCGGACGCCGGCCGGTACGGCGAGGTGGTGCAGGGTGCCGGTCTGCGGTGCCCAGCCGCGGGCCGGGTCCTCGGCGTACAGGCGGGCCTCGACCGCGTGGCCGCGCGCGCGTGGCGGGTCCTTTTCGAGGGCGTGGCCCTCCGCGATCCGGATCTGCTCGGCGACCAGGTCGACGCCGAACACCTCCTCGGTCACCGGGTGTTCCACCTGGAGCCGGGTGTTCATCTCCAGGAAGTGCGCGCGGCCGTCGGCGACCAGGAACTCGACGGTGCCCGCGCCCTCGTAGGCGACGGCGCACACGGCCTGTACGGACAGCGCGTACAGCTCCTCCGTGAGCCCCTCGGAGAGACCGGGCGCCGGGGCCTCCTCGATGACCTTCTGGTGGCGGCGCTGCAGGGAGCAGTCGCGGGTGCCGAGCGTCCAGATCGTGCCGTGGGTGTCGGCGAGCACCTGCACCTCGACGTGGCGGCCGTGCTCCAGATACGGCTCCACGAAGATCTCGCCGTTCCCGAAGGCGCTCGCGGCCTCGGCGCGCGCGCCCTCCAGTGCGGCGCTCAGCTCCTCCAGCCGGCGCACGATCCGCATCCCGCGCCCGCCGCCGCCGGCGGCCGCCTTCACCAGCACCGGCAGGTCGGCCTCGGTGATCCCGGCCGCGTCGAGGGACGCGATCCCCATCAGGTCCTTCGCCCGTGTCTTGGACGCCATCGCCTCGATGGCGTCCGGCGGCGGCCCGATCCAGGTCAGTCCGGCGTCGAGGACGGCGCGCGCGAAACCGGCGTTCTCGGAGAGGAAGCCGTAGCCGGGGTGCACGGCGTCCGCGCCGGCGGCGAGGGCCGCCCTCACGATCAGGTCGCCGCGCAGGTACGTCTCGGCGGGCGCCGCGCCCGGCAGCCGTACGGCCGTGTCGGCCACGCGCGCGTGGAGCGCGTTCTCGTCGGCGTCCGAGTGCACCGCGACCGTCCGGATCCCCAGCTCACGGCAGGTGCGGAAGATCCGGCAGGCGATCTCGCCCCGGTTGGCGACGAGCAGAGTCGAAATCACGTGGTCCCTCACATCCGGAAGACGCCGAAGCCGCCGCGCGCACCCTCGTAGGGCGCGGTGTGGAGGGCGGACAGGCACAGGCCGAGGACGGTGCGGGTGTCGCGCGGGTCGATGACGCCGTCGTCGTACAGCCGCCCGGACAGGAACATCGGCAGCGACTCGGACTCGATCTGCTGCTCCACCATGGCGCGCAGGGCGGCGTCCGCGTCCTCGTCGTACGGCTGTCCCTTCGCCTCGGCCGACTGGCGGGCGACGATCGACAGCACGCCGGCGAGCTGCTGCGGGCCCATCACCGCGGACTTGGCGCTGGGCCAGGCGAACAGGAAGCGGGGGTCGTAGGCGCGCCCGCACATGCCGTAGTGCCCGGCGCCGTACGACGCGCCCATGAGCACCGAGAGATGCGGGACCTTCGAGTTGGAGACGGCGTTGATCATCATCGCGCCGTGCTTGATGATCCCGCCCTGCTCGTACTCCCTGCCGACCATGTAGCCGGTGGTGTTGTGCAGGAAGAGCAGCGGGATGTCGCGCTGGTTGGCGAGCTGGATGAACTGGGCGGCCTTCTGCGACTCCGCGCTGAAGAGCACGCCCTGGGCGTTGGCCAGGATGCCGACCGGATAGCCGTGCAGGGCGGCCCAGCCGGTGACCAGACTGGTCCCGTACAGCGGCTTGAACTCGTCGAAGTCGGAGGCGTCCACGATCCGGGCGATCACCTCGCGCGGATCGAAGGGGGTCCTCAGGTCGCCGGGGACGATGCCCAGCAGCTCCTCCGGGTCGTACACGGGCGGCTCGGCGGGGCCGGGATCCGGGTGCGCCTTGCGGTGGTTGAGGCGGGCGACCACACGGCGGGCCTGCCGCAGTGCGTCCGGCTCGTCGACGGCGAAGTAGTCGGCGAGGCCGGACACGCGCGCGTGCATCTCGGCGCCGCCCAGGGACTCGTCGTCGCTCTCCTCGCCGGTGGCCATCTTCACCAGCGGCGGACCGCCGAGGAAGACCTTCGCCCGCTCCTTGACCATGATCACGTGGTCGGACATGCCGGGGACGTAGGCACCGCCCGCGGTGGAGTTGCCGAAGACGACCGCGATCGTCGGGATCCCGGCCGCCGACAGCCGTGTCAGGTCCCGGAAGACGGCGCCCCCGGGGATGAAGATCTCCTTCTGGGAGGGCAGGTCGGCACCCCCGGACTCCACCAGGCTGATGCAGGGCAGCCGGTTGGCGAGGGCGATGTCGTTGGCGCGCAGGGCCTTCTTCAGGCTCCACGGGTTGCTGGCGCCGCCGCGCACGGTCGGGTCGTTGGCGGTGATCAGGCACTCCACGCCCTCGACCACGCCGATGCCGGTGACGAGCGAGGCGCCGACGGCGTGGTCGCTCCCCCAGGCGGCCAGCGGGGACAGCTCCAGGAAGGGCGTGTCCGGGTCGAGCAGCAGCTCGATCCGCTCCCTGGCGAGCAACTTGCCGCGCCCGCGGTGCCGCCCGACGTACTTCTCACCGCCGCCCGCGAGCGCCTTGGCGTGTTCGGCGTCCAGCTCGGCGAGCTTGGCGAGCATGGCCTCGCGGTGGGCGCGGTAGTCGGGGCCGCCCGGATCCAGGGCCGAGGTCAGGGTGGTCACAGCAGGGTCTCCGGGATGTCCAGGTGGCGGGAGCGCAGCCATTCGCCGAGCGCCTTGGCCTGCGGGTCGAAGCGGTGCCGGGCGGCGACGCCCGCGCCGAGGATGCCCTCGACGACGAAGTTGACCGCGCGGAGGTTCGGCAGCACGTGCCGGGTGACGGGCAGGTCCCGGCTCTCGGGGATCAGCTGCCGGAATCGGTCGGTGGTCAGCTCGTGGACGAGCCATCGCCAGGCGTCCTCGGTACGGGCCCAGACCCCGGCGTTGGCGTTCCCGCCCTTGTCCCCGCTGCGGGCGCCGGCGACCAGCCCGAGCGGCGCACGGCGGGTCGGGCCGGCCGGCAGGGGCTCGGGCAGGGAGGGGGGCGGTACGTCGTCCAGGGCCCGTGTCTCCTGGGGCGGCGGCACAGGGATACGGCGGCCGTCGTGGAGGACAGCCATATGGTCCACGGCACCATGGGGGACGTACACATCCTCGAAGACCCCATAAGGGGCGCCCTTTCCGGGTGGGGACAGCACATGGAAGCCCGGGTAGCTGGCCAGCGCCAGCTCCACGGCTGCCCCGCCCAGGGCCCGCCCGACGAGCCGTTCGTCCGTGTCCCGTACGACGAGCCGCAGCAGGGCGCTCGCGGTCTCCTCGGTGCCGGCGTCCGCCCGGTCGCCGCGGACGAGCTCCCAGCTGACCTCGGCGGGAGGGGCTTTGGCGAACGCGTCGGTGAGCTGCTCGCGCACCAGGTCCGCCTTGGCCTCGATGTCGAGCCCGGTGAGCACGAAGACGACCTCGTTGCGGAAGCCGCCGAGCCGGTTGAGCCCGACCTTCAGCATGGGTGGCGGCGCCTCCCCGCGCACGCCCTCGATCCGCACCCGGTCCGGCCCGTCCTGGCTCAGCCGTACCGTGTCCAGCCGGGCGGTGACGTCGGGCCCGGCGTACCGGCCGCCGCCGGTCTCGTACAGCAGCTGGGCGGTGACCGTGCCGATGTCGACGAGGCCGCCGGTGCCGGGGTGCTTGGTGATGACACTGCTGCCGTCCGCGTGGATCTCGGCGAGCGGGAAGCCGGGGCGGCGCACGTCGCCCTCCCGGAAGAACGCGTAGTTGCCGCCGGTGGCCTGCGTGCCGCACTCCAGCACGTGCCCGGCGACCACGGCGCCCGCGAGCCGGTCGTACTCCTCGGGCCGCCAGCCGAAGTGGGCGGCGGCGGGCCCGGTGACGAGGGCCGCGTCGGTCACCCGGCCCGTGACGACGATGTCCGCCCCGGCGCGCAGACACGCGGCGATGCCGAAGCCGCCGAGGTAGGCGTGGGCGGCGAGGGCGCCGGGGTGCCGGGCGGTGAGGTCGTCGCCCTCGACGTGCGCGACGCCGGCCGGGATGCCGAGCCGGCCCGCCATCTCCCGTACGGCGGCGGCGAGTCCGGCCGGGTTGAGGCCGCCCGCGTTGGTGACGATCTTCACCCCGCGTTCGTGGGCGAGGCCGAGGCAGTCCTCCAGTTGCCTCAGGAAGGTGCGGGCGTATCCGGCCGAGGGGTCCTTCAGCCGGTCGCGGGCGAGGATCAGCATGGTGAGTTCGGCGAGGTAGTCGCCGGTGAGGACGTCCACCTCGCCGCCGGTGAGCATCTCGCGCAGCGCGTCCGCGCGATCGCCGTAGAAGCCGGAGAAGTTGCCGATGCGCAGCACCGTCATGCCGGGGCCCCCTTCGGCGGGCGGCCGGGGCCGGGCGGCCCCGCGAAGGCCTGCGCGATGTCCAGCCAGCGGCCGGCGTCCGGGCCGACGGCGGTCAGTGCGAGGTCGGCACGGTGGGCGCGCCGGGTGACGAGGAGGCAGAAGTCGAGGGCGGGGCCGGTGACGCGTTGCGCGGCGCTCTCGGGGCCGTACGCCCACATCTGCCCCGCCGGAGCGGTGAGTTCGACACGGAACTCCTCGGCGGGAGGGGTGAGCCCGTGCACGGTGTAGGCGAAGTCACGCGTCCGCACCCCGAGCCGGACCACATGCCTGAGCCGATCGGTGGGTGGGCGGACCACACCCAACGGGGCGGCGACATCCAGCCCATGGGCCCAGGTCTCCATAAGGCGGGCGGTGGCCATCGAGGCGGACGCCATGGGCGGGCCGTACCAGGGGAAGCGGGCGCCAGGTGGGGCGGCACGCAGCGCCCGGTCGAGCGCCTCACGTCCGGCCCGCCACTGCGCCAGCAGCTCGGCGGGCGGGAGCCGGGCACCTTCCTCCGCGCTCTGGTCCACGAACGAGTCCGGTGCCGCGAGGGCCTTCTCGACCAGCGTGCCGAAGGCGTCCGGGTCGGTGACGGCGAGCACGGCCGACCGGTCCGTCCAGTGCAGGTGGGCGATCTGGTGGGCGATGGTCCAGCCGGGAGCGGGGGTGGCGAGCGTCCACCGCTCCGGCGTCAACTCGGCGACGAGTCGGTCCAGTTCGTCGCTCTCGGCACGCAGGTCGTCGATGACGGGCGTCGGGTCGGCCATGGGGGGAGCATGGCAGCGGAGCAAGAAACAATCAAGCATGCTTGCATGAATTTAGGGGCGGCTTTCGGTCCCCTTCGCGCGGCGGCTGCTCAGACCGCTTCCACCGGCGGATACACCGGCTCCCAGCGCGCCGCCCGCACCGCCGCCCCGACGTCGGCCGGCCGGAACCGGGCGACACCGTCCTCCAGGGCCGCCCGGACCACGGCCACGGCGACCGCCTCCGAGGTGCCGCGCAGGTCGCGGATGGGCGGCAGGACCGGTGCGTTCAGCCGGGCGACGTCCGCGTCCCCGGTCCGGCGGGCCACCGCGTCCGCCGCCGCGCGGAGCATGCGGTCGGTGACCCGGGTGGCGCGGGCGACGATCACGCCGAGGCCGAGACCGGGGAAGACCAGGGCGTTGTTGGCCTGGCCGATCTCGTACGTCGTCCCGTCCCGCTCGACGGGCGCGAACGGGCTGCCCGTCGCCACCAGCGCCTTTCCGTCCGTCCAGGCGAGCAGCTCGGCGGGGGTGGCCTCGGCGAGGTCGGTGGGGTTGGACATGGGCAGGATGATCGGGCGTGGGGTGTGCCGGGCCAGCTCACGGACGATTCCCTCGGTGAAGGCGCCGCCCTGCCCCGAGGTGCCGATGAGAATGCTCGGACGGACCCGCCGGACGACCTCGTCCAGGGGGATGCCGGGCAGGCTGTCGTCGTGCCGCCAGCCGTCGGTCTCCTCGGCCGGGCGGGCGTAGGCCACCTGGAAGTCGCGCAGTTTGTCGCCCTGGTCGCTGGTGAGGAGCCCGTACCGGTCGACACACCAGAAGCGCGCGGTGGCCTCGCTCTCGGACATGCCCTCGGCGACCAGGGCGTCCCGGAGCTGGTCGGCGACGCCGATCCCGGCCGTGCCCGCGCCGAAGACGACGATCCGGTGCTCGGGCAGGGGCACCCCGGCGGCACGGACACCCGACAGCACGGCGGCGAGATTGACGGCACCCGTCCCCTGGATGTCGTCGTTGAAGGTGCACACCTGGTCGCGGTAGCGGTTGAGGATGCGGCGGGCGTTGGCGGTGCCGAAGTCCTCCCAGTGCAGCAGGGCGTTCGGGAAGAGCCTGGACGCGGTGCTGACGTAGGCGTCGATGAAGGCGTCGTAGGCGGCGCGGTCGGCGCGGGGGTGGCGGTTGCCGAGGTAGAGGGGGTTGTCGAGGAGTTCCTGGCGGTTGGTGCCCACGTCGAGCATGACCGGCAGGGTGCGGCGCGGGTCGATCCCGGCGGCGGCCGTGTAGACGGCGAGCTTGCCGACGGCGATGTCGATACCGCCGACGCCCCAGTCGCCGATGCCGAGAATGCCCTCGCCGTCGGTCGCCACGATCAGGTCGACGTCGTCACGGCCACGGCCGCTCGCGCGCAGGGAACGCTCGATGTCGTCGGGGGCGTCCACGGAGAGGTAGACCCCGCGCGGGCGGCGGTACTCGTTGCTGTAGCGGCGGATGGCCGTGCCCACGGTCGGGGTGTAGACGATGGGCAGCATCTCTTCGAGGTGGTCGCCGACGAGCCGGTAGAACAAGGTCTCGTTGCGGTCGTGCAGGGCGGTCAGATTGACGTTCTTCGCCAGGTCGCTGGGCTGTTCCCGGTACTGGGCGTAGGCGCGCTCGACCTGCTCGTCCTGCGTGAGCACGTGCGGTGGAACCAGCCCGACGAGATCCAGCGCCCGCCGCTCGGCCTCCGTGAACGCCGTACCGCGATTGATACGGGGGTCGGCCAGGACGGCACGGCCGCGGGCGGTGATCTTCAGTGGGCTTGCCGTGCTGTCGCGCGCGTCGGTCATGAGGTCCGCCTTTCCCGCCGGCCAGAGCCCCCTCAGAAGTCTGGCGGACGGGAGCGGCATCCGCAGGCAGAGGGCCAAGGGCCGCTCGGCTCACCGGGTGACCGGGCGGAGCAGGTGGTGCGGGTGGTGCGGGTCGCGCGGGCGTACGGCGACGTCGTGACAAGCCCGGCGTCAGGCCTCCGGAGCCGGCTCCGGGTGGGGGCCGCCTCGGCCCACCTGGGTGCGGACCGCGCCGATGCTCGCCGCGATGACCAGGGCGATGGCGCCGGCCTCCGCCAGGGACAGGGACTGGCCGAGGATGAGGAAGCCGGCCGTTGCCGCGATCGCCGGTTCGAGGCTCATCAGGATGGCGAAGGTGGAGGCGGGCAGGCGGCGCAGGGCGAGGAGTTCGAGGGTGTAGGGCAGGACCGAGGAGAGCAGGGCGACCGCCGAGCCCAGGGCGAGGGTCGTGGGGTTCAGCAGGCGGGTGCCGGCCGAGGCGATGCCGATGGGGAGGAAGAGCAGGGCCGCCACCGCCATGGCCAGGGCCAGGCCGTCCGCCTGGGGAAAGCGGCGGCCCGTACGGGCGCTGAAGAGGATGTAGACCGCCCACATGGCGCCGGCGCCCAGGGCGAATCCGACACCCGTGGGGTCGAGGTCGCCGAAGCCTCCGCCGCCCAGGAGGAAGACACCGAGCAGGGCCAGGCCCGCCCACACGGCGTTGATCGCGCGGCGGGAGGTCAGGACGGACAGCGCCAGGGGGCCGAGGACCTCCAGGGTGACCGCCGGGCCCAGCGGGATGCGGTCGACCGCCTCGTAGAAGAGGCCGTTCATCGCGCCCATGGCGATGCCGAACGCGATCACCGTGCCCCAGTCGGCGCGGGAGTGGCCGCGCAGCCGGGGCCGGCAGACCAGGAGGAGGACGGCGGCCGCCGCGAGGAGGCGCAGGATGACGACGCCGGGCGCGCCGGCCCGGGGCATCAGCGTCACCGCGAGGGCACCGCCGAACTGGACCGAGATGCCGCCGGACAGGACCAGCCCGACCGGACCGAGGGAGCCGAAGCGGCGCGGTCCTCGGGCAGGGGTGACCGGGGTGTGCGTGGCGGTGCTGGAGGTGGCGGTCACGGGCGGTCCTGAGGCTCGATCGGTTCGTTCATCGCGATGTACTACCAGGTCCAGGGTAATGGACCCAGACAGGAGCGTGAACCCTTTATGGGGCTGTCCCACATGCTGACACCGGACACCCCGTGGCGCCCGCCTCAGATGCCCGGCCAGGCCTCCTCGTCGCGGTAGGGAGGGCGGCCGTCGTGGAGGTGGGACGGCACGGTCCCGCAGGACGACGCGTACCCGTACCCGTACCCGTACGCGCGCCGGGGCGGCCGCGGGGCCGGCACACCGACGCTGCCCCACGTGATATCCGAACCGGTCACGTCGCGCTCTCCGTTCCGGGTGTCCGTGGGGACGCGGGCTCGTCCAGCGCCTGTGCCAGCACCTCCGCGAGATGCCGGCCCCGTACCCCGGCCAGCTGCTCGAGTTGGGTGCGGCAGGAGAAGCCGTCGGCCAGGATCACCGCCTGCTCGGGTGCGGCGTGGACCGAGGGCAGGAGCTGTTCCTCCGCGCAGGCCCGCGACACCTCGACGTGGCCTTTCTCGAAGCCGAAGTTGCCCGCGAGGCCGCAGCAGCCGCCGCTCAGCTCGCCGGTGAGGCCCGCAGCCTCGCGCAGTCTGCGGTCGGGGGCGTCGCCGAGCACCGCGTGCTGGTGGCAATGGGTCTGGCCGGCGACCGGGCGGTCCACGGCCGGCGGGGTCCAGTGCGGGGCGTGCCGCTCCAGGGCCTCGGCGAAGGTGAGGACCGCCGAGGCCAGCCGGGCGGCCCGTGGGTCGTCGTGCAGCAGCTCGGGCAGGTCGGTGCGGAGGGCTGCCGCACAGCTCGGTTCCAGGACGACGACCGGCGCGCCGGTCCGCAGCACCGGCTCCATCAGATCCAGCGTGCGTCGCAATACCGTGCGGGCGCGGTCGAGTTGGCCGGTGGAGAGGTAGGTCAGGCCGCAGCAGACCCGGGCCCGGCGGGCGGTGAGCAGCGCGGTGGCCGAGCTGGTCCGGCCGTCGCCGATCGCTCCCCCGCGCACCAGCAGCGCCGGCGGCAGGGCCACGCGCAGCCCGGCGGCCTCCAGTACCCGGACAGCGGCCCGGCCGACGGACGGGGACAGGTGCTCGGTGAAGGTGTCCGGCCACAGCACGACCAGTTCGCCGGTGCCGGCGTCCACGGGTTTCCTGCCCCGCCACCAGGCGGTGAACGTCCGTGTCGCCAGCCGGGGAATCCGCCGCTCGGTGGCGATCCCGGCCAGCTTCTTGCCGGCATCGGCCAACGGTCCCACTCCGGCGAGGGCGTTGAGCAAGGGCGCCGTGCGGGTGCGGGCGACCCAGCGCAGCCACTGCGGCAGCCGGCCCATGCTGAGGTGGGCGGCGGGCCGGCGGCGGCCGGCGTAGTGGTGGTGGAGGAACTCCGCCTTGTAGGTGGCCATGTCGACGCCGACCGGGCAGTCGGAGCGGCAGCCCTTGCAGGACAGGCACAGGTCCAGGGCGTCGCGGACCTCCGTGGACCGCCAGCCGTCGCGGACCAGTCCGCCCGCGAGCATCTCGTGCAGCAGCCGGGCCCGGCCGCGCGTGGAGTGCTCCTCCTCGCCGGTCGCCCGGAAGGAGGGGCACATCACGGCGGGGCCGGCCGCCGTGGTCGTACGGCACTTGGCGACGCCGACGCAGCGGCGGACGGCCGCGCGGAAGTCGCCGTCGTCGGCCGGATAGCCGAAGGCCACGTCGACGGGTTCCCGGGGCAGCACGGAGAAGCGGAGGTTGGTGTCGAGCGGGGCGGGGCGGACCAGCATGCCGGGGTTGAGCAGGTCGTCGGGGTCCCAGACGGCCTTGGCCCGCTCGAAGAGCCGGACGGTCTCGGCGCCGTACATGCGCGGCAGCAGTTCCGCGCGGGCCTGTCCGTCGCCGTGCTCCCCGGACAGCGAGCCGCCGTGCTCCACCACCACGTCGGCCAGTTCCTCGGAGAAGCGGCGGAAGCGGCCGATGCCGGCCTCGGTGAGCAGGTCGAAGTCGATGCGGACGTGGATGCAGCCGTCGCCGAAGTGGCCGTACGGCGTGCCGCGCAGGCCGTGGGCGGTGAGCAGGGCGCGGAAGTCCCGCAGATAGGCGCCGAGCCGGGCGGGCGGCACCGCGCAGTCCTCCCAGCCCGGCCAGGCCTCACTGCCGTCCGGCATCCGCGTGGCCGTTCCGCTCGCGTCCTCGCGGATGCGCCACAGGGCACGCTGGGCGGCCGGGTCCGTCACCACGAGGGAGCCGGCCACGTCGGCCGCGCGGACGATCGCCTCGGCCTGCGCGCGGGCCTCGGCCGGCGCGTCCCCGCCGGTCTCCACGAACAGCCAGGCACCCCCCTCGGGCAGACCGGCCGAGGAACGCACCAGGTCGGCCGCCATGCCCTCCAGCGTCAGCGGCCGGTGCGCCAGCAGACCGGCCGCGGCCTCGGCGGCGGCGCTCTCGTCGCCGTACCCGAGGACCGCCAGGGCGCGGGCGCGGGGAGCCTCCACCAGCCGCACGACCGCTTCGGTGAGGATGCCGAGCGTGCCCTCGGATCCGCAGAAGGAGCGGGCGACATCGGCTCCCTTCTCGGGCAGCAGCGCGTCCAGCGCATAGCCGGAGATGCGGCGCGGCAGGTCCGGGAAGCCGGTGCGCAGCCGGGCCAGGTCGCCCTCCACCAGCTCGCGCAGCCCCTCCGGGGCGCCCGACCAGCCCGGCCCGAGCCGCAGCCGGTCTCCCCGCGCGGTGATGACGGACAGCTCCCGCGCGCTGTCCGCGGTCGTCCCCCAGGCCACCGAGTGCGAGCCGCAGGAGTTGTTGCCGATCATCCCGCCGAGCGTGCACCGGCTGTGCGTGGAGGGGTCCGGGCCGAAGCGCAAGCCGTGCGGGGCGGCGGCCTCCTGGAGCCGGTCGAGGACGAGACCCGGTTGGACGACGGCCGTACGGGTGCCGGGGTCCAGCTCCAGCAGGCCGTTCATGTGCCGCGTGAAGTCGAGCACCACGCCCGCACCGGTCGCCTGCCCCGCGATCGACGTGCCCCCGCCGCGCGCCACCACCGGCACCCCGCGCGCCCGGCAGACCTCCAGCACGGCGGCCACGTCGTCGGCGTCCCTGGGCGCCACGACACCCAGCGGGACCCGCCGGTAGTTGGACGCGTCCATGGTGACCAGCGCCCGGGAGGTGACGTCGAAACCGACCTCGCCCCGGACGACACCGCGCAGCTCCGCCTGGAGACCCGAGTGATCCGTCATGCGTCCAGGATGCATCCGCTCACGGACAGTCACCGCGAGTTTTCCACAGGCCCGCGCATATCGTCGTACTACTTCACAAGTCCACGCCTCGACGGTCTTGTCTCATCCGACGGACACGGTTACGCCCGGTTTCGCCCCGCGGGATACCCTCCGACTCGTGGCCGACATCCAGATTCCCGCTGACATCAAGCCCGCCGACGGACGCTTCGGCGCGGGCCCCTCCAAGGTGCGTACCGAGGCACTCGAGGCGCTCGCCGCCACCGGCAGCTCCCTGCTCGGCACCTCCCACCGCCAGGCCCCCGTCAAGAACCTGGTGGGCCAGGTCCGCGAAGGCATCGGCTCCCTGTTCTCGCTCCCCGAGGGCTACGAGGTGATCCTCGGCAACGGCGGCTCCACCGCCTTCTGGGACATCGCCACCCACGGTCTGATCGAGAACAAGTCGCAGCACCTGAACTTCGGCGAGTTCTCCTCCAAGTTCGCCAAGGCCGCCAAGCTGGCGCCCTGGCTGGCCGAGCCGACCGTCATCTCCGCCGACCCCGGCACCCACCCCGAGGCGCAGGCCGAGGCGGGCGTCGACGTGTACGCCTTCACGCACAACGAGACCTCGACCGGTGTCGCCATGCCGATCCAGCGGGTGTCCGGTGCCGACGAGGGCGCCCTGGTCCTGGTGGACGCCACCTCCGGCGCCGGCGGCCTGCCGGTCGACGTCGCCGAGACCGACGTCTACTACTTCGCCCCGCAGAAGTCCTTCGCCTCCGACGGCGGCCTGTGGATCGGCGTCTTCTCCCCGGCCGCGATCGAGCGCGCCGAGCGGATCCACGCCACCGGCCGTCACGTCCCGGAGTTCTTCAGCCTGCCCACGGCGATCGACAACTCCCGCAAGAACCAGACGTACAACACCCCGGCACTCGCCACGCTGTTCCTCCTCAACGAGCAGCTGAAGTGGCTCAACGGCCAGGGCGGCCTCGCCTGGTCCACGGCCCGCACCAAGGACTCCTCGACCCGCCTGTACTCCTGGGCGGAGGAGTCCAAGTACGCCACCCCGTTCGTCACCGACCCGGCCAAGCGCTCGCAGGTCATCGGCACGATCGACTTCTCCGAAGAGATCGACGCGGCCGCGGTCGCCAAGGTGCTGCGCGCCAACGGCATCGTGGACACCGAGCCGTACCGCAAGCTCGGCCGCAACCAGCTGCGCATCGCCATGTTCCCGGCGATCGACCCGGCTGACGTCGAGGCGCTGACGAAGTGCGTGGACTACGTGATCGAGAAGCTGTAGAAGCTCCGGCCACGACGACGAGGGGCGCCCGGTGAGCACCGGGCGCCCTTTCCCGTGGCCCACTCACCGTCCCTTCGCGTGGCTCAGCTCCCGCGCCGCAGCCGCCGCAGCCCGAACAGGGCGGCCAGGCCGACCGCGACGACGGCGGCACCGACCTTCAGGCTCCCGCTCCCGCTGCCCACGGAACCCGAACCGGCGCTCGCCGACGGGGACTTGGCGGCCGGATCGCCGGGCGCGTCCTTCGCCACCACCGCACTGCCGGCGCCCTCGCTGCTGTACAGCAGCCGGGTCCCGTCAGCGGAGTACGAGACGCCCTCCCCCTGCCCCTGCAGGGGCACGTCCAGTTGCCCCTTCCGCTTGATGTTCCCGCCGTTCCAGTCGTAGTAGATCCCGCCGAGGTACCCGCGCACGGCGAGCTGTCTCCCGTCCGGTGAGAAGGCCGCGTCCGTGGCCCACAGGTCGACCGGGGCGACGGGCCGGAAGACGTTCGCGCGGGAGGTGGAGAGGGTGGCCGGGCCCTCGTACAGGTGCCCGCCGTCCTCCTTCTTGTCGATGACGTAGACCCGGCCGGTCTTCGGGTGGACGACCAGCGACTCGGCGTCCCGCGGCCCGTTCGCGTACTTCACGACGTACTGGGTGGCGGTGACCGTCTGGTCCTTCAGCTCCTTCGGCTCGGGCAGCCGGTAGATCCACACGTACGGCCACTTGCCGCCGAGGTTGTCGCCGATGTCGCCCAGGTAGATCTCGTTGTGCGGTCCGATGGAGATGGCCTCGACGTCGCGCGGGGTGCCGATGCCGCGCAGGGTGACGCGGGCGACGGTCCTTCCGGTCCGGCTGTCGACGGCGTAGATGTACGGCCCGTCGCTGCTGTCGTTGTGCGTCCAGTAGACGCCGGGGTGGAGATGCGAGGCGGCGAGCCCGCTGGACTCGGTGATCCGCGGGTCCTTGAGGGTGAACCCCTGGTCGCCGGGCCCGTCGGCGGCGGAGGCGGGCAGCGCGCAGGCGCCGGTGAGCAGCACCCCGGCGAGAACGGCGAACGATCGACGCATGCCCCAAGCCTGCCACTGCCTGCGGGGGTTCACCCGGCACGGCCGGCGAGGCCCCTCGGACGTGGTGGGCCTCACACTCCACCGCCCTGCGTGATCGTCCATCATGAGCGGATGCTCAGGTTCATGCCCGTAGGTGACTCCATGACGATCGGAAGCGCCGGCGAGCACACATGGCGTTACCGTCTGTGGCAGCACCTGTGCGACACGTACGGCGGCCCGTTCACCTTCGTCGGCCCGCGCGAGGAGCTGTACGACAAGTCGGCCGACGCCCCCACGTCGTACGCGTACGCCGACCCCGGCTTCCCGCGCCACCACCTGGCGGGCTGGGGCGAGGGCTGGCTGCACATGGCGCCCCTGATCGGCGAGGCGGTACGACGGCACCGGGCGGACGTGCTCCTGGTCTCCCTCGGCCTGATCGACCTGGGCTTCTACACCAACGCCGAACAGACGGCGGAGAATGTGCGCGCGTTCGTCGCCGGCGCCCGCGAGGCCGACCCGCGCATCCGCATGGTCCTGCTCCCGGTCATCCCGAACGTCCGCGCCGAGGCCGACCCCTCCTTCGCCTCCCAGGTGGACCTCTTCAACGTGCTCCTGGCGAAGACGGCCGCCGACCTGGACGAACCCCGCTCACCGATCCTGCTGGCCTCACCGCCCGAGTCGTACGACATCCACACCGACACCTACGACGGCACGCATCCCAACGCGAGCGGGGAACACCGGATCGCGGCGGCCTTCGCGGGGGCGATGTGGGAGGCATGGGGGATCGGACAGGCGTACGTGGCTGGAACAGGCTGACCTGATTCCGGCGTCGCCTGGTCACGGTGCGTATCGTTGAAGTGCGCGGCTGCACCTGTGCGTGGGGCAGCCGGGGAGGAGCGCCACGATGACCGTCCTTGAAGACAGGATCGAGATGGCCGAGGAGAGCGGCGAGCTGACTCTGGACGACCTGTTCGAGTCGCTCGAGCGGACCACCCCCGAGGGATACAAGGTCGACGTCGTCGAGGGGGCCATCTTCATGTCGCCGCAGCGGGACACCCACTGGGAGATCATCGCCAACATCTACGACCAGTTGCGCACCAAGTACCCGCGCAGGCGCGTCAAGTCGGACGTCCGGATCGACTACCCGGGCCACCTCAACGGCTTCTGCTCCGACGTCACGCTCGTGACCGATGGTGCCGAGAAGACACCCAACGGCCTGTGGCAGTGCAAGGACGTCGAGTTCGTCGCGGAGGTCATCTCCAAGGGCACGGGACACAACGACTACGGCCCGAAGAAGACGGCCTACGCCACCGCCGGGGTACCCGTCTACCTCGTCGCCGATCCCTACCAGGGCAAGTGCCACCTCTACAGCCAGCCGAAGGACGGCGAGTACGTCAGCGAACTGACGGTCACCTTCGGAACGGATCTCGACACGACCACGACCCCCCTCGGCCTCACCCTCAGGACCGACGAGTTCCCCCGCGACTGACCGCCGGGGGCCCTTGCTTCGAGCGCACTTCAAGCCGTTGGCTTGAGAACCATGAAGTACACGCAACTCGGACGCACGGGACTCAAGGTCAGCCGGCTCGTCCTCGGGACGATGAACTTCGGACCGCAGACCGACGAAGCCGACAGCCACGCGATCATGGACGCGGCGCTGGACGCGGGCATCAACTTCATCGACACCGCGAACGTGTACGGGTGGGGTGAGAACAAGGGGCGGACCGAGACCATCATCGGCAACTGGTTCGCCAAGGGCGGCGAGCGCCGCGACAAGGTCGTCATCGCCACCAAGGTCTACGGCAACATGGCCCCCGACGCCCAGCCCGGCCGGCCCGCCTGGCCCAACCACGACAGGCTGTCCGCGCTGAACATCCGCCGGGCCGTGGACGCCAGCCTGAAGCGGTTGCAGACCGACCACATCGACCTCTACCAGTTCCACCACATCGACCGGAACACACCGTTCGAGGAGATCTGGCAGGCCATCGACACCCTGGTCCGGCAGGGCAAGATCCTCTACGCCGGCTCCTCCAACTTCCCCGGCTACAAGATCGCCCAGGCGAACGAGACCGCCGCCCGCCGTGGCGGCACCACCGGGCTGGTCAGCGAGCAGTGCCTGTACAACCTCGCCGAGCGGCGCGCCGAGATGGAGGTCATCCCGGCCGCGCGGGACTACGGCCTCGGGGTCATCCCCTGGTCGCCGCTGCACGGCGGTCTGCTCGGCGGCATCCTCAAGAAGGAGGTCGAGGGCGGTCGCCGCGCCTCCGGCCGGGCCGCCGACGCCCTCAAGGACCCCGCCGCCCGCGCCCGGATCCAGGCGTACGAGGACCTGGTCGACAAGCACGGCCTGCAGCCCGGAGAGGTGGCCCTGGCCTGGCTGCTGACCCGCCCCGGCGTGACCGGTCCGATCGTCGGCCCGCGCACCGCCGGGCAGCTGGAGTCGGCGCTCAGGGCGTCCGAGCTGGAGCTGGGCGAGGAACTGCTGTCCGCTCTGGACGAGGTCTTCCCGGGCCCGGGACCGTCCCCGGAGGCCTTCGCCTGGTGAGTGCCCCGTAGGCGGCGGGGCCGCACGCGACATGCGGCTCCGCAGCCGACGGACCGGCGCCCCCGGCCCAGCGGGGCCCTACCTCACGGCCGCAGCCACGGCGACCACCACGAACATCAGCACAAGCACACCGGCCATGATCCGGTTCCGGGTTTTCGGGTCCACGCGACCGAGCCTAACCAACCCCGCCGAGCTCCCAGCGGGCAACCGCCTCGTAACGGGGCTGCTCCCCCGCCAGCCCCGACCGCGGCAGGTTGCTCCGCACCAGCACCAGCTCGCTCACCGTCCAGGTGCTGCCGGCGAACCCCCGAAGCGCGTCGACGTACGGCCGTACGTCCACCGAGTCCCGGCTCCGCGCCACCGTCAGGTGGGCCTTGTACCGCCGGTGCTCCCCCATCGGCACCCCCGCCTTCCGCGCCGCCGCCTCCGCCCGGTCGGCCAGCAGCCGCAGCGACTCCACCTCGCCCGAGGCTCCGGTCCACAGGGCCTTGCCGTGCCCGAACTGGCCGCCACCGAAGAGCGCCAGCGCGAAGGGGTCCGTACGGCGTGCCACACGGGCCAGGCGCTCCGACAGGTCCGGTACGAGGTCGTCGGCGACCTCGCCGTAGAAGGCGAGGGTGAAGTGCCAGCCCGGGCGGTTGGTCCAGCGCAGCCGCTCCGCGCCGGGCAGGCTCTTCAACATGGCGATCTCGGCGGCGAGTTCATGGACGACGCGCTCCGGTGGGAGGACGGCGGCGAAGAGTCTCATGCCCTCACCTTCGCAGACACCGGCCGTCATGAGGCCCTAGGCCGCCGTGGCCAGCTCCTCCCGCTCCCTCGCCACGAAGCGGACCCGCGGATGGCCGTGGTGCCAGCCCACCGTCAGCCGCAGTCCGCCGATGCGGGCCAGGGCCAGGCCGATCACCCCGGCCGCGGCGGCGGAGATGACACCGCCCAGGGCGAAGCCGACCCGGGCGCCGTAGGTGTCGGTGATCCAGCCGACGACCGGCGCGCCCAGTGGCGTGCCGCCCATGAACACCATCATGAACAGGGCCATCACCCGGCCGCGCATGGCCGGGTCGGTGGCCATCTGGACCGCGGTGTTCGCGGTGACGTTGACCGTCAGTCCGAAGGCCCCGATCGGGACCATGAGCAGCGCGAACAGCCAGTACGACGGGGCCAGCGCGGCCACGGTCTCCAGCGTGCCGAAGGCCAGCGCGGCGGCGATCAGGATGCGCAGCCGGGCCGTGCCGCGCCGGGCGGCCAGCAGGGCGCCGACCAGGGAGCCGACGGCCATCAGCGTGTTGAAGAGGCTGTAGGAGCCGGCGCCGGAGTGGAAGACGCCGTTCGCGTAGGCCGAGAGCCACACCGGGAAGTTGAAGCCGAAGGTGCCGATGAAGCCGACCAGGACGATCGGCCAGATCAGCTCCGGGCGCCCGGCCACGTACCGCAGGCCCTCGCGCAGCTGGCCCTTGCCCCGCGGCGCGCGCTCGACCACGTGCAGCTCACGGGCGCGCATCAGCAGCAGGCCGGTGATGGGCGCGGCGAAGGACAGGCCGTTGGCGAGGAACGCCCAGCCGGTGCCCACGCCGGTGATCATGAGGCCGGCGACGGCCGGGCCGACCAGCCGGGCGGACTGGAAGTTCGCCGAGTTCAGGCTGACGGCGTTCTGCAACTGCGCGGGGCCCACCATCTCGGAGACGAAGGACTGGCGGGCCGGGTTGTCGATGACCGTGGCGAGGCCGACGGCGAAGGCGGCGACGTAGACGTGCCAGACCTGGACGTGACCGGAGAGGGTGAGGAAGGCGAGCGCCAGGCCCGTCACGGCCATCGCGGCCTGGGTGACCAGCAGCGTGGGGCGCTTGGGGAGCCGGTCGACCAGGACACCGCCGTAGAGGCCGAACAGGAGCATCGGCAGGAACTGCAGGGCCGTCGTGATACCCACGGCCGCGGAGGAGCCGGTGAGACCGAGGACGAGCCAGTCCTGGGCGATGCGCTGCATCCAGGTGCCGGTGTTGGAGACGACCTGGCCGATGAAGAAGAGGCGGTAGTTCCGGATCCTCAGCGAGCTGAACATCGAGCCCTTGCGGGCTGTGGGGGTAGTAGTGGCGGTCGGAGCGGGGGCGGAAGGTGTTCCGGATCCCGTACTCAAACGAGTTCGCCTCCTCTCTTTCTGGTCGTTCGCCTACGGGCGCTCCCAGCCGGTGGGGGGGGGGGGGGGGGGCCCCCCCCCCCCCCCCCTCCGCCCCCTCGGACCCCCGTAAACCAGCGACCCCACAGCCCAACCCCCCAAAAAGAGGCGCCCAGGGGCGAGAGGCTTCCC
>NZ_JBVJVZ010000005.1:0-196538 GCF_055603245.1 Streptomyces sp. NPDC037290 | reverse complement strand
GCAACCCATACCATCCTAACCCCCCCTCCCCGCCCCCCCCCCCCCTCCCCCCCCCCCCCCCCCCCCCCCCCCCCCCCCCCCCGCGCCCTACGGCTCACTCCTCAGGCAGCGGTTTACAGGTGTGCGAGCTTCTCCAGCACGGGGGCGGCGGCGCGCAGGGCGGCCCACTCGTCCTCGTCGAGGCCCTCGACCAGGCCGGCCAGGAAGGCGTTGCGCTTGCGGCGGCTCTCCTCGAGCATCGCCTCGGCCTGCTCGGTCTGGGTGACGACCTTCTGGCGCCGGTCCTCGGGGTGCGGCTCCAGCCGGACCAGTCCCTTGGCCTCGAGCAGCGCGACGATGCGGGTCATCGACGGCGGCTGGACGTGCTCCTTGCGGGCCAGCTCGCCCGGTGTGGCCGAGCCGCAGCGGGAGAGGGTGCCGAGCACCGACATCTCGGTGGGGCTCAGCGACTCGTCGACCCGCTGGTGCTTGAGCCGACGGGACAACCGCATGACAGCGGAGCGGAGGGAGTTCACGGCGGCTGCGTCGTCGCCATGGGTGAGGTCCGGCATGTTCCTTAGAGTAACTCATTACTCTCGCTAAAGACCACCGCGACACGCCTGATACCCCGTGATGCCCGCCACTGACTCCGACGATCACCCATATGGGTGAGTCGGTTCAGGAAAGTGACGCATCGGACGGCCGGATGTGGCGACCCTCGTAGGCATGGGGACCAGTGTGCTCAGCCTGCGGATGGACCGGGAGCTGCTCGAAAGGCTCCGGCACCATGCGGCGAAAAGAGGAATGAGCGTGCAGGACTATGTGGTCCGCACGCTCATCCGGGACGACTTCGACGAACGGTTCCAGGCCGCCGTCGAGGAGACGGAGAGGTTCTACGGCGTCACCTGACGCCGCACGCCATGGCTCAGGTCAGACCCAGGGCCGGCATCAGGTAGTAGAAGGCGAAGACCGCCGAGACGACGTACATCGCCACCGGGATGTCCCGGAACCGGCCGGCGGCCAGGCGCAGCACCGTGAAGGTGATGAAGCCCATGCCGATGCCGTTGGTGATCGAGTAGGTGAACGGCATCATCAGCATCGTCACGAACGCCGGGATCGCGATGGTGTAGTCCGCCCAGTCGATCTCCTTGATGGAGTTCGACAGGATCAGGAAGCCGACCGCGACCAGTGCCGGGGTGGCCGCCTGGGAGGGGACCATCGTGGCGATCGGGGTGAGGAACAGCGCGACGGCGAACAGGCCGCCCGTGACGACGTTCGCGAGGCCCGTACGGGCTCCCTCGCCGACGCCGGCCGTGGACTCCACGAACGCGGTGGTGGCCGAGGAGGAGCTGGCGCCGCCCGCCGCGACCGCGAGGCCGTCGATGAAGAGCACCTTGTTGATGCCCGGCATGTAGCCCTCGGCGTCGGTCAGCTTGGCCTCGTCACTGACGCCCATGATCGTGCCCATCGCGTCGAAGAAGCACGACAGCAGGACCGTGAAGACGAACAGGACGCCGGTCAGCGCGCCGACCTTGGAGAAGCCGCCGAACAGGCTGACCTGGCCGACCAGGCCGAAGTCGGGGGTGGAGACCGGGTTGCCCGGCCACTTCGGGACCGTCAGGCCCCAGGACGGGACCGTGGTGACCGCGTTGATGATCACCGCGAGCACGGTCATGCCGACGATCGAGATCAGGATCGCGCCCGGCGTCCTGCGGACGATCAGCGCGAAGGTGAGCAGCGCGCCCAGGATGAAGATCAGCACCGGCCAGCCGTGCAGATGGCCGCCCGTGCCGAGCTGGACCGGGACGGTGGTCTGGGCGGCGTCCGGCATACGGGTGATGAAGCCGGAGTCGACCAGGCCGATCAGCATGATGAACAGGCCGATACCGATCGAGATCGCCTTGCGCAGGCCGAACGGCACAGCGTTCATCACGCGCTCGCGCAGGCCCGTGGCGACGAGGAGCATGACCACGATGCCCGCCAGGACGACCATGCCCATGGCGTCCGGCCAGGACATACGGGGCGCCAGCTGGAGGGCGACGACGGAGTTCACCCCGAGGCCGGCGGCCAGCGCGATCGGCACGTTGCCGATGACGCCCATCAGGAGCGTGGTGAACGCGGCCGTGAGCGCGGTCGCCGTCACCAGCTGGCCGTTGTCCAGATGGTGTCCGTACATGTCCTTCGCGCTGCCCAGGATGATCGGGTTCAGCACGATGATGTACGCCATCGCGAAGAAGGTGGCGAAACCGCCACGGATCTCACGGGCGACGGAGCTGCCGCGCTCGGAGATCTTGAAGTAGCGGTCGAGGGCGCCGAAGGCGGGCGCGCCACCCGGCTTCTCGGGGGTGGGTGCCTTGGCGGGTGCCGAGGTGGACATGCGAGACCTCATCTCCGACGGGGTTCCCCCGAGCCGCGTTGGAGTTTCATACGAGCAGAAGTGGTCAGAGACAAACGGTTTCAGTATGAACGTATGACTGCGAGATCGCTATCTCCGCGCGTAGACGAAGCCCGGGGAGGGGCGGCGCTTAAGCTGTGCGCATGGCCAAGTGGACCCCCAAGCACGAGGCGCCGGAGCCCCTGGAGGGGCCCGTGGTCGCCACCATCACCGGCGGCACGATCGTGTGGTTCGTGCTCTTCCTGGTCCAGCTGCCCTTCTACGGCTGGTTCCGGGACCACGGTCATCTGTGGTGGCTGTGGACCTGCCTGGCCGGGGGCGGACTGGGGCTGATCGGCATCTGGTACGTCCGCAGGCGGGACGCCGCGCTGAAGCGGGCGGCGGCCCTGCAGGAGACGCCGGCCGAGTAGATCCGCCGGTCGGCGCGGCCCGCCGGTCCCCGGTTGGCCGGAAAGCGGGCAAGGGGGCAAATCGGCACGTACCGTCGAATGCATGAGCCATATAGACGCGGGAGCCGAACTCGACCCCGTGCACCCCGTGGCCCTGCCGAGGAGCGCCGCGGCGGGGCTGACCGGTGCCGAAGTGGCGGAGCGCGTCCGGCGCGGCCTGGTCAACGACGTGCCCGTGCGCAGCAGCCGGTCGCTCGGGGAGATCGTCCGGGCCAACGTCTCCACCCGGTTCAACGCGATCATCGGCGTGCTCTGGCTGATCACGCTGTTCGTCGCGCCCATCCAGGACAGCCTCTTCGGCTTCGTGATCCTCGCCAACACCGGCATCGGCATCGTCCAGGAGTGGCGGGCCAAGCAGACCCTCGACTCGCTCGCGGTGATCGGGGAGGCCCGGCCGACCGTGCGCCGGGACGGCAGAGCCACCGAGGTCGCCACCGGCGAGATCGTGCTGGACGACCTGATCGAGATCGGGCCCGGTGACAAGGTCGTGGTCGACGGGGTGTGCGCGGAGGCCGACGGGCTGGAGATCGACGAATCGCTGCTCACGGGCGAGGCCGACCCCGTCGTCAAACGCCCCGGCGACCCGGTCATGTCCGGCAGCTTCGTGGTCGCCGGCGGCGGCGCCTTCAAGGCGACCAAGGTGGGCCGCGAGGCCTACGCCGCCCAGCTCGCCGAGGAGGCGTCCCGCTTCACCCTGGTCCACTCCGAGCTGCGCACCGGCATCTCCACGATCCTCAGGTACGTCACCTGGATGATGGTCCCGGCGGCCGTCGGACTCGTCATCACCCAGCTCGTCGTCAAGAGCACCGGCTTCAAGGACTCCGTCGCCCGCACGGTCGGCGGCATCGTCCCGATGGTCCCGGAGGGGCTGGTGCTGCTCACCTCCGTCGCCTTCGCGATCGGCGTCATCCGGCTCGGGCGCCAGCAGTGCCTGGTGCAGGAGCTGCCGGCGATCGAAGGCCTGGCCCGCGTCGACACCGTCTGCCTGGACAAGACGGGCACGCTCACCGAGGGCGGCATGGACGTCACCGAGCTGCGGCCGCTCGACGGCGCCGACGAGGGTTACGTACGCAAGGTGCTCGGCGCGCTCGGCGAGTCGGACCCGCGCCCCAACGCCTCGCTCCAGGCGATCATCGACGCCTACCCGGACAGCGAGGACTGGCGCTGCGTGGAGTCGCTGCCCTTCTCCTCGGCCCGCAAGTACAGCGGGGCCGCGTTCAGCGAGGCCGACGGCGAGACCAGCACCTGGCTGCTCGGCGCCCCGGACGTGCTGCTCGCCGACGGCGCCCCGGCCCTGGCCGACACCGAGCGCCTGAACGAGCGGGGGCTGCGGGTGCTGCTGCTGGCCCGCGCCGCCCGCGACCTGGACGACGCCGAACCGGCCCGGGGCGCCCGCCCCACCGCCCTGGTCGTCCTGGAGCAGCGGCTGCGGCCCGACGCCGCCGACACCCTGCGGTATTTCGCGGACCAGAACGTCCGCGCCAAGGTCATCTCCGGCGACAACGCGGTGTCGGTCGGCGCGGTCGCCGGCAAGCTCGGCCTGGAGGGTACGACGGTGGACGCGCGGCACCTGCCCGCCGACCGGCCCGGCATGGCGGCGGCGTTGGACGGGGGCACGGTCTTCGGTCGGGTCACCCCGCAGCAGAAGCGCGAGATGGTGGGCGCGCTCCAGTCGGACGGGCACACGGTGGCGATGACCGGCGACGGGGTGAACGACGTGCTCGCCCTGAAGGACGCCGACATCGGGGTCGCCATGGGCTCCGGCTCGGAGGCGACGCGGGCCGTGGCGCAGATCGTGCTGCTGGACAACAGCTTCGCGAGCCTGCCGTCGGTGGTGGGCGAGGGCCGCCGGGTGATCGGCAACATCACGCGCGTGGCGACGCTGTTCCTGGTGAAGACCGTCTACTCGGTGCTGCTGGCGGTCCTGGTGGTGTGCTGGCAGGTGGAGTATCCGTTCCTGCCCCGGCATCTGACCCTGCTCTCCACCCTCACCATCGGCGTCCCGGCGTTCTTCCTGGCCCTGGCGCCCAACAAGGAGCGGGCGAAACCGCATTTCGTCCGCCGGGTGATGCGGTACTCCATCCCGGGCGGGGTGCTGGCCGGGGCGGCGACCTTCCTCACGTACCTGATGGCGCGGCATCACTACACCGGACCGGGCCAGCTGGACGCGGAGACCAGCGCCGCCACACTGACCCTCTTCCTGGTCTCCATGTGGATCCTGGCGATCGTCGCCCGCCCCTACACCTGGTGGCGGGTGACCCTGGTCGCCGCGATGGGCGTCGCGTTCCTGCTGGTCCTGGCCGTCCCGACGCTGCAGCGCTTCTTCGCGCTGAAGCTGGTCGGCCTGGAGATGCCATGGACTGCCGTCGGGATCGCGGTGGTGGCTTCGGCGGCCCTGGAATGGCTGTGGAGATGGGTCGCCCGCCGGTTTCCCGACTGACGGCCGCTGCGGAGATCGAGTTCCTGTCCCAGGCGTTCGGGGCCAGGGAACGCGGCGCCCGGGCGCACCGTGACCGGGCCGGGGTCCGAAGCCGGCGTGTGCCGGTGGGGAACCGCGGGACCGTTGGGGTGGTCGCGCGGTTCCCCGTGCCCCTCGGGGCGTTACGTCACTTCACGCCGACGTAGACACCCGTGGCGCTGACCGCCGGGGTCGTGGAGGTACCGGCGAAGCTGTAGCGCCAGTAGCCGCTGTAGTTGGCGGTGGCCGTGGTCTTCAGGTTGCCGTACGAGTCCGTGGTGACCGTCTTGACCGTGGTGTACGTGCTGGTGCCCGCCTTGCGGAACTGGAGCTGGACCGGCTGGCCGGTGTAGCCGTGGTACTGGTGGTCCTCCCAGTTGGCGCGGGACAGCTTGCCCGAGACCGTGAACGTCTTGCCCTTGTAGACGGACGTCGAGCTGACGGTGGTCGTCAGCTTGGAGTAGCGCTGGACCAGGGTGCTGCCGAGGCCGCTCTGGTCCTTGTAGCCGACCTTGCTCATGTCGGGGTTCTGCTGGTCCTGGCCGTTGAAGGCGACGGCCTCGGCGGCCACGCTCCAGCTGCCGGCCAGGGCGTTCTTCAGGTCGCCGTCGGCCGGGTAGATGTTGACGGACCCCGTGCAGGCGGCCGTCGTCGAGGAGGTGGCGGTGCAGGTCGCCGGGTTGTCGCCGTACAGCTCGGGGGCGGTGTCGCTGTAGGTGCCGTGGTAGAGGAAGGCGTCCGTGAAGAAGTCCTTCGCGGTGATGTCCACGTCGGCGCCGTGCGTCAGCGTGTACGAGTACGAGACGCTGACCTCGTTGGTGGTGCCCACCTTGATCGCCTTGGCGATCGAGACGTTGGAGAAGCTCGCGTTCAGCGTGTACGGCGTGCCCGAGTCGGTGACGGCCTGCGCGGCCGGGACTGCGAGGGCGGTGAGGGCCAGGGCGCCGGAGACGGCGGCCACGGTGGCACGAATGCGCATGTGCGTTCCCCTGGAGGGAGGAGTGATCGTGGAGTCGGTTGACTCAAGCGATCAGATCCGTGACCCCTGCGGCGGGTTGTACGGCAGCAGCGATTCCCGGCCAGATTTTGGGGCTGCATTGCCAGTCCATGACACAAGTGAGAGGAAACGTTCCGGCCACCGGAGGCGCAAGGCGTCCGGGGCCGGAACACCCGCCCTTACTGCACGTCGACGAAGTCACCCGTGGCGTTGACCGCCGGGGTGGTCGGGGTGCCCGCGAAGGAGTAGCGGTAGTAGCCGTCGACCGACGCGGTGGTCGTGGTCTTCAGGTTGCCCGTGGAGTCCGTCGTGACGGTCTTCAGCGTGGTGTAGGTGCTGGAGCCCTTCTTGCGGAACTGCAGCTTCACCGGCTGGCCGGTGTAGCCGTGGTACTGGTTGTCCTCCCAGTTGGCCCGGGAGAGCTTGCCGGTGACCGTGATGGTCCGGCCCTTCGCCACCGGCTCGGGCGAGGCGTTGACCGTCAGCTTGGAGTAGCGCTGGACCAGCGTGGTGCCGAGACCGCCCTGGTCGGCGTAACCGACCTTGGTGATGTCGAAGTCGGCGCTGGACGGGTCCTGGCCGTTGTACGCGATGGCGAGGGCCGCACCGTGCCACGTGCCCGAGTCAGTGTTCACGAGCTCGCCGTCGGCCGGGTAGACGTCGATGTCGCCCTTGCAGCTGGCGGTGGTCGACGAGGTGGCCGTGCAGGTGGCCGGGTAGTCGCCGAACAGCATGTTGTCCGGCGTGTCGTACGAGCCCTTGTAGATGTAGGGCCCGGTGAGGAAGTCGTCGGCGGTGATGTCGACGTCGGCGCCGTGGGTCAGCGTGTAGGTGACCGTGGTGGCGACGTGGTTGGTCGTTCCGACCTTGACCGCACCGGCGATCTTGAAGTTGGAGAAGGTGACGTCCATCGCGTACGGCGCGCCGCTGTCGTCCGAGGCGGCGAACGCGGTCTTGCCCGAGGAGGCGGCCTGGGCGGCCTCCCGGATCTTCAGGATGTCGGCCTTGGAGGGCGACACGGAGCCGTCGGCGGCCTGGGCGGCCGGCACGGCGAAGGCGGAGAGGGCCAGGGCGCCGGAGACGGCGGCCACGGTGGCTCGAATGCGCATGCGTTCCCCTGTGTGGAGACTGATGTTTCCAGTGGTCAGACTCGGCACCCAGGGGAACGGTTGTACGGAAGTTGAAAGTTGTGTAACAGATTTCTGGAGGCTGGAACCAGACGCTGCCCGGCGGTGTCGCCGGGCGTCGTCAGTCGAACCAGCGGTCCCTGGCCAGCTCCTCCGTCCGGGACGGGTCCTCCAGCAGGGCCGCCACCTCGAAGCGCCGCGGCCACTGCCCCGCCGCCCAGGCCAGGCCCGCCGCGACGCCCTCCAGCGTGGCCGCGTGCAGCACCCCGTCGTCGGTGAGCCGCCAGTCGATCTCCACCCCGTCCACGACCAGCTCCTCGTGCTCGACGTACGTCTGCGGCGTACGCGCCCCGAGCAGTACCCGCACCGGCTCCGGCACCGCGTGCTCGGTCCCCTCGGAGTGCACCTCGCCGGTGACGGACTCGCTCAGCCGGCGCACCTGGAACAGCTCCGCCAGCTCGGCGGCCCGGGCCGGGCGGACGGGCAGCAGCGGCACCGAGGAGGTGAAGGGCAGCAGGTCGGGCGAGTCGACCACGACGGCATCGGCGGCGTCCACGACCTCCACCCGCCCGTCGACCACGGCCCGCAGCTCGTCCGGCAGGGTCACCTGCTCCGGATCCAGCTCCGCCAGCGCCCCGTACAGCCCGTGCAGTTGACCCGGGGTGACCGGCCGCTCCGGGTCGGCCAGCCGGTCCAGCAGCTCGGCGGCGCCGCCGGGCTCGTCCAGCAGGGCCGCCACCGAGGTCCGCACGCCCAGCGCCCGCAGCACCTGCTCGTCCTCGAACCCGGTGGCGTCGGCCTCGTCGTACAGGCCGCGCAGCAGCGGGTCCCCGCCCGCCGCGAGCAGACCGGCGGGCCGGCGGCCGTCCAGGACCGGATGCCCGCGCAGCCACCACGCGGTGTACGGCCGTACGGTGTCGTGCGTGCCGTCGTGCAGCAGGATCCGGACCGGCTGGGTGAGGGCGTCCCGCAGGGGCGGCTGGGCGAGCAGCGCGAGCACCTGCGGCCAGTGCTCGTCGTCCACCAGGTCCAGATCGCGCACGGCGACCAGCTCGGTGGCGACCGGCGGCACCGGGCTGTCCGGGAAGCGGTCGAGGATGTCCTCGCACCACACGTCGACGGCGTCCAGCAGCCCCGCGTCGTCGGGTTCGGCGAAGTCGCCCTCGCGGGGCTCCAGCTCGTCCGGGTCGAGGACCACGTCGGCGGCGCGGACCAGCGCGAAGTTCGCGAGCACCCCGCAGGCGGTGAGCGGCTGTTCGCCCCACTTCTCGGCCAGGTCGTGGTCCACGGCCGGCAGTTCTCCCTCGCGGATCACCCGGGCGAACGGACTGCCGGGGAGGACGAGTTCACCGGCGGGGGCGAGCTCCCCGTCCTCGTCGGGCAGGGCCAGCGCCCCCAGCCAGGGTTCGTCACCGGGCTCCAGACCCGCGTCCCGGACCAGGGAGAGCACGGTGTCGGCGAGCTCCTCGGCATCCGGAGCGTCCTCTTCCCAGCCCCCGATGCCGCCCTCCTCGTCCAGCGAGGCGGCGACGGCGGCCCGCACCTGCGGGGTGGTCAGCACCGCGCGCGCGGTGGCGGGCAGCGCGCCCAGCTTCTCCAGCAGCGGGTGCACCGCGTCCTCGTGCGCGACCTTCAGCCCGAGCCGCCCGAGGACGTCCGCGTCGATCCGGGCGCCGTCCGGGGTGGGCAGCAGCACCTGCCGGGGCCCGATGGTGGTCCGCCGGTCGGCCAGCGGGACGGGAAGGCCGGACAGCCGGTCCGGGTCGACCCCGGCGAGGCTGTCGTAGAGCCGCCACCACCAGCCGGGGTCCTTCTCCAGCCCGGCGAGCCGGTCGACGGCGTCGGCGAGCGGCAGTCGCGCGACGCCGAGGGTGCGCAGCTCGACCCGCCGTTCGAGACCGGCGGGCAGCAGCGTGGGCAGCACCTCGGCGAGCACCCGCACGGTGTCCGCCCCGGCGCCTTCCACGATCTCCGCGTCACGGGGCCGCAGCACCTCCGGAAGCTCGTCGCCCTCCTCCTGCACCCGCACGGCGACCGGCAGGAAAGCGGTGCGCGGCAGCCGTTCCAGGACCGCCTGCCGCAGCGCCCCGTCCAGCTCGCCCCTGCCGAGCGGCCCGGGCACGAGGTCGATGATCCCCTCCGTCACCGGCCGCCAGCCCGCGAGCAGTTCGGCGTAGACGTCGGCCGCGCGCTGCACCAGGAAGTCGGTGAGCGGACCGGGCGCGGTGTGCCGGCGGGTGGTGTCGAGGGGGAAGGAGGCGATGAGGAGGGCGGGGACACCGAGGGGTTCGTCGCTCGGCGTGGGCGCGTGCACGACGGGGGTGGTACGGGGGCGTACCGGACGGCCCTCCGCGTCCTCGGGTACGGCCCAGGTCACCGACCAGCGGGGCCGCAGCCGCTCCTCCACCGGCCGGTCGGCGAGCAGGTCGGGGGTGAGCGGCCCGTGGGCGGAAGCGGTACGCCACCGCGTGGTGCCCTCCCGCGAGTCCTCCACGACGGTGACGGCTCCCTCGGTGCGCCGGCGCAGGACGCGCGGCGCCGCGTCACCGACCTCCACGACGACCTCCTGAAGGCCCGGCAGGGCGAGGAGCAGCGCGTCGTCGACGGCGTTCAGCAGCCGCTCGGCGAGATCGGCGGCGGCCGTGTCCCGCAGGGGCAGGATCACGGCGGTGTCGTACGGCTCCGGGGCGGTGCCCTCGGCGGCGAACGGCAGCCGCAGCAGCGGTACGTGTCCGTCCCTGCGCCGGACCTCGTCGCCGAGTCCGGGACTGTGCCGGGCGGTGTCGGCGGCCAGCTCCCGCGCCTCGGCCAGCGACCAGCGCACCCCGCCGTGCCGGCCCACGATCGCCGGTTCGTCGGTCACCGCGAGCACGGCGGCGAACCCGACCCCGAACCGGCCGACCGCGCCGTGCGTGAGCTCGGCGTCCCGCTTGGCGGAGGCCCGCAGCGTGGACAGCGACTCGACGCCGGTCGCGTCCAGCGGGGCACCGGAGTTGGCGGCGACGAGCACCCCGTCCCGGAGCGTGAGCCGGAGCCTGCCGGGGGTGTGCGCACGGGCGGCTGCGTCGGCGGCGTTCTGCGCCAGCTCGACCACGAGCCGGTCCCGGTAGCCGCCGAGGACCAGGTCCTCCTCGGCGTTGGCGTCCTCGCGGAACCGGGCGGGGCTGGTGGCCCAGGCATCGAGAACACCACGGCGCAGCCGGGCCGTCCCGAACGGATCGGCCCCCTCGGCCGCCGGCCGCACGTACTTGCTGCTCACGTTCCCACTCTCCTCGTCGACGTGAGGACGAAGGTACAGCGCGGGCGAGCGGCCGGGTGCCGGGCGGCCGGGCGGCGGACCCGTCTCAGCCGCCGAGTACGGGCAGGGAGAGACCGCAGTCGACGGGCTGGGCGTGGGCGGGGTCGAGGGCGTTGCGCACGAGCTGGGCGGCGTTGGCGTCGTACGCGATCGACAGGTGTTCGGAGACGTCCGCGTGGCAGATGTCCTGGATCGTGATGTTCTTGACGGTCGCGCCCGGTCCCGCGGTCAGGAACTGATGCGTGTAGGGGGTCACGACCTCGTCGTACCTGGTGGCGATGACGGTGTAGTCGACCCCCGGCCGGGTGTCGCCGCCGTGGTCCAGCGTCGTGTTCACCTCGGAGCCGGCCATCTGGTCCGCGTACGCCTGGCCGGCGACGAGGGACACGGTCGGGTTGAGACCCAGCTTCGTGGTCAGGGTGCCGAGGCCGGAGGCGGTCGTGCCGTGGTTGGACGGCGCCAGGCCGACGAGGCTGTGCACCTTGTCCCGCTCCGGATGCGCGGGGTCCGTGCCGCCGTCGAACCGCAGGTACCAGCGGGGCGTCACGCCGCCGCCCTGGGAATGACCGACGAGGTCGACCTGGCGGGCACCGGTGGCCTTCAGCACGCGGTCGACGTACGCGGCGATCTGCTGGGCGGAGTCCGGGACGTGCGCGGTGGCCTTGACCGGGTTGCCGGGTGCGCCGCCGTAGTTGACGGCGAAGACGCAGTAGCCCAGCTGCTTCAGGTACGGGGACATCAGGCCCCAGTCGTCGTAGGCGTTCGCGAAGGTCCCGTGCACCAGGACGACCGGGCGCGGGTGCTCACGCGGGGGCTTGCAGTTCCAGTCGTCCGCCCCGGGCGGCGGCGCTTCCGGGCGGACGAGACCGCCGATCGCCGCCAGCGGGAAGTCGAGGATCCGCCCCCGTGGTGGCGGCGGAGCGGGTGTGCCGGACGCGGCCGCCGTGTCCTGGAGACCCACGGCCAGTGAGAGGGCCGCGAGCCCCGCCCCGGCCGCGGCCCACGTGGTGCGCCACCGGCTCGGCCGCTTCCGCGAGACATTCCGATCCGTCATGGGGCCACTCCTCGCCTCGGGGCCGGCCGAGCGCCGACGCGGCGATGATCGAGGGGCGGGGTCCCCGCGGGGCTGAACGGCCGCGCGCCGCACCCCTTACGGAGCAGCCGGTTTCATCCGTCCGGCCCGTAACCGGACAGCAGTTCGGCAGGCCGGCACGGCTCCCGGAGGCGGCCGTGCGGACGGTGAGTACGCGTACTCATGCGGCCCGATGCCCCCGCGGTGCACGGTGTGACGGACACCGAAGGGGGAGACAGCGGTGAGCCGACGACGCTGTGGCAGAACCATCCTGGGCACCGCGTGCACCGTGGGACTGCTGGCGACGGCCGCGTGTTCGCAAGGCGGCGCCACCAGCCCGAAGACCGTGCGCGAACTCGCCGGCGGCGCCGAGGCGGTCAAGGCCCGCACCCGGACCGAGCAGGAGCTGCGCAGGACCATCGCCTACTGGGACGCCCACACCTCCCTGACGCTCGGCCTCCTCGACGTGGAGGACACGTGCACGGGCGGGAAGGCGAAGGAGCTGTTCTTCCAGGACGGCGACGACCGGTACAGGATCCGCTGCACGATGTCCGTCACCGCCTACTTCGGGGCCGACCCGCACCGGGTGGCGGACACGATCGACGGCATCCTCACCGCTGGCGACCCGGCCGGCTCCGCGGTCCCCTTCGGCCACGACTTCGGCTACGCGACCAAGGTCGTCTCCTACTACCGGGGCAGGGCGGGCGACCCGCAGGGCCCGGGGACCGGTGAACCGCGGGAACTGTTCGGTGCGGGCACGGCCACGCTCGACTGGGACCAGGTACGCCAGAGCGGAAGGCGCCGGCTGGTCGAGGGACCGCCGGCGTGCTCCCCCGGCGGTCCACCCGTCCGGCGGTGCCTGCGCGAGCCCGCCTCCACCAGCGTCGCGGACCTGCGCCGCAGGTACGGCATGGTGTTCGAGCTCGGCCTTCCCGCACACGACTACTTCACCGTGTACAAGAGCGGGCAGACGGTCAGCGGATGACTCCTCGCGGCGCCGGCGTCGGCTACGAGTGACCCAGTTCCGCCGTCTCCTCGTCGCCCGCCTCCGGGACCGAGCCCGAGTCGCGGGCGGGGCGCAGCGGGAACGGGTCCACCCGGGTCTCGTCGATGACCGGTGGGGCCGGCTGCGGGGGCTTGGGCATGACCGCGGCCTCCGAGTGGCCGCCGCAGCCGTAGGCGAGGGAGACCACACGGCCGTCGGCCGGGGAGAACTCGTTGGCGCAGACGCCGAAGGCCTGGCCGAGGGAGCCGCCGATGGGGTTCAGGAAGCCACAGGTCTGGCAGGTTGCGGGGGCCGCCTGGGCCATCGCGGTCCTCGGGCCGTACGACTCCTCCCAGCGGTCGGCCGCGACATGCAGGCCGTAGCGGGACAGGACCCGGGCGCGGCGCATGCCGATTTCCTCGGCGACGGCGGCGATCGAGCCCCGGGAGGGCGTCGTGGGCTGGGCGGCGGGGGCGCCGGGGGTGACGTCGGCGTCCTCGGCCTCCGCCAGCTCGGCCATCTCGTGGGAGACCACCGAGTTCACCGGCGGCTGCTCGTCGCCGAGGTAGCCGGGCTCCAGGCGCAGGTCGTCCTGGTCGGTGGGGAGCAGGTCGCCGGGGCCGAGGTCGCCGGGGCGCAGCCGCTCGCTCCACGGGACCCACTCGGGGGCGAGCAGGGCGTCGGGGCCGGGGAGGAGGACCACCTCGTCCAGCGTGACGATCTTGGCGCGGGAGGCGCGGGCCACGGTCGCCGCCCAGCGCCAGCCGCGGTAGCCCAGTTCCTTGCACTCGAAGAAGTGCGTGACAACGCGGTCGCCCTCGGAGACGAGGCCGACGTGCTCTCCGACCACGCCGGGTGCGGCGGCCTCCTCGGCGGCGGCGCGGGCGAGGTCGACCGCCTCGGCGCACAGACGGTCGGGGGTGCGGCTTCGCGTGGTCGCTGCGCTCACAGGTATCGCTTCTCTCCTACGCCGTCTCGTCGAGTGCGGCTGCCTGAAGGCGGGCCTGCCGACGGAGCGGACCTGGGGACCGCATCGACGTCATGCATCCGCGCGCTCGGGCGCACCTCTGCCATCCATTCTGCGTTATGGCTGAGATAGGCACGCTACACCGAACAGGATTCGTCGCCGCCACGCGGCAGGATTTCCCCGCCCGGCCACCCCTGACCGCCGGCTTCCCGCCGGCCGGCCGCCGCCGGCCGGCGGCCCGGGAACGCCCGTTGTCAGCGGCAGGCCGGCCGCCCTGCGCGCCGTACCGCACTATCCACCGCATTCTCGGGGCACTATGAAGCACGTGGCGACCGCGGACAGGCGTGGTGTTCGGGGTGGCGGCGCGAGCCGGGTCGGTGGCGCCGTCCGCTCTGTCGGGCGTGCCCTGCACTTCCCGGTCACCGGTGCCGCGCGGGGCATCCGCAAGGCCACGCACGCGCACGGTGCGGGCGAGTCGGGCCTGGGCAAGCTGATCGAGCTGCACGCGGTGAACGGCGCCGGCGACGTCATGGTCACCGTGGCGCTCGCCTCCACGGTGTTCTTCTCCGTGCCGACCGACGAGGCGCGGGGGCGGGTCGCGCTCTACCTGGCCATCACGATGGCGCCCTTCACGGTCCTCGCCCCGGTCATCGGGCCCCTCCTGGACCGGCTGCCGCACGGGCGGCGCGCCGCGATGGCCGGCGCCATGCTCGCCCGGGCCCTGCTCGCGCTGGTCATCTCGGGGGCGGTGGCGAGCGGCAGCCTGGAGCTGTATCCCGCGGCCCTCGGGGTGCTGGTCGCCTCGAAGGCGTACGGGGTGGTGCGCAGCGCGGTCGTACCGCGGCTGCTGCCGCCCCGGTTCTCGCTGGTGAAGGCCAACTCGCGGGTCACCCTCGCCGGGCTGCTGGCCACCGGTGTGGCCGCGCCGGTCGCGGCGGGGCTGCACAGGGCCGGCGACCCCTGGCCGCTCTACGGCGCCTTCGTGATCTTCGTCGGGGGAACGTTCCTGTCGTTCTCGCTGCCGCCCGGGGTGGACTCGGCCAAGGGCGAGGACGTGGCCCTGCTCGCGGCCGACGAGCAGCATCTGCACGGCCCGCAGCGCAGGCGGGAGCAGGTGAAGCGGCCGGGGCTGCGGACGGTGGGCCCCGCCGTCACCCACGCGCTCGGTGCCAACGCCGCCCTGCGCTGTCTGTCCGGCTTCCTGATCTTCTTCCTCGCCTTCCTGCTGCGCGAGCACCCGCTGACCGGCGAGAGCGCCGCGGTCTCGCTCGGGATAGTCGGGGTGGCCGCCGGTGCGGGCAACGCGCTGGGCACGGCCGTCGGGGCCTGGCTGCGGTCACGCGCCCCGGAGGTGATCATCGTGACGGTCGTCGCTGTGGTGCTCGGCACGACCATCGTGGCGGCCCTGTTCTTCGGGGCGTTCCTGGTGGCCTGTGTCGCCGCCGTCGCCGGGTTCGCGCAGGCACTGGCCAAGCTGGCCCTGGACGCGCTGATCCAGCGGGACGTGCCGGAGCTGGTGCGCACCTCGGCGTTCGCCCGCTCCGAGACGCTGCTGCAGACGGCCTGGGTGTTCGGTGGCGCCGTCGGCATCGTGCTGCCGCTCAACGGGACCGTCGGCCTGCTGATCGGCGCGGTGTTCGTCGCCATCGGCTGGCTGAGCACGCTGAAGGGGCTGCTCGCCTCCGCCCGGCACGGCGGCCGGCCCCGGCCGCGGGTGGCCTGACCTGCCGTGCGGCGCCTCCGGGGCACAAACCGGACACGGGTGTCCGGCCCGCAGGACCGGCTGGCGTAACGAACCGGGCACGCCGCACCCCACGTGGGCGGAGGGCTCGGGGCGCCCGATAGCCTTCGGCCATGACCACGCTGCCCCGCGGCGAAGCCGCTGATGTACAACGCGCTGGGCGACGCCGCCGCGCCGTCGCCGTTGCCGGCGCCGTATCCGCCGGACTGCTCGTCCTGTCCGCCTGCGAGAAGCCGACGCCCGTCTCGACCGTCACGGTCGGCAAGGACTCGGTCAACTCCGAGGCCATGTGCTACAACGACGGCAAGGCGCTGGACGCCAAGTCGCTGGCGCAGTGCATCAAGAACGTCGGCAAGGCCGAGTCGATCAAGGTCGATCCGGACCAGACGGTCCGCTTCGGTGTCGACCCGAAGATCGCGGACGCCGGCTGGGTCATCCTCGTGAACGGCCAGCAGTTCACGGACGTCAGCAAGAAGACCTACCGCACCATCCCGGGCAGCGCGTTCTTCAACCAGCAGTACGGCACCCAGGGCGACACCAACACGGTCACGATCCGGATGGGCGCGAAGTCCAACCAGGGCATGTGGTCGTTCAAGCTGAAGAAGGCCTGATCACGGCTTCCGTGGGCGTCGGACGAGTCCTGGTGGCCACCGCCGTCCCCCTCGAGCGGGACGCGGTGGCACGGGCGTTCCCCGGGGCCGTGACCGACGTACGGCTCCCCGGCGCGCTCCTGTGCCGTACCGCCGGCGGCTGGGACCTGCTCGCCGCCGGGGTCGGACCGGCCCTCGCCGCCGCCTCCACGGCCGGCGCCCTGACCGCCGCCGCCCTCGGGGGCGCCCCGTACGACCTGGTCGTCTCGGCCGGGATCGGCGGCGGCTTCCCGCCCGAGGCGCCCGTCGGCTCGCTCGTCGTCGCCGACGCGATCACCGTGGCCGACCTGGGCGCCGAGACCGCCGACGGCTTCCTTCCGGTCACCGAGCTGGGCTTCGGGACCGTCACCCACCGACCGCCGCGGTCCGTCGTACGCGCCGTGGCCGAGGCGACCGGCGCCCGCACCGGCACGGTCCTCACCGTCTCCACCGTCACCGGCACCGCCACCCGCGCCGCCGCCCTGCGCGAGCGGCACCCCGGCGCGCTCGCCGAGGGCATGGAGGGGTTCGGGGTGGCGGAGGCGGCCGCCGCGCACGGTGTGCCGGTGCTGGAGATCCGCGCGGTCTCCAACCCGGTCGGCCCGCGCGACCGCTCCGCCTGGCGCATCGGCGACGCCCTCACCGCGCTCACCGAGGCGTTCGGGAAGCTCGCGCCCGTATTGGAGAGTTGGACACCGTATGACCAGTGAGCCTCTGCAGATCGCGTACTCCCCCTGCCCGAACGACACCTTCGTCTTCGACGCCCTCGCGCACGGCCGCGTCCCCGGCGCCCCCGCGCTGGACGTGACCTTCGCCGACATCGACCTCACCAACGGCATGGCCGAGCGCGGCGAGTTCGACGTGCTGAAGGTGTCGTACGCCGTCCTGCCGTACGTCCTCGGCGACTACGCGCTGCTGCCGTGCGGCGGTGCGCTGGGGCGGGGCTGCGGGCCGCTGGTGCTCACCCGGGAGCCGGACGTCGATCTGGCGGGCGGCACCGTCGCGGTCCCGAGCGAGAAGTCGACCGCCTACCTCCTCTTCCGCCTCTGGGCGGCGGACACCCTGCCCGGCGGCGCGGTCGGCGAGATCGTCGTCATGCCGTTCCACGAGATCATGCCGGCCGTGCGGGACGGCAAGGTGGACGCCGGTCTGGTCATCCACGAGGCCCGGTTCACCTACCGGAACTACGGGCTGCACAAGCTCGCCGACATGGGCGAGCACTGGGAGCGGACCACCGGGCTGCCGATCCCGCTCGGCGCGATCATCGCCAAGCGCTCGCTGGGCGCGGACACCCTGATCCGGCTCGCCGACTCCGTCCGCGCCTCCGTACGGGCCGCCTGGGACGACCCCGAGGCGTCGCGGCCGTACGTCATGGCCCACGCCCAGGAGATGGACCCGGCCGTGGCGGACCAGCACATCGGCCTGTACGTGAACGAGTTCACCGCCGGCCTCGGGGAGGACGGCTACGCCGCGATCCGCGGCCTGCTCACACGCGCGGCGGCCGAGGGGCTCGTACCGCCCCTCGGCCCGGATGCGCTCGCGTTCCCCTGACGGGTCCTGTCGCTACACGTCCAGCTGGTCGGCGACCGCCCGCAGCAGACCGGCGATCTTCTTGCCGGCCGCCTTGTCCGGGTAGCGGCCCTTCTCGAGCATCGGCGTGATGTTCTCGAGGAGGGTCGTCAGGTCCTGCACGATCGAGGCCAGCTCGTCGGGCTTCTTGCGCTGGGCGGCGGCGACCGACGGCGCCGGCTCCAGCACGGTCACCGACAGCGCCTGGTCACCGCGCTGACCGGCGACGACGCCGAACTCCACGCGCTGTCCCGGCTTGAGTGCATCGACTCCGGCGGGGAGAACCGAGGAATGGACGAAGACGTCACCGCCGTCGTCGCGGGAGAGAAAGCCGAAGCCCTTCTCGCTGTTGAACCATTTGACACGCCCGGTCGGCACCGTCTGTCCTCGTCCTCGTACTAGTCGGGGGAACTGCTACTGCTCACTGCTGCGAAAGTGCTCTTGATAGCAGTAGAGCGGGTCGCCCATGACCCGCCGCTACCAAGGCTAATGGTCTCGGGGCGGGTGACAAGACGTCCCCCGGTTGTTCTCTCGCGCTGGGAACTACCCTGGTCCGGTGCGTGACAAAACCCAAACGAATTCCGCCGCGCCCGGTGACGGGCTGATCCGCGCCGGTGCGATCGTCTTCTTCATCGGCGCCGCGGCCACTCTGGTCACGGTGGCACCGCTGTTCCTCGGCGGAAAGTCATTTCCGACGTACATGTACTGCATGAGCATGCTCATGGGCGTCGGTTTCCTGCTGGCCGGCGCGGGTGTGCTGCGCCAGGTGCTCGCGGGCCGCCGTCAGGCGCGGGACGCGTCGGCCTCGCGGTAACCGGCCAGCCACGCCGGGAAGGCGGACAGGCCCTCCAGGACGACGTCCGCCCCGGCGGCGCGCAGTTCGCCGGTGCTGCAGGGCCCGGTCGCCACGGCGACCGACAGCGCCTGTGCCGTACGGGCCCCGCGCACGTCCCCGACGTGGTCGCCGACGTACACGCCCGCGCCGTACTCGCGCAGCGCCTCCGCCTTCTGCTCCGCCCACAGGTCGCCCACGACCACGTCCGGCTCGATGCCGAGGTGGGCCAGGTGCAGCTTGGCGTTGGGCTCGTACTTCGCCGTGACCACCATCGTGCGTCCGCCGGCCGCACGGACCGCGTCCATCGCCTCCCGGGCGCCGTCCATGGCGGGCGTCGCGGTGATGGCGATCGACGGGTACATCTCCCGGTACAGGGCGGCCATGGCGCTCACCTGCTCCTGCGGGAACCAGTTGACCAGCTCCTCGACGAGCGGCGGACCGAGCCGGGTCACCGCCAGATCGGCGTCGATGTACGTCCCGGTCCGCTCCGCCAGTGCCACGTAGCACGCGTGGATGCCCGGCCGGGAGTCGATGAGGGTCATGTCGAGGTCGAAGCCGACGGTGAAAGTCATATGGGCCATTGTCGCAGCGGGTGCCCTTGGCGGTTCGGGCCGGGCGGGCGGCGCCCTGGGGGTGCCTCACCGTCTCCGCTGGGAACGCCACACCAGGTACAGGGCCGAGGCCACCGCCGCCCCGCGGACCACCCAGGGCCACGTCCCGGCGATCGCGTCGTTCATGTGGCCCTGGGCGATCGGTGAACCCCAGCGGCCGTTGACCCTCCCCCACAGCCACACCAGGCCCGCCGCGACCGAGGCGCCCGGCAGGACCATCACGGCCCACTTGCTCTCGGCGGGGGTCAGCCGCCGGGAGCCGTAGGCGATCGCCCAGCCCAGGATCAGGGCGAACCAGTTCCCGAGCACCGCGCCGGCGACCAGCGCGGCGGCGGCCAGCAGCAGCAGGGGGTTGGTCCAGCCGGCGGCGGGGCGCGGGAGCAGACGGCGGCGGGGGGCGGGCCCGGCCTCCGTGACCTCCGGCTCCGGCGCCGGGGCCTTCGGGGCCGGCTTCGCCGTCTCCTGCGTCTCCTGCGTCTCCTCCTTGGGCCTCGGCGGCCGTCTGAGCAGTTCCGGGATCTCCACACCGCCGACGAACCCCGGCACCGAGTCGGTCTCGGCGGCCGGCCCGCCAGGACCGCCGAAGGGGCTCGTGCCCACCCGCCACCAGTCGGCCTGTCCGGCGCCGTCCCCGAGTTCGTGTGCGGGGGCGAGGTGCGGCGGGGACGCGGCGTCGCGCGGGGCGGAGGGTCCGGGTCCGGCGGGGCGCGGCCGTGGGACGACCCGGCGCAGCCCCCTGCGCCGTTCCCCGTCCGCCGGCTCCGGCTTCGGCTCGCGCGGCGCGGGCTGTACGGGCACGGCGGCGGAGGCCGGCTGCGCGACCCGGCCGGTGCCGGGCGTGCCGCCCGCCGCCTCGACGACCTCGTCCGGGGTGCCCAGGCCGTCCAGGATGCGGCGGACCGCGGCGGGACTGTCGACGGTCGCCCTGGCCCGGTGCCGGTCGATCTCGTTGCGCAGCTCCGACACGAGCCGCATCCGCGTGGCCGACGGCAGCTGCCGCTGCTGAGCGATGTCCCCGACACGGCTCAGATACTCGTAGACGACCTGGTCGCTCTCGATCCCCAACGGAACCCCTCCGGGGCGACGGCGATGAAACCCCGGTGAGGACGGTACCGCTTCCCCCCGCCCGGAAACCGGCTCGCTCGGCTGGAACGTACTCACCCGCTACCGTGGGTCAGATGAGCCCAGCGGCCCACCCAGCCCCTCGTTCCCTCGCGGAGGCGCTCCGCGCGCGGGACGACGTCTCCCTGGCCGCGCTGCTGCGCAGCCGCCCCGACCTCATCACGCCCGTCCCGACCGACCTCACCCAGCTGGCCACCCGCGCCGGCACCCGCGCCTCGGTGCTGCGCGCGCTGGAGCGGCTGGACCGGTTCGCGCTGCAGACCGCGGAGGCACTGGCCGTGGCCCCGGACCCGGCGTCGTACGACACGCTGCTCGGGCTGATGGCCGGGGACGCCGGGGACGACACGGTCGCCGCCGCGCTGCCGCACGCCCTCGCCACCCTGCGCGAGCAGGCGCTGGTGTGGGGCGACGACGAACGGCTGCGGCTGGTGCGGACCGCCCGTGAGCTGCTCGCGCCCTCCCCCCAGCACCCCTCCCCGACCGGTCTCGGCCCGACCGTGCAGGAGGCCTCCTCGGGGATGTCGCCGGGCCGGATCCAGGAGATCGTCACGGCGGCCGGGCTGCCCTCGACGCACGACTCGGTGTCCGCCGTGGCCGCGCTCAGCGCGCTGTTCGGCGACCGCAAGAAGATGGGCAAGCTGCTCGCGGGTGCGCCGGAGGCGGCCCGCGAGGTGCTGTCACGGCTGGTGTGGGGGCCGCCGTACGGGCAGGTCACCCCGGAGCCGGCCGCGCATCTGCGCTGGCTGCTCGACCGCGGCCTGCTGCTGCCGTCCACGCCCGGCACGGTCGTCCTGCCCCGCGAGGTGGCCCTGCACCTGCGTCAGGGGCGCGCCCACCGCTCGCCGGAGCCGCTGCCGCCCGCCGTGGAGCCGGCGTCGACGCACGGTCCGCAGGTGGTGGACGCGACGGCGGCCGGGCAGGCGTACACCGCGCTCGCCACCGTCGAGGAGCTGCTGAAGGACTGGGACGAGGGCGGCCCGGCCGTGCTGCGGGCCGGCGGGCTGAGCGTCCGTGACCTGAAGCGGACCGCCGTCGCCCTGGACGTGTCCGAGCCGGTCGCCGCGTTCTGGGTGGAGCTGGCGTACGCGGCCGGCCTGATCGCCTCCGACGGCGAGGCCGACGAGCGGTACGCGGCCACGCCCGGCTACGACGAGTGGCTGGAACGCCCCGCCGCCGAGCGCTGGGGCCGGCTGGCCGAGGCCTGGCTGACGGCCACCCGGACGCCGGGGCTGGTCGGCGCGCGGGACGCGAAGGACCGCACACTCGCCGCGCTCGGCCCGGGCCTGGACCGCTCGGCCGCGCCCGAGGTACGGCACCGGGTGCTGACCCTGCTGGCCGGTCTGCCGGCGGGCGCGGCCCCGGACCCCGAGTCGGTGCTGGCCCGGCTGCGCTGGGAACGGCCGCTGCGCGGACCCCAGCGGCCGGACGGCGAGGAGGACCTGCGCTCCCGGCTGGCCCGCTGGACCATGGCCGAGGCGGAGCGGCTCGGCGTCACCGGGCGCGGCGCGCTGTCCACGCACGGGCGGGCGCTGCTGGGTGTACCGACGGCGGGGACGGGCTCGCGGGCCACCTCGGGCGCGGGCTCCCGCACCTCCGGCGCCGCACCGGGGGCTCCCGCTCCCGGCGCGACCGGCTCCGCCGCCGCGACCGCCCTCACCTCCGTCGGCGCGCGTGCCTCCGCCGGCCCGGCCCGGCCCGCCGAGCCCGCGGGCCCCGGTGACAAGCTGCCCGTCCACCATCACCACCGGCCGGCGGCCGGCCCCGCCCCGCTCTCGACCGCCGAGCAGGCCGTGGCGACGGCCGCCGCCGCCCGGCTCCTTGCGCCGCTCCTCCCCGAACCGCTGGACCACGTGCTGCTCCAGGCCGACCTGACGGCGGTGGCGCCGGGGCCGCTGCAGCGTCCGCTCGCCGATGTGCTGGGCGTACTCGCGGACGTCGAGTCCAAGGGCGGCGCGACGGTGTACCGCTTCGGCCCGGCCTCGGTGCGGCGCGCCCTGGACGCCGGCCGCAGCGCCGCCGACCTGCACGCCTTCCTCGCCGCGCACTCGCGCACCCCGGTCCCGCAGCCGCTCACCTATCTGATCGACGACGTGGCCCGCAAGCACGGTCACCTCCGGGTCGGCGCGGCCTCGGCGTACGTGCGCTGCGACGACGACGCCCTGCTGAACGAGATCATGGCCGACAAGCGGGCGGCGGCCCTGCGCCTGCGCCGGCTCGCCCCGACCGTGCTGGCCGCCCAGACCGATCCGGCGACCCTGCTGGAGGGCCTGCGCGCGATGGGCTTCGCCCCGGCCGCCGAGTCCGCCGAGGGTGACGTCCTGATCGCCCGCGCCCACGCCCACCGCACCCCGGCGCGCACCGCGCCCGAACCGGTCCCGGACGGCCCCCCGGCACCCGACGCCACCCTGCTCGCGGCGGCGATCCGGGCGATCCGGGCGGGCGACCTGGCCGCCACGGCCCCACGCAAGCCGACGGGTGGCGCGGCCCCCCTCTCGGCGGGCGAACTGCCCCGCACCTCGTCCGCCGAGACGCTGGCCACCATGCAGGCCGCCGTTCTGACCGGCGACTCCCTCTGGATCGGCTACGTGAACGCCGAGGGCACCGCCAGCCAGCGCGTCATCGCCCCGGTCAAGGTGGAGGGCGGTTTCGTCACGGCGTACGACCACACGGCGGACGAGGTACGCACCTTTCCGCTGCACCGGATCACGGGGGTGGCGGAGCTGGCCGAGGACTGAACTCTGATCGCCGGCCCTGATCACCGGCCCTGAGCACCGGCCCTGATCATCGGCCCATAGGGCACACTGGACGTTTGGCCGTAGGGAAAGGGTGTACCGCGCGTGAATGGTCCACTGATCGTCCAGTCCGACAAGACCCTGCTCCTGGAAGTCGACCACGAGCGGGCCGACGACTGCCGGCGGGCCATCGCGCCGTTCGCCGAGCTGGAGCGGGCACCCGAGCACATCCACACCTACCGGGTCACTCCGCTGGGTCTGTGGAACGCACGGGCCGCCGGGCATGACGCCGAGCAGGTCGTGGACGCGCTCGTGGAGTACAGCCGCTACCCCGTGCCGCACGCCCTGCTCGTGGACATCGCCGAGACGATGGACCGGTACGGGCGGCTCACGCTCAGCAAGCACCCCGCGCACGGGCTGGTGCTGACCACCACCGACCGGCCGGTGCTGGAGGAGGTGCTGAAGTCCAAGCGGATCGCCCCGCTGGTCGGGGCGCGGATCGACGCGGACACCGTCGTGGTGCACCCGTCCGAGCGCGGGCAGATCAAGCAGACGCTGCTGAAGCTGGGCTGGCCGGCCGAGGACCTCGCCGGGTACGTCGACGGTGAGGCGCATCCGATCGAGCTGCTGGAGGACGGCTGGGCGCTCAGGCCGTACCAGAAGCAGGCCGTGGAGAACTTCTGGCACGGTGGCAGCGGTGTGGTCGTACTCCCGTGTGGTGCCGGAAAGACGCTGGTCGGCGCCGGGTCCATGGCGCAGGCGAAGTCGACCACGCTGATCCTGGTCACCAACACCGTCTCGGCCCGGCAGTGGAAGCACGAGCTGGTGAAGCGGACCTCGCTGACCGAGGACGAGATCGGTGAGTACAGCGGGACCCGCAAGGAGATCCGGCCGGTCACCATCGCCACCTACCAGGTGCTGACGACCAAGCGGAAGGGTGTCTATCCGCACCTGGAGCTGTTCGACTCCCGGGACTGGGGGCTGATCGTCTACGACGAGGTGCACCTGCTGCCGGCTCCCGTCTTCAAGTTCACCGCCGACCTGCAGGCGCGGCGGCGGCTCGGTCTGACGGCGACGCTCGTCCGCGAGGACGGCCGCGAGTCGGACGTGTTCTCCCTCATCGGGCCGAAGCGGTTCGACGCGCCCTGGAAGGAGATCGAGGCGCAGGGGTACATCGCGCCGGCCGACTGCGTCGAGGTGCGGGTGAACCTGACGGACTCCGAGCGCCTCGCGTACGCGACGGCCGAGACGGAGGAGAAGTACCGCTTCTGTGCGACGACGGACACCAAGCGGAGGGTGACCGAGGCGATCGTCCGCCGGTTCGCCGGCCAGCAGATCCTCGTCATCGGGCAGTACATCGACCAACTGGACGAGCTGGGCGAGCACTTGAACGCGCCCGTCATCAAGGGTGAGACCTCCAACGCCCAGCGCGAGAAGCTCTTCGACGCCTTCCGTGAGGGCGAGATCAGCGTGCTCGTCGTCTCCAAGGTCGCCAACTTCTCCATCGACCTGCCCGAGGCGACGGTCGCCGTCCAGGTGTCGGGGACGTTCGGGTCGCGGCAGGAGGAGGCCCAGCGTCTCGGCCGGGTGCTCCGCCCCAAGGCCGACGGCCACCAGGCGCACTTCTACTCGGTCGTCGCCCGCGACACCATCGACCAGGACTTCGCCGCGCACCGCCAGCGCTTCCTGGCCGAGCAGGGCTACGCCTACCGGATCGTGGACGCCGACGAGATCCTGGCGGAGGGCATCGGCTGAGCCGCCCGGAGGGCCATCGCCGCGATCAGCGCCAGCCCCAGCAACGGGTACGGCGACGCGAGCGGCTGTTGCCACCAGGGCAGGTGGAGATCGCGGTCGCCCTCGTGCGGGACCAGCCAGAGGGTGCGGGCGGTGAAGACCGTGGCCGTCAGGGCGGCGAGGCGGAGGCGGCCCTCGGCGAGGAGCACCACGAGGAGCGGGACGCACCACACCCAGTGGTGGGACCAGCTGACCGGTGAGATCAGCAGGGCCGTGAACGCGGTGAGCAGCACACCGTGCCGGTCCTCGCGGACGCGCGCCGCCAGGCCCAGGCCCGCCGCTGCCACGGCCGCCGCGGCCAGCACCCAGGCGAGGCCCGGTGCCGGAGTGCCGAGCGCCCGCGCGATCAGGCCCCGCAGGGACTGGTTGTCCACGATCCACGCCTTGCCGACCCGGCCGGTGTCGTACACCCGCCGGGTCCAGAAGTCGGCGCTCGCGGCCGGGAGCAGCAGGGCGCCGAGCAGGGCCGTGCCGGTGCAGGACGCCGTCGCCGTCCACGCCTGCCGTCCGCGGCCCCGCAGGAACAGGTACAGGACGAACACGGCCGGCGTGAGTTTGATGCCGGTCGCGATGCCCAGGGCCACGCCCCTGCCCCGGGCGCCCGGGCGGCGGGTGAGGTCCCACAGGACCAGGCAGGCGACGGCCAGGTTGATCTGGCCGAACAGGACGGTCTGGAAGACGGGTTCGAGCCAGAGGGCCAGGGCCGTCGCGGTGCGGAGCAGGGGTGCGGGGGCCGCTCGCCCCGCGAGGCGGGCCGAGAGGACGACCAGGGTCGCGAGCAGCAGCGTGTTGCCCGTGAGGAAGGCCGCCTTCAGGACCGGGAGGGGGAGCCAGGCGGCCGGGACGAACAGGACCGCCGCGAAGGGCGGGTAGGTCGCGGGGAGCCGCCACCGGGTGACGGTGAAGCCGTACAGATCGGTGCCGTGGACCACGGCCTCGCCCTCGGCGCGGTAGACCAGCAGGTCGGCCATGGGTGCGTGCCGCAGGAGGCACAGCGTGACGAAGAAGGTCAGGGAGACCGCGAGCAGGAGTGTCGGCATCCGTTTCCCCACGGATGCGACCCTATGGGGTTACTTGCGGCGTACGCCCGCTTCCTCGCCGTACTCGCCGAGGATGACCACGCCGAACGCGGCCTCCGCGAAGACCTTGACGGCGCGCAGGGCGTTGCCGAGGAAGTGGTGATGCGGACCGTCCACGGCTGTGGCGCCGGTCGGCGGCCGGACGGGGATGGGAGAGATGGTTGCTGCGCTCATGTCTCCATGGTGGACCGCCGGGCACAGGACCCGCATCGGTCTCCGGAGCCAATCCGGAAGGGCCCCGGGTAGGTCTCCGGGTGGACCGCGGCCCCTACTTCGGGGGCCTCCCGTCCCCTAGGGGTCACCGGGCCGGAATCACGGTCCGTGACGCCCTACGCCCGGCGGCTCCCCCAGCGCCCCCTTCTGCGCCCCGGATGCGCCGTCGGACCCGGGACGCATCTCGAAACGTTCCTCCGTCGCCCGCCCGGGCGCCGGCGATCACGCACCGGCGGCGGATCGGCCCCGTTCGACGCCCGAACACTGCACCAACACACACTTTTATCGGACGATATGACCGTTCTCCTCGGTCTTGTGGCACCGCTCGCCCACGCGGCTATCTGGTGCCAGCCGCCCCCCGACGGGCGGACGCAACCCCGAAGGAGAAAAGGTCATGAAGAAGGCATACGAAGCGCCGACCCTGGTCCGTCTGGGCTCCTTCCGCAAGGAGACCGGGCTCCTGCAGCGGAACGGCAACGACCGGCTCATCCTGAGCAAGAACTGAACGGACGGAACAGCGAAGGTCTCTGACCCGACATCATGACTGATCTGCACGTACGTGCGGAGAGGGGCCCCGGCGCCGCGCACTTCGCGGTCTTCACCGACCGCGCGGACGCGGCCGCCGTGGCCCGCTCCTTCGCCCGCCCCGGCACGCGCACCCTCGACCACGCCTCGGGCCGGCCGTGGCTCGTCGGCCACTGGGACGACCAGGAGATCGTCAGCGTCCGTGTCGGCCCCGCCGCCCTCGCCCTCGTCGGCTGCGTCCCGGTGACGGCCACGGAACTGGAGCGGGTGGCCCGCTCCCTGCGCGATCTCGCCGCCCTGGACGCGTGGGTGCGCTCCCTGCCCGGCAGCTTCCACCTCGCCGCCGCCCTCGACGACCGGATCCGCGTGCAGGGCACGGCCTCCGGACTCCGGCTGGTCTTCCACGCACAGATCGGCGGCACCCGGGTGGCCGCGACCCGGGCCGACGTGCTCGCCGCCGCGCTCGGCGCCGAACCGGACCCGCAGCAGCTGGCGGTGCGCCTGCTGTGGCCGGTCCCGGGCCCCCTGCTCGGCGAGCCGCTGTGGCCCGGCGTGACCGCCGTGGCCCCGCACGACGCGCTGGTCCTCGCGCCGGACGGACACGGCGTACGCCACTCCCGGTGGTGGACGCCCCCGGAACCCGTCGTCCCCCTGCGCACCGGCGCTCCCCGGGTCCGCGAGGTCCTCGCCGAGGCCGTCGGCGCCCGCACCCGGCACGGCGGCGCCGTCAGCTGCGACCTGTCCGGGGGCCTCGACTCCACCTCGATCTGCTTCCTCGCCGACCGCTCGCCGGCCCGTGTCATCGCCTCCACCTGGCCGGGACGCGACCCCGCCGACACCGACCTGCACTGGGCCGAGCGGGCCGCCGCCGCGCTGCCCGAGGTCGAGCACGTGATCTGGGACGCCGAGGAGTCCCCGCTCGTCTACACCGGCCTGCTCGGCATCGACGACGTCCTGGACGAGCCCACCATCGGCGTCATGGACCGCGCCCGGGTGCTGCACCACCTGCCCGCCATGGCCGAGCGGGGCAGCCGGGTGCACCTGACCGGCATCGGCGGCGACCACGTGGCCTGGTGCTCCGAGGCGTACTACCACCGGCTGGCGCGGCGCCGCCCGCTGTTCGCGCTGCGGCAACTGCGCGGCTTCCGGGCGCTGTGGCAGTGGCCGCTCGGCCCCATGCTGGGCGCCCTGGCCGACTCGCGGCCCTACGGCGCCTGGCTCGCGGACGCCGAGCACCACCTGCGCGACCCGCTGGCCCCGGCCGTGACCACCAGCCTCGGCTGGGGCATGCCCCCCCGGCTGTTCGAGTGGGTGACTCCCGAGGCGGAACACCTGGCACGTGCGGCGCTGCGCACCGCCGCACGGCGGGCGCGTCCGCTGCACCCCGACCGGGGCCTGCACGCCGACCTGGAACAGATCCGCGACTGCACCCGCATCATCCGGCAGTGGGACCACATGGCCGCCCGCCACGGGCTGCCCATGGCCTCGCCGTTCCTCGACGACCGGGTCATCGAGGCCTGCCTCGCCGTCCGCCCCGAGGAACGCGTCTCCCCGTGGCAGTACAAGCCGCTGCTGACCGCGGCCATGCGCGGCATCGTGCCCGAGGAGTGCCTGCGGCGGACCAACAAGGCGGCCGCCGCCATGGACGCGGCCGACGGCCTGCGCCGGCACCGCGGCGACCTCATGGCGCTGTGGGAGGGCTCGCGGCTGGAGCGGCTGGGCCTGGTGGACGGCGACGTCCTGCGCCGCCTGGCGGAACGGCCCGCCACCCGCCAGCTGCGCCAGGCCGTCCTGTACTCGACGATCGCCGCCGAGGTGTGGCTGCGCGCACTGGACCGTACGGCACACGGCGTACGGAAGTGACAGAAGAACACCGGCACAGAAAGGAAGCGGCCATGGCACTGCGGTTCGGAGCCGAGGTCTGCACCGCCAAGACCGACTACGGCACCGTCCTCCTCGACCAGCGCTCGGGCGAGTACTGGGAGCTGAACCCCACCGCCACCCTGGTGATCGACAAGCTGATGGCGGGCGGCGACGAGGAGGCCGCGGCGGCGGCGGTCACGGAGACGTTCGACGTCGACGCCGAGCGGGCGCGGGCCGACGTCAGCGCCCTGGTGGAGCAGTTGCGCGGCGCCGGGCTGGCCGTATGAGCACGCCCAGCGCCATCGAGCGGCCGTACGGCGTGCCCCTCGGCCACCGGCTCGCCGCCCGGCTCGTCCTCGTCCCGGCCGTCGTCCTCTCCCTGCTGCCGCCCCGCCGCATCCGCACGGTCCTCGGTCTGCTCCGCCGCGGCGCCGCCCCCGCGGACGCGGCACAGGCCCAGCGCGCCCGCGACGCCGTCTGCGCCGTGAGCCTGCGCTGCGCCGGACCCAAGGGCTGCCTGCCCCGCTCCCTCGGGGCCGCTCTGCTGTGCCGCCTCGGCGGCACCTGGCCGACCTGGTGCACGGGCGTCCGCGTCGTACCGCCGTTCACCGCCCACGCCTGGATCGAGGCCGACGGCCGGCCGGTGGGCGAGGACGCACCCGAGGGCTACTTCGCCCGCCTGATGTCCATCGGGCCGGCGCGGCGATGACGACGAGCGAGCGGGCCGCCGACGGCGAGGACCACACCGACCGGTCCACGCGGGCCGCGGTCCGCGCCGTCTGCCGGCTCACCGCGCGGCACCGCGGTGCGATCGCGCTCGCCACCGTGCTGACGCTGGTGGCCTCCGCGCTGGGACTCGCCCAGCCGCTGCTGGCCCGGCGGGTGGTGGACGCGAGCGGCGGCCACCAGCCACTGTGGCCCCCGCTGTTGCTGCTCACCGCCCTGTTCGCCGCAGAGGCCGCCACCGGTGCCGTCGGCCGCTTCCTGCTGGAGCGCACCGGCGAAGGTGTCGTACGGCACCTTCGCCACAACCTCGTGGGGCGGCTGCTGCGCCTGGAGATGCGGGAGTACGACCGGCAGCGCGGCGGTGACCTGCTCGCGCGCGTGACCGCCGACACCACCCTGCTGCGCGAGGTCGTCTCGCAGGCTCTCGTGGACCTGGTCACCGGAACCCTGGTCTCGGCAGGCGCGCTCGCGCTGATGGCGTGGCTCGACCCGCTGCTGCTCCTGCTCGTCGCGGCGACCGTGGCCACGGCGGCGGCCATGGTCACCCTCCTGCTCCAGGGCATCCGTGCCGCCTCCGAGCGCCTGCAGGCGTCCGTCGGCGCCGTCGCCGCCGACCTCGAACGCGCCCTGGGCGCCCTGCCCATGGTCCGGGTGTACCGCGCGGAGCGGCGTGAGGCCGCCCGCATCGGCGCCCGGATCGACGACGCCTGCGCCGCCGGGGTGCGCACCGCGCGGTTCGCCGCGCTCATGAGCAGCGCCGTCGAACTCGCCGTGCAGGGTTCCTTCCTGCTGGTCCTCGTCGTCGGCGGTCTGCGCGTGCACGGCAGCGGTCACTCCCTGGGCGAACTGGTCGCGTTCCTGCTGTACGCCTCCTATCTCGTCGTCCCCCTGTCCTCGGTGTTCCGCGCGGCCGGCCTGATCCAGCGCGGCATGGGCGCCCACCTCCGCGTCGAACAGACCCTCCAGCTGCCCGCCGAGCCCGCCGAGCCCGGCGAGCCGTCCGCCGGGCCGGTCCCGCCCGCCCCCGCCGACGTACCCGCCCTCGCGCTGCACGACGTCCACTTCGCCTACCGGCCGGGCCTGCCGGTCCTGCGCGGAGTCTCCTTCTCGGTGCCGCAGCGCGGGCAGGTCGCCCTGGTCGGCCTGTCCGGGGCGGGCAAGAGCACGGTGTTCGCGCTGGCCGCCCGGTTCTACGAGCCCGATGCCGGACTCCTGCGCTTCCACGGTCGCCCCGCCCCGGAGCTCGGCCGCGACGCCTGCCGGGCGCGGCTCGCGCTCGTGGACCAGGGCAGCCATGTCGTACGGGGCACGCTCCACGACAACATCACCTACGGCTGCCCGGACGCCACGGACGACGAGGTGCGCCGGGTCGTCCGGCTGGCCCGCCTCGAACAGGTGGCCGAGCGGCTGCCCGGCGGACTGCACGGCGTCGTCGGCGAGCACGGCGGCACCCTGTCGGGCGGTGAGCGCCAGCGCGTCGCCCTGGCCCGGGCCCTGCTCACCCGCCCCGCGCTGCTGCTCCTCGACGAACCCACCTCCCACCTCGACGCCCTCAACGAGGCCGCGCTCACGGCCGCGCTGCGGGACGTCACCCGGGAGTGCGCGGTGCTCGTCATCGCGCACCGGCTGTCCACGGTCCAGCACGCCGACCGGATCGTCGTCCTGGAAGAGGGCCGGGTCACCGCCTGCGGGCGCCATGAGGAGCTCCTGGTCTCCAGCCCGGTGTACCGGCGGCTGGCAGCGGCACAGATGCTCCGCCCCGCGGGTGCGCCCGCCGGGGACGCCGGTAATTCGTTGGCCCGTCCCTGAGCGCCTCCTCTAGAATCTCCGCTCTTGCCCGCCTCCCCACGGAGTGCCGCCGCCCGGACGGAAACCGGACGGCTCCCAGTCATGCCCCAGCCATGAGTCAGTCATGAGTCATGCGAGAGCAGATCCGGAGGCACCCCCTTGTCCACGCCCGCCCCCGACCTCGACGGCCCGCTTGACGACCCGCTCGCCCGAGAGCGATCCCACCTCGCCTCGTCACGGGCCGCCCTGCGCGCCATGCGCGAGGACGTGGAGGCACTGGACATCAGGGACGTCACCGCGAACTGGGTCAACGCCGAAGTGCTGTCCCGCCAGATCGACGACCGGATCAAGGCGCTGGCCGACCTCAGCGACACCCCGCTGTTCTTCGGCCGGCTGGACTACCTGCGCGCGCCGGGCGCGGACCAGGCCGAGGGCGCCGAGGGCGAGCAGTTCTACATCGGGCGGCGGCACGTGCACGACGCCGACGGCGACCCCATGGTCATCGACTGGCGCGCCCCGGTCTCGCAGCCCTTCTACCGGGCCTCGAAGAAGGACCCGATGGACGTGGGTCTGCGCCGCCGCTTCGGCTACACCGGCGGCGAGCTGACCGCGTACGAGGACGAGCACCTTTCCGACCCGGCCGAGGCCGCCGCCACCAGCAAACTGCTCCAGCAGGAGATCGAACGGCCGCGCGTGGGCCCCATGCGGGACATCGTCGCCACCATCCAGCCCGAGCAGGACGAGATCGTCCGCTCGGGGCTGTCCGGCACGGTCTGCGTCCAGGGAGGCCCCGGCACCGGAAAGACCGCCGTCGGCCTGCACCGGGTCGCCTACCTCCTCTACGCCCACCGGGAGCGCCTCGCCCGTACCGGCACCCTGGTGATCGGCCCGAACCGCTCCTTCCTCCACTACATCGAGCAGGTCCTGCCCGCCCTGGGCGAGTTGGCCGTGCGGCAGGCCACCGTGGACGACCTGGTCGCGCACGGGGAGGTGCGCGGCACGGACGACGCGGCCGCGGCCGTGGTCAAGGGCGACGCCCGGATGGCCGAGGTGCTGCGCCGGGCCCTGTACTCCCACGTGACCATGCCGACGGAGGCGGTCGTGGTGGTGCGCGGCTCGCGGCGCTGGCGGGTGCCGTCGTACGAACTGGAGGACATCGTCCGCGAGTTGCTGGAGCGGGACATCCGCTACGGCGCCGCCCGTGAGGCGTTGCCGCAGCGGATCGCACACGCGGTGCTGGTGCAGATGGAACGGGCCGGTGAGGCGCCGGACGACCGGGTGCAGGACGCCGTCGCCCGCAACAGCGCCGTGAAGGCGGCCGTGAAGGAGATCTGGCCGGCCGTCGACCCGGCGAAGCTGGTCCTGCGGCTGCTGACCGACGCGGACTTCCTCACCGAGCACTCCGCCGGAGTGCTGGACGAGGACGAGCGGAAGACGATCCTGTGGGCCAGGCCGGTGCGCAGCGTGAAGTCGGCCAGGTGGTCGGCGGCGGACGCGGTGCTGATCGACGAGGCGGCGGATCTGATCCAGCGCACGCACTCGCTCGGCCATGTCGTCCTCGACGAGGCGCAGGACCTCTCCCCCATGCAGTACCGGGCCGTCGGCCGCCGCTGCACGACGGGCAGCGCGACCGTCCTCGGTGACCTGGCGCAGGGCACGACCCCCTGGGCGACCCGCGGTTGGGACGAGGCGCTGGCCCACCTGGGCAAGCCTGACGGGGTCATCGAGGAGCTGACGGCCGGTTTCCGCGTCCCCACGGACGTCATCACCTACGCCTCCCGCCTCCTCCCGCACATCGCGCCCGGTCTCACGCCGGTGGCCTCCGTCCGTGAGAACCCGGGCTTCTTCGAGGTCCGTACGATCACGGGGGCGTCCGAAATCGTGGCCGCCTGCGAGGAGTTGCTGCGCAACGAGGGTTCGACGGGCCTGATCGCGGCGGACGCCCGTGTCCCGGCGCTCGCCGAGGCGCTGACGGCGGCGGGCATCGCGTACCTCGCGCCCGGCGAGGAGACCACCCGCGAGACCCGCCTCACGCTGGTCCCGGCGTCCCTCGCCAAGGGCCTGGAGTACGACTACGTGGTCCTGGACGAGCCACAGGCGGTGGTGGACGGCGAGCCGGACGAGCGGACCGGACTGCGGCGGCTGTACGTGGCGTTGACGCGTGCGGTGTCGGGGCTCGTCGTAACCCATGCCGCGCCGTTGCCCCGGCAGCTCGACCAGTAGGGTGCTGAGCCGTTCTGACATGTCCCCACGGAAAGGCCTCCGTTGAGCACTCCGCCGCCTCAGCATCCCGCGTACCAGCAGAACCCAGGGCCCTACCAGCAGGCCCCCGGGCCGTACCAGCAGGCCCCGACGGGCTATGAGCAGGCCCCGGGCCCGTATCAGCAGGCCCCGGTGGGCCACCCGCAGCCGTCCGGGCCGTACGGGCAGGCTCCGTACGAGCAGGCGCCGGGCGGCTACGGGCAGGCGCCCCACCCGCAGGCGCCCGGCGGTTACGGGCAGGCCGGCTACCAGCAGGCCCCCGGCGCACACCCGGCCGCTCCCGGCGTCGGCTGCCAGGTGTGCGGCGCGGCGCCCGCGTCGGCGATGACGATCCGCGGCCACCAGGGCTTCCTGGTGATCATGCGGCAGCTGCACCGGAAGGGCACCTTCTGCCACACCTGCGGGCTCGCCGTCTTCCGGAAGATGCAGTCGGACACCATGGCGCAGGGGTGGTGGGGGCCGATGTCGATGTTCATCACGCCCGTCACGCTGCTGCTCAACCTCATCGCCCTGTCCAAGATCCGCAAGCTCCCCGCACCGGCCGCCGCCCAGCGCCCCGGCCTCGACCCGGGCCGAGGGGTGTTCGCACGGCCGATGGGGATGGTGGGTCTCCTCCCGCTCACCGGATTCGTGTCGCTGGTGCTGATCGTGCTCCTCGGGCTGGCGGCCGGGTAACGACGCCCAAGCGGCCTACTCGCCGTCCAGCACCTTCCGCCACTCGGCCACGGCCTCCTCGGAAACCGGCCCCTTCCAGCCCGCGGAGCGCGCCGCGCCGCCGATGTGGAAGGCGTCGATACCGGCGGCCCGCAGCCGCGGGACGTGGTCGAGGCGGAGCCCTCCGCCGACCAGGAGTGTCTGGCCGTACCCCGGCTCCCCCCGCCGGCCCGCCTCGGCGACCAGCGTCGGCACCCCCTCGTCCACACCGTCGGCGGCGCCGGCGGTGAGGTAGGTGTCGAGGCCGGGCAGGTCGGCGAGCTGCTTGCGCAGGGCGTCGCGGTCGGCGGCCCGGTCGATCGCCCGGTGGAAGGTCCACGCGCAGCCGTCCAGCGCGCGGACCACCCGCTCGACGGCGGCCAGGTCGACCCCGCCGTCCGCGTCGAGGAAGCCGAGCACGAACTGGTCGGCGCCGGCCTCGCGCAGCCCGCCGGCCGCCCGGACCAGCTGGTCCACGTCACCGGCCGCGAACCCGTCCGCGAGCCGGAGCATCACGCGCAGGTCGATGTCGACGGCGGCCCGGATCCTGGCGACGGTGGCGGGCGCGGGGCTGAGCCCGTCGGCCGCCATGTCGGTGACCAGCTCCAGCCGGTCCGCGCCTCCGGCCTGGGCGGCGACCGCGTCCTCGACGTCGAGCGCGATCACCTCCAGGACTGCACGCTTGCTCATGGCACCCCATTCATCGGCGGCTACAGGTCTAGTCCAATTCAAGACTACGCTGGTTTCCGTACCCGCCCGGCCGCCCCTCACCCGAGGGTGTTCGGCTCGACGCGGACTGCTGGGTGCATCGGGTCGCCCGGCGGCAGAATGACGGCATGGCCGATCTCGACGACCTGCGTTCCCGCTGGGTGCGGGCCCTGCTCGCGACGCGGGAGGGCCCCTGTCACCCGGACCCGTACCGGTACGCCGACGCCCTGCTGCGCCGCTGGCAGGAGCCGCAGCGCCGGTACCACACCGTCGAGCACCTGGCGGCGGTGCTCGACCGCGTCGACGTACTGGAGGAACACGCGGACGACCCGGACGTCGTGCGCCTGGCCGCCTGGTTCCACGACGCCGTCTACCTGCCCGAGCGGTCGACGAACGAGGAACGCTCCGCCCGCCTCGCCGAACGCGCCCTCCCCGAGGCCGGGGTCCCCCGGGACAAGGCCGCCGAGGTGGCCCGGCTGGTCCGGCTCACCGTCACGCACGACCCGGCCGACGACGACCGCGACGGCCAGGTGCTGTGCGACGCCGACCTCGCGATCCTGGCCGCGCCCCCGTCGGCGTACGCCGCCTACACCGCCGAGGTGCGCGAGGAGTACCACTTCGTGCCGAACGACGCCTTCCGGCAGGGGCGTTCGGCGGTCCTGCGCCAACTGCTGGCCCTGCCACGGCTGTTCCGCACCCCGTACGGCCGGGAGCACTGGGAGGCCACCGCCCGTTACAACCTCGCGGGCGAGCTGGAAATGCTGTCGACCTGAGGGAGGCCGCACCCTAAGGTTCGCGTCATGCGACCGATAAACGGGGATGACGTGACCGAGGCCGTGGCAGGCTGCGCGGCGGCGCTGCGCCCGGCGGTGGACCGGGACTGGCGGGCCGTGCGGGCCGGGCGGCTGGAGTGGGACTGCCACACCACCGCGGTCCATGTCGCCGACGACCTCATCGCCTACGCCGCCAACCTGGCCGGACGCGCGCAGGACGCCTACCTCCCCTTCGAGCTGACCCTGGACAAGGGCACGGACAACGCGGGTCTGCTGCACGTCATCGAGACGACCGGCGCCCTGCTCGCCGCCGCCGTCCGCACCGCACCGCCCGGCCTGCGCGCCTTCCATCCCTATCCCTTCGGCAGCGCGGACGCCGAGGGCTTCGCCGCGATGGGCATCGCCGAGGTGCTGCTGCACACGCACGACATGGCCGAGGGCCTGGGGATCGGCTACGAGCCGCCGGCCGACCTCGTCGCATCCCTGCTGGCCTGCCTCTTCCCGCACGTCCAGCCCGGCGCCGCGCCCTGGCCGACGCTGCTGTGGGCCACCGGCCGCGGCGAGCTGCCCGGCCGCGCCCCGGTCACCGGGTGGCGCTGGTACAACAACCTCGTCATCCCGGCCGGGCGGCTCACCCTCACCGGCCTTCGCCCGGCCGCCGCCCAGGACCTGCAGCGCGGCGGCGACGGCGGCTTCGAGTGGATCGAGAGCGGCCCGTACGAGGGCACCCGTGGCGCCGCCGGTCTGCTGCTCAAGGCGTACGAGGCCGGCGTACACCGGCCCGAGTTCAACGTCTTCGTCCTGGTCCGCGCGGAGGACGGCCGCGCGGTCGGCGGCATGGGGTTCCACGGCGCCCCGGACGAGGACGGCTGTGTGGAGATCGGCTACGACCTCGCCGAGGCCGCCCGGGGCCAGGGGTACGCCACCGAGGCGCTGCGCGCCCTGTCGCGGTGGGCGCTGGCCCGCGACGACGTGCGGACGGTGATCGCGAAGATCGACCTGGACAACGCGCCCTCCCAGGCGGTGGTCACCCGCGCCGGGTTCCGGCGGCTCGCCGAGGACGACAAGCTCGTCACCTACGAGCTGCGCGGCTGAGGCGACCGCTTCCGCCTGCGCAGTCCCGACTCCTGCAGCAGCCGCACCACCTCGCGGCTGCTGACCTCCACCGCCCCGGCGGCCACCGCGTCCGGGTAGCGGTGCGACGGAAGGTCGTAGTGATCGCGCTCGAAGGCGCGCCGGGGCACGCCCAACCGCTCGGCGAACAGGTGCAGTTCGTCGTACGACACATCGCTCACCAGGTGCGACCACATGCGGCCGTGTCCGGGCCAGGCGGGCGGGTCGATGTACAGGGTCACGACGAGGCCGTTCCGCCCGTGGCCCTCCCCAGTGAGCCCACCGGCGCGACCTTCACGCCCGCCTTGGCGCACACCCAGTGCGGGTCGGGGCCCAGCTCGGGCTCCACGTCCAGCGCGTGCGGGTCGCCGGAGCCGCACACCGGGCACAGCGGCCAGCGGCCGTAGCGGTCCAGCAGCGCGTCCTGGACGTCCTGGGCGACCAGCCCGGCGACGTAGGCCGCGCCGTCCGGCCACTGCTCGACCCACCAGCGCCGCTCCGCGACGGAGTCCTCGACCAGCGAGACCACGTCCGCCTCGGCGACCTCGCCCGCGACGAGATCGGCCAGCACGAGGGCGCGCGCGGCATGCAGGGCCTGCTCAAGAGGACTGGGTTCCATACCTCTCATTGTGCGCACTCTTGACCACGGCGCCGAACCGAAAATATCTTTCACTCGTGACCCAGGACGTGAAGGAAACTTTCGGCAGTCCGGGCGGTTCCCTCGCCGCCAAGGTGCGCACCCTCGCGCCCTCCATGACCCGGTCCATGCAGCGCGTGGCCGAGGCCGTCGCGAGCGACCCGGCCGGCTGCGCCGCCCTCACGGTCACCGGCCTCGCCGAACTCACCGGGACCAGCGAGGCCACCGTCGTGCGCACCGCCCGCCTGCTCGGCTACCCCGGCTACCGGGACCTGCGGCTCGCCCTCGCCGGGCTCGCCGCCCAGCAGCAGTCGGGCCGCGCACCCGCGATCACGACCGACATCGCGGTGGACGACCCCATCGCCGACGTCGTCGCCAAGCTCGCCTACGAGGAGCAGCAGACCCTCGCCGACACGGCCGCCGGCCTCGACACCGCGCAGCTCGGCGCCGCCGTCAGCGCGCTGGCCGGCGCACGGCGCACCGACGTCTACGGCATAGGGGCGTCCGGGCTCGTCGCCCAGGACCTCACCCAGAAGCTGCTCCGCATAGGGCTCATAGCCCACGCCCACAGCGACCCGCACCTCGCGGTGACCAACGCGGTGCAGCTCCGCTCCGGCGACGTGGCGATCGCCATCACCCACTCCGGCTCGACGGGGGACGTCATCGAGCCGCTGCGGGTCGCGTTCGAGCACGGGGCCACGACCGTGGCCATCACCGGCCGGCCCGACTCGCCGGTCACCCAGTACGCCGACCACGTACTGACCACGTCCACCTCACGGGAGAGCGAGCTACGGCCGGCCGCGATGTCCTCGCGGACCAGTCAACTGCTCGTGGTGGACTGCCTGTTCGTGGGAGTGGCCCAGCGGACGTACGAGACGGCGGCACCCGCGCTGGCCGCGTCGTACGAGGCGCTGGCTCACCGGCATCGCACCAGTCCCAGGTGATCCACCGCACCACCACGACACCCAGACCTGAGAGAGCCACCCCCATGACCTCCCATGACCTGCGTCGTCAGCTGGCTTCCCTGACCACGGAAGCCTTCCGGCCCGAGCTCGCCGACATCGATCGTCTGCCCACCCTCGACATCGTCCGCCTGATGAACGGTGAGGACGCGGGCGTGCCCGCCGCCGTCGCCGCCCGCCTTCCGCAGATCGCGGCGGCGATCGACGCCGTCGCCGCACGCATGGGCCGCGGCGGCCGGCTGATCTACGCCGGCGCGGGCACCGCCGGCCGGCTCGGTGTGCTGGACGCCTCCGAGTGCCCGCCCACCTTCAACACCGATCCCGCCCAGGTCGTCGGCCTGATCGCGGGCGGCGCGGAGGCGATGGTCACCTCGGTCGAGGGCGCCGAGGACTCGAAGGAACTGGCCCGCAGCGACCTGGACGCGCTCAAGCCCACCCCGGACGACACGGTCGTCGGCATCTCCGCCTCCGGCCGCACCCCCTACGCGATCGGTGCCGTCGAGCACGCCCGCGCCCTGGGCGCACTGACCGTCGGCCTCGCCTGCAACGAGCACAGCGCGCTCGCGGCGGCGGCCGAGCACGGCATCGAGGTCGTGGTCGGCCCCGAGCTGGTCACCGGCTCGACCCGGCTGAAGGCCGGCACGGCCCAGAAGCTGGTCCTCAACATGCTGTCGACGATCACGATGATCCGGCTCGGCAAGACCTACGGGAACCTGATGGTCGACGTCCGCGCCTCGAACGACAAACTCCGGGCCCGTTCCCGCCGGATCGTCTCCCTGGCCACGGGCGCGGCGGACGACGAGATCGAGCGGGCCCTCACCGAGTCCGGCGGCGAGGTGAAGAACGCGATCCTGGCGCTGCTCGCCGGTGTCGACGGCCCGACGGCCGCCCGCCTTCTGGAGGAGTCCGCCGGCCATCTGCGTGCCGCGCTGGCGCACGCGGCCCGCTGACCCGCACGCTCGGGGCGTGCGCAACGACCCCGCCTCCACCGCGACCGCCCTCCTCACCCGGGTCGGCGGCCCGGCCAACGTCACCTCCGTCGCCCACTGCGTGACCCGCCTCCGCCTCACCCTGACCGACCCGACGGCGGTCGACGAGGAGGGGCTGCGGACCCTGCCCGGCGTCCTCGGGGTGGTGTCCGACGGCCCCACCTGGCAGATCGTGCTCGGGCCCGGGGTGGTCGACGAGGTGACGGCGGAGGTGGAGGCGCGGGTCGGCGCCGGGCAGCGGGAGGAGGACGCCCCCGGAGCCCGGTTGAAGGAGGAGCTGCGGCAACGCAACGCCACTCCGGCCAAGACCGCCCTGCGGCGCGTCGCGAACGTCTTCGTCCCGCTCATCCCCGCCCTGATCGGCTGCGGCGTCCTCGCCGGGCTCAACGGCCTGCTGCTGAACACCGGGTGGCTGCCCGCCCTGACCCCGGCCCTGACCGCCGTCGCCTCCGCCTTCCTGGCGTTGATCGCGGTGTTCGTCGGCCACCACACGGCGAAGGAGTTCGGCGGCACACCGGTGCTCGGCGCGGCGGTCGCGGCCGTCGTCGTGTACCCGGGCGTGGCGAAGGTGACGGCCTTCGGCACGCACCTCGCCCCGGGGCAGGGCGGGGTGCTCGGGGCGCTCGCGGCGGCGCTGCTGGCGACACGGGTGGAGAAGTGGGTCCGGGGCCGGGTACCGGGCGCGCTGGACGTCCTCCTCACCCCCACGGTGACCGTTCTCGTCTCCGGCCTGGTGACGCTGTACGGCCTGATGTACGTGGCAGGCGCGGTCGCGACGGCGATCGGCACGGCGGCGAACTGGCTCCTCGCGACCGCCGGGGCCGTCGCCGGACTCGTCCTCGGCGGCCTCTTCCTCCCCCTGGTCATGCTGGGCCTGCACCAGGCCCTCATCCCCATCCACACCACCCTCATCGAGCAGCAGGGCTACACCGTCCTGCTGCCCCTGCTGGCCATGGCGGGCGCGGGCCAGGTCGGCGCGGCGCTCGCGGTGTACGTCCGGCTGCGCCACGACGTGTCGCTGCGCACGACCATCAGGTCAGCCCTCCCGGCAGGCCTGCTCGGGGTGGGCGAGCCCCTGATCTACGGCGTCTCGCTCCCCCTCGGCCGGCCGTTCCTGACGGCCTGCGCGGGCGGTGCGGCGGGCGGGGCGTTCGTCGGCTTCTTCGCGATGCTCGGCACCCGGGTGGGGGCCACGGCGATCGGACCGTCGGGCTGGGCCCTGTTCCCGCTGCTGACGGGGAACAGGGGCCCGGCCGCGGCGGTGGCGATCTACGCGGGCGGGCTGCTGACGGGATACGCGGCCGGCTTCGCGGCGACGTACCTCTTCGGCTTCCCGCGCCGTGAGGCGGTACGGCGACGCGGGTGAACCGGTGGGCCCGGGGCCCGGCGGGCGTTACCGTCGGACCATGAACCACGCCCAGCTCGCCGCCCTCGGACGGGCCCTCAGGCTGCTCGGAGAGCACGGGGAGGCGCTGACCGCCGACGCCCCGGACGCCCGGCTGCATGAAATCAAGGCCGATCTGCGCAGGGCGCTCGACCTGGTGGAGGAGAGCACCGGGAGCAACGCGCCCAGGACCCGGTGCCCGGAACACCCGCAGGGCCCCGTCGACGAGAGCGCGCCCGATCTGTGTCTGCTCTGTGAGACCCGGCGGCGGGCGGCCCGGCGGTCGGAGTTCCAGGGGAGGCCGGCCCCGGCCGAGCCGGTGACCACCGCGCCCTCCCGTTACGGCGTGCGCGCCGACCGGCCCCAGCCGCAGCAGCGCTGGCTGCCGGAGGCGTGGAACGGGCAGGAGTGGCAGCTGTGCGGGACACCGCGCAGGGACCGGCGCGAGGCCGAGGCGTATCTCGCCGCCCAGCGGCGCGGATCACGGCCCGCGATGGCGTACCGGCTCGTGCACGAGTTCACCGACTATGAGGTGCTGCGGGTGTGGGGCACACCCGTGCACGTCGACATCGAGCCCATGGGCAACCTGTAGGCACCGTCAGCTCAGCAGGGGCGAGGGCAGGAAGTCGTACCCCTCCCAGATGACTCTGCTCCGCTCCTCGGGATACGGGCCCGTCGCCGGTTCCGCGTCCAGGATCTGCACCAGGCGGGCGTCCGGGTCGTAGGCCGGCCAGCCCGGGTCGCCCGTGCGCGCGAATGCCGTCCAGGCGCGGCGCATGAAGGACGACAGGCGCTCCGCCTGCGGTGTGGGTCTGCCGCCGGGGAAGAGCAGGGCGCCCAGGTCCGCGCCGTAGGTGCCGAAGAGCAGCGGGAGGTCCAGGGCGTGGCAGGCGCCCAGCAGCCCGCCGCCGCCCGGGGCCGGCCAGGTGAGTTCGTAGACGTGGGCACGGCCGCCGCCCGTGTGCTGGGCCTCCGCGAGGCGCAGGCTCGGCAGCGCGAACAGCCAGTCGGTCTGGACGCGTTCGAAGAGCTGCTCCGGGGTGGCGTCGGGGAAGGCCGACCGGTAGGCCTTCTCGCCTGCCTCGCCGCCCGGTGCGTACAGCCGCAGGGTCGCCGTCGCCAGGTCGTCGGTGATCTTGTCGTGCAGGTCGGCCATGACCAGGAACAGGCGGTACTCGTCGCGGTTGTGTCCCACGACGAGGTCGATGTCGCGGGCCGCGCCGGCGGCGAGGGCCTGCCAGGGGGTACGGGGAAGGACCTCGCCGTCCACGACCGGGGCGAAGGGCACGGTGGTCGGGGCCACCTGGCCCCAGCGGGCGGTGTGCCGGGCCATGGTGGAGCCCAGCGCCGCGCCCGCCTCGGTGAGCCGCTGCGGGTCCACCGTCGCGAGGTCGGCGGCCGTGGGCGCGCGTCCCGCCTCCGCCGCCAGTGCCGCCGCCAGGTCGCGGGCGAGGCCGGCGGAGAAGAACGTGCCGGGCACGCTCTGGGCCACCGCCCGGCGGAACAGGCCCTGTGCCGCGGGCATCGCCAGCAGCGAGGCGATCGAACCCGCGCCCGCCGACTCGCCGAAGACCGTGACCTGGGCGGGGTCGCCGCCGAACGCGGCGATGTTCTCCTGGACCCAGGTGAGGGCCGCGACCTGGTCCAGCAGGCCGCGGTTGGCGGGCGCGCCGTCCCAGAGGGCGAAACCCTCCATGCCCAGGCGGTAGTTGAAGCTGACGACCACGACGTCGCCCTCGCGGGCGATGTGCTGCGCGTCATAGCCCGCCCGGCCGCTGTGCCCGAGTTTGAACGCGCCGCCGTAAATCCACACCATCACCGGGCGGGCGGCGGACGGGTCCGGGTCGGGGGTCCAGACGTTGACCGTGAGCCAGGTGTCGTCCTGGGGTGTGGACGGCCGGGCCGCGCTGTCCGGGGAGCCGGCGTCCTGCGGCGGCGGGGGGCCGAACGCGAACGCCTCGCGGGTGCCGTCCCACGGGCGGGGCGGGCGCGGGGCCTGGAAGCGGGCCGCGCCGACCGGGGGTGCGGCGAAGGGGATGCCCCGGAACACCGACAGGCCCTGCTCCGTGAGGCCGCGCACCGCGCCGGAGGCGGTGCGCACCACGGGGCCGTCGGTGTCCGGGACGCCGGTCTTCCGGGCCTGGGACTCGCTCGTCGTCATGCTCGCTCCTCACTGGTCATCAGGAGAACGTACGGCGGCGATCACAAGTGCCCGTCAGCAGACGGTGGTTCAGCTGAGCGTCTTCAGCGCGGCCGCGTCGTACGGCTTCAGCTCGTCGGAGCGGTCGGAGAGCACCTTGGCCGCCCACTCCGGGTCCTGCAGCAGCGCGCGGCCCACGGCGACCATGTCGAACTCGTCGGCCTCCATCCGGTCGAGGAGGTTGTCGATTCCCTTGACCTCGGAGCCCTGGCCCTGGAAGGCGTTGATGAAGTCGCCGTCGAGGCCGACCGAGCCGACGGAGATGACCTGCCTGCCGGTGAGCTTCTTCGTCCAGCCGGCCAGGTTCAGGTCCGAGCCGTCGAACTCCGGCAGCCAGTAGCGGCGGGTGGAGGCGTGGAAGACGTCGACGCCGGCCGCGGCGAGCGGGGTCAGGATGGCCTCCAGCTCCTCGGGGGTCTCGGCGAGCCGGGCGGTGTAGTCCTGCTGCTTCCACTGCGAGTAGCGGAAGAGGATCGGGAAGTCGGCGGAGACCGCCGCGCGGACCGCGGCCACGACCTCCGCGGAGAACCGCGCACGGGCCACCGGGTCACCGCCGTAGGCGTCCGTACGCCGGTTGGTGCCCTCCCACAGGAACTGGTCGAGGAGGTAGCCGTGGGCACCGTGGATCTCCACGCCGTCGAAGCCGATGCGCTCGGCGTCGGCGGCGGCCCGGGCGAACGCCTCGATGACGTCGTCCAGGTCCTGCTGGGTCATGGCCCGGCCGGTGGGCTCGGCGCCGGCGGTGACGAGGCCGGACGGGCCGACGGCGGGGGCGTCGGCGAACGGCGGCTCGCCCTGCTTGCGGACCATGCCGATGTGCCACAGCTGCGGCACGATGGTGCCACCCGCCGCGTGCACGTCCTCGGCGACCTTCGCCCAGCCCGCCAGCTGCTCCTCACCGTGGAACCGCGGCACGCGGTCGCTCTGACCGGCCGACTCGTGACCGACGTAGGTCCCCTCGGTCACGATGAGCCCGACACCGGCGGCAGCGCGGCGCGCGTAGTAGGAGCGCACGTCCTCGCCGGGGATGCCGCCCGGGGAGAACATGCGGGTCATCGGCGCCATCACGATCCGGTTCGGAACGGTGAGACCGTTCAGCGCGATCGGGCGGGACAGGATCTGGGCCGCGCGGGAGGCGGGCGTCGTGACGGTCACGTGAGGGGCTCCTCGTGAGTGGCAGGGTTAACCGGTCGGTATGTGAGCACGCATTGTTGCAGCCCCTTAAGTAATCACCTATGCGCTGCCCCACATTCCGGCCCGGCCGAAGCCCTTAGGTGACACCGCTCACACTGTCCCGGTTCAGCCGCCGCACCCGCTCCCGCAGCACCTCCCCCGGCGGCGCCGGCTCGACCGACTCCGGCGGACAGTCCCACTCCCGCCCACCACCGACGGGCCGCAGCTGCACGCGCCCGCCCACACGCCCCATCACCTGACCGAGCCGCCCGCTGCGGGTGTCGACCGCGTACTCACCCGCACGGGCGGGCTGCTCACCGGAGGGTGTCTCCTTCATCTCCATTGTTCCAATTCCTTCACGCAGGGTGTTGCCGTTCCCCACACAGCGTGGCCGTCCGCGCCCTAGCCTGGCCAGATACGGCGTCCCAACAACAGTGTTTGCAGGACGAGGAGTTGCCATGCCGGGACCGAAGGACCTCGACCCGTCGTCATCACCACGCGCCCTGCTGGGCGCCGAGTTACGGCACGCCCGCGAGCGGAAGGGGCTGAGCCAGGAGCAGTTGGGGCAGCGGTTGTTCGTGAGCGGGTCGTTCATCGGACAGCTGGAGGCGGGGACGCGGCGGATGCAGGCGGAGTACGCGCGGCTGCTGGACGAAGTACTGGAGACGGACGGCTTCTTCCAACGGAACTGCGGGGCGGCGGCCAAGTCGAAGTTCGAGGAGCCTTTCGAGGTGGCGGCGGAGGCGGAAGCTCACGCAACGGCGATCAGGCAGTACACGCCACTCCTCATCCCAGGGTTGCTGCAGACACCCGCGTACGCCCGGGCCGTGAACCGCGCATACGACCCGACGGCGCCGGAGGAGACCATCGAAGAGTGGGTGGAGGGGAGGATGGAGCGGATCCGCCTGCTGGATCATCCAACAAACCCGTTGTTGTGGATGGTGCTTGACGAGGCGGCCTTGCACCGGGAGACCGGTGGCCGGGCGGTGATGGCGGAAGCTCTGCACCGCGTCGCCGACCTGTCCCGCCGCAGCCGGGTCATCGTGCAGGTGCTGCCGTTCAGTGCGGGTGCGCACACGGCGATGCAGGGTGCGCTGAAGCTGATGGAGTTCACGGACGCCCCTCCGCTGGTCTACTTCGAGGGAGTGCGCAACGGGCGTCTGGAGGACGACCCGTCCACCGTCACCCAACTAAGGTTCGTGTTCGACCTCCTGGTGGCCTCCGCACTGTCGCAAGAGAAGTCCCTGGCCCTGATCGAGGCGTTGGCGCAGGCTTACGCACATGAGGAACATCCCTGACCTGAGCATGGCCACCTGGCGCAAGTCGAGCTACAGCCAAGGCGGCAACGACTGCCTGGAAGTCACCCACGACTTCCCCGCCCTCGTCCCCGTCCGCGACTCCAAGACCCCCCAAGGCCCGAAGCTCGTGTTCCGGCCGGAGGCCTGGTCGGCGTTCGTCGCGAACCTCAAGCCTTGAGCTTCGAGCCCTCTTTTCAGGGAATGGGTAGGGCCTCAACCCGCCCTCCCACCCCGCGAGTTGACGCGATGCGGTCGACTTGCCACGCATGGTGACGATCCTCTAGCGTCCCGAATAACGAACAGCCCCCGTCAGGTGCTACCAACACCTGCGGGGGCTTGACCGCCGAGATCGGAAAGAGCGATCCCGTGGCTGAAGCCAAGTTTAGTCCTGCCCTCCTGCCCGCGCACGCGTCCCCTCACCCGATGGCCAATCCGGGCTACGGCAAACGCACCGCACCGGGCCAACGCCCCCGCACCAACCACGCCTTCGCTCACCTCGCGCCCCGCGAAGCAGCCATCGCCGAGTACCTCGACCGCCTCCCCGACGGCGCCGACATCTCGGTGAAGACACTGGCCAAACAGCTCCCCTACGGCCAGTGCGCCCTCCGGACAGCCCTCAACCGCCTCCAGCGGGCCGGCCACTTGAGGCGGGGCCGGGAGCGGCTGGAGACCGACTCGGGCGGCTCGCGCTGGATCACCCGATCGTGGTGGTCCCGCACCGCACGCGACGACGCCTGGTGGTCGGCGTTCACGCGGGGAGACGTACCGGAGGACTCGCCCCCGCCCGAACGGCCCGACCCCACCCGCTCCCGCGCGCACATCCTCCTCGCCGCCCTCGGCCGCACCGCCCCCGTCCTGTCCCTCTCCGCCGCCGACTGCGCCGCGCTCGCCCCGCTGCTGACCGAGTGGTTCGCACGAGGGGCCACCGACGAGGCCGCACTCCGCGCACTGACCGAGGGTCTGCCCACGCCGGTCCACCACCCGGCAGCGCTGGTCCGCCGGCGCCTCATCGACAAGCTCCCGCCGGAACCGGTCCGGGAGAGGCCCCGCCCGCCTCGCCGGGTGCTGGAGTGCGCGGAGTGCGGGGTGCCGGGGCGGCCGGAAGCACTGCCGGGGGGCGTGTGCGGCGGCTGCCGGGGCGAACGCGCCCCCGCGCACCCGCCTACGCCCCTGCCCGCCCCCGCGGTCCACGCCCGCGCGGGCGAGATCCGGGCTGCGATGTCCCTACGACGACGAGAGAGGACACCCACATGACCGCTCCTACGGTCCGACGAGACCACCCCGGGGCACGATGGAGGGGAGGAGGCGACGCCATGACCCCTGACACCGAAGAACGCCCGCAGATGTCCGTCGAGGACTTCGAGGAACTCGTCCGCAGGGCGCCGAGGGAACTGCGCAACCGGCTGGAGTTCCTCGGCGGAAGGCTGTGCATCCGGCACGGCCCGCTCGATGTCGAGGAGTTCGAGGAACTGGCCGAGGCCGCACCCGAAACCGTGCGGCTCGAGTACGTCAACGGAAAGGTAGTCGTAAAGGCCATGCCCGACGGCAACCACGGCGAGATCTTCATGTGGCTGCTACGTCAGTGCATGCAGCAGCGCCCGGAGCTGAACCTCATGCCCGAACGAGGCGTCAAGGCCGAGGCCTACCGCAAGGGCCGTGCCATCACGGACGGATTCCTCGCGCCGGTGGACCACTTCAAGGGACACGGCAACTGGTCCGAGACCGACGGTGCCCTCATGGCCGTGGAAATCACCTCCCATGACCGCGACACCGACCAGCGCGACCGCATCGACAAGCCCGTGGGTTACGCGGCGGCCGAGATCCCCGTCTATCTCCTCATCGACCGCGACAGCAGCACGGTCAGCGTGTACAGCGAACCGAAGGACGGGCGTTACCTGCAGTGCTCCACCCGCCCGTGGGGGGCGACCGTCGAGCTGCCGTCCCCGGTGGGCATCACCCTCGACACCGAGAAGCTGAAGGACTACGCCGACTGACGCCTCCCGCTACCCCTCGTCCGGTCTATCGACATCAAGTATCTTGATGTCGAGATTAACTGGACGACGGGAAACGGGGGCTGGCCATGCGACGGGCCAGGAACGGCAAGGACGGCACAGGCGGGCTCATAGCGCAGCTGCGGCGGCCACCCGGTGGGCGGGGCGCGCGGATCATGCTGCTGGCGCAGTGCGTGGACCGGACCGGGACGGGCGTGTGGGCCGCGGCGTCCGTCCTCTACTTCACCTTCGTGAGCGGGCTGGACGCACGCCGGCTGGGGCTGCTGCTGGGGGTCGGCGCGGTCGCGGGGATCGCCGGGTCACCGCTCGCCGGACGGGCCGCCGAACGGCTTCCGGTGCGGGGGCTGCTGATCGGCTGTCACCTGCTGCGGCTGGTGACGATGCTCCTGCTGCTGGTCGCCGACGACTTCGCCACCCTGCTGTCCCTGGTCGCCCTCACCAGCCTCGCGGAGCGCGCGGCCAAGACGCTGGAGATGCTCTTCGCCACCCGGGTCGCCGGTGAGCGGCGAGCCACCTACCAGGCGCTGTCCCGCAGCGTGGCCAACGGCGGGTACGCCGTCGGCGCGGGCGTCGCCGCGCTCGGCCTCGCCGTGGGCACCCCGAACGCCTATCGCGCGCTGATCCTGGCCAACGCGCTCTCCTACCTCGTGGCCGCCGCGCTGGTCCGGCGGACCCGGGAGCCGGCGGGCCACGGCCTGGTCGTGGCGCACGGCGGCGGCAGCGGCGGCACCCCCGCCGCCGACCCGGCCCCCGCCCGCAGCCCGTGGCGGGATCCCGGCTACCTGCTCTTCGTCCTGCTCGACATCCCGATGAACCTGGACGACTCGGTTATCGGAGTCGGCCTGCCGCTGTGGCTGGTGCACCACACCAGCGCGCCGCACGCCGTCGTCCCCGCCTTCCTCGTGCTGAACACCGTGCTGGTGGTGGTCCTGCAGCTGCGGGTCTCCGCCTGGGCCGAAGGCCCGCGCCGGGCGGCCGCGGCCGTGGGCTGGTACGGCGTGACGCTGTCCGCCTGCTGCCTCGTGCTGGCGACCGCCACCGGCGGCGGGGCCTGGTCCGCCTCACTCGCCATGCTCGCGGCCGCGATGCTGGCCACCCTGGCCGAGCTGCTGCGCTCGGTGAGTTCCTGGGAGCTGGCGGTCGTCCTGGCGCCGCCGCGTGCCCGGGCCTCCTACCTGGGCGTGGCCGGGATGTCCCAGTCGGTGCAGAAGTCGGTGGGGCCCCTGCTGCTGACCGGTGCGGTGATGACGGCCGGTCCTGCGGGCTGGCTGGCGCTCGGTGCCGCCGTCACCGGGCTGGGTCTGGTGCAGCGTCAGGCCGGCCTGCGGCGTCTGGCGGCCCTCGCCGCGCCCGCCACGGATTCCCGAACACGCCCGAGGGCGGCACCCCCTGCCACTGACAGGGAGTGCCGCCCTCGGTAAGGACGTTGATCAACCGGAGGCCGAAGCCCCGGGGCCGATCAGAAGTCCATGTCACCGCCCGGCATGCCGCCGCCGGCCGGCGCGGCGGCCTTCTCCGGCTTGTCGGCGATGACGGCCTCGGTGGTGAGGAACAGCGCGGCGATGGAGGCGGCGTTCTGCAGCGCAGAGCGGGTCACCTTCGCCGGGTCGATGATGCCCTCGGCGACCAGGTCGACGTACTCGCCGGTCGCGGCGTTCAGGCCGTGGCCCGGGGTCAGGTTGCGCACCTTCTCCACCACGACACCGCCCTCGAGGCCGGCGTTGACGGCGATCTGCTTCAGCGGGGCCTCGAGCGCGATGCGCACGGCGTTGGCGCCGGTCGCCTCGTCACCCTCGAGCTCCAGCTTCTCGAAGACCTGGGAGGCCTGCAGCAGGGCCACGCCACCACCGGCGACGATGCCCTCCTCGACGGCCGCCTTGGCGTTGCGGACGGCGTCCTCGATGCGGTGCTTGCGCTCCTTGAGCTCCACCTCGGTGGCGGCACCGGCCTTGATGACCGCGACACCGCCGGCGAGCTTCGCCAGGCGCTCCTGCAGCTTCTCGCGGTCGTAGTCCGAGTCGCTGTTCTCGATCTCGGCGCGGATCTGGTTCACCCGGCCGTTGACCTGGTCCGAGGAGCCGGCACCGTCGACGATGGTGGTCTCGTCCTTGGTGATGACGACCTTGCGGGCGCGGCCCAGGAGGTCCAGGGTCGCGTTCTCCAGCTTGAGGCCGACCTCCTCGGAGATGACCTCGCCGCCCGTGAGGATGGCGATGTCGCCGAGCATGGCCTTGCGGCGGTCGCCGAAGCCCGGGGCCTTGACGGCGACGGACTTGAAGGTGCCACGGATCTTGTTGACGACCAGGGTCGACAGGGCCTCGCCCTCGACGTCCTCGGCGATGATCAGCAGCGGCTTGCCCGACTGCATGACCTTCTCCAGGAGCGGGAGCAGGTCCTTGACGGAACCGATCTTGGAGTTGGCGATGAGGATGTACGGGTCCTCGAGCGACGCCTCCATGCGCTCCATGTCGGTCGCGAAGTAGGCGGAGATGTAGCCCTTGTCGAAGCGCATGCCCTCGGTGAGCTCGAGCTCCAGACCGAAGGTGTTGCTCTCCTCGACGGTGATGACGCCTTCCTTGCCGACCTTGTCCATGGCCTCGGCGATGAGCTCGCCGATCTGGGTGTCGGCGGCGGAGATGGACGCGGTGGAGGCGATCTGCTCCTTGGTCTCGACGTCCTTCGCCTGCTCCAGCAGGGCGGCGGAGACGGCCTCGACGGCCTTCTCGATACCGCGCTTGAGGGCCATCGGGTTGGCGCCGGCGGCTACGTTGCGCAGGCCTTCCTTGACCAGGGCCTGGGCGAGCACGGTCGCCGTGGTCGTACCGTCACCGGCGACGTCGTCCGTCTTCTTGGCGACTTCCTTGACCAGCTCGGCGCCGATCTTCTCGTACGGGTCCTCGAGCTCGATCTCCTTGGCGATGGAGACACCATCGTTGGTGATCGTGGGGGCGCCCCACTTCTTCTCGAGGACGACGTTGCGGCCCTTGGGGCCGAGCGTCACCTTGACGGCGTCCGCGAGCTGGTTCATGCCGCGCTCGAGGCCGCGCCGCGCCTCCTCGTCGAACGCGATGATCTTGGCCATGTGAAGTGGTCCCTCCAGGACTGGGGGTGATTCCTTCGGACCGCGCCCGCGCCCGCGACGGACGGCTCGCCGGCCGCGTGGTTCCTTGCCCCACTTGGCCTGCGGGCCTCACCGACCCGGTCCTTCACTGTCACTCTCACCTTCAGAGTGCTAACGCCAATGATTAGCACTCCCCCCTGTCGAGTGCAAGCGGCTCCCCGGGATCAGCCGGGGGCGAACAGGGGCGTATCAGCCGCCGGACACGACGAAGGGCCCGCACCCTGTGCGAGGTGCGGGCCCTTCATGCAAGAAACGTTCAGGCGCTGAGGCGAACCATGTCGGCCTGCGGGCCCTTCTGGCCCTGCGAGATCTCGAACTCCACCCGCTGGCCCTCTTCCAGGGTGCGGTAGCCGTCCATCTGGATGGCGCTGTAGTGGACGAAGACGTCCGCACCACCGTCGACCGCGATGAAGCCGTACCCCTTCTCCGCGTTGAACCACTTGACGGTGCCCTGAGCCATGCCTAACTCCCCTATTACTGGCCCTTGCACAGATCCACACTTCGCGGACCCGGGTCAGACCTCACCCCCCATCGGACGGGGGCGTGCGCCGGAACGCGTCGACCGCGGCTGAATGTATCTGTCCAACTGCCGTCTGCAACAGGTCAATCGGACGAGAATTCTGGACGGGAACGGTCCGGAATGTGGTGAGAATTCACCCGACTTCAGGGCAAGTCGGGCCCCACAAAGGGGTACAAAAGCCGCATAAAACCCGCGCACTTTGGCTACTTCTTGCGGGGTGTGCGGCATGAAATCCAGGGCTCTCGACCCGGAGACCGCGGCCGAGTTCCCCAACTGTACCGCGCTCAATCACGCAGAATTGCCCCCTCCGCTTCTCTCACGGAGGAGGCAATTCCATGAACAATGGGTAACTGAAGTTACCCACGGTAACGATCAGCCGCCGGCGACCGCCGGAATGATGGAGACACCGGCGCCGTCCGGGGTGGCGGTCTCGAGGCCCTGCTCGAAGCGGACGTCGTCGTCGTTGACGTAGACGTTGACGAACCGGCGCAGCTTGCCCTGGTCGTCCAGGACCCGGGCGGCGATCCCGGTGTGGTTCTTCTCCAGGTTCGCGATGACGTCGGCGAGGGTCGCGCCCTCGGCGGTCACCTCGGCCTGGCCGCCGGTGTAGGTGCGCAGGATGGTGGGGATGCGAACGGTGACGCTCATGCTTGTGACCTCCGGTCAGGTAGGCGCCCAGACGACAACGATCAGACGAGTCCGGCCTCGCGGAACGACTCCAGGTTGGGCCGAATGGTCGCGGTCAGCCCCGTACCCGCCACCGCGTCCAGCGTCTTGAGGCCGTCGCCGGTGTTGAGGACGACCGTGGTCTTCGCCGGGTCCAGGGCGCCGTCCTTGATCAGCTTGCGGGTGACACCGACGGTCACCCCGCCCGCCGTCTCCGCGAAGATGCCCTCGGTGCGGGCCAGCAGCTTGATCGCGTCGACGACTTCCTCGTCCGTGACGTCCTCCACGGCACCGCCGGTGCGGCGGGCGATGTCCAGGACGTACGGGCCGTCGGCCGGGTTGCCGATGGCGAGGGACTTGGCGATGGTGTTCGGCTTCTGCGGGCGGACCACGTCGTGACCGGCCTTGAACGCGGCCGACACCGGCGAGCAGCCCTCGGCCTGCGCACCGAAGATCTTGTACGGCTTGTCCTCGACCAGGCCGAGCTTGACCAGCTCCTGCAGACCCTTGTCGATCTTCGTGAGCTGGGAGCCGGAGGCGATCGGGACCACGATCTGGTCGGGCAGCCGCCAGCCGAGCTGCTCGCAGATCTCGTACGCGAGGGTCTTGGAGCCCTCCGCGTAGTACGGCCGCAGGTTGACGTTGACGAAGCCCCAGCCCTCGCCGGCCGGGTCGCCGATCAGCTCGGAGCAGAAGCGGTTCACGTCGTCGTAGTTGCCCTCGATGCCGACCAGCTCGCCGCCGTAGACGGCGGCCATGACGACCTTGCCCTGCTCCAGGTCGTGCGGGATGAACACGCAGGAGCGGAAGCCGGCCCGGGCCGCGGCGGCGCCGACGGCACCGGCGAGGTTGCCGGTCGAGGAGCAGGAGAGCGTGGTGAAGCCGAAGGCGCGGGCGGCCTCCAGGGCCTGGGCGACCACGCGGTCCTTGAAGGAGTGCGTCGGGTTGCCGGAGTCGTCCTTCACGAACAGGCCGCCGGTGACGCCCAGTTCCGCGGCGAGGTTGTCGGCCTTGACGAGCTTGGTCCAGCCCGGGTTCAGGTTCGGCTTGTCGGCCACGTCGGACGGGACGGGCAGCAGCGGCGCGTAGCGCCAGATGTTCGCGGGGCCGGCCTCGATACGGCGGCGCAGCTCTTCGGTGTCGTAGCCGGAGAAGTCGTAGGCGATCTCCAGCGGGCCGAAACACTCCTCGCAGGCGAACACCGGGCCGAGCGGGACACGGTGACCGCACTCGCGACAGCTCAGGGCCGCGGCGGGACCGAGGTCGACGGTGGAATCGGTGGAGCTTGCAACTGTCTGCACAGCCATGGAGGCGAGGCCCTTTCTCCTCATCTTCCTCACGACGCATCTCGCCGTGAGACGGATTTGGCACCTTCCCTAGCCGGGAGCCTCGCCACGTCAACGTGACAAGAACCGACTGGAGGGTTGCCGGGGCTTCATCGGGCCGTTTCCCTCTGCCCCTCTGGATGAGCGGTATGCGGTTGTGAACGCGCGCCGACCTCCGACATGCGATGGTCATCGGCGTTGTTCAAGACTGTAACCGAAGGCCAGGACAGTTGAGATAGTCGTCCGAACCGCGAGATGGATCACACGGTTGACCCCGTGTGGTCACGAACAGTGAGGAGCCGCAGACCGTGCTGGAAGAAGTCGAGCGCTGGCTGGCCACCCGCTCCTGGTCCGTGACCGATCGCCCTCTCCACCGGATCCTGTCCGCCAAACAGCGCACGGGCCAGACGATCAGCGTCGTGCTGCCCGCGCTCAACGAGGAGGAGACCGTCGGCGACATCGTCGCGGTCGTCCGCCACGATCTCGTGGAGCAGGTTCCGCTCGTCGACGAGATCGTCGTCGTCGACTCGGGCTCCACCGACCGCACCTCCGAGGTCGCCGCCGCCGCGGGCGCGCGGGTCGTTCACCGTGACGAGATCCTGCCCAGGATTCCCGCCGTCCCCGGAAAGGGGGAGGTGCTCTGGCGCTCCCTGCTGGTGACCGGCGGGGACATCATCTGTTTCATCGACGCCGACCTCAGGGAGTTCTCCTCCGACTTCGTCTCGGGGATCGTCGGCCCGCTGCTCACCGAGCCCGACGTGGACCTGGTCAAGGCGATGTACGACCGACCCCTGGGCGGCGCCACCGGCCAGGGCGGCCGGGTCACCGAGCTGATGGCCCGCCCCCTGCTGAACATGCACTGGCCGCAGCTGGCCGGATTCGTGCAGCCGCTGGGCGGCGAGTACGCGGCCCGCCGCTCGCTGCTGGAACAGCTGCCGTTCCCCGTCGGCTACGGCGTGGAGCTGGGCATGCTGGTCGACGCCCTGCACCTGGTGGGGCTCGACGCGCTGGCGCAGGTGGACGTGGGTGTGCGCAAGCACCGGCACCAGGACGGTCAGGCGCTGGGCCGGATGTCGGCGGCCATCTACCGCACCGCCCAGCTCCGGCTGGCCCGGGGGCATCTGATCCGGCCGACGCTGACCCAGTTCGAGCGGGGCGAGGACGGCTTCGAGCCGCGCACCTACTCGGTGGACACCGAGGAACGTCCGCCCATGGTGGAGATCGCCGAGTACGCCGACCGGAAGGTGGCGTGAACGGCGGGCAACGGCGAAGAACGGCTGTATACGGCCCCCTTTCGGGGCGGACCGCACGTTTGAGCGTTTCCGGGCCGGGCTAGGTTGAGGACCATGGCTGCCACACAGGGTGCTGAGGTGCTGGTCGCGTCCAACCGCGGCCCGGTTTCGTACACGGTGGACGAGGACGGCTCGCTGCGCTCCAGGCGGGGTGGCGGCGGACTGGTCTCGGGGCTGTCGGCGATCGGGCCGGACGCCGACGCGGTGTGGGTGTGCGCCGCGCTGAGCGACGCGGACCGGGAGGCGGTACGGCGTTCCCACGGCGGGCGCCGGCTCCCGGTCGAGGCGACCGGCGGGCAACTGGTGCGGATGCTCGACATCGACGCGACGGTGCACGCGGACGCCTACAACGGCATCGCCAACTCGGTGCTGTGGTTCGTCCACCACATGCTGTACCAGACCCCGCTGGAGCCGGTCTTCGACGTCGGGTTCCGGCGCCAGTGGGCGTCCTACGAGGCCTACAACCGTGCGTTCGCCGAGGCGCTGGCCGAGGATGCGGCGCAGGGTGCCGCGGTGCTCGTGCAGGACTATCACCTGTGCCTGGTCCCGGGAATGCTCCGCGAGCTGCGCCCGGACCTGAGGATCGGCCACTTCTCGCACACCCCGTGGGCGCCGCCGGAGTACTTCGCGCTGCTTCCCGACGACATCCGCGAGCAACTGCTGACGGGCATGCTGGGCGCCGACCGGGTCGCCTTCCTGACGCACCGCTGGGCGGACGCGTTCCGGGACTGCGCGCGGGCGGCCCTGAAGCCGGGGATTCCCGCGCGTACCCGGATCGGGGTGCACGGGCTGGGGGCGGACGGGGACTTCCTGCGCAAGCGCGCGCACGAGCCGGACGTCGAGGAGCGGATGGCGGCCCTGCGCGAGGAGATCGGCGAGGGCCGCAGGACCGTCGTCCGCGTCGACCGCACCGAGCTGTCGAAGAACATCGTGCGCGGGCTGCTGGCGTACCGGCAGCTTTTGGAGGACCACCCCGAGTGGCGGGAGCGGGTGGTGCACATCGCGTTCGCTTACCCGTCGCGGCAGGACCTCGCCGTGTACCGCGACTACACGGCCGCGGTGCAGCGGGTGGCCGAGGAGATCAACTCGGCCTACGGCACGCCGGGTTGGACCCCGGTCGTACTGCACGTCAAGGACGACTTCGCACGCTCCCTGGCCGCCTACCGGCTCGCCGACGTGGCCCTGGTCAACCCCATCCGGGACGGCATGAACCTGGTCGCCAAGGAGATCCCGGTCGTCTCCGACCGGGGCTGTGCGCTGGTGCTGTCCCGGGAGGCGGGGGCCTACGAGGAGCTGCGCGCCGACGCGCTCGCGGTGAACCCCTACGACGTGCTGCAGACCGCGCGGGTCCTGCACGAGGCACTGTCCCTGCCGGATGAGGAGCGGGCGGCGCGGTCGCAGCGGCTGGCTGCCGCGGCCACCGCGTTGCCGCCCGCCCAGTGGTTCCTCCAGCAGCTGCAGGCGCTCGAGGAGCTTCAGTCCAGCTGAGCCGCGAGCGTCCGCAGCAGGTGGACGACGCCGGCCGGGCCGTCCACCACCATGTCCGCCCGTTCCGCCAGTTCCGTGACCTCCGTGCTGCCGCTGCAGACCAGGAGGCCGGGGACGCCCTCGGAGCGGAGTTCGTCGACGACGGCGAAGGCGGGGAGGTCGCCCAGGTCGTCACCGGCGTAGAGGACCGACTCGGCGCCGGTCTTGCGGACGTACTCGCCGAGTGCCACCCCCTTGTCCATGCCCGGCGGGCGCAGTTCCAGGACCATCCGGCCGGGTTCGACGATCAGGCCGTGGCGGGTGGCGAGGTCGGTGAGGGGGCCGCGCAGGGCCTCGAACGCGGCCTGCGGATCGTCGGCGCGGCGGGTGTGCACCGCGACCGCCCGGCCCTTCTCCTCGATCCAGGAGCCGTGCCAGGCACCATTGCGGTCCAGCACACCGGGCAGCTCGGCGCGGACCGCCGCGACGCCGGGGTGCGGGGGCGGGGCGGTGACGGTGCCGGTGACCGCGTCCCAGCGTTCGGCGCCGTAGTGGCCGAGGACGGTCAGGTGCTCCAGGCCGGGGACGCCGGCGAAACCGCCGTAGCGGACCGCGACCCCGGCCGGGCGGCCGGTGATCACGGCGATGGAGGCGACCTTGGGGGCGAGTGCGCCGAGGGCCGGTACGGCCTCGGGGTGGGCGCGGGCCTGTTCGGGGTCGGCGACGATGGGGGCCAGGGTGCCGTCGAAGTCCAGGCCGACGACTGCTGCGCTCGGCTTGGCGAGGAACGCGGCGAGTCCGTCCCGGCCGGGCTGGGTCTGCGGGGTCGGCAGAGGGTCCATGCACCGACACTATCCACAGTCGGCCCGAACCACTCCTGGGGCTTCCCCGGACTCCGCCTCGCCTCCCGAACCGGTCCGCTTCAGCGCTCCGTGCGGCGTGCTTCCCTCACCCGGCGGAGCCTGTTCACCGTCACCGGGTCATGGGCGAGGGCCCGCTCGTCGTCCAGCAGGGCGTTGAGGAGCTGGTAGTAGCGGACCGGGGACAGGCCCAGTTCCTCGCGTATCGCGCGCTCCTTCGCGCCGGGGCCGGGAAAGCCGCGGCGCTCCAGCGCGAGGATGGCTTGTTCGCGGTGGCCGAGTTCCATGCCCGCCACCGTAGCGCCGGGCACGGACAACCGGGTCAGCTCGCGTCGCCGCTGTCGGCCGCGGTCGCCGTCGCCTGGAGGCGGGACAGGACGGCGGAGGGGCTGCCGCCGGGGGCGACGGCCTGGCCGATGTTCTGCTTCACGGACGCGCTGACCGCCGCCCAGGAGGTCTTGCCGACGGGGTACAGCTCGGAGGTGGGCAGCTCGTCGAGGAAGGGGTGCAGGGCCTTGTCGGCCGGGGACTGCGACGCGCTCATGGTGTTGGAGGCCGAGCCGGTGACCGGGAGCAGACCGTAGTCGCGGGAGAACGTGAGGACGTTCTTCTCGCTGTAGACGAAGTTGAGGAAGTCGCCAATCTGCTCGGCGTGCCCGTTCTGCTTGAACGCCATCATCCAGTCGGCGACGCCCATGGAGGCCCTGGCCTTGCCGGTGCGGCCCGGCATGGGCACCATGCCGAACTTCACCCCCTTCTTCTCGGCCTGCTGGATCAGCGTGGGGTGTCCGTTGAGCATGCCGACCTGGCCGTCGGCGAAGGCAGCGAAGGCGTCCGCGCGGTTGAGCTTGCCGGGCGCGACGGGTCCGGTCAGGCCCTTGCCGACCAGCTCGTCCTTGAGCCAGGTGAAGGTCTCGACGTTCGGCGCGGAGTCGATGGTGTAGGTGCCGATGTCGTCGGTGTAGCCGCTGCCGCCGTTGCCGCCGCTGAGCAGCCACTGCATGGTCTCCGCCTGGGCCTCCTCGGGGCCGAGGGGCAGCGCGAAGGGGTACTTCACACCCTTGTCCCTGAGCGCCCTGGCGTCGGCGGCCAGCTCGTCCCAGGTGGTGGGCGGGGTGATGCCGGCCTTGGCGAACAGGGTCTTGTTGTAGAAGAGCACGCGCGTGGAGGCGGCGAAGGGGATGCCGTACTGGGTGTGGTTCCACTGGCCGGCGTCGGAGAGCTGGGAGAGCAGGTCCGCCTGGGTGCGGATGGAGAGCACGTCGGAGGCCGGGTAGAGCTTGCCGGCGGCCGCGTAGTCGGCGTAGGCGCCGATCTGGGCCAGGTCGGGGGCGTGGCCCGCGGCGACCATGGCCTTGACCTTGGCGTCGACGTCGTTCCAGGAGTACACGCTGACGTCGATCTTCACGCCGGGGTGCTTGGACTCGTACTCCTTGGCCAGGGTGTCCCAGTACTTCTTGGAGCTGTCCGCGGCGGAGTCGCCGTAGTCGGCGGCGACCAGTCTCAACGTGACGTCGGAGGAGCCCGTGCTCCCGCAGCCGCCGAGAACCGCCGTCATGCCCAGTGCGGACACCACCGCGATCGTTCCTGCCGTACGCCGACGCACCGTCAAAGCCCCAACCCTGCTGTCTGACCGTTCAATATCTGGACACATAAGGTCTACACCACGCGAGTGGACTAGACCTCTTGCGGGTGTGCGGGTCACACTAGGGACCGTGGTGAGACATGTCATCGCCCTGGACGTGGGCGGTACCGGGATGAAGGCCGCCCTCGTCGGCGACGACGGCGAACTGCTCCACCGCGCCCGCCGCGCCACCGGACGCGAGCGCGGACCGGACGCGGTGGTCGGGGCGATCCTCGACTTCGCCGCCGAGCTGCGCGCCTACGGCGCCGAGCACTACGGCGCGCCGGCCGTCGCCGCCGGTGTCGCGGTCCCCGGCATCGTCGACGAGGAGCGGGGCGTCGCCTCCTACGCGGCCAACCTCGGCTGGCGGGACGTACCCCTGCGCGCGCTGCTCACGCAGCGGCTCGGTGTCCCCGTCGCCCTCGGCCACGACGTGCGCACCGGTGGTCTCGCCGAGGGCCGGATCGGCGCGGGCAAGGGCGCCGACCGGTTCCTGTTCGTGCCGCTCGGCACCGGGATCGCCGGCGCCATCGGCATCGACGGCCGGGTGGAGGCGGGCGCGCACGGTTTCGCCGGCGAGATCGGCCACGTCGTCGTACGCCCCCGCGGCACCCCCTGCCCCTGCGGGCAGCACGGCTGTCTGGAGCGGTACGCCTCCGCGTCCGCCGTCAGTGAGGCCTGGGCGGCGGCCTGCGGGGACCCGGACGCGGACGCCGCCGACTGCGCCAAGGCCGTCGCGTCCGGTGACCCGAACGCCGTCCGGGTCTGGCAGGAGGCGGTGGACGCGCTCGCCGACGGGCTGGTCACCGCGCTCACCCTGCTGGACCCGCGCACCCTGATCATCGGTGGCGGGCTCGCCGAGGCGGGGGAAGTGTTGTTCCAGCCCCTGCGGGACGCCGTCCGGCGGCGGGTCACCTTCCAGAAACTGCCGGCCATCGTGCCCGCGGCCCTCGGCGACACGGCCGGCTGCCTGGGCGCGGGCCTGCTCGCACAGGACCTGCTCGACTCCACCGACCTCGACCCCACCGACCCCTCGGAGGTAACCGCCTGATGGCTCCCAGCTTGGTTCTCGCAGGTGCTCGGGTGGTGCTGCCCGGCGGAGTGGTGGACGACGGGCGCGTCTGCGTGGAGGGTACGAAGATCACGGCCGCCGCTCCCGAGAACGCCGAGGTGATCGACGTGACCGGCCACTGGCTGGTCCCCGGCTTCGTCGACATCCACAATCACGGCGGCGGCGGAGCCTCCTTCTCCGGTACGACCGCCGACGTACTCGAAGCCGTCCGTACGCACCGTCTGCACGGCACCACCACCCTCGTCGCCTCGACCGTCACCGACGAGATGGACCTGCTGGTGACACAGGCGGGGCTGCTGAGCGAGCTGGCCGAGCAGGGCGAGATCGCCGGTATCCACTTCGAGGGGCCGTTCATCTCGCCGTGCCGCAAGGGCGCGCACTCCGAGAAGCTGCTGCGCGACCCGGACCCGGCGGACGTGCGCAAGCTGATCGACGCGGCGCGCGGCAGGGCGAAGATGGTCACCCTCGCCGCCGAGCTGCCGGGCGGCCTCGACTCCGTACGGCTGCTCGCCGAGCACGGCGTGATCGCGGCGATCGGGCACACGGACGCGACGTACGAGCAGACGGCCGCCGCGATCGACGCGGGCGCCACCGTCGCCACCCACCTGTTCAACGCGATGCCGGCCCTGAACCACCGTGCGCCGGGGCCGATCGCCGCCCTGCTGGAGGACGAGCGGGTCACGGTCGAGCTGATCAACGACGGCGTGCACCTCCACCCCGCCGCCCTGGAACTGGCCTTCCATCGCGCGGGCGCCTCCCGCGTCGCCTTCATCACGGACGCGATGGACGCGGCCGGTACCGGCGACGGCCGCTACATGCTCGGCCCGCTGGAGGTGGAGGTCAGCGAGGGGGTGGCGCGGCTGGTGGAGGGCGGCTCGATCGCGGGCTCCACGCTCACCCTGGACCGGGCGTTCAAACGGGCGGTGACGATCGACAAGCTGCCGGTCGAGGACGTGGTGACCGCGCTGTCGGTGAACCCCGCCCGCCTCCTCGGGCTCTTTGACCGCGTCGGCTCCCTGGAGCCCGGCAAGGACGCCGACCTGGTCCTGCTGGACGCGGACTTCGACCTCACGGGCGTGATGCGGCACGGCGAGTGGGTGATCCCGCCCCAACTGGCCTGATCTGCCCGTCTTTTCCCGCAACGGCGGCCGACTCATGACTGGGCCGGCCGCCGTCTCTTTGGCATGATCGTGGCCCCGGAAACCGATGACGGGCGCGTGGACGGACGCGGGGAACTTCGAGGGAGGTCGGCCGGGGTGATCCTCACGGTCACACTGAACACCGCTCTCGACCTCACCTACCGCGTGCGGTCACTACGGCCGCACGCCTCGCACCGGGTCTCGGAGGTCATCGAACGGCCGGGCGGCAAGGGCGTGAACGTGGCCCGCGTCCTGGCCGCCCTCGGCCACGAGGTGACGGTCACGGGCTTCGCGGGCGGCGCGACCGGCCGGGCGGTACGCGACCAGCTGGCCGGCGTACCCGGGCTGACGGACGCGCTGGTCCCGGTCGCCGGGGCGACCCGGCGCACGATCGCGGTCGTGGACGATCTCCCGGGCGACACCACACAGCTGAACGAGCCGGGCCCGCAGACAGCGCCCACCGAGTGGGCCGCCTTCCTCGACCGCTACGAGGAACTGCTGGGCGGCGCCTCGGCGGTGGCCCTGTGCGGAAGCCTGCCCCCGGGCGTCCCGGTCGGCGCCTACGCGAACCTGATCCGCCTGGCCCGTGCGCAGGGCGTCCCCGTCCTGCTGGACACCAGCGGCGAACCCCTGCGCCGCGGGGTGGCCGCCCGCCCCGACCTCATCAAACCGAACGCCGACGAACTGGCCGAACTCACGGGCTCCCACGAACCGTTCCGCGCCACGCAGGACGCCCGTCGCCGCGGGGCCCAGGCGGTCGTCGCCTCCCTCGGCCCGCAGGGCCTGCTGGCCGTCACCCCGGAGGGCCGCTGGCGCGCCGCCCCGCCGGCTCGCGTCCACGGCAATCCCACGGGCGCGGGCGACTCGGCGGTGGCGGGCCTGCTGTCGGGCTTGGTGGAAAAGCTCCCCTGGCCGGAGCGGCTGGCCCGGGCGGTGGCTTTGTCGGCGGCGACGGTGGCGGCTCCGGCGGCGGGCGAGTTCGACCGCTCGGCGTACGGGAAACTGCTGGGGCGGATTGCGGTGACCGGGGAAGTCAGCGCCGCGTGATGATGAAGACCACCACGCGCCGTGACTCAGCCGTGGTAGTTGACCCAGCCCTTGACCAGCCACAGGCGGTCGACCAGCGCGTCGCACTGGTTGCCCTGCCCGCAGGAGACAGTGACGGTATTCGTGCCCTGCTTGAGCTGGACGTAGTTGAAGGTCTTTGTCCAGCCCTGCGCGTAGTCGCCGCCTGCGGCATGTGACCAGTTCTTCAGGTTGACGGGCTGCGTGGAAGGCGTGCCGTTCACCGTGAGCGTGGCGGTCCCGTCCTTGCCCGGCACGCTGTAGCCGACGTACACCGAGTACTTGCCGGCCTCGGGGATGCCGTCGAATGTCCACGTGATCGAAGCACCCTGCTGATTCAGGCCTGTCACATAGCGGCCGTCCGAGGACTTCGCGCCCTTGACGTCCGAGGCCGCTGTCGCGCCGCCCCCCAGCTGGACGGAGCTGCTCGCGGCGTCGGTCTTCGGAAGCTCACCGCTCGCCGCCGAACTGCTCGCCGACGGGCTCGAGGCCCGGCTCTGGGACTGGCTCGGGGTGTTGGCCTGGTTGCCGGTCTTGTCGTCGTTGCCGTTGATCATCGCCACGCCGATGCCGACGACGACCGCCGCGACCACCGCGATCGCGCCGATCAGCAGGCCCTTGGTGTTGGGGCCGCGGCGGCCGGGGGCGGGCGGTGCGGAGCGGGGGGTGCTCGGCGGGGCGCCGCCGGGGAGGGTCTCCGGGGCCTGGTAGTGGGCGTTCGGCTGGCCGTAGACGGCCTGCTGCTGCGGCACGGTCGGCTGGCCGTACTGCGGCTGGCTGTACTGGCGCTCGCCGACCGTGCGCACTCTGCTGACCGAGTTCGGGTAGCCGTAACCGCCGGAGGGCGGCTGGGCTCCTCTGGCCTGGCCGTCGGCGTACAGATACCCGAACGGGTCGTCGTCCTCGGGCGTGCTCGGGCCGTTTTCGCCGGGCGTCATCCCTTGGTCTCCTCAGCAGGTGCGGGTGATGCGATACAGGTCTGGAAGGGCGAGCCTACCCGCTCTGACTGAGCCAAACAGGTGACTCGAATCGCATCATGCCCCTGACCTGGGGATCATCCGGCGCGTCGATGTTGTTTGGGACGAGATCGTTTCTCTACGTACATCCGCTCGTCGGCTGACTTCAACACTTCGTCCGCCGTCATGCCGCAGTGTGCCCATCCGATACCGAAACTCGCGCCCACCCGGACGGCCCGTCCCTCGGCCCGGATCGGCTGGATGATCTCGTTGCGCAGCCGTACGGCGAGGTCCTGGGCGTCGGCCCGGCCGAGGCCGTCGGCGAGGATCACGAACTCGTCGCCGCCGAGCCGCGCGACCGTGTCGCCGTCGCGGACGCCCCGGGTCAGCCGGCGGGCGACCTCGATCAGCACCGCGTCGCCCGCGTTGTGGCCGAAGCGGTCGTTGATCGACTTGAAGCCGTCGAGGTCGCAGAAGAGGACCGCGAGGCCCTTGGTGCCGTCGTCGCGGCCGTCCTCGGGGGCGACGGTGTGGACGTGGTGGTCGTAGGCGTCGTAGCCCTCCGTGCCCGGCCTGAAGTCGAAGCCGTGGTTCGCGGGGGCGTCGAAGGCGGGGTGGCCGTAGGCCGCGTCCAGGGACTCCAGCTCGCCGGTGTGGGTCGGGCGCCGGCACAGCCGGGCCGCCAGGCGTGAGCGCAGCTCCGCCGAGTTCGGCAGACCGGTGAGGGAGTCGTGGGAGGCGCGGTGGGCGAGCTGCAGCTCACGGCGCTTGCGCTCCTCTATGTCCTCGACGTGGGTGAGGAGGAAGCGGGGGCCGTCGGCGGCGTCGGCGACGACCGAGTTGCGCAGGGAGACCCAGACGTAGCTGCCGTCGCGGCGGCCCAGGCGGAGTTCCGCGCGGCCGCCCTCCGCCGAGGTGCGCAGCAGGGTGCCGATGTCCTCGGGGTGGACGAGGTCGGAGAAGGAGTAGCGGCGCATCGCGGAGGCGGGACGGCCCAGCAGGCGGCACAGGGCGTCGTTGGTGCGCAGGATGCGCCCGTGCTGGTCGCCGCCCATCTCGGCGATGGCCATGCCGGAGGGGGCGTACTCGAAGGCCTGCCGGAAGGATTCCTCGCTGGCGCGCAGGGCCTGCTGCTCGCGCTCCAGACGGACCAGGGCGCGCTGCATGTTCGCACGTAGACGCGCGTTGCTGATGGCGATCGCGGCCTGGAAGGCGTACATCTGCAGGGCCTCGCGGCCCCAGGCGCCGGGGTGGCGGCCGTTGCGCGGGCGGTCGACGGAGATGACGCCGAGCAGCTCGCCGCAGGAGCCGCCCGAGATGCCCGGCGTGTACATGGGGGCGAAGAGGCGGTCGGAGGGGTGCCACTCGTCCTCGAAGCGGGGGGCGGGACCGTCGGTGTACCACTGGGGGACGTCGTCGTCGTCGAGGACCCAGCCCTCGGTGTGCGGTATGAAGACCAGGTCGCCCCAGCGCTCGCCCATGTTCAGCCGCCGCTCCCAGGCGTCGCGGGAGCCGACCCGGCCGGTGATCAGGGCCTCGGCGGCGGAGTTGCCGGAGAACGCGGCGACGACGAGGTCGCCGTCGGGGCGTACGAGGTTCACGCAGGCCATCTCGTACCCGAGGGCGTTCACGGCGCCGTCGGCGACGGTCTGCAGTGTGTCCGCCAGGCTGCGTGCCGTGTTCATGTCGGCCATGACCTGGTGCAGCTGTCGCAGGGACGCAAGGCGGACATACGGCTCCGACTCGGTCTCCATGCTCGCCCTCCCCCCGAGACCTCGCAGCGAATCAAGGGTTGTCGTCGGCGCTCGTTCAGGGTGCCGCTTACAGTGCTCTTCCAGTTTCCCCGCCACTGAATCACAGCGCGCTGCCCACTCGGTACACAGGGTCAACAATTCCTGCCCCTTGTGACTCAAGTCACAGGAGAACGTGAACAATTGAGTGGAGTTTCTGCGGTTTCCCCATGGGTTTACTGAACGTAAGTTTTGCGGGCCTGTTCACATGACGCACACAGCGGTCCGCCCCTGGTCCTAGGACCAGGCTCGGGCCGAGGCCCGATGTGGCGCGCGCGGGGCGCAGACTAGCGTTTCCGGCGTGCTGAAGACTCCCTCCCCCACCGCCACCACAGCTTCCGGGCATGCTGAGGGGGTGAGCAACGACGAGTTCCGGGCCGCGATGTCCCGACTGGCCGCCGGGGTCGTCCTGGTGACCGCGCAGGAGCCGCCGCTGGACCCCGACGACCCGGACGCGCCGGGCACGGAGGACGTCGGCATGACCGCCACCGCCTTCATGTCCGTCTCCCTCGACCCGCCGCTGGTGCTGGTCAGCCTGCGCGAGGGCTCCCGCATGGACGACCTGCTCGGCGAGCAGCCCCTGTGGGCGGTGTCGGTACTCACCGAGAGCCAGCGGCACATCGCGGGCCGCTTCGCCATGAAGGGCCGCATCAGCGACCGCCTGCTCTTCGAGGACCTCCCCTGCTCCCGTGGCGAGGCCACCGGCGCGCCCCTGGTGGGCGGCGCGCTGGCCACCCTGGAGTGCCGCACCGAGCAGCGGGTGACGGCCGGCGACCACACCCTCGTCATCGGCCGCGTACTGACCGCACGCGTCCCGAGCACGGAGGGTGGCCCGCTGCTGTACTTCCGCGGCCGGTACCGGCATGTGGGCTGAGCCCGATATCGCGTGGCCGGGACGCGAACCGCGTGCGTAGCGTGAGCGGATGACACCTCGTCTGGAAGACGTCACCCCCGCGAACTTCGACGCCGCGATCGGCATCCGGATCCGCCCCGACCAGGAACACGCGGTCGAACCGGTCGTGAAGTCCCTGGCCGAGGCGTACGTCCACCCCGCCGGTGTCGCCTGGCCCCGGCTGATCGTCGACGACGACCGCCCGGTCGGCTTCCTGATGGCCTTCCTGGACATCGACTGGTACGGCGACGGCAGCGTGCGCCGCTCGGGCCTGTGGCGCCTGAACATCGCGGCGGACGCACAGGGGCGGGGCTACGGCCGCTTCGCCGTCACCGCCGTGGCCGACCTGATCCGCGGCCGGGGCGGCAGGCAACTCCACGTGACCTGGCACCCCGGCCCGGACGGCCCCGAGGACTTCTACCTCCGGCTGGGCTTCCGCAAGAACGGGGAGACGAGCGGGGGCCAGACCGTGGGAGTGCTCGACCTGGAGTGACACCGGGCCCGCCGAAGCGGCCTAGACCGGCTCGACGGTCAGCACCGACAGGTCGGCCGGGTTCGTCACGATGTCGACGGACGCGATCCGGTCGGCCACGAAGGTGAACGTCAGCGCACGCTCCAGGCGGCCGTCGGCGTACACGACCAGGCCCGTGGCGCCGTCGACCAGCGCGGGACGCGCGACCCGGGCCAGATGGGCGAAGCTCCTCGCGCCGGACGCGACCTGGGCCGCGCCGACGGTCGTACCGGCGTCGCTGCGGGCCAGCACGTCCGGGTCGAGCACCGCCAGCAGCCCGTCGAAGTCGCCGCCCCGCGCGGCCGCCAGGAAGGCGTCGACCACCTGCCGCTGCCGGACCAGGTCCGCCTCCGGCGCCTCGGCACCCCGCACCCGGCGCCGGGCCCGGCTGGCGAGCTGCCGCGCGGCGGCCGGACTGCGCCCGAGGATGCCGCCGACCTCCTCGAACGGCACCCCGAACAGGTCGTGCAGCACGAACGCGAGCCGCTCGGCCGGCGAGAGCGTCCCAAGGACGACCAGGAGGGCCGCCCCGACCGAGTCGGCGAGCACGGCGTCCTGGGCCGGGTCCGGTTCGGCGGAGGCTCCCGGAGCCCAGGTCTCCAGCGGCTCCTCGCCCCGGGAGCGGCGGGAGCGGAGCATGTCGAGGCAGACCCGGCCGACGACGGTCGTCAGCCAGCCCCCGAGGTTGCCCACCTCACCGGTGTCGGACCGGCTCAGCCGGAACCACGCCTCCTGGACCGCGTCCTCGGCCTCCGCGGCCGAGCCCAGCATCCGGTAGGCGACGGCCCGCAGGTGCCCCCGGTACTCCTCGAACCGCTCGGCGAGCAGATCGTCGTCGCGGTGCTGTCCGTCGTCGCTCATCGTGTGCCCGGCCTCTCCGTCACCGCCAGTGGTCCTCTGCCTCACTGACGAACGCCGGGCCGCGGATGTGACGGGCACCCCTGCCCACCGGGTGACACCGGCTCACGCCCAGTCCCGCCGCGAGCGGCCCCGCTTCGTCTCGGAGCGCTGCTTCTTCTCCCGCAGCCGGCGTTCGTTGATGCCGCGCGGGACACGGGTCGCCCTGCGCGGCCTGGGCGGGGGCGCGCAGGCCTCCGCGAGGAGTGCGGCGAGGCGTACGGCGGCGGCCTCGCGGTTGCGCCACTGGGAGCGGTGCTCGGAGGCCCGCACGGACACCACTCCGTCGACGAGCCGGCCGGCGAGCCGCTGCAGCGCCCGCTCCTTCCACACCGGGGGGAGCGCCTCGGTGCGCGCCAGGTCGAAGCGCAGCTCCACCTGCGAGTCACTGGTGTTGACGTGCTGTCCGCCGGGCCCCGACGACCTGGAGAAACGCCACATCAGCTCGGCCTCGGGAAGCGAGACGGAGCCACGGACGACGTAGGGACCAGACATGCGTTCCATGTTCCCGGTCACGCCCGGTCCGCGTCACCTGGATTTCCCGGCGGGTAAAAAAGGTAAAGGGACCCGGAACCGACGGTACCCCTCTCGACGTTCTCCCGGGTGACGGTAGCTTCATCGGCACAGATACACAGATATCCAAGGAAGGGACTCCCAACATGGCTGTAAGCCTGTCCAAGGGTGGCAACGTCTCGCTCACCAAGGAGGCTCCGGGCCTGACCGCCGTCACCGTGGGCCTCGGCTGGGACGTCCGCACCACCACCGGCACGGACTTCGACCTGGACGCCTCGGCCATCGCGGTGAACGGCCAGGGCAAGGTCTACTCGGACGCGCACTTCGTCTTCTTCAACAACAAGCAGACCCCGGACAACTCCATCGTCCACACCGGCGACAACCGCACGGGCGAGGGCGCGGGCGACGACGAGGCGATCAACGTCAACCTGTCCGCGCTCCCGGCCGACATCGACAAGATCGTCTTCCCGGTCTCCATCTACGACGCCGAGAACCGCGGCCAGAACTTCGGCCAGGTCCGCAACGCCTACATCCGCATCGTCAACCAGGCCGGCGGCGCCGAGATCGCCCGCTACGACCTCTCCGAGGACGCCGCCACCGAGACGGCCATGGTCTTCGGCGAGCTGTACCGCAACGGCGCGGAGTGGAAGTTCCGCGCCGTGGGCCAGGGTTACGCCTCGGGCCTGGTCGGCATCGCCCAGGACTTCGGTGTGAACGTCTGACGGACGCCGCGCCGTGCGGGGACCCCCGGCCCCGGCCGGGGGTCCCCGTCAGGGACGGGACGGCTTGCGGTCCCCGTACAGCCAGTCCTTCCAGATCTCGCCGAAGTCCCGGTGCGGGGCCTTCTTCTCGACGTACGCGGTGAAGTCGGCGGTGCTCGCGTTGCCGTAGCGGTGGTCGGCGGCCCAGCCCTGGATGATGTCGTAGAACGTGTCGTCGCCGGCCTTCTGCCGGATCTTCTGCAGGACCATCGCACCGCGCTCGTAGACGGGGCTGTCGGAGATGTGGGCGGCGCTCGACGGTTTGGCGGGCGGGTAGGCCCAGATGGCCTCGTTGTCGCCGTCGTAGAGGTCCGTGAAGGTCTGCTGGGCGCTCTTGCCGCCGTGGTCCTCCCGGTACAGCCACTCCGCGTAGGTGGCGAAACCCTCGTTGAGCCACATGTCCTGCCAGGACCTCGGGGTGACCGAGTCGCCGTACCACTGGTGGGCGAGTTCGTGCACGAGCGTGCCGGTGTCGAGTTCGTCGCCGGGGAAGACGGGCCGGTTCTGGGTCTCCAGGGCGTAGCCGGCGTCGCCCGGCCGGTCGACGATCGCTCCGGTGGAGGAGAAGGGGTACGGCCCGAAGTTGAGCTCCTCCCACTTGATGATGTCCGGGATCTTCGCGAGCACCTGCTTGCTCGCCTTCGCCTGGTTGGGGTCGACGGCGGTGATGACCGGCAGTCCGTGCGGGCCGGTGGTGCGGGTGACGTCGAAGTGGCCGATGGCGACCGTGGCGAGGTAGCTCGCCATGGGCTGGGCGGTGTGCCAGTGGAAGGTCGTGCGGTTGCCCTTGGTGGACTCGTCCGTCACGTCGCCGTTGGAGACCGCCTGGAGGCCCTCGGGGACGGTGACCGTGAGGTCGTAGGTGGCCTTGTCGGAGGGGTGGTTGTCACCCGGGAACCACGCCATGGAGCCGACGGGTTCGCCGAGGCCGAGGGCGCCGTCGGCGGTGGGCAGCCAGCCCTCCTCGGAGCCGTCGGGATCGGTGAGGGTGTGGGGGGTGCCCGAGTAGCGGACGACGGTGCGGAAGGTCTCACCCTTGCTGAGGTCGTCGTGCGGGCGGACGGTGAGTTCCTGGCCGGCCCGGTTGAAGCGGGCCTTGCTGCCCTCGACGGTCACCGCGTCGACGTGCAGCCCGGCGAGGTCGAGGTCGAAGGCGGACAGGTCCTGGGTGGCGCGGGCGGTGATGACCGCCGTACCGGTGAGATGGCGGGTGGCGGGGGTGTAGTCGAGGGTGAGGTCGTAGTGCCCGACGTCGTAGCCGCCGTTGCCGGCCTTCGGGAAGTAGGGGTCGCGTACGCCGGACGCGCCCGGGGTGCCTCGCACACCGCCGTCGCACGCGGTGCCGGTGAGAGCGAGGACGAGCAGGGCGGCGACAGCCGGCACCGGGCGTACGGATCTGGACATGTCAGTGATCTTATGTGCCGGGATTCGCACAAAGGCGTGACACCATCTCTCCCGTGCTCGACATCGGCTACGCCCTCTCCAACCGGTTCCCCGACCCCCCGCAGACCGACTACCGCCGTGCGGACGTCCACGCGCTGCGGCACGACCTGTTCTGCGGTGACGTCTATCTCGCGGACACGAAGTCGGACCGGGAGCTGTCCACAGCCTGGGGATGGGTGCCGGTGCTGGACTTCGCGTGGGCGCTGTGCGACATCGCGGAGCGGCTGGACCGGGATCCGATGGGCTCCCGCGCCGCCCGGCCGCAGCGGGCGGAGCTGGACTTCACCGAGTCCACCGACCGGATGCTCTTCGAGCGCCGCTTCGGCTGGGTGGACATCACCGCCGACTGGGTGCCGGCCGAGGAGTCCCCGCTGTCCTTCTCGCACGCCGAACTGCGCCGCGAGGCCCGCGACTTCCTGCAGGACCTGATCGCGGACCTCACCGACCTCCATGAGGACCTCGCGGAGAACCCGGCGATCTGGACGCTCCAGGCCCGCTTTCCCCGGGTGTCGTAGGGCCGCCGTGTCGCCGGCGCGCAGCCGTCGTGGCGCCGCCGAAGGGCCGTCGTGGCGCCGCCGAAGGGCCGTCGTGGCGCCGCCGAAGGGCCTACTCCACCCGGATCCCCAGCTCCGCCGCCAGCACCGGGGCCAGATCCAGCAGTTGCCCCGTGCTGATCACTGCCCCCGACAGCCGGTCCAGTCCGCGCACGATCTCCAGCGGAGCCGCCCCGCGCAGGTCCACGTCCTTCAGCGTCGCGCTGCCGAAGTCGGCCTCTCTCAGCGCGCAGTCGACGAACTCCACCCGCTCCAGGCTCGCGCCCGCGAAGTCCGGCTCGACCAGCACACAGGACTCGAAGACGACGTCCTTGAGGCGGGCCTCGCGGAGGTTCAGAAAGTCGATCTTGCCGCCGCGCACCACGACCCGCTCCAGCACGGCGCCGTGCAGCTGGGTGCCGCCCAGCCGGGCGTCGATCAGCTCGACGTCCCGGAACGTGGACTCGGCGAGATGCGTGCCCACCCCGCGCAGTCCGGTCAGGACCGAGTCCAGCACTCTGGCCCGGCCCAGCGCCGTACCGTCCACCGAGCAGCCCGTCAGCGCGCAGTCCATGAAGCGGGCGCCCACGCCGTCCTGCCCGGTGAGGTCTGCGTCCCGGAAGTCCAGCCCGTCGTAGTCCCCGTCCGGCCGCAACTCGCCGTCCGTCCACGGCTCCAGGGGCGGCAGCCGCAGCTCCGGCCGTCGCGCGCCCTTCGTCCCCGCCCGGCCCGCCGCACGGCCGCCCGTCGCTCTCCTCGCCATGCCCCCATGCTGCACCCCGCCACTGACAATCCCCCCGACCTGCGCGAACCCCCTCGATGTCACATCCCGGCGGACCCCGGCCGTCGTAAGCACGGACCAGGTGAACCGATCTGAGGGAGGGACCGTCCCATGCAGCCCATCACCGTCGTCGGCGGCGGCTTCGCCGGGCTCACCGCCGCGATCACCGCCGCCGAGGCAGGCGCCGAGGTCACCCTGTACGAGGCCCACCGCACCCTGGGCGGCCGGGCCCGCACCGCCGAGGGTCCGTACCGCACCAACGAGGGCCCGCACGCCCTCTACAACGGCGGCCCGCACTGGGCGTGGCTGCGGCAGCGCGACCTGATCGGCCCGCTCGCCCCGATCCCGCCGCTGGAGGCGGCCCGGCTGCGGCTGCGCCACCACGGCGTCCTGCGCCGCACCCCGCCCTTCGGGATGCTGAAGCTGCTGCGCCCCGGCCTGCGGACGGCCCCCGTCGACGCCGACTTCCTGAGCTGGGCGACCGGGCTCGCCGGCGAGGAGGGCGCCCGCGCCGCGGCCCACTACGCGGCCGTCGCCCTCTTCCACCACGATCCCGGCGCCCTGTCCGCCGCGTTCGTCCAGGAACGCCTGCGCCGGGCCACCAAGCTGCCGCCGGAGGCGCACTACCCGGTCGGCGGCTGGGCGCCCGTCATCGACCGGATGGCCGCGCGGGCCCGGGAACTGGGCGTGCGGATCGAGACCCTGGCCCGTGTCGACGAACTGCCCACCGGCGCCCCGGTGGTCGTCGCCACCTCCCTGCCCGCCGCCCGCCGGCTGCTCGGCGACGACTCGCTGACCTGGCCGAGCGGCCGCACCGTCCTGCTCGACCTCGCCCTGCGCAGCCGGCGCGGTGACCCCTTCATCGTCTCGGACCTCGACGCGACCGGCTGGCTCGAGCGGTGCACGGGGCCGGACCGGTCCCTCGCGCCGGCCGGTGAGCAGCTGATCCAGGGCCAGATCCCGATCGGACCGGGCGCGAACCGAACCGACGGTCTCGCCCGCGCCGAGGAACTGCTCGACCTGGGCTTCCCGGGCTGGCGGGAGCGGGTGACCTGGCGACGCGAGGCGGTGGCGGACGGCCGTACCGGGGCCGTGGACCCGCCGGGCAGCAGCTGGCGGGACCGGCCCGCCGTGGACCGCGGCGACGGCGTCTACCTCGCCGGCGACCAGGTGGCGGCGCCCGGGGTGCTGTCGGAGGTGTCCTTCAACAGCGCGGTCACGGCGGTGTCCCTGATCCTCGGCCGGCCGGCGCTTGACCTCAAGCAGGCTTGAGGCCGGAGGGTGGGCCTGCCGGAACGGACAGCTGGGACAGACAGCTGGGACAGACAGCCGTGACAGGCGGCTGAGACAGACAACCGTGACAGGCAACTGAGACAGACCGTCGTCCTCCCTGGGGGTCACCATGCACGCCGTCCGCCTCCACGCCTTCGGGCCGGCCGAGAACCTGGTCCACGAGGAGACCGAGGACCCCGTCCCCGGTCCGGGCCAGGTGCGGATCGCCGTCGCCGCGGCCGGGGTGCACCTGCTCGACGCGGCCCTGCGCGCCGGACACCAGGGCCCGCTGCCCGAGCGGCCCGCCCTGCCGACCGTGCCCGGCCGGGAGGTCGCCGGGGTGGTGGACGCGCTCGGCGACGGCGTCGACGGGCTGTGGCTCGGCCGGCGGGTCGTGGCCCACCTCGGCTTCGCCCCCGGCGGCTACGCCGAACTCGCCGTCACCGACGTCGACCGCCTCCACGAGATCCCGGAGAACCTGGACTTCGCCGCGGCCGTCGCCATGATCGGCACGGGGCGTACGGCGCTGGGGATCGCGCGGTTCGCCGAGCCGGGTCCGGACGACGTGGTCGTCGTACCGGCCGCCGCCGGCGGCATCGGCACCCTGCTCGTCCAGCACGCCAAGAACGCCGGAGCCACCGTGATCGGGCTCGCGGGCGGCTCCCGCAAGACCGCCCGGGTCCGGGCGAACGGCGCCGATCTCGCCGTCGACTACACCGACACCGCCTGGCCCGCCGAGGTCCGCGCCCACCTCGCGGGACGACCGGCCACCATCGTCTACGACGGCGTCGGCGGCGATGTGGCCCGGCAGGCCGTCGCCCTGCTCGGACCCGGCGGCCGGCACCTGGTCTTCGGCTGGTCGGCGGAGGGCGTCGCGGAAGGCGGGGGCCACCTCGTCGAGGGCGTCTCCGAGTCGGTGCTCGGCCCGGAGATGCTCCGCGGGGCGGGCGGTCTGCGCGCGCTCGAACTGCGCGCACTCGCCGAGGCCGCCCACGGCCGGCTGCGCCCCGCCGTCACCCGCTTCCCCCTCGCGGAGGCGGCCGCCGCGCACCGTGCGCTGGAGAACCGCGGCACGATCGGGAAGGTGGTGCTGGAGCCATGACCGGCGGCACGGGGGATGTCAATCACGGGCCGGACGACACTGGCGTGCGTGAATCGGCTCATGCGCATCATCCGGGGCCCCGGCGGCGTGCGGGCGTACGTCCGCAGCGCCCCCGGCACATACGTGTGGCTGGCGATCCTGTTCGTCTCGACCGTCGCCCTGCACCGCATGTCGCCGGAGTTCGAGCAGCACTTCCTGCGGCAGCGGTCCACCAACATCCATGAGCTGTCCCGCAACCCGGTGCGGGTCCTGGTGGCCAGCGCGATGTGGATCGACAGCGGCCACTGGGTCCCCTACGCCGTGCTGTACACCGCGTTCCACGCACCGGCCGAACGCTGGCTGGGCACCGCCCGCTGGCTCGCGGTGTGCGCACTGGCGCACGTACTGGCCACGCTGGCCAGCGAGGGCGCCCTGCTGATGGCGATCCGCGACGGCCTCGCCCCGCACTCGGCGGTCAACACCCTTGATGTCGGGGTGAGTTACGCACTGGCCGGTGTCATCGGCGTCCTCACCTACCGCATCGCGCCACCCTGGCGGTACGCGTACCTGCTGGCGGTCCTGGCCCTCTTCGGGCTGTCCCTGGCGATGGAGCGTTCCTTCACCGAACTCGGTCACTTCGTGTCCGTACTGATCGGGCTGGCCTGCCACCCGCTGACGCGAGGCCGCGGAAAAGCATGGAATCCGAAGGAGACACTGGCCGCACTCAGGGGTTAACGTCCCCGCCATGAGCAGCTCGGCAAGCAGTGTCGTCAACGGCGGGGTCTCCTTCTGGTACGCGGACGACGGCCTCCCGGTGGCACGGGAACCACTGTCCGGGGACGCGTCCGCCGACGTCGTCATCGTCGGCGGCGGCTACACGGGCCTGTGGACCGCGTACTACCTGAAGAAGACCGCCCCCTTCCTCCGCATCACCGTCCTGGAGCAGAAGTTCTGCGGCTACGGCGCCTCCGGCCGCAACGGCGGCTGGCTCTACAACGGCATCGCCGGCCGCGACCGGTACGCCAGGCTGCACGGCCGCGACGCCGCCGTACGGCTCCAGAAGGCGATGAACGACACCGTGACCGAGGTCATCGCGGTCGCCGAGGCCGAGGGCATCGAGGCGGACGTGCACCGGGGCGGCGTCCTCGAGGTCGCCACCACCCCCGCCCAGCTGGCCCGTCTGAAGGCCTTCCACGAGCACGAGCTGACGTACGGCGAGAAGGACCGCGAACTGTACGGCGCCCGGGAGACGGCCGAGCGGATCCGCGTCGCGGACGCGGTCGGCTCCACCTGGACCCCGCACGGCGCCCGGCTGCACCCCGTGAAGCTGGTCAAGGGCCTGGCCGCCACCGTGGAGGCCCTCGGCGTCACCATCCACGAGTCCACCCCCGTGACCGAGATCCGCCCCAAGCACGCCATCACCCCCTACGGCACGGTCCGCGCCCCGTACATCCTGCGCTGCACGGAGGGCTTCACGGCGTCCCTGAAGGGCCAGAAGCGCACCTGGCTCCCCATGAACTCCTCCATGATCGCCACCGAGCCCCTCACCGACGAACAGTGGGAGTCGATCGGCTGGGCGGGCCGCGAAACCCTCGGCGACATGGCCCACGCCTACATGTACGCCCAGCGCACCGCCGACGGCCGGATCGCGCTCGGCGGCCGGGGAGTGCCGTACCGCTTCGGGTCGAGGACCGACAACGACGGCCGCACCCAGCAGGCGACGGTCGAGGCCCTGCACGAGATCCTGACCCGCTTCTTCCCCTCCCTGGCGGGCGTCCGCGTGGAACACGCCTGGTCGGGCGTCCTCGGCGTGCCCCGCGACTGGTGCGCCACGGTGACGCTCGACCGCTCCACCGGTCTCGGCTGGGCCGGCGGCTACGTCGGCTCCGGCGTCGCCACCGCCAACCTGGCCGCCCGCACCCTGCGCGACCTGGTCCAGCAGGACTCCGGCCAGGGCGGCCGCACCGAGCTGACCGACCTGCCCTGGGTGAACCACAAGGTCCGCAAGTGGGAACCGGAACCCTTCCGCTGGCTCGGCGTCCACGGCATGTACGCCACCTACCGCACCGCCGACGAGCGCGAACGCCTCCACCCGGGGACCGAGTCCTCACGCCTGGCGAAGGTGGCGGACCGGGTGGCGGGCCGGCACTGAGGCAGGGCGTCTCCGCCTGGCCCGTCCCGGACGTGAGGCATGCCGGGCCGGGTCAGTGGCGGGGTGGTGCTCCGGTCGCCCCGGACGAAAGGCTACGGCTTCCCGGAGGCTTTGACGGAACGGATGCCTGCGACTGCCAGCACCACCGCAGTCAGGGACCACGCGGGGACACTGCTCGACGAATACAGGACCACGGCCCACCAGGCGTGGCTTCCCGCCGGGCCACGTCCCGCGACGACGCCGGCGATCAGCAGCATCATGCCCGCGGCGATACCCGATGCGCTGTTGCCCACCTGGGCGATCAGCAGACCGATGCACGTCAGCAGCAGCACGTTGCGGGCGGTGTCGAAGCCCGTCACGAAACCGGCTGCCAGACACAGAACGAACACGGACGCCACGCATGCCGCATCGATCACGGCGACAGCCACCACAGCGGTCCGCTCGATGTGATCGACACGTCGGTTGAGGCAGTACAGGACCGCGGTGGACACCAGCAGCGGGGTGAAGTAGGCCAAGGGCGCGACGCCACTGCCGTTGAGAGCGGGCAGCTCGATACTGCTCGTTCCCGAAAGCTGGCATATCACTGCCATCAGGATGATCGCTGCAGCTGCGGTCCACCACTTCCGCACTGCTGCCGCATAGAGCCTCAACGCGTCCCCTCCGCTGCGCAGGCATGGTCAAGGACCTGCTGCGTGAACCAGGTGGACTGTTGCTTCACCGGCTGATCGAGGACAGGACCCACCAGGCCCCACAACTGCGGATCGGTTTCCTTGCGCACCTCGTCCTTGTTGCCCGCAACGGCAGTGGCCCATACAAGTTCTGGAGCGGACGGGCCTCCGCACGGCAGCTTTCCATGCTGGGCCGCGGTCCCCTCGACGGCCGAGACTGCCATGACATCGGCGGCCGTGTGGTATTCGGCTTGCTGGTGAACAGCGGGAAGTCCCCAGTGCAGCCGCCATACGCCCGGTGCGGTCTTCACTGACGGCGAGAGGATCTCCATACGCTTCGGCTGTGTGACGCCGGCGGCGACCAGGGCACTGAGCGGGCCTTGGGTGCTGCGGCGGATCTGCGGAATGTAAGAACGGTATTCCGGTGGAACGCAGATCTGCGGGGCGGTTCCAGAACACACGGAATGAACGGCGCGTACGGTTTCCGGGTTGCCGTAGCCCCATCCGCTGACCGCGGCGTTTCCGGCGAGGAGTGCTACGGCGGCGGCACCTGCGCCGGCGGGGAGGAAGAAGCGGCGGGAGCTGGTACGGGTGAGGAGCCATGTGACGGCTATCAGACACCCGGTGAAGACCCATGGCACGAAATAGATCTCGGGCCGGTGGACATCGGTGATGGTGGACGTTCCGTCGATGAACCCGCCGAGATGCCTCAGCCACGCGTTGGACATCGCATGGGGCATCGTCAGCCAGGCCCAGCACAGGGCTGCTGCTGCTGGTGCGGCGATACTTCTGTGCAGGCGCCCGCCGACGTACCAGCCGATCACGGCCCACTCGGCAGGGACGATGATCATGTGTGCCAGTGCGGTCCATCCGGCACCGGAGGGAAATACTCCGGTGTTGATCCGTGCCAGGACAACGGCGAGCACGAGAAGTGCGGCTTCCAGTGCGGCGACGGGAGTGCCGATGAACAAGAGAAGCGACCATCGTGACCGCGAGGATGTGGTCAGCATGTGGCGTACGGAACGCATGCGCCCCGAGTCCCATGCGGCGCATGCGGCGACGGCCGGGGCGATGGTGGCCAGCGCATGGATCGTGCTCTCGCCCGACTCGATTCCGTAGTGTGACGGGACGGTGTATACCGCGCTCTGCATGTACAGGGACACGAACAGAGCGGCCGGCAGGATGACCCATGGGGCCGCCGAACGCCGCAGCTGATGCCAGAAGATCACCTGGATTCTCCTTCGAGGAGAGCGGTGTAGGCGTCTTCCGCGGCGCGTTCCGAGTGGGTCAGGGTTCCCGAATGGGCGAGGAACGCAGGAACGGGTCCGTTGAACAGGACCTTTCCCCCATCAAGTACTACGACATCGCTGAAGGATTCACTGATGTCGGCGATGTCATGGGTGGAGACGATCACATGTGTTTCGTTCCGCAGTGATGCGATGAGCTTGAGGAACGATCTTCGCTGTGCCGGGTCGAGCCCTACGGTGGGTTCGTCAAGGAGGAGGACCTTGGCGCGGTGGACGAGGGCCTGAGCAATTGCGACACGCTGCTGCTGCCCGCCGGACAGCTCACTGACCTTCCGGTCTGCTTGCTTGGCAAGGCCTACACGTTCCAGTGCCTCGCCGGACGCGCTCGATGCGTCGCGCTGTGTCATCCCCTTGAGCCATCCCGCATAGGTGACGTGCTGACGGCAGGTCATCCCTGAGAGGAACGACGGCTTCTGCGGGAGCCATGCCACCGCCGCGCGATAGGCCGCGGACTGCTTGCGGTTCCACGGGCTCAGGCCGTCGAAAGTCACGCCTCCGGACTGCGGGCGCAGTGCGCTCGCCCCAAGCGACAACAGTGTGCTCTTGCCTGCTCCGTTGGGTCCGAGGAGAACCGTGGCTCCGGAGGGGAAAGCCAGATCGAGGTTCTGGATGACGGCGTCACCTCCGCGGTAGCGGAAGGTGCACTCGCGGAAGGCGATGGGCATGCAGGGCCTTTCTGTGGGCCGGGCCCCCGCGGCACGCTGTGCGGCGGGGGCCCGGAGAACTACCGATCAGTAGTAGACGGTAAGCGACTTGACCGACACGGGGGCGTAGACGTTCTGCCCGTAGTCGACGACGAAGTAGTAGTCGCCGCTGCCGTGGTCGTCCCACGAGCCGCTCGACGTGGCACCGGAGTGGAAGCAGTTGGTGAACTGCTGCGTGCTGTACTTCGGGTCAGGCCCGAAGGTGTCCTTGCGCAGCGTCACCGTGACGGCTTGCGACGCGGACGAGTCTCTTGAACAGCTGGTGAACTTGATCGTCGTGGAGCCGCCGTTGTCGGTCCAGCGACGTGACTCGAAGTCATTTCCCACATTGGTGAGGGAGCTGGACCAGGACGATGCCTGAGCGGGCATCGCGAGAGCGCCGACAACTGCCGCTGCGGCCATTCCGACGATCGAAGCGCGCTTGCCGGCGCGCGCCATGCTTGAGGTTGCCATCAAATTCTCTTCCTGTAAGGCCAGTTGAGGTTGACAGCAAGATCAAATCCTAAACGTCACAGCGAGTAAATACTTGACCATGTGATCATGATCTCAGCACGAACTGCGCGCCGGCAGGGGAGGGTTGAACGCGGACTGCTGCTGGATCTGCGCGGCGAAGAGGCTCGGCGTGATCGCGTCGCACTCGTTGCCTCACGCGTTGATGATCCGCGCGTAGCAGGCGGGGACCGAACCGGCCTTCACCAGGTCGCTCACAGAGGGGACTTGTCGCTGCCGGTCGGCGCCTCGCCGAGATCTTCGGCCGGCGCCCGCTCGCGGCGAACTCCCCACTGGGGAAACCCTGACACGGCGTAACCACATGCACGCATGTCGCCGTGATCACCATTGACGTGAGCAAGGTGACCGACGAGCGCGCCCTGCACATGCTTCTGACGCGGGAGTTGGGCTCCCCGGGCTTCTACGGCATGAACTGGGATGCCTTCTGGGACGCAATCACCGGCTTGGTCAGCATCCCAGACCATGTGCGCTTCCTCGGCTGGGACCAGCTCACGGCCGGCGTTCCGCGCGGGGCGCCATGCTTCAGAGGGCGCTCGACAACTACCGAGCCACGTACCGCCCGGAGTACGTCGCTGAGTACGCCTAGCGATGAGCAATCTCCGGGCTTAGGCATGGCTGCACCATTTCGCAGATCCACTTGGGTGAACTGCGGCTGCCGCTCGCTACGACTGTCATCAGGCGTCAGTGGTCGCCACTGAGCGGCGTCGGACGGCCCAGAGACGGCCCAGCCGACGGGGCTGCACGTCCCCGGCTGAGCTGCCCCTGTCATCGTTCCGATCCCCTCACGCGAAGCAGACCGCCCATGGCGATACGTGCCGCCGCCACGGAGGCATCGAGGCGGTCATCCGGGTGAGAGCGGGTCTGGAATCCCTCCGCGTCGGGCCCTGGGCACCTCAGCCGCCTCTTACCACCGCGGCCCACGAGGGTGGCTTCACCCTTTGCCTCACGGGGCACACGGCCAGTGAGACCCACGGAGGTACCGAGATGAGCGCCGGAGAACGGGCCAAGGCAAAGGCCGAACAGATCGTCGGAAAGACCGTGCGGACGGCGGCCCACGCGATGCACAAGGAAACCCTCGCGGCGAAAGGCGCCGCTCTCGAAGCACGAGGCAAGATGCGGGGCACGAAGGAACGGACCAAGGGCTCCTTCAAGCGCTGAGAGCGCTGCGGCAGGCTTAAACCCGTCCAGGACCGGCCGAAGGCCACATATGGGCGCGCGTCGGCGCAGCGCGGGCGGAGCGGGCCGAAGGCAGGAGCGGCGCCCGCAGCGGAGCCGGGAAGCGCGCCCGGCGGAGCGGAGCGCAGCCGGGGCTTGATCAAGTAGGGAAAGCGTCATCCCCATCGCGCTCTCGTGATGTTCTTCTGACCTTGGTCAAGGGCCTGCCTCGGGTGCCCACCGGCGGGTAGCTCCACCGGCACGATTCGAACCGCCGAACTGCCCAAACCGTCACGCTGTGTCGAAGTCCGACCGGGGCCGAACCTCCACGACGAAATCCGCATTCGCCATGTCGCCCTCCTCGCCGTGCCAGAGGAAGACCCGCACATGCATCGCGTGGTGGAGGCCGGTCCTCTCCCACTCGGTCATCAGGTCGGCGACGACGCGGCCGATGGCGTGCTTGGCTCCCTCGTCCGAGTCGGGGGCGGTGATCGCGCCCTGCCACCGGTCGGGGTCGCTGCCGTAGGGGCGCCAGCCCTCGGAGCCGTGCGGCTCGAACACCCGGTACACCCAGTCCGTATTGGTGTTCATAACACCCAGCCTGTCACCGCAGGCAGCCTCATGCGCCGCATCGGGTCGACGCCCGCCGAGCGCGGGTCGGTCGGCGCGAACAACTGTCCCGGCGTCCTCGGGACGGAGGACGGCAACTTCTTCGTCATCGGCGAGGTCGTCATGGCGGACCAGGCGCCGGACGCCGGGGAACTGCCGGCTCGGCGCTTCCATCGGTACCGACGAGCTGGTGACGCGGAACGCCGCCTCTCCCGTGGAGGTTCCGAAGGTGCCCCGTCGCGAGCTGTCTCGGTGGACCGCGCGCCGCGATCCGCTGTACGCCGCCTTCGCCCTGGCGGTCTCCACGGGTCTGCGGCGCGGCGAGATCCCGGCGCTTCGATGGTCGGACGTGGACCTTGGACATCGGGTGGGGATGATCGGCGAACGCCCCGGACCGATCATGGTCCGGGGCGTTCGTGCCGTTCAGCGAGAGAGCCCCCTGTCGGATTCGAACCGACGACCTTCGCTTTACAAGTTCGCCCACCTGGCGCAGTGGGCTCGTCTTCATGGCTCAGCCCTCACCAATGGGGGATGTCCAAGGCTGCCGGTGTGCGGCGAAGTGCACGCCTGTTGCCGTCAAAGACTGCCGTCAGTGCCACCGCCGCCGGCGTCGATGTCAGCGCCAGCCGACGAGCTTGACGAATGCCAGATCTCCGGGCTTAGGCATGGCTGTACCAGTGTCGCAGATCCACTTGACTGACCTGGGGGCTGGCAGTCCGGACGTCTGTCGCTGGCGATCGTCACCTGTCGTCGCGGATCACCCTCGGACGGCCCCCACACGGCCCAGCCGACGAGCCTCTTAGCTTGGCTTGCTAGCGACTCACCAGCTGTGACGCCCTACAGGGCAACGGGGATCGACTCGGACCCGGTGGAGCTGCGCGCGATCGTTCCGTGAATAGGGACGACCACAGCGTTACCTGCTGCATCTGAGGACGCTGTCCCATGGGCAAGCACTGCCGCCGCCAGGGACCTGAGCAGCGCAACAGCTTCATCTGAAAGATCGAACCTTTGCAGTAGCTCATCGATCGGCCATGAGCGTGCAGGAGTCAAGATCTCTACTCCGACTACGCTGTCATCAGCGGCAAGGTCAACCATCGTGCCGTTGTCCAGCTCAACCGTTCGGTGCACCGGGTCGGCACCAATGCGCAGATACAGGGCGTCAGCACTTAGATCGAAGCTGAGCTCAACCATGTGAATCCCCTTCGCCCTCACTAGCCTGGCCAAACAGCGGTGATCACTCGCTGATGATCATCAACCGACACGCACACTTTCAAAACTCTACCGCTGGACGCGTAGCCGTAGACCCATAGGGACCCAGGTTGGCCAGGTTCCGTCCGTTGGACCCTATTGAGGGCCTGCTCGATGTCAGCCCGCGTGATCCCTCGCATGGCCATACGTTGCTCCGCATGCCCGGTGAAGCTGATCGGCATGGGCGCTCACTGTCCTGGCACCGTGGCGAGGATTGCCTCAACGGGGACAGTCTTGACTTTGGAGCCGTTGACAGTCAGTGCCAGTGTGTAAATCCCTGGATCAGGGAACACGCACGGCGCTTGGAGTGGAAGCGCTGCCGACACGGGCGTACCTGGCCTGTACCCCGGAGCGGGTGCGCCGCTGAACTCAAGAGTGACTTCGAACGTCCTCTCGCCAGAAGCGCGGCTGAGTGAAAGCCCGACTCGATGAGTAGTGCCCCAGTCCTCCTCCGGGAGGATCAGCTTGATAGCCACGCCTAGGTTATGCACCGCAGGAAACGAAGGCACTTTCACTTGATGGATACCGCCCCCCACGATGTGAAATACACCCTGATCAACGCGCACATAGTCACAAACGACCATGAAGTCCAGTTCAGGCACTACCGAACCCTTCACCTTGGTACCGATCATCAGATCTTGTCAGGATTGCAGATGGCTGGAGCCGCTTTTGAGGAAACGATCACTTGCTCGTCGGGGGTCGGGAATGTGGGTGGTGCAGTGACGGGTCGGTCATTCTCGCCCGCCATCCGCGCAACGCGGGCTCGGCCCCGCCCTCAACCCGTACTTGCAGACAGCCTGCCGTGCCGGGCGGCAGCCGGCCGCCACCGCAATAGCGTGCCCCTCCGAACCTCTCCGCGCGCAGTCCACGTCTTCAGCAGGCGCTGACCGCCGCCGTCGTCTTCGGGTCGCCGACAGCCGTCCATGACTGCACTCCAAGTGGTTATCTGATTACATAGGCACACTAATGCCCCATTTGGGGCCTTCGCTGTGAGAGCTGTAGGAGTGCTGAAGATGCGTAGAACGATGTGTATTGCGGCAGCGGTGCTGGCGTTAGCAGGAGCGGGCGCGGGGGGCGCGCAAGCGGAGATATCGGGGGGCTCGGCCGTCGCGGCCCCATCGGCTCAGGCCACGGACCCCGGGCACACTGTCGTCCTTCCGGGTACTGACTTTTGCGTGGCTTCAGGGGGGCGGACGTCGACCAACTTGCGGACGGTCCTGATCATGCAGACGGACGGCAACCTCGTCGTCTGGAAAGATGGCCGCGCCGTGTGGCAGGCAGGCACTGCGGGCCGTGGCTTCTGCGCCATGTTCCAGAGCGACGGCAACCTCGTGGTCATCGACCATACGGACCATCCGATCTGGGCATCCAACACCGCGAACCGTGGCCAATACCTCGCCATCCAGAACGACGGCAACGTCGTCATCTACAACAGCACCTACCAACCTGTCTGGGACACACAGACCAGCGGCTGATCACGCACAGAACCCACCTTGCTAGTGCGCCCGGTGAGGGTCCTGGCCTAGTCAAGCTGCCAGCGCGCGGGCAAGTCGGGGTATGTAACATCGCCGCCCCGAAGGCCCGCGTCCACAGGCGTGGGCCTTCTATCTTCCCTTGCCCGCGAAAACCAGCCGATCACGGGTACACATGCACACGCCGAAGCTCTCCACCTGCGATGCACAAGGTCGTGCTACGTGCCAGGGGTTCTTGGTTCTAAGGGATAGACGGCCAGCGCACGGTGACGACTACAGAGTCCTCTTCTGCCTGCCATGAGTGGTCGATTCCCGGGCCCCACACCACGTAGTCGCCTTGCTTCTCCAGGGTTATGCTGCCCACGTTTAGGTCGAGACGGAACTTGCCGCTCACGAGGAGGAGCATGGCAGTCCGCCGATCACCGGATACCCACTGCGGCCGCTGCTCGCCGGCCGGATGGATACCCCACTTCACTTCCAGCGCTCCCGTCTGGCGCACCGCGGCCTTATCCGGGTTGATGAAGTGACCCAACAGCCAACCGCGGTGCTGGTCGGCATCGTCGTTCGCATTGCCCGCATACCAGGTATCAGCCATGACCTACAACTCCAATCCGATGGAAGGCATCCGAACACGCTGCCCGCCGATTGCGGCAAGCCGTCGGCACCCTTGCGTGAACGCGAAGAGCCCTTCATTGCTCCAACGTGGGTCGAGCGCAAGCGATTCCAACCGCGCCGTATCCCGGCTGGAATAGCGGTGCAACCCGCTCGACTCCCAGTTCGCCCTAACTTGTCCGCCATACTTAACCCACCACTCCTCGTCATCAATGACGATCAAGCTAGCGAGTTCATAGTTGCCGCTCACGAGGTTGACCCCTATGGCCGTGGACTCCATCCGCCACGAATCGCCGTCTTGCCGGTCCACCAGCCAGCGCATCGGGGCGGACAGCAAACTGGGATGCATCGGATCGGCATGGAGTTGGGCGCCGACCGTAGAGTCGACATCGGACCGCCCGAAGAGTTCCTCCTCCATTTCCCGTTCGAGCGTTGCCGAGAAGCGAGCATCCTCGCCGTAGTCGGCCATCGGCCCATGGAACGCCTTCGGGATGACGGCCAACCGTCGGTTCGCATTGAGCACACTGCCGGATCGCTCCTGAACTAAGAGCAGGTAGTCCGGGTCGTTGCCGCGTCCTCGCGGCCGCGCGATTGCGGTCAACGCTAGGGCGCCGCCTGCACAAACGCGGTGATCGAAGTCCAGTGCTGCTGCTACGTCAGGCAGGAGCTCATCGCGAATCGGCATCGCTGAATGTTGGCCGGACGCTCCTGCGGCGACCGACCGCATGAGCTCACTCTCCAAGAGGTTTAGCGTCAGGGCGAACTGAACAAAATCGATGATTTCCACGCTGCCAGAGATCGTCCCGGGACGAACAGTCAATGAAGTTAGGCTGTAAATCTCCGAGTTGACAATCTGGCTCCCTGCATGGATGGCATTGGCCAAACTCCGCGCAGCTTCTTCAGCCACGCTACGGCTTAGATTCACTTCACGCCGTCTGTTGGGGAGGTACTCGAAATTGTCTTGTCCACAGCCTACGGGCTGTGCCAAATCTAGCCATGCATCCTGAGTCAGGATAGTCGTCTTGAGAACCTGCCCGGAAACGCTCACCTCATACGGACGCCATCGGCCGAAGCCTGGACGGTAGTAGCTCTGGATAGCCTCGGCAGTCTGCTCCCGGGTAACTGCCGCAAGTTGCCGGGCTCGCGCTTCCACCACGTGTGAGTCCAGCGCGGCAAGTTCTTCCGCAACCCGCTCGCGTGCGCTCGCGGGCGTCCAAGTGAAGCTTGAGTCGAGCCACGATATGGCTGCCGCGATGTGAGGGTCTCTGGCTAAGCGCTGCTGCGCAGGCGTCGGTTGACGCGGGACAGTGTGCTCGCTCTCGGCTTGCTTGGCCCCTCCGACAAGGAGGGCGAACCGCGCCTTCACGTCGCTCGTCGCCTGGAAGAGCAGCGTGTCCAAGGCGCGTTGGATCTCTGCTGTTGGGACCAATGCTGGATCCGCGCTCCAGGCAGCGACAGTCCTGGCCGACGTCCCGAGGCGTCCGGCGAACCCTTCGTTGGTCTCGCGGAACGCCCTCTTCAGCGCGCTTGCGTTCTGGCCGGTCCAGGCGCCAACAACGTCCATCCTCACCCCTTGTCGTCACTGGCCTGCACTGCGATTGCACTGCGACTGCACTGCCGCTTCATGTTGCTCCACCGTGACGCCCGGTTGACTAAATACATGAAGAAACGGACAGCCAAGTTTCGTCGGCCGCCTGCCTGGCTGGCGCCCCCCTCGAGAAGGCTAAGGCGTTCCTGCACTTCTTCGAGCTCTGTTCACAACGGGACGAGCTGCTCCGCGAGGCTCAAGTGCGTGATGAGGAAAGCATCGCGAGAGAAACTAGGCGCCGGGCTTCTCCTTGGCGGGTCCCACGACCGCTTCAAGCTGCTTGACGCGCTCGACAAGGCCAGCCAGTTCGGTCGAGACGCGCGCGACCTCAGCTTGCAGCTCGGTCAGGCGCTGTGCGGCCTCACGGGGCGCCTGCTCGCCGGGAGCGGGGTCGCGGACGTAGGTGCCGCTCCCCGTGCGGCCTTCGACCAACCCTTCTTCCTGGAGTTGCGCGTAGGCGTTCTGCACGGTCATCAGGGCTACACCGAGCTTCTTGGCGTAGGCCCGAGCACCAGGGAGGCGGTCCCCAGGGCCGAAGGTCCCTGAGGCAATTTCGTCTCTGACCCTGGCTGCGATTTCGCGGGCGTTGAGCTTCCTCTTCGGCTGTGAGTCCACCCCGAAAGCGTACTTGACCTAGGTCGCTTGCAATCAGGTCGCCCAGTTCGCTTGACGCGTCAGAGCGACCTAGGTAGCTTCTACATCGACAACAAGCGACCTAGGTCGATTGCTAAGAGTTCTTTGACCTGCACGAATGGGTCGGGATTGCCCGTATGGCTGCCGCTTGCGGCGGTCGGAAGGCGGCCTTAGCCGCGCGCCGCGGGCCCCGGCTAGTCGTTCCTTGAGAACTGAACAGTGGACGAGGATCTACCGCCTGTCCTCAGGACAAGAAGGTGGTCAGCGCGGCTGAGGCCCGCGCATTCATCGACCTTTCCGCAGTTCTGAGCTGCGGACGGTTGCCTCCACCTCCCGTCCGGCCGCCCTCGGTCGTACGGGAGGTGGCGTGGGGAGCCGCGAGGCCGGCATCGGCTGGCCCGGGTCCATCACCTACGACACGTCAGGAGTCCGCATGGCCGACGAGAACGCGCAGCAGCTGATCGACCTGACCACCCCGGAGAACTTCGAGAAGGGCCAGCGGGTCTACGTCCGGATCGAGTCCGGCGAGTGCACGGACGTGAAGGCGGAGCTGGACGCCGCTTGCGGCTTCACCTCCGAGCAGGACTGACCCCACCCCCCCCAGAAACGGCGCACCCCCGGAGCGGCTACTCCGGGGGTGCTGTTGGGCCGTACGAGAGCAGAAGGAGCACGACCCATGAGGCACATCGGTGCACTTCAGGTGGTTGTTACCGCCGCTGAGTACGACCGCGAGCCGACGGCCGCGGAGCTGGACGCGATCGAGCGCGAGATGCCGCTGATCACGGCGGAAGTCGAGTTGCTGGACGCACAGATCACCATCTTGGACCGGCCGGTCACGGAGGTGGACGCCCGGCGCATCCGTCGGGCGCGGCGCAAGGTGCTCGCCGCCCGTCGCGCCCTGACCAATCAGGCCGCAGTCGTGGGGGGCGCCGCATGACCAAGCGGACCGACCTTGAGCGTGTCCACTCCCTTCCCGAGCCGGTGGTGGCGTTGCTGCGCGCGGTCCATGACGCACTGGACATCCCGCAGCCCGGTCTGACGGACGCAGACGAGCGCGCCTGCGCCAGGCTGCTGGAACTGCGGGCGATGTACGTCCGGGTTACCCTCGCCGGCGCTCTCAACGACGGGCACGGGGTGGGCCACTCCGCAGCGTTCCTGCGTGACGGGGTGGACCGTGAGCCGGTGACCTACACCCCGTGGACCGGTGACGGGGGTGCGCGGTGAACGGCAAGGGGAGGGTCCTGCTCGTCTGCGCGCTGGTCTCGGTCGTTGCCATGGCTTTCCGCGTTTCCTGGAACGCCCTGCGCGATGTCGCGCAGGCGATCGGTGCGGACGCCACCGCGGCGCTGCTGTATCCCTTCGTGGTGGACGGGTTGATGGCGTTGGCGTTGGTGGCCACGCTCGTTCTGACGGGGGACGACCGGCGGTTCGCGCTGCGGGTGCTAGCCACCTACACGCTGGCGTCGCTGGTCCTGAACTACGTGCACGGGCTCGTGCCCGCCCTGCACAATGCGACCGCCGGCCGGGGGCGGCTGGCGCAGTGGGATGCAGGGAACTGGGTGCTGGTCCTGCTCGCCTCGTCCCTGCCGGTCGGCTCGATCTACTTCGGTTCGGACCTGGTGGCCAAGGTGCTGCACCACCGCCCCGACGCCCTCGGGAAGGAGGTGTGCGGGCCGGACGGGCAGGAATCCGCACCCGCCCCGCACGTCCCCGCACACCCCGGACCGGACCCCGCCGCCACGACGACCGGCAGCACGGGTGATGCGCCCGCTCCGGAGCTGTCCGCGCTGGTCATGGCCCGTGCGGAGGCTGAGCGGCCTTCCGATCCGCACACCCCGCACACCGCCCGCACACCCGAGCCTGAATCAGCCGATGAGGCGCTGCGGCAGGCGCAGTTCGAGGAGGCGGAGTTGGAGCGGATGCGGCAGGACGCACGCCGTGCGTATGCCGAGTCCGCACAGGCGGGCCGCCCGCTCAGCGCGCGGGCGCTGGGTGAGGCGTTCGGCATGAGCGAGTCGTGGGGACGCAAGCAGATCCTCGCCGCCCGCGACGACGAGCCCTCCCGCCCTGTCCTGCGTGCGGTCGACACCGCGGCCGTGTGATGGCCTCCGTCCCCGTCTATCCCTGGCGGCTGGCTCCGGAGGGGCTGGCCACGGTCCGGCAACTCCGGGCGATCGGATTGCGCCCGGGCGGTCAGGACGTGGTCGCCCAGATCGAGCGTCCGCGGCGACGCCGCGGACCGCTCATCGCCTACCTCTACTCCATCGAGCTCGCCAAGCCGGTACGGCCCATGACGCCCGCGAAGAGCGCCGCCCTGGCGAAGGCGAACGCCGCGCGGCGCAGGTGCCCCGAGTGCGGCCGGGATGCCGGATACGTCATCCCGCCCTTACTCGGCATGTGCGCGACGTGTGCCTATCCCGAGGAACAGCGCGCTGCATAAGCCCTGTTGGCAGGCCCGGCCGGACGGACCTCTCACAGCCCCGGCCGGGCCCTACTCCACCGAGGAGTGCACTCAGCATGACGGAACTCAGCACTGAGCCGGTAGCCGTCGAGGCTCCCGCCCCCGAACCGCCCCCACCCGCCCCCGCACCGCCCGAGCAGCCGTCGGCCGCGGCGGAGGTGGAGCACACGCCCGGCGGCTGGCCGGTCGTCCCCCTCGCCCTGACCGGGGCGAACAGCACCGTCGGAGCGGTCGCCGCCGCCTCCCTGGCCGGCGGTCCGATCGCCGCCATCGTCGCCGCGACGGGCGTGGTCGTCCTGGGCACGTTCGCCACGGCCCGTTCCCGCACCCCCGGCCCTCGGCGTGAGGCGCGGCGGGCCGCAGCACGCGCCGCCGGCCGGGCGGCTGCGTCCCGCACCACGCCCCGCAGGCAGGCTGCCGGAGCGGGCCGTACCGCCGGCCGCTCCGGGGCATCCCGCACGGGCGGTGCTGGCGGTGCGAGTGGCCGCTCCAGCCGGGTCCCCGGTCAGCAACGACGCGGGGCCGGTACCATCTCGCGGCACGGCTCCACCACCGCGGCCGGCAAGACCCGCTCTGCCACCGGCAGCGGCTTGTTGAACCGAGCGGCAGGTACTGCCGGGCGGGGGCTTGGCCGTCTCGGGCAGGTCAGGGCGCTGCGAGCCGGGCAGCAGACTGCGGCCGGTTCGCGTGCGGACAGGCGGGCCGGTACTACGGCGGCCCGCCGTGCGGTCGCCGATGCCCGCCGCGACGCCCGCCGCAACGCCCGCGCCACCCGCCGCCCCGACGGCCGGGCGGGTCTGGGCAGCCGTGCTCTGACAGCCGCCGCAGGCCGGGTCCGTGCCGGGCGGGATGCGGCGATCACCCGGAACCGGGCACGGCGGGACGCCCGCACGGGTGCCGCCGTCAACACGCAGCGCGCCGCGGTTCGCAGGGCACCGGTCCGCAGGGCCGCCCGGCGGGCACTGCGCCGTACCGCGGCCCGGTTCCAGGGCCGTCGTCTGCTCGCCGCCCTGCTCGCATTGCCGGTCGGGCTGTTGGGCTGCGTGACCACACCGCTCGGCCGCAGGCTCAACCTTCCCTGGCTGATCCATCCCGGGCGCCGCCTGTACCGGCGGCTGGTCCGCACGGCTGCCGAGCAGCGCGCCGCCCGGGATGAGGAGATCCGCGAGGAGCTGGCCGAGCAGGAGGCCGCGGCGGATGCCGAGGCCGCCCAGGACGGAACCGACGGCATCACCGACCGTATCGAGCGGCCGGCCGCACTCACCCCGACCCCCGCCATCCCCCACGTAGAGGGAGGAACGCTCGTGTCCAGTTCCGGGTTCAAGTTCGAGGACCACGCCACCGAGATGCAGGCCGCGGCTCACACCTACGAGCCGGACGGCTGCATGGAGATCCTCGCCATGGTCGAGGGCCTGCCCGAAGCGCTGAACATGGTCGCCCATGTGATGCAGATCCTCGCCGAGCGCTCCGACCGCGAGTTCCCGCTGGAGAAGGAAGTCGCCAGCGGCTTCAACGACATCTACGAGCTGCTGCGCAAGGCCTCCGAGGGCGCTGAGGAGCTCCCCGGCATCTTCCGCCGCGTCCACGCGCAGGACATCGCCCGGCACGAGGACCCCCGCAACGGCCACGAGGCCGAGAAGGGTTGGAACGTCTAACCATGGCCACCACCGCCACCAAGCACAGTGGCCCGGTGCTGGACTGGAGTGCCGGTCACGGACCCGTGACCGGCGCCCTGTCCGCCACCACCGGAGCCTTCGCCGTCGCCACCACCGGCGCCGCAACCGGCATGCCCCCCGCCTGGGCCCTCGCCATCGGCACCGCCGGAGCCCTCGGCCACACCATCGCAGGCCTGCGCGTCCGCAACGCAGGCCGCACCCTCGCCACCCACGCCGCCTCCTGGCTCATCGGCGCAGGCTGGACCACCTGGGCCATCACCCACGGCCCCCTCACCTGGGCCGCCCTCGGTTCCCTGGCCACCATCGGCGTCGGCATCGGCGCCGCCACCCGCTCGGTCGCCCTCTACGAAGAAGCCCGAGAAGAGGAGGCCATCGCAGCCGAGCAGCGGGCCATCGCGCGTGAGCTGTCCGCGGAGCGGCGGGCGATCGCCGCGGAGTGGGTCGACCGGATCCAGCGGGTGTGCTCCATCAGCGTCCGCGTGGTGGGTGTCGAGACGTGGGAAACCGGCACCGGGTACTCCCTCGATGCCGAACTCCCTCCGGGTGGCGCCACCTGGAACAAGATCGCAGCCGAGTCGCCCCGCCTGTCCGCGGACGCCCGCCTCCCGCACGGCTGCACCGCCACCGCCTCCCCCGGTATCCATCAGGGGCGAGTCATCATCGACGTGACCACCGTCAACGTGCTCGAGCAGGAACGCACCTACCCGGCCGAGTACGGGCCGCTGTCCGTGCACACCGGCATCCCCTGGGGGTATCGCACCAACGCCCAGGAGATCCGGGCCTATCTGCGTGAGCAGTGCGCGCTGGTCGTCGGCCCCACCGGCTCGGGCAAGACGAACCTGGTCCATTTGATCCTGGCCGGGTTCGCCCGCGCCGAGGACATGCTGACCTGGGTCATCGACCTCAACGCCGGGTCGGCCGGCCTGCCCTGGGTCCTGCCCGCGCTGGGCGGCGAGATCAAGGCTGAGGATGGCAAGCCCGTACGGCCCGGCATCGACTGGCTGGCAGGGACGTTCGATGAGGCCATGACCATGCTGGACAGCGCCGTGCGGGTGGCCAAGCAGCGCAAGATGGGCTACCAGGACCTACTCGCCCGCCACAACACCGACCTGCTACCCATCAGCGCAAAGATTCCCCAGATCATGCTCGTGATCGACGAGGGCGCGGAGATCCTGGCCAGCGGGGATCGCGACATGCGCAAGCTGGCCGAGAAGATCCTGGAAGTCATCCGGATCGCCCGCGCCATGGGCATCCGCACCGTCCTGACCGCTCTCGGGGCCACGGGCAGTGTGCTGGGCAACCTGATGATCCGGCGGGAAGCCAAGGTCCGCGTGGCACTCACGGGCGGTGAGACCGAGGGCATGGACCTGTCCAAGATGTTCCCCGGCTCCCGCGGCCTGCGCGTGGAACAGGCCCCCCACAAGGGAGCCGGCTTCATGGCCACTCCGGAATCGGCGGCCGCGCTGTTCAAGGCCTGGCGGATCCTCCCCAACCAGATCCGGGAGATCACCGCCGCCACTTCTGACAGGCACCCCTGCCTGGACGACATCTCCGCCAAGGCAGCCGGGCCCGCCTACGCCCGCCGCTGGGACACCGACCGCACCGCATGGATGCGCGACCACACCCCCACCGACCACACCCCCGCCGACGACACCCCGCACACGGGCCCGGCGCCAGCCGGGGCAAGGGCGGGGCTGAACCTGTCCGCGCTGCGGAGCGAGCAGCCGGCCAAGCAGGGCTCGCCGCAAGACGAGATCATGCGGCAGTTCCGGGCCCAGATCGATGCCCAGTTCGGCACCGCACCCGACCCGCACGCCCTCGACGTCGCCGACGCGCCGCCCGTGTCGGGCGGGCTGAACCTGTCCGCGCTGCGGCGCGAACGGGAGCAGGGGCCCGCGTGGCTGCCCAAGGTGCTGGAGGCGATCCAGGCAACCGGCACGGAAGGCATGAAGCCGTCCGCGGTCGCGGAACTGGTCGGCAAGGACCGCAAGACGGTCCGCGCCGCTCTCCAGGCCGCCGTCGATCGGGGCGAGTTGGTCTACCGGGACAACGGGCCGCACTCGGTCTACGTCCACCCCGACCACGCCTGAAACGCGCTCACACGGAGCTACTGAGTAGTGGGTAGTGGGGAACGCCCCACTACCCAGTAAGGCCGCTACTGGGGCACACAGGGCGTCTGATCAGGCATCCCCCACTGGGGACCCCACTACCCACTACCCAGTACGCCCCACTAGATCCGTAACCCAGTGTGACCAGCCGCGGGCGGCATCCGGAGCGATGCCGCCCGCTCCCCGTTCCCCGGGAGGCCGCTCGTGATCCTGACCCTCTCCGCCGTCGCCCTCTTCGGCGTGCTGGCCTTTGTCCTGCTGCGCGGCCGCTACATCGGCCCGTTCAGCGCCCTCGTGCTCTTCCTGTTCGGCTTCTTCACCGCCGGCACCCGCGCCGCCGCAACCATCCACGCCCTATGCGCCGTGATCGCCGACGCCGCCCGCCACCTCACCTGACGGCAGGAGACCCCGCCATGCCCAACCACGACTCCGCGGCCTGGCAGCCGCGCATGACCGACGCCGAAGCCACCGCCGAGGCCCGACGGATCATCGCCGACGCCTACCGGCCCGTGCCGCAGATGCCCACCGCCTACCGCGACACCACTCCGCTGCCCACCTACGGCCCCACGCCGCCCGTCCCGCAGCCGGACCGCCGGATCGTCCCCGCGTGGGCCGTCGGGACCGCGGTCGCCGGGATCGGCGTCGGTGCCACCTGCGTCGGCCTGGGCTGCGGGATCTGGCTCGCCTGCCAGGGATTCGCCGCAGTGACCCTGACCAGCATCCTGTTCGTCACCCTCCCAATCGCCGCGGTGGCCGCGGTCGCCGCCGCTATCGGCTCCGCCGTGGGCTCGCTCAAGGCCACGCACACCGTCAGCCACCACCACTACGCCGGCCCGGTCCGGCAGGAGGCCAACACGATCACCGCGCCCGCGTACGGGCTGATCGCCCGCAACCGCAACAACCTGACCCGCTGAACGGAGTGCCCAGCAGTGACGAGTAACCAGGCCCGACGCGTCAGCGCGCTGCTGACCGACGCCATGCATCACCCACTCCGCCCCATCACCACCGGTCGCGTCATGCGCCTGTACGCCCAGCTCGGAATCGCCCCGAAACGGGCTACGGCCCGCGGCGACCTGAAGGCACTGGCCCGCTGCGGCGTCCTGACCGAGCACGGACCGCACGACCAGCGCCGCTACGCCCTGCACGCCTTCTACCACTAGCAAGGCCAAGGGCGGCCCCCGTCTCGCCAAAGAACCGGGGCCGCCCTTGTCCAGCCAGTCACCAACCAAGGAACTGGAGACACCCAGGATGACCCAACCCACCGACATCGGGCGAGTCATCGCCCTGTCAGACATGAGCGCGCACCTGCGCACCGCCCTTGACCTGGCGGCCTCGCAGATTCCCGTGTTGCCGCTGCGGGCGGGCAAGGTCCCGTTCGGCAACTGTCGCCGCTGCCAGGACAACGTGTGTGGCGGCCGTCCGAACATGAAGAACCCCGGACCGTGCGCTTGCCCCGGGCCCTGCCACGCGTGGGCCGCCGCGACCACCGACCCGCACGTCATCAGCTCCGGGCCCTGGCGCCGCGCGTGGATGCAAGCCGAGGCGGTCGCCTACCACCCGAGCGGGGCCGGGCTGACGGTCGTCGACCTGGACGACGCCGACGCGATCGCGTGGGCCCGCGAGAACCTGCCCACCACGCAGATCGTGCCCACCACCCGGGGCGAGCACTGGCTCTACTTCGGGCGGATGCAGTCCGCGAACGCGGTCCGGCCTGGCGTGGACATCAAGTCCACCATGGCCTACGCCCGGTGGCTCGGGTTCGGTACCGGCACCATGACCTACCTGCCGGATGCCGTGCGTGCGCTGGTCCTGGGCAAGCCGTGTCCGGTCCGGGCCGCATCTCAGGCCACCATGGTGCCCGCGCCGGCCGGGGGCGGAGCGTGCCGCCACCGCACACCCGCCTACCTGGAACGCGGGATCGCCATGGCCGAGCAGCGCATCACCGAAGCCAGCAGCGCAATTCACACCACCGTCTACCGCACCTTCCTGGCCGTGCTGTCGACGCACGGCCGGTGCGGCTGCCTCACCGAGGCACACATCGCGCGGCTGTTCACCGCCGCGCAGGCCAAGGGTGAAACCGCCCGGCACTGCACCGACGCGTGGACCAACGCCCGCACCGCACTGGGGATGTAGCCATGTCCGAGGACGAGAAGACCCCGGCCCGCCAGATCATCACCGACTACGCCCAAGCCCACTTCCGGTACTTCCGCACCATCGACGGCACCGTCTACGCGCAGAAGAACGGCCACCCCGTCGCCCGGCCCATCCGCTCCCAGGGCACAACCGGGAGCCACCGGCAGGAACTCATCGTCGGCATGTACAGGGACGGGGTCGGCGTGTTCAACGGCACGGCACTCAAGGAGGCGCTGGACTTGATCGAAGCACTCGCCCTGACCGAGGACGTACAACCCACCCACATCCGCGTCGCCCCCGGGTTCGACGGCGCGACCTGGCTCGACCTGGGCCGCAACGACGGCAAGTCCGTCCGCATCCACCCCACCGGCTGGGACATCCTCACCCCCGACCCACAGGAAGTCTGCTGGCGACGCACCCAACTCACCGGCGAACTCCCCCTGCCGGCCAAAGACACCAACGGCAAGGGCATCGACCTCCTGCTCCGCCTGTGCAACTTCGCCAGCGCCGAGACCGAATGCCTGGCCCTCGCCTGGCTCATCGGCTGCCTGGAACCGTCCGTGCCCGTCCCCGCACCGTTCCTCACCGGCCCCCAGGGCGCGGGCAAGTCCACCGGCGGCCGGATGCTGGTACGGATCATCGAAGGGATGAGCGGCGACCTGCGCCGGGCACCGAAGGACGAGGAAAACATGATCACGGCCGTCGCCGCCGGATGGGTCACCGCCCTGGACAACCTCTCCCACCTGCCCCCCGACCTGTCCGACCTCATGTGCTGCATCGTCACCGGCGCCGAAAGCATCAAACGCGCACTGTTCACCGACGGCGACGTCGTCCGCTCCCGCTACCGACGCCCCATGCTCCTGACCGGCATCGACGTCGGCGTCATCCGCCCCGACCTCGCAGAACGCCTCCTCCCGCTCCGCCTCGTACGCCCCCGGGTACGGCGCACCGAAGCGGAGCTGTGGGCGGAGTACGCGGAGATCCTCCCCGTCGTTCTCGGCTCCCTGCTGGACCTGACGGTGAAGGTGCGGGCCGCCCAGGCGGACACCCCCACCGACCTGCGGATGGCCGACTTCGCCCACCTGTGCGCGCAACTCGATGCGGCTACCGGCTTCGGCTCGCTGAGCGCCTACCGGGCCAGCCTCGACGACCTCAACGACGACGTCATCGAAGGAGACCTCCTCGCCCAGACGGTTCTGCAGCACGCCGCCGGACTCGACCCCGGCGCGGAAGTCCGCATGACGTCATCGGAGTGGCTGCACTGCCTCACCACCCTCTACAGCGGCGAGGAGTGCCGTCCCCTGCCCAAGGGCTGGCCCACCACCGGCAAGGTGCTCTCCGACCGGCTCAAGCGGCTACAGCCCACCCTCGCCGCACGCGGCGTCCTCATCGACTGGGGCCGCACCAAAACGGCCCGCTACATCGAAATGACCCGCACCACCCCGCTCACGCTCCCATCCCCGCACGAGCAGGAAGCGGCGTTCTGACCCGCGCCACCCGGCACCGCACCGAACAGCAAGAGGAGCACCCCCCGCCCCGCGTGCTCCTCTTGCTGTTCCGGCGGCACCGCCGCCGCTGCACAAGTCGCGCCGCGAAGCGGCTCCTTCTTCACGTCCTGAGCCGACGCACCACCACAGACACCACCCCCTCTCTTTTTCCTAAGAGAAGAGACGCTGCGTCACCCACGTCACCAGCCACCCGAAACCGGCCCCTGACCAGCGGCTACAGCGATGACGCAGACGGCCGACACCTGCGTCACCTCGCGTCACCAGCGTCACCGGTGACAGAGCCCCGCCCCGCCCGGTGACACGCGCTGAGTTGCCCGCGTCACCGAATAGCCGCAGGTCAAAGCCAGAGATGACGTGAGTGACGCGATGACGCAGAAATCCGCGCCTCGGACAGGCGCGGGCTCCTGAGAGGTCCCGAAAACCAACGCCGTTCGCAGGCCCCGCCCCCAACCGGAGGTAGCCGCGTGCTCTCGCTCGAGCCCGACAACGACGTCCCGACCGCATGGACCGTGCCCGAAGTCATGACCCACCTGCGAATGAGCCGCAGCAAGGTCTACGACCTCATCCGCTCCCGTCGGCTCCTTTCCTACACGGAAGGGCGAAGCCGGCGCATCCCCGTAGCCGCCGTCCGTCAGTACATGAACGACCGCCTGGAGGAAGCAGCCTGATGGCATCCCGCAAGAGGAATCCGAACGGCGCCGGCAGCATCTGGCAGCGCAAGGACGGGCGCTTTGAGGCCCGCGTCTACGTCCCGCAGCCCGACGGCACCCGCAAGCGCAAGACGGTCTACGGGGCGACCTGGGAGGAGTGCGACGAGAAGCGCCAAGAACTCGTGCGCCGTGACCGCCAGGGCATCCCGACGCCATCCCGGTCCGCCAAGCTCTCCGAGTGGCTGCCTTACTGGCTGGAGGAGCACATCAAGCCCAACCGGAAGCGCACCACGTACATCAAGTACGAGATGCACGTGCGGCTCTATCTCGCGCCCTTGCTCGGCACCCGGCGTCTGGAGTCGCTCACCACGGCGAACGTCCGCCGGATGCTCTCCGAGGTCACCAGGCAGTCATCGGCGGCAACGGCGAAGGAGTCGCACCGAGTGCTTCGCACGGCTCTGGCGGCTGCGTGCCGTGAGGAGCTGATCAGCCGCAACGTCGTCCAGTTGGTCCCCGCTCCCAGAGTCGAGCCGCGCGAGCTGCACCCCTGGTCTCTGGACGAGACCCTGACGTTCCTCGAGGCCGCGCGAACCGATCCGCTGTACACGGCGTTCGTCCTCGCCGTGGCGCTCGGCCTGCGGCGTGGCGAAATCCTGGGATTGCAGTGGAAGGACGTGGACCTTGACCGGCGCACCCTCACGGTCCGGACCACGCTGCACCGTGGCGGCACGGAGCTGTACCTGGACACGACCAAGAACCGGCGAGCGCGGGTGATCCCGGTGCCACTGATGTGTGTGGCGCCGCTCCGGTGGCAGCGACTACGCCAGGCAGACCGGCGTGCGACTGCCGGCGCACAGTGGCACGAGAGCGACCAGGTGTTCACCACAAGGAGTGGTCGGCCGATCGAGCCGCGGAACCTGTACCGGTCGTTCCTGCGCATCGCGTCCTCTGCCGGTCTGCCGCAGATCCGCTTGCACGACACTCGTCATGGCTGCGCCTCGCTCCTCTTCGCGGCCGGGGTCGCGCCCCGGACCGTGATGGAGATCCTGGGGCACTCGCAGATCGCGGTGACGATGAACGTCTACACCCATGTGAGCGACGACGACCGGCGCGAGGCCATGGGGCACATGGATCGCCTGCTCAGGCGGCGCCGATAGCCGGGACCGCCGTCAAGAACTACCGTCAACGCCCTCACGATCATGGACCGTGAGGGCGTTGATGCAGGTAGTACCAAGAGCCCCCTGTCGGATTCGAACCGACGACCTTCGCTTTACAAGAGCGGCGCTCTGACCAGCTGAGCTAAGGAGGCCTGCGCGTGGGCGCCCGTGCAGTGTACCCAGGTCTGGCCCGCCTCCTGTCGAAAATTTCCGCGAAGTTCATGGTCGCCCAGGTACTGACAGACCGCGTGAACGCCAGGTAGCGTCCTGAGCCAGTTCGCGCGGTTCACCTGCGTGGACTACACCACCACCTTCCTACAACGGATCGTCCGGCACGTTCCTGCCGGTAGAAGGGGGCCCATTCAGCATGGCCACTGTCACGTTCGACAAGGCGACCCGGATCTACCCGGGTTCCACCAAGCCCGCCGTCGACGGTCTCGACATCGCGATCGAGGACGGCGAGTTCCTCGTCCTGGTCGGCCCGTCGGGCTGCGGAAAGTCCACCTCGCTGCGGATGCTCGCGGGCCTGGAGGACGTCAACGGCGGCGCCATCCGCATCGGCGACCGCGACGTCACGCACCTGCCGCCCAAGGACCGGGACATCGCCATGGTGTTCCAGAACTACGCGCTCTACCCGCACATGACGGTCGCCGACAACATGGGCTTCGCGCTCAAGATCGCCGGCGTCAACAAGGCGGAGATCCGGCAGAAGGTCGAGGAGGCCGCGAAGATCCTCGACCTCACCGAGTACCTGGACCGCAAGCCGAAGGCCCTGTCCGGCGGTCAGCGCCAGCGTGTCGCCATGGGCCGGGCGATCGTCCGTGAGCCGCAGGTGTTCCTCATGGACGAGCCGTTGTCCAACCTGGACGCCAAGCTCCGTGTCTCGACCCGTACGCAGATCGCGTCGCTGCAGCGCCGGCTCGGCATCACCACCGTCTACGTCACCCACGACCAGGTCGAGGCCATGACGATGGGCGACCGCGTGGCGGTCCTCAAGGACGGCCTCCTCCAGCAGGTCGACTCGCCGCGCAACATGTACGACCGCCCGGCCAACCTCTTCGTCGCCGGCTTCATCGGCTCCCCGGCCATGAACCTGGTCGAGGTCCCGATCACCGACGGCGGCGTGAAGTTCGGCAACAGCGTCGTCCCGGTCAGCCGGGACGCCCTGACGGCCGCCTCCGAGAAGGGCGACCGCACGGTGACGGTCGGTGTCCGTCCCGAGCACTTCGACGTGGTCGAGCTGGGCGGCGGTGCCGCCGCCTCCCTGACGAAGGACAGCGAGGACGCGCCGGCCGGTCTCGCCGTCTCCGTGAACGTGGTCGAGGAGCTGGGCGCCGACGGCTACGTCTACGGCACCGCCGAGGTCGGCGGCGAGGTGAAGGACCTGGTGGTCCGCGTCAACGGCCGCCAGGTGCCGGAGAAGGGCTCCACCCTGCACGTGGTGCCGCGGCCGGGCGAGATCCACGTGTTCTCGACGTCCTCGGGTGAGCGTCTCTCCGACTGAGCAGCACGTTTGCGCCGAAGTTGACGAAAGGGGCCCCGCGGAGTGCCGCGGGGCCCCTTTCGTGTGAGACATCCCCTCGGATATATCCCGGCACAGCGATCATTTCGGGCGGGGCGCGTCAACCCCTTACCCAGAAAGATGCGGCTTCTCATCCCCCGAAGGGGTGACTAAATGTCGCCAAATCATTACCCCGCGCTACCCTCACACGCGTGAAGCACTCCACCACTCCACAGACGCGACGCGGCCATCGGGGCGGCCCTGCCCGCCACATCGGCCGCACTCTCGCCCTCGTCCTGCCCGTCGTCCTGGTGCTCTCCGGGACCCTCGCGGTCACCCGGGTCAACTGGACGGGGAGCCCCTCCAGCTCGGTGCTGGCCGCCTCGGACGTCTCCTCGGCGGAGGTCTCCGCCAAGACGGTCTCCCGCGCCCCGCAGGACGTGCTCCGCGACCAGCTGATCACCGAGCTGCAGAAGAAGGACCCGGGCGTCGTCCTGACCCACCTCCAGCAGGCGGTCAACGGCCACCCCTCGCTGGCCCGGCACTGCGCCGCCATCGCCCGCTCGCTGGGCCAGGCCGCGGCCCGCATCTACGGCGTTCCGCGCGCCCAGTCCTACGCCCGCCCGGTGTGCGACACGTCGTTCGCCTCCGGCGTGCTCGCCGCGCGCGGCTGACGTCTCCCCGAAAGGCCCGGGCGGGGCGCCACGTACAGTGCGGTCATGACCCATCCCAACGCCGCGTCGCGCCCCACCCAAGCCGTGGTCCTGGCCGGTGGCCAGGGCTCCCGGCTGCGTCCCTACACCGACGACCGGCCCAAGCCGATGGTCGAGATCCCCGGCACGGGCACTCCGATCATCGGCCACCAGCTGACCTGGCTCGCCGAGGAAGGCGTGACCGACGTGGTGGTCTCCTGCGGCCACCTCGCCGACGTCCTGCAGAAGTGGCTGGACTCCGCCGACCTGCCCGTCTCCGTCACCACCGTCGTGGAGAGCGAGCCCCTCGGCCGTGGCGGCGGCCTCAAGTACGCCGCCGCACACCTCCCCCGCCCCGACCGGCCCTGGTACGCCACCAACGGCGACATCTGGACCCGCTTCTCCCTGCGGGACATGGCCGACTTCCACACCGAGCGGGACGCCGTCGCGACCTTGGCCCTGGCCCGGCCGCGCATCCCCTGGGGGGCGGTGAAGACCGACGGGTTCGGGCACATCACGGACTTCATCGAGGCTCCGCCGTCGACGTTCGAGATCAACGCGGGTGTGTACGTGTTCTCGCCCGAGTTCGCCGAGACGCTGCCCGAGCGGGGCGATCACGAGCGGACCACGTTTCCCGGGCTGGCCCGGCAGCGGAAGCTCTTCGGGTTCCCCATTCCGCAGGGGGCGTACTGGCGGGCCATCGACACGGCCAAGGACCTGACCGAGGCGGCCAAGGAGCTCGCGGCTCTGGGCCGGTAGCCGACCGCGAAAAGGCCCCGCACCTCACCGGGTGCGGGGCCTCCTCTTCTTGGGACGGTTACCCGAGCAGGCCGCCCACCAGGCCCTCCTGGCCGCCGGAGGAGTTGCCGCCGGAGCCGCTCGAGCCGCCCGAGGACGAGCCGCCCCCGGTCGAGGAGCCACCGGTGCTCGTCGGGCCGGCCGTCGTGCTGGGGGCGCCGCCGGTCGGGGAGGACTGGCGGGGCGGGATCTGGCCCGTGGTGCCCTGGGTCTGGCTGGGCGCCGTGGTCGTACCGCCGGCGGTCCGGGTGGCGCCCGGGGTCGTCGCCGCACCGGACGGGCTCGCACCGGCCGTCGCGCCGCCCGTGGGCGAGGCCGACGGGGTGCTCTTGTCCCGCTTGCCGGTGTCCTGCGGGAGCGGGGAGCCGGGGAGGTTGTTGCGGGGGGCCTCGCCGGGGCCGGGGACGACCACGCGGCTGGAGTCGCGTACGGCGCCGCCGAGCAGGGAGCCGACCAGCAGGGTGACACCGACCGTGACGAAGGTGATCAGCGCGCCACGGCGCAGGACGTACTGGCGCAGGTCCCAGATGTCGGCGCGGGGGCCGAGGCGGCGCCAGGCGCTGGCCGCGATACGGCCGTCCACGGAGTAGACGGGGGCGCCGGCGATGACCAGCGGGGACCAGGCGGCCAGGTAGATGATGTCGGGGGCGTCGTAGGCGGGGACCGTCTTCCAGCTGACGGTGACGATCAGCGCCGCGGACAGCAGGGCGCCGACGACCGCGGCCACGCGCTGCCAGCAGCCGAGGACGGTCAGGACGCCGACGACCACCTGGAGGAAGGCGATGACCAGGCCGGAGCCGACCGGGTGGTGCAGGGCGAACTGGCGGAGCGGTTCGGCGACGTCCCACGGGTGCAGGGTGTTGAGCCACTTGACCATCGAGCCGCGCTTGCCGCCGTCGAAGTAGACGGGGTCGCACAGCTTGCCCATGCCGGCGTAGATGGAGATGAAGCCCAGGAAGATCCGCAGCGGGAGCAGGACGACGCCCAGGTTCATCCGGCGGCCGGGGTAGTAGGCGTGCCGGGACGGGTCGTCCGCGTGGCGTCTGGCGGGCCGCGCGTCGGGGTCCGTGTCGTCGGGGTCGTAGAGGTCGTAGAGGTCGTCGTGGCCGCCGTGACCGTCGTACGGCTCCAGGCCGTCGTCCGCGTAGGGGCGGTCGTCGTAGGCACCGCTCACCGTGCGCATGTGCGGCAGCAGGCGGGTGCCGTCGGCGTCGGGGGCGGTGCGCTGGTGGCCGACGACGGGGGTCTCGACGGTCTGGTCCAGCGCGTCGTAGGTGTCGGCGTAGCCGGTCTGGACGCGTGGGATGACCTGGGTGGCTCCGGCCTCGGGCTCCTCGGCGTGGCGGACGCTGCTGCCCCGCACGGCCTGGAGGAGCCGGTGGGCGCCGGTGTCGTCCGGGGCGGACTTGCCGCTCCACACGACAGGGCGGCGGCGGCCGGCCCCGCCCGCGGTGCCCACGACGGGCCTGCGGGCGGTGTCCTGGGCGGCGCTCAGGTGCCGGGCGATCCGCGGGGATTGGGCGCGCTTCGCCGACGCGCCCAGCTGCACGCGGAAGCTGACGTGATTGACGATGACCTGCGCCGGATCGCTCGGCACCTTCACCATGCTCAGCGCGGGAGCGTCGTCGTATCCCGACGAGCGGTCCCCCGTGGGTGTGCGGGGTGTTCTGGTGTCCACACGGATCTAACCGAGTGACGTGCTGTTAGGACACTGCTTTGACCGGGCGGATGTGTCCGGACCCCGTCAAAGCAGCCTCGAACGCCATATGGCCGCCGAAATTACCCCGCGCGGGTGAAGTTGCGGACGGGTGTTCAGCTCCGCCTGCGGGCCGCCTCGTAGAGGACGATTCCCGCCGCCACACCGGCGTTGAGGGACTCCGCGCCACCCGGCATCGGAATGCGGACGCGGAAGTCGCAGGTCTCGCCGACCAGGCGGGACAGGCCCTTGCCCTCACTGCCGACGACGATGGCGACGGGGCCCTGCAGGGCCTCCAGCTCGCCGAGTTCGACCTCGCCGTCCGCGGCCAGGCCGACCACCGTGAGGCCGGCCTTCTTGTAGGCCTCCAGCGTCCGGGTGAGGTTGGTGGCGCGGGCGACCGGGGTACGGGCGGCGGTGCCGGCGGAGGTCTTCCAGGCGCCGGCGGTCATGCCGGCCGAGCGGCGCTCGGGCACGACCACGCCGTGACCGCCGAAGGCGGAGACGGAGCGGACGACCGCGCCGAGGTTGCGCGGGTCGGTGACGCCGTCGAGCGCGACGACCAGCGGGTCCGCGCCCTCGTCGGCGGCCGCGTCGAGCAGGTCCTCGGGGTGGGCGTACTCGTACGGCGGGACCTGCAGGACCAGGCCCTGGTGGTTGAGGCCGTTCGTCATGCGGTCCAGCTCGGGGCGCGGGGCCTCCATCAGGTTGATGCCGCCGCGCTCGGCGGCGAGCTGGAGGGCCTCGCGGACGCGCTCGTCGTTGTCGATGAACTGCTGGACGTAGAGGGTCGAGGCGGGGACGCCCTCGCGGAGTGCCTCGATGACCGGGTTGCGGCCGACGACCAGTTCGGAGGTCGACCTGCCGCCACGGCCCCGGGCCACGGGGCGGCGCGCGGCCTGCTTCGCCTTGGCCGTGGCGATGCGGTTCTTCTTGTGACCCTTGCGCATCTCGGCGGGCGGGGTCGGACCCTTGCCCTCCAGGCCCCGGCGCCGCTGGCCGCCGCTGCCGACCTGCGCGCCCTTCTTGCCGGACATGCGGCGGTTGTTCGCGGCCATGACCTACCTGTTCTCTACGAAAAAGTGTGCGTACGTCTATGCAGTGTGCCGCCCAGGGGGCCGGGCGGCACAATCGATCAAGGCCCTTGCCTCAGCGCGGGCCCAGGGTCCAGCGTGGTCCCTGCGGGCTGTCCTCGATGACCAGGCCGGCCTGGCCCAGCTGGTCGCGGATGGCGTCGGCGGTGGCCCAGTCCTTGCGGGCGCGGGCCGACTCGCGCTGGTCCAGGACCAGGCGGACGAGGCTGTCGACCACGCCGACCAGGTCCTCGCCCTGGTCGGAACCCCCCGCCCACTGCTCGTCGAGCGGGTCGAGGCCGAGGACGCCGAGCATGGCCCGCACCTCGGCGAGCCGGGCCACGGCGGCCTCCTTGTCGTCGGCGGCCAGTGCGCTGTTGCCCTGCCGGACGGTGGTGTGCACGACGGCGAGGGCCTGCGGGACGCCCAGGTCGTCGTCCATCGCCTCGGCGAAGGCGGGCGGGACCTCGGCGGCCGGTTCCACGGTCTTCCCGGCCAGCTCGGTCACGCGCTGTACGAAGCCCTCGATCCGCGCGAACGCCGACTCGGCCTCGCGCAGCGACTCCTCGCTGTACTCGATCATCGAGCGGTAGTGCGGGGTGCCGAGGTAGTAGCGCAGCACGATCGGCCGCCACTGCCTGACCATCTCGCTCACCAGCACGCTGTTGCCGAGCGACTTGGACATCTTGTCGCCGGCCATGGTGACCCAGGCGTTGTGCACCCAGTACCGGGCGAAGTCGTCGCCGTAGGCCTTGGCCTGGGCGATCTCGTTCTCGTGGTGGGGGAAGATCAGGTCGAGGCCGCCGCCGTGGATGTCGAACGCGCTGCCCAGGTACTTGTGGGCCATCGCCGAGCACTCCAGGTGCCAGCCGGGCCGGCCCTCGCCCCACGGGGTGGGCCAGGTCGGCTCGCCGGGCTTGGCGGCCTTCCACATGGCGAAGTCCCGCGGGTCCCGCTTGCCGGTCTCGCCCTCGCCGGACGGCTGCAGCAGGTTGTCCAGCTCCTGCCGGGACAGCTGCAGGTACCCCGGGAAGGACCGTACGTCGAAGTAGACGTTGCCGTCGGACGCGTAGGCGTGCCCGCGCTCGATGAGGCGCTGCATCATCTCGACCATCTCGGTGATGTGGCCGGTCGCGCGCGGCTCGTACGTCGGCGGCAGGCAGCCCAGCGCGGTGTAGCCGTCGTTGAACGCGCGCTCGTTCTCGTACCCGATCGACCACCACGGGCGGCCCTGCTCATGGGCCTTGGCGATGATCTTGTCGTCGATGTCCGTGACGTTCCTGATGAACGTCACGTCATAGCCGCGGTAGGTGAACCAGCGGCGCATGATGTCGAAGTTGAGGCCCGAACGGATGTGCCCGATGTGCGGTGCCGCCTGCACGGTGGCGCCACACAGGTAGATCGAGACACAACCCGGCTTGAGCGGGGCGAAGTCACGGATCTGCCGGGCGCTGGTGTCGTACAGGCGAATAGTCACCACTCCAGGGTAGTGGGCGCCGGGTGGTGCCTCGTGCCGCTTGGTTCAGAACATCCCGACGACCTTCTCCGGCGTGACCCTGACGATCACACGGTCGGCGTCGTTGACGGACTCCGGGTTGAACTCGGCGTACTTCTTGCCGGTGTACTTCAGCGACAGTTCGTCGATGAGTTCCTCGGCGCCCTGGGTGCTGCACTCCGCGGTGCCCCGGATCTCGCCGTAGACGTAGGGCGTCTCGGGGTCCTGGACGATGACGCTCACCCGGGGGTCACGGTCGAGGTTCTTCTTCTTGCGGCGGTCGACGGTCGTGGAGAACAGGACCTGCTCACCGTCCCGCTTCACCCATACCGGGGACAGCTGCGGACGGCCGTCGGGCTGGATCGTGCCGACCACGATGAAGACGGGGCCGTCGAGCAGGGACTTGAGCCGGTCGGGCAGGGTGGCGGGCATGGGTACCTCCTCGGTCAGCGGTGACTCTCCGGGTACCCTCGCACGCTCTGCGCTCACTCGCACCACGGGCAGCAGCGGCGGCGGTCTCAGCCCGTACGGACCACCAGCGCCGTCGCCACCGCCATCAGCCCCTCCTCACGGCCCGGGAAGCCGAGGCCGTCCGTGGTGGCGCCGGAGACGAAGACGGGGGCGCCGGCCGCCTCGGAGAGGATCTTCTGGGCCTCGTCGCGGCGCTTGCCGATCTTGGGGCGGGGGCCGACGACCTGAACGGCGATGTTGCCGATGGTGAAGCCCGCCTCGCGGACGATCCGGGCCGCCTCGGTGAGCAGGGTGGTCCCGGCGGCCCCCGACCACTCGGGGCGGCCGGTGCCGAAGTGCTGTCCCAGGTCACCCAGTCCGGCGGCGGAGAAGAGGGCGTTGCAGGCCGCGTGGGCGACGACGTCCGCGTCGGAGTGCCCGGCCAGGCCCGAGCCGGAGTCCTCCCACTTCAGGCCCGCGCACCACAGCTCGCGACCCTCCTCGAAGGCGTGGATGTCGGTGCCGATGCCCACCTGCGGCAGTACGTACTCAGAAGCCATCGTTCAACCTCCTGCGGTTCAGGACCGCCTCCGCGAGAACCAGGTCGAGGGGCCGGGTGACCTTGAAGGCCTCCTCGTGGCCGGGGACGGCGACGACCGTCAGGCCCAGTTGCTCGATCATGCCGGCGTCGTCGGTGACGTTGCCGGTGACGGTCTCGTGGGCGCGGACCAGGACCGCCCGGTCGAAGCCCTGGGGCGTCTGGACGGCACGGAGGCGGGCCCGCTCGGGGGTGGCGACGACCGGCTCGGGCGCGCCGGGCTCGGCGGCGGGCTCGACCTCCTTGACGGTGTCGGCGAGCGGAAGCGCCGGGACGACGGCGGGGGCGCCGTCGCGCACGGCCTCGATGACCGCGTCGACCGTGTCGACCGGGACCAGCGGGCGGGCCGCGTCGTGGACGAGGACGATGCCGTACTCGGGGGGAAGCGCGTCGAGGCCGAGCCTGACCGATTCCTGGCGGCTGTCTCCGCCGGGGACGACCAGGAAGTCGGTCCGCTCGGGCAGCGCGTGGGCGTCGAGGAGGGACTTGACCTCGGCGGCGCCGTCCGGCGGGGCCACGACGATCACGAGGGAGACATGGCGGGACGCGGCGAGCGCGCGGGCCGCGTGGATGAGCATGGGGGTGCCGTTCAGCGTGCGCAGCGCCTTGGGGGCGCCCGGACCGAGGCGTACGCCCCGGCCGGCGGCGGGGATCACGGCGGCGACGGGGGTCGGCGCGGGCGAAGGGCGCGATTCGTCAGACATCGGTTCCTGTCAGGTTTGTGTGCTCGACCTAGGTGGGTATGGCCTGGAGGAGTGCCGGGCGCGACGCCTTGACCGGACCCTTTCCGTGACCCTGGTCGAGCCATCCGCCCGGGCCCGGCACGTCAAGTATCGGGGGGCTTTGTTCTCGGGGGCTTTCCGAAGAACACGGAAGAGCAGAGAAGAGCGGGGCTTTTCCGGGATCCGGCGCCGCGGGTGCGAACATGCCGCAGCGCCCGGCGACAGGGAGTGTCATCGGGCACCGCGGCATTTACTGTGCTGAGCGTGTCGGAAGCGAAGGATCGCCGCCGTGGCGCGTCAGGAGGCGAGCACCTCGTCGAGCAGGGCTTCGGCCTTGTCCTCGTTCGTGTTCTCCGCGAGAGCCAGCTCGCTCACCAGGATCTGGCGGGCCTTGGCCAGCATGCGCTTCTCACCGGCGGAGAGACCGCGCTCGCGCTCACGACGCCACAGGTCACGCACGACTTCCGCGACCTTGATGACATCGCCGGAGGCGAGCTTCTCCAGGTTTGCCTTGTAGCGGCGCGACCAGTTCGTGGGCTCCTCGGCGTACGGCGCGCGCAACACCTCGAAGACCCGGTCCAGCCCGTCCTGACCGACCACATCACGCACGCCGACGAACTCCGCATTGTCCGCTGGCACACGTACCGTCAGGTCACCCTGGGCGACCTTCAGCACCAAGTAGGTCTTGTCCACGCCTTTGATCTGGCGAGTTTCGATGGCCTCGATCAGCGCGGCCCCGTGATGGGGATAGACCACGGTGTCGCCAACCTTGAACGTCATGTGACAGGTACCCCTTCCGTGGCTATCCAGGGTAACACGGATACGGCGTCTTCTGAATGGCGTTTTCGCAGGTCAGGGCATATCTCGGGGCTTGACAACTGCGACAGGAACGTGCTGCGAGGGGCCTGCGGAACGAGGAATTCGCAGGTCGGAGGGGCTCTTCGGGCGAGGTGAAACGCGTACGCTACACACCTTCGGAGTCGTCACCAAGTGGATGAACGTCCCGTTTTGTCCGGTTCCAAGCGTGCGACTTCCGCTACTCCGTTCGGTGACCCGGGACGCATCCGGGGCGATTCCAAAATTGATCAACGGCTGCCGGACGGGGTGGCGCGTGATCAATATCGAGGGCCGCGCGCATTCCTTCACGGAAATTTTGCGAGCGGTTATGTGAATGGCGGACGAGCGCCCGGCAAAGTGGCTGGAGAGTCACCTGTGACGGGAGTCTGGAGAGTCACCTGTGACGGGAGTGACGAACGGGGCGGGGTACCCCCAGCCGGAGGCAAGCGGGGCGCTCGGGGAGGGTCGGGTGCGGCGGCCCGGGAACGGCTCGGTAACCTAAGGCCGCTGACAGACACTTAGGGTGGCTTTATAAGAGGAGCCGCCCGCGCGTTCAAGGAGTTGCCGCCGCCGTGAGCAGCAGCCTTCGACGCGGCGCTCTCGCCGCCTCCGCCATCGTCTTCTCGATCGCCTCGCTCGCCGCCTGCGGCGCCGGCAACGACTCACAGACCCTGGAGGTCAAGCCGGACAACGCGGCGACCAGCGTCGGGGACATCAAGGTCCAGAACGCTCTGATCATCACCCAGCCCGATCTGAAGTCGACGGGCCCGGCCGTGATCTCCGCGACCCTGTTCAACATGGGCAAGGATCCGCAGACCCTGCAGTCCATCACCGTCCCGGGCAGCGGCGGCGCCGTCAAGCTGACCGCCCCCAAGGGCCAGAGCCTGACCGTCCCGGCGCACGGCTCCCTGATCCTCGGCGGCAAGGACAACGCCTCCGCCGAGATCCCCAGCGGCCGCCAGGCGGTCCAGGACGGCAACGCCCAGAACGTCACCTTCACCTTCAGCAAGACCGGTGACGTGAGCCTGCGCGCCTTCGTGGTGCCGGCCACCAGCTACTTCGACAAGTGGGGCCCGAGCCAGATCCCGTCCGCCCCGGCGACGAGCTCCCCGGCGCCGGGTGCCTCCGGCTCCACCAGCGGCAAGCCGCACAAGGGCGGCAAGGCGAGCCCGTCGTCCTCCGCGAGCGCCCCGGCGGGCGGCACCGCGAGCACCGGTGCCAGCCCGAGCGACTCCGCGTCCCAGTCGGCCGCCGGCCGCTGAGCACCCAGGACACACACGAAGGGCGGCACCCCGTGCAGGGGCGCCGCCCTTCGGCTTACGGCTTACGGCTTACGGCTCGAACTTGTAGCCCAGCCCCCGCACCGTCACCAGGTACCGCGGTGCGCCCGGGTCCGGCTCGATCTTGGCGCGCAGGCGCTTGACGTGGACGTCGAGGGTCTTGGTGTCGCCCACGTAGTCGGCGCCCCAGACGCGGTCGATGAGCTGCATGCGGGTCAGGACGCGGCCGGCGTTGCGCAGCAGCATCTCCAGGAGGTCGAACTCCTTCAGCGGGAGGTCGACCTTGGAGCCGGCGACCGTCACCACGTGGCGGTCGACGTCCATGCGGACCGGGCCCGCCTCCAGCGCGGCCGGGGTGACCTCCTCCGGCTCGCCGCGGCGGCGCAGGACGGCCCGGATACGGGCCACCAGCTCACGCGAGGAGAAGGGCTTGGTGACGTAGTCGTCGGCTCCTATTTCGAGGCCGACGACCTTGTCGATCTCGCTGTCCTTGGCGGTCACCATGATCACGGGGACGTTGGAGCGGCCGCGCAGCTGGCGGCACACCTCCGTACCGGGCAGGCCCGGCAGCATCAGGTCGAGGAGGACGAGGTCGGCGCCGTTGCGCTCGAACTCGTCGAGTCCGTCGGGGCCGGTGGCCGCCACGGCGACCTCGAAGCCCTCCTTGCGGAGCATGTACGACAGGGCGTCGGAGAAGGACTCCTCGTCCTCGACGACGAGCACTCGGGTCACGGAAGGACCTCCGGGGCGGGAAGCGGTTCGTACGGGGATGACTCGGGGGCGCCGCCGTCCTCGTCTTCTTCGTCGAGGTCGGGGTGCTGTTGCGCGCGGTCGCGGGCCGCGCCCGCCTCCGGCAGCCTGAGGGTGAAGGTGGAGCCCTGGCCTTCGGCGCTCCAGACCGTGACCTCCCCGCCGTGCGAGGCGACCACGTGCTTGACGATCGCGAGGCCGAGGCCGGTGCCTCCGGTCGCCCGGGAGCGGGCCGGGTCGACGCGGTAGAAGCGCTCGAAGATGCGCTCCTTGTCCTTCTCGGAGATGCCGATGCCCTGGTCCGTCACGGCCAGCTCGATCATGTCGCCACCGGGCGCGTTGACCCGGCGGGCGGCTATGCCGACGCGGGTGCGGGCCGGGGAGTAGTTCACCGCGTTCTCGACCAGGTTGCCGAGGGCGGCGGCCAGCTGGCCGCGGTTCCCCCAGACCGCCAGATCCTCGGTGCCGCCCGCGGCCATGGTGATCTGCTTGGTGCCGGCCTGGTGGCGGCAGCGGTCGACGGCCTCGGCGACCAGTTCGTCCACGCGGACGGGCTCGGCGTCCTCCAGCGGGTCGTCGTTCTGCACCCGGGAGAGGTCGATCAGCTCCTGGACCAGATTGGTCAGCCGGGTCGCCTCGATCTGCATGCGGCCCGCGAAGCGTTGCACGGCCTCGGGGTCGTCGGAGGCGTCCATGACGGCCTCGGAGAGGAGCGAGAGCGCGCCGACGGGCGTCTTCAGCTCGTGGCTGACGTTCGCCACGAAGTCACGCCGTACGGCCTCGATCCTTCTGGCCTCGGTCAGGTCCTCGACCAGCAGCAGGACCAGGCGGGAGCCGAGCGGGGCCACGCGGGCGGAGACGGCGAGGGCCTCGCCGCGTCCGGTGCCCCGGCGGGGCAGATCCAGCTCGACCTGCCGTATCTCCCCGTCCCGTCTGGTGTCACGGGCCATCTGGAGCATCGGCTCGACGGCGAGTTTGCCGCCCCGCACCAGCCCGAGGGCGTAGGCGGCGGAGCTGGCCTTGACCACGGCGTCTGCCTCGTCGAGGACGACGGCCGAGGAGCGGAGCACGGACAGTACGGTGTCCACGCCGGGCGGGAGTACGGGATCGGTGTGCAAGGAAGTCCTGGTCGGTCGCTTCTGGTCGCGTTCGCTCCAGCGGAACGCCAGCATGGCGATGACACCGGTGAGCACCCCGGCGATCGCTGCCGCTGCGGCGACCGCCGCGTTCACGTCCATGCATCCAGGTTAAGCAGGGCCTACGACATGACCACAGCCGTCGAGGTGGGACCTCGGACACTCGTCGCCCAGAGTTCACCTGGGAGCCAGTATTGGTTCATTTGTGGTGGCGGAAACGGACGCGTGCGGGGCACAACGTGGGAGCGTGGGGACCAAGCACACCTATGAGAGGGAACCCTGATGCGGGACGCGTACCACGAGGAACTTGACTCGATCGGCGACGGTCTGGTGGAGATGGCCCGGCTGGTCGGGTCGGCGATCGGACGCGCCACGACCGCCATCCTGGACGCCGACCTCAAGCTGGCCGAGAGCGTGATCGAGGCCGACAAGAAGGTCGACGAGCTCCAGCACGACCTGGAGGCGCGGGCCATAGCCCTGCTCGCCCGGCAGCAGCCGGTGGCGACCGACCTCCGTATCGTCGTCACCTCCCTGCGGATGTCCGCCGACCTGGAGCGGTCCGGCGACCTCGCCCAGCACGTGGCGAAGCTGGCGCGCCTGCGCTTCCCCGCGCGGGCCGTCCCCCAGGACCTGCACGCGACCATCCTGGAGATGGGCCAGCTCGCGCAGCGTCTGATGGCGAAGGCGGCCGAGGTGATCATCACCAAGGACATCGACCTCGCGCTCCAGCTGGAGCAGGACGACGACGAGATGGACCTGCTGCACCGCACGCTGTTCCAGCACCTGATCGACGACCGCTGGAAGCACGGCATCGAGACGGCGGTGGACGTCACCCTCCTCGGCCGCTACTACGAGCGCTACGCCGACCACGCCGTGGCCGTCGCCAAGCGCGTCGTCTACCTGGTCACGGGCGAGCACGCGGACGAACTCCAGCAGGACATCCAGCCGGTGACGGGCGTCGAGGGGGCGTGACCCCGGGGCGTGTGAGCGCATCCGTGCGCCGTTGATGCGCCCAGGGAAACGGGCATGAAATGGACGAGGGCATCCCTGCCCCCGTGTCCAGGAGGGACCCATGGCCGAATCCCCCAGCACCATGCCCGACCCCACTCAGGACCGTGACACCGACCAGCCCGCCGCCCCCACGAGCCTTCCGCTGATCGGTGCGTGCGGCTGCGGCTCGGGCTGCGGTTGCGGGTGCCAGTCGGGCGCGCCCTGCCAGTGCGGCTGACGGACCGTACGGCGTCGTAGGGCCGGTGTGAACGCCGTTCACACCGGCCCTCTCCGTGTACGGCGGCTCAGTCGTGCCGGTCACCGCTGCCGTCGGCCTCCGGCTCCCGCTGGAAGCGGAGCTTGCGGGCCAGGACCTCGCGGGCGACCTGGCTGACCGTGCGGCCGTCCACGTACGCACGCGCCCGCAGCCGGTCCAGGGCCTGCTCGGGCTCCAGGCCGAGCTGCACCATCACCATGCCGACCGCCTGGTAGACCTCGGTGTGGTCGGCCTCGGAGTACGCCACCCAGGACGCCACCTCGTCCGGGGCCTCCTCCTCGGCGCTGTCGTGTTCGGCAGCGGGCAGGCCCATGAGCGCGTAGGTGACCGCGTCGCGCACCCACAGCGCGGTCCGCATGTCCGGCTCGGTCAGCCCGCCGGCACGTTCGCTGTACAGGTCGAGGGTGCCGACCGCGGCGCCACTGACGCCGAGCGGCAGCGAGAAGACCGCGCGCACGCCGAGCGCCACCGCCTCCTGCGCGAAGATCGGCCAGCGGCGGGCGTCGGCTCCGCCGGTGAGGTCGGCCGCGACCACCGGTGCGCCCTGGTCGAGTGCGCTCTGGCAGGGCCCGTCCCCCACGGTGTACTGCAGCTCGGCGAGCCGGGCGGCGACCCGGTCACTGGCGCACCAGGTGACGCGTACGCCCCGCCCGCCGGAGATCGTCACGGAGGACCCGCTGACCGGCAGCAGCCGTACGCACGCCGCACAGAGCGCGCCCGGCACCTGCTGAGGATCACAGACACCTCGCGCCGCGGCGGCGAGTGTCTCACCGACCCACAGCCGCGCCCGTCCCTCCGGACCGCCGGCCGATGCCTCCGGCCCCTCGGACGGCATGGTCATCACCATCTCCCTCGCGACGCGTAGTCAGCGGACATGATCCACCCGTGTCCCGTCGGACAAACCCGAACCGGCTGCTCCACGCCCGAGTGCCCAGCTTGGGCCAAGTGACGTACCGCTCTTTCGCCGTCGCCGGCCTGGGACTGGGCGGGCGTGGTGGTCGAGCAGCGCACCGCGTACGGAACGCCCTGGAGGAGCCTCACCGTGATGCGGATCTACGCCGGGATCGCGGGGGTCTTCTTTCTGGTGGGCGGGCTGCTGACCCTGACGCGCTGACGCCGCTCACGACATGACAGCGCCCCCGGCGCAGCGCAAGCTGGGGACAGTGCCGGGCTGGCGGAGGTTGCTCGAAAGGTCACTCATGCCGCGATCCATGCGTGCGCTCGTAGCCGGAGGGGTCGGCGAGCCGGACGATGTCCTGCGGCTGGAATCCCGGCCCGTTCCCACGGCAGACGTCGGTCAGGCGTTGATCCGCGTGACGGCGACTCCGATTCACGCCAGCGATCTGCACGTGTTGCGGGGTCGCTACGGCTTCTCCCCGGAGTTCCCCACGGTCGGGGGGCACATGGAATGCGTGGGCCGTATCGAGGCCCTGGGTCCGGGCACCGAGGGACTGAAGATCGGCGAGCGCGTGGTGGTCGCCGCCGTCCCGGCCGTACCCGGGGCGCATGTGTCCGGCACCTGGCAGGAATATCTCGTTGCCGACACCCACAGGCTTCTGCCGGTCCCCGACCGTCTGAGCGACTCCAGCGCCTGCCAGCTCGCCGTCAACCCGTTGACCGCGCTGCTCCTGGTGACCCGCGAACTCGACGTACAGCCGGGTGAATGGCTGGTGCAGACCGCGGCGGGCTCCACCGTCGGCCGGCTCGTCATTCAGCTGGCCAGGCATCTGGGTGTGCGCACGATCAATGTGGTGCGGCGGCGCGCTGCCGTCGAGGAGATCAAGGCACTGGGTGGCGACGAGGTCATCTGCACCGAGGACGAGGACCTGGTGCAGCGGGTGGCTGAGATCGCAGGACCGGCCGGCGTGCGCAAGGCCGTCGACTGTGTCGCGGGCCAGGTGGGCGCCCAGGTGTGCCAGGCACTGGCCCCGCAAGGAGAGGTCGTCGTCTACGGCGCGCTCTCCACCCATCGGCAGACCGACCCGACGGCACTGACGATTCCGCTGCCGGCCCGCTCGGTCATCTACGAGACCAAAGTGGTCCGTGGCTTCTGGCTGAACCGCTGGTTCGGCACCACCTCACCCACGGAAGTACTGCTCGCGCTGTCCGAGGTCCGCAGCCTCGTCACCGCTGACGTGCTGAGCATCCCCCAGGGCCGGCCGTTCCCCCTCGAACGCTTCGCCGAAGCCATCGCGTCAGCCGAAACACCCGCCCACGGCGCCAAACCGCTCCTCGTCTTCGAACAACGGCCGGCCCCAGGACAGTGAGATGAAGTCCCGGCCCCGGTCCGTATGCGCCAGGAACTCCTCGGCCCGCCACGGCTCCAACGGCCGCAACCAGCTTCCCAGCGGGTGGGCGGCTCAGGCTTCACGGACGAAGGTCGCGCAGTCCGGACAGTCGTCGAGGTAGCGATGCCGACACTCAACGGTGTGCTGCAGGAAGGTGATGGCCTCCTGCCTCTGGGCGACTTCGCCTTCGAGTTCAGCGATCTTGGCCCTCACGACCGCCTGCGCCGTCGACTTCTTGGCCGCCATGGCGGCGGTGACCTCGGGCAACGAGAGACCGACGCGCCGCAGCTTCAGTACCGTGCGGGCCTGTTCCACGGTGTTGTCGTCGTAGATGCGGTAGCCGTTGCCATCGCGACGCACGGTGAGTGCCCCGACGTCTTCCCAGTGCCGCAACACGTGGGCCTCGATTCCGAGTTCTGCGGCTGCTTCTCCGATCGTCTTCACGCCATGCGCCTTGCCTTCATGTCGGCCTGAACCCCTAGCGTCTCGATCATGCCTGATGCCACTGGCCCCACGGGCTCCCTTTGCCGTTCATCGATCCTGGTCACCGGCGCGGCCGGCAATCTCGGCCGTGAGGTCGTCGACCGCCTCCGAGCACACGGTGCGCGCGTGCGATGCCTTGTGCGCGATCAGACCGGTCCGCGCCCCGGAGCCGAGTGGGCGGTGGGCGACCTCACCGACCCCGCTGCCGTGCGAGCGGCGCTCGTGGGCGTCGACGCCGTCTTTCTGATCTGGCCACTGCTCGACTCCGCCCCTGCCCACGGCCTGGTCGCGGAACTCGTCGCAGCGGCACCCCGTGTCGTCTACCTGTCCTCGACAGCCATCGACGACCAAGCCGCTCGTCAGAGTGATCCCATCGTTCAGGTGCACGCGGACATGGAAGCCCTGCTCCACAGTGCCGGCCTGCGCCCCATGGTGCTGCGTAGCGACACGTTGGCGTCCAACGCCCGTGGCTGGATCCCCCAGTTGCGGGCGGGCGACGTGGTGTCAGGCCCGGACATCGCGCGCACAGCCGTCGTCGACGAGCGCGACGTCGCCGATGCCGTCGTAGCGGCCTTGCTCGCGCACCCCGGCCAACTCCCGCACCGGCCATACCTGCTGACAGGCCCCGAGGTGCTCAGTCGCGCCGACCAGGTCGCTCTTCTCGGTGTCGCGCTCCGGCGCCGTCTGCGCTTCCAAGCGCTCACCGCTGAGCGGGCGCGGTCCCGCATGCTCGCGGACGGACGTCCGGAGCGGCTGGTGGAAGCGCTGGTTGCCGCCTCGCTGCGTCGGCTTGAGTCACACCGCACCACCGATCACGTGGAGCGCCTCACCGGCCGACCCGCCGGCACTTTCGCGAGGTGGGCCATCGACCACGCGGTCGAGTTCAGCTGAGGGACCTTGACGAGTACCCGATTCGATCACCTACCAGCCATGGCCGCGTTCACCTCAGGAGGTGACACCCTGCGCCTGGAGGCGACGGCCGCGGCGCGCGCCGCGCACAGGTCCGTCGAGCGGCTTCGCACCCATGGATCGGAAGGCCGTGGCCTCAGCGCTGGAGCCGACGACGTGCTCATCCGGCTGCGCACGCTCGGCGAAGCCGGTGCGAATCCCGGAGGCATGACTCCCCGCAACTCCACCGGTCTGGTCGGCACACTCGAACGCGAAGGGTTCGTCCGACGCGGCCCTGACCCCGATGACCGCCGGTCCACCCTCGTCCGCATCACCCCCGCCGGTCTGGCCTGGCTGGACGAATTCCGGGCACCGGCACACCATCCGCCTGATCTTCGACGCCACCCGCTGGCACGCGATCATGCAGGCAGCCGCCTCGAGCTGACTCCTGGCGACCGCATCCGCGGCCACTGCACGCCGCCGGCCAAGGGCGCACAGACCGGCAGCGTGCGGAGCCGGTGGGCGTTGTCAGTGGCCGCAGCTAGGGTCGCCGATGCGCGGTCGGCATCCGAGGTGCCCAGCTCTGTAGTGCAGCTGCATCCCCGGCTCTGTCTGGGGGCGGCCCGGGAACGGACCGGGACCCAACCGACGGTCGGGCTTCGTCGATGGCCAAGAGCGAGACCTGCCAGCGCCGGCCGCGCACCTCTTCCTCGTACGTCGCGTTCATTCGGAAGCGGTGAAGTACTCCTCGGGAGGAACGCCGGGCCCTGCGGCAACAGCCTCTGCGTAACTCTCGTCCACCAGGTCAACGAACCGAATCCTCCGGACGTCACCCGAAGCTTCAACAACCTGCCGCCAGTTGGAAGCGGTCTTCTCCCAGTGTGAACGGGCAACTTTTCCTTGAAAGTGAATGCCCAACGCTGCTCGGGCCTCTTGATCGTTCCACCTGCGCAGCACATAGTCCGAGTGCCAGTTGCTTATGATCATGTTGGTGAAGATCAGCCGTCGCATCTCGACAGGCGACATGCCGCTCACGGGTTCCCAGCACACAAGGAACTCCGGGTTGTCCAACGCATACATCAGCAGCTGCCGATGCGCCGACCGTTGCGACTCCTCGTTGGCCATCCTCGTCTGTCGAGCTTGATAGGCCAGAGAAGCGGCCACACCCAGCAGCGCGATCGCGGAAAGCGGAACCGACAGGGCGCCGTAGGTCTGACTGACATCGCTCAGCCGGCCCCAGTCCCTGTGAGTCGGCGCTGCTAGTTCAAGGGCCAATGGTGTCAGCAGGATTGCTACCAGGAGCCCTGCGGCAACCGTGCTCCACAGCAACAGCTGCGCTCGTTGCGCCTTCACGTCGGTCTCCCTAGGTCTCTCCTGGTCCGTACGCATGATCCAGAGGCAAGCGGCCCGCAGGCAAGGGCGTTCCCAAGCCACCGCCCTCCCCAGCTCCCGTCCCGTACGCCGTCGGCCCAGAGACAGCCCCAGGACAGCATCAAGCCCTCCACCAGCGGACAACTCGCAGGTAGAGGGCTTGATCAGTCAGGGTTACTTCTTCTTGCCCTGGTTCTTGACCGCCTCGATCGCCGCCGCGGCCGCCTCCGGGTCGAGGTACGTGCCGCCGGGGGTGACCGGCTTGAAGTCGGCGTCGAGCTCGTAGTAGAGCGGGATGCCGGTCGGGATGTTCAGGCCCGCGATGTCGGCGTCGGAGATGCCGTCCAGGTGCTTGACCAGGGCGCGGAGCGAGTTGCCGTGGGCCGCGACCAGGACCGTGCGGCCGGTCAGGAGGTCGGGGACGATGCCGTCGTACCAGTAGGGGAGCATGCGGACGACGACGTCCTTCAGGCACTCCGTGTCGGGGCGCAGCTCCGGCGGGATCGTCGCGTAGCGGGCGTCGTGCGCCTGGGAGAACTCGGAGTCGTCCGAGAGCGGGGGCGGCGGGGTGTCGTAGGAGCGGCGCCAGAGCATGAACTGCTCCTCGCCGAACTCGGCCAGGGTGGCCGCCTTGTCCTTGCCCTGGAGGGCGCCGTAGTGGCGCTCGTTCAGGCGCCAGCTGCGGTGGACCGGGATCCAGTGGCGGTCCGCGGCCTCGAGGGCCAGCTGGGCCGTGCGGATCGCGCGCTTCTGGAGGGACGTGTGGACCACGTCGGGGAGGAGGTCGGCGTCCTTCAGGAGCTCGCCGCCGCGGACTGCCTCCTTCTCGCCCTTCTCGTTCAGATTGACGTCCACCCAGCCGGTGAACAGGTTCTTCGCGTTCCACTCGCTCTCGCCGTGGCGGAGGAGGATCAGCTTGTACGGTGCGTCGGCCATGCCTCAGAGCGTAATCCACGCATTCGGCGCCCCGAGCCCGCGCCCATCAGCCGGACAGTTGACGGCATCCGTTAATTGAGTGGCCACGATCAACTCCATGTATGTAAGTTGCGCATGCGGGTCGAGCCGCTTACGTCGCCGTTGTATCCATGGGGGTCCTGCCATGTCCGTCACCCGTCTCCGACGAGCAGCCCGGGAGAGCGTCTCCGGGCTACCCCGCGAGTTCTGGTGGCTGTGGACCAGCACCCTCGTCAACCGGCTGGGCGCCTTCGTCGCCACCTTCATGGCGCTCTATCTGACGCTCGACCGCGGATACTCGGCCTCGTACGCCGGCCTCGTCGCCTCCCTGCACGGCCTCGGCGGGGTCGTCTCCGCGCTGGGCGCCGGGGTGATGGCCGACCGGCTCGGCAGGCGGCCCACCCTGCTCATCGCGCAGACCTCGACCGCGGCCTCGGTCGCACTGCTCGGCTTCATGCACGACCCCGTCGCCATCGCCGCCGTCGCCTTCCTCGTCGGCATGGCCTCCAACGCCTCCCGGCCGGCCGTGCAGGCGATGATGGCCGACATCGTCCGGCCCGAGGACCGGGTACGGGCCTTCTCGCTCAACTACTGGGCCATCAACCTGGGGTTCGCCGTCTCCTCCATGGCCGCGGGTTTCATCGCCGAGTTCAGCTACCTCGCCGGGTTCCTGATCGAGGCCGGGATGACGGCCGTCTGCGCCCTCGTCGTCTTCCTCAAGCTGCCCGAGTCGCGGCCGGCCGCACAGGTGAAGGAGAAGGAGGGCGCCGTCAGCCTCGGCACCGTGCTGCGCGACGGGCGGTACATGGCCGTCGTCGGCCTGTCGTTCCTGGTCGCGCTGGTCTTCCAGCAGGGCTCCGTGGGGCTGCCGGTGGCCATGGGCCGGGCCGGGTTCTCGGCCGCCGACTACGGTCTGGCCATCGCCGTCAACGGCATCCTGATCGTCGCCCTGCAGATCCCGGTCACCCGGTTCATCGAGCACCGCGACCCGCGCACCCTGCTGGTGGTCTCCTCGGTCCTCGCCGGATACGGCTTCGGACTCACCGCGTTCGCCGGGTCGGTCGGCGTCTTCGCGCTGACCGTGTGCGTGTGGACCCTCGCCGAGATCGTCAACGCCCCGACCCAGACCGGGCTCGTGGTCCGGCTGTCCCCGGTGCACGGGCGCGGGCGGTACCAAGGCGTCTACACGCTGTCCTGGTCCGTCGCCTCACTGATCGCACCGCTGATGTCCGGCACGGTCATCGACCGGCTGGGCGCCCCGTGGCTGTGGGGGATGTGCGCGGTGGTGGGGACGGTGGCCGGGATCGGGTACGGGCTGCTCATGCGGGGTCTGCCCGCCGCGGCGCCGGTCCCCGCCCGGCGGCCGTCCACCTCTGTCCGCGTCAGCGAAGCCTGAAAGTCCAGGCCCCTGAAGGACCGAACGCCGAGCCCCTGCGGGCCTGGGCCGGCGGCTGTCCCGCGCCCCGCACCGAGAGCAGCACGGTGCGGGGCGTCCGCCGGGACGGACGGCACGGCCTAGTGCAAGGCCTGGTGCACGGCCTAGTGGTGGGCGGCCGGTGACTTGTCGAAGACGGATCCGGCCGAGCCGAAACCGGACGCGTCCTTGCCGAAACCGGCTGCGCCCTTGTCCATGTCGGACGCGCCCTCGTCGGGGTCGGACATGCCCATGTCGGAATCGGACATGGCCGGCGCGCTGCTCCCGGAGTCGACTCCGGCGCTGCCCATGTCGTCGTTGTCGTCGGCCAGGGCGTGGGCCGCTCCTCCGAGCAGAACGGTCCCGGCGAGAGCGATGGCGCCGAGTGCGGCACGTACACGCATAAGCGTCTCCTTGGGTCGATTGTGTGATCGCCAGAGGTATGCCGCCGACCCACAGGCGAGAAGCGTTGACGTGCACACAAGCACCCGAATAGGCGGCGCCCGGGGCGCCACCCGAGGTCAGGACAGCGTGCGCCCCTCCCAGCCCGAGCCGAGGCGGACCCGGCCGCCGAACGTGCCGTGGCCGGTGCCCGGGTTGAGCCAGGCCACGCCGCCCGAGCCGACCGAGAGCAGGTCGGCGTCGCCGTCGCCGTTCAGGTCGGCGGCACCGAGCACCTGGCGGTGGCTCTTGCCCCAGTCGCGGAAGACCGGCACCCGGTCGGCGAGCTTGCCGGTGGCGGTGCCGTCGTAGCGCCACAGTCCGCCGGAGGCGTCCAGGGCCAGCACGTCCCCGTGCCCGTCGCCGTCCAGGTCCCCGGCGCCGGTCACCCGGGTGTACCCCTTCCAGCCGGACCGGATCCTGACGCGCGGGGCGAATCCGGCGCTGCCGGCTCCCGCGTACAGGTAGATGTCACCGGTCGGGGCGGAACGGGCCAGCAGGTCGGCGCGGCCGTCGCCGGTCAGGTCGCCGGGGGTGGTGAGGACGTCGTAGCCGCGCCAGTCGCCGCCGGTCTTCCTGTACGGGGACGTCGGCGCGGGCAGCCGGCCCGCCGGGGCCTCGTACATGCGCGCCTCGCCCGTGGGCAGTACGGCGAGGACGTCGTGGACGCGGTCGCCGTTCAGGTCGCCGAAGCCGGTGAACCGGGTGCCGGAGGGCCAGCCGGTGGTGAGCGCGCCGCTGTGCACGGAGCCCGCCGCGAGGTGGCCGGCCGCGTCACCGTCGTACCGGGTCAGGGTGGTGCCGGTCAGCGCGAGCACGTCGGCGCGGCGGTCGTCGCCGTAGTCCCGGGCGCGGGGCAGCGGGCGGGTGGTGCCGGAGACGGCGTACAGCGGGCCGCCGAGGGCGGAGCTGTCGTACCAGAGGGCGGTGGGACGGGTGCCCGCGACCGTGAGGGCGCCGCCGACGGTCCGGTCGCCGGGGGTGGTGGCCGGCGTCTCGGGGGCCGGCCAGCCGCCGCGGGTGCGGAAGGCGGGCACGAAGCGGTACGAGCCGTTGCCGGTGGACACGCTCCAGGCAGCGTGCACCGTGCCGTCGGAGGCGGTACCGGAGGTGGGGGACGTGCCGGGACGGCGGTCGTCGGCCTGCTCGACGGCGCCCCGGACGCCGGTGCGGGCGGAGCGGGTGGCGGAGACCACCGCCTTGTCCGCGGCTCCGACGAGGGTGACGTCGCCGTTCGGGGCGGTCAGCGGACGGGGCAGGGCGCCGGGGGCGTACCAGCCGGTGAGTCCGGTCGGCTCGGCGGCGCTCCACGCGTCACCGGGGGCGGCCTTGCGGGCGAAGCGGACGGGGCCGCCGGTGGTGGCCCACAGGAGGGTGAGGCCGCCGGCCGGGTCGGCGTCGAGGGGTGGCGCCGCCGCCGTCGCGGAGGTCTTATGGGACCGGAATGACTGAGCCCCTGCCGGGAGTTGTCCGCCGGCAGGGGCTCGGTGCGCTGATCGCGGCGATCAGAGGGCGGCGTTGAAGCCGACCTGGTGCGACTGGCCGAGGGCGCCCAGCGCCTCGCCCTGGACGGCACCGAGCTGGGACACCAGGCCGGCGCTGCTGAGGGTGGTGGAGTCGAGCGTGAGGCTGACCTCGGGGGCCAGTCCGCCGGCGACGGTGTCGAGCTCGGCGTCGGAGATCTCGAGGGTCTCAACCTGGTGAGCGGAGTTCATGGGGAAACTGCCCTTCGCATGGGTGGTCCACAGGGGGAGCGGCACCGCCGGGGACGGGCGGTGGACCGCGACCGCGGGCATGCGCCGTCCCTTTCAGGACACCGTGGCGCGAACCCGGCGGCGCGAGCGATCAAACCACGGAGCGCGCCGGGGCAGCCAGCCAACCGCCGCCCGCCCCGCGACAGTTGGCCGCGCCCGGTGACCGATCCGTGCGGGCACGGTCACGCTTTGGCGGCGGTTTCTCCACACACCGCGCCGAACAGGGCGGACCACAGGACTTGCCACCGTCACGCCGACCGGGACAACTCCGTACCAACGGAACCATCGGTTCCGCAGTTGCGGACGCGCTGTGCAGATTCGGCCGCGATCTCTTGAGAGGGCAGGCCGTCCGGGTGCGCGGCGCCGGGCGTGGTGCGCGTCACGGGGGGTCGTGTCACATCTCCCCGGACCGTTCCGTCACAGAGGTGTAGCCCACCGGCCACCTCATGGGAGCAGATCATGGACGCTCGTCTGAACCTCTTCGAGAACCCCGTCTCCGGCAGGTTCTTCAGGTACGTCAACTCGGCGGGGAAGGCGGTCTCGGACTCCGGTCTGCCGGCCGTGACGCAGGAGCTGGTGAAGATCCGCGCCAGCCAGATCAACGGCTGCGGGATGTGTCTCGACATGCACACCAAGGACGCGGCCGCCGCCGGGGAGACGGCGCAGCGGCTGCACATGGTCGCGGCCTGGCGGGAGGCCAAGGTGTTCAGCGACGCCGAACGGGCCGCGCTGGAGCTCACGGAGCAGGGCACCCGGATCGCCGACGCGGCCGGCGGCGTCCCGGACGAGGTCTGGGCGAACGCCGCCAAGCACTACGACGAGGACCAGCTCGCCGCTCTCGTCTCGCTGATCGCCCTCATCAACGCCTACAACCGCATCAACGTCATCGTCCAGCAGCCCGCCGGCGACTACGTGCCCGGCATGTTCGGCTGACCCCGGCGAGCAGCTCCGGCGGCCCCGGCCTCAGGGGTGCATCCGCGCACCCTTCAGGATCTTGTCCACGCCGTTGCGCGGGCCGTACACCGCCAGCCCCACCAGGTCCAGCTGCGCCGTCGGTACGGCCCGGACCGCCGCGCGGTTGTCGCGGTCGTTGCCCGTCGTGAACAGGTCCGAGGTGAACACGGCGCGGGGCAGGGCGCGGCTCAGCGCCCTGCCGTGGGCCGCGGTGAGGGTCTCCTTGGTGCCCTCGAAGACCAGCACCGGCTGGCGGAACATGGGCAGGTAGCCGACCCCTTCCGCGTCCTCGTAGGGCTCGCCGATCACCTCGGGCACCTGGCTGCCTAGGCCGCTGACCAGGAACGCGGTGACGTTGAGGCGCTGCCAGGGCTCCAGGTCCTCACGCAGCAGCACGGCGATCTTCGTGGCGAAACGGATGGGTTCAGCGCTCATGGAACGAGACTGCGGGGCGCCGTCCCGCGCTGTCTTGTACGTTCTTCGCATGGCCGCCCGGCAGGAAGTCAGCGCCTGGCGCCCGCGCGTACCGGGTGTCGTGGAGGTCTTCCACGCCCACTTCACCGAGTACGCCTACCCCATGCACGTCCACGACGCCTGGACGCTGCTCATCGTGGACGACGGGGCCGTACGGTACGACCTCGACCGGCACGAGCACGGCACCCCGCACGACACGGTCAGCCTGCTCCCGCCGCACGTGCCGCACAACGGCTCACCGGCCACCCCGGGCGGCTTCCGCAAACGGGTCGTCTACCTCGACAGCAGCCGTCTCGGCGACGATCTCATCGGGCGCGCCGTCGACACGCCCGGCCTGCGGGACCCCCTGCTGCGCCGGCGCGTCGAACAGGTGCACTCGGCCCTCGCCCGGCCCGGTGACGAACTGGAGGCGGAGAGCAGGCTGACCCTCGTCGGGGAGCGGCTGCGCGACCACCTGCGCCGCACGTCCGGCTGGGCACACCGTGCGGATCCCGTGCTCGCCCGGACCCTGCGGGAGCTGCTCGACGCCCGGGTCGTCGAGGGTGTCCCGCTGGCGGAGGCCGCACGCCTGCTGCACGCCCATCCCGCCCATCTGGTGCGGGCGTTCAGCGGTGCCTACGGCATCGCCCCGCACCAGTACCTGATGTCGCGGCGGGTCGGGCGCGCCCGGCGGCTGCTGCTGGACGGCCTGGCGCCGGGCGAGGTGGCATCGGCCACCGGGTTCTACGACCAGGCCCATCTCACCCGGCACTTCAAGAAGCTGGTCGGGGTGCCCCCGGGGCGCTATCGCAGCAGCTCGCGCTGAGCGTCGTACAGGTTGCGCGGGCGTACGGCGTCCGTGGTGCCGTACAGCTCCAGGCGGGAGTGCAGGTCGCCGGTGAAGTCGGGGACGTCGATCTGGTCGAACTCGGTCACCGCGTCGATGCCGGCGGTCGCCGAGTACGGCGCCAGGCCGTCGATCTTCATCAGGCCCGCGCGGCCGTTGGTGACCCGGATGTTCCAGTGGGTGAAGCGGGCGCCGAAGAGCGGGCCCGCGCTGGCGTCTCCGCCGTGGCGGCCGTTGTTGTTCACGGTGATGTCGGTGCGGACGTTCGCGAAGGGCAGGCCGCGGTGGCTGTCGAAGGTGCCCATCCGCATCTCGCCGCGGCTCCAGACGTTGTGCGACGACAGCCCCTCGACGTTGATGCCGTGCAACTGCGTGCCGGGCGGGGCCGGGACCGTGCGCTGTTCGACGGTGAAGTCCTCGATCAGGTTGTCGTGGGAGCCCTCGCGGCAGAAGTACGGGTGGTGCGAGCCGCGCCCGGCGACGCGTGTGCGGCGCAGGGTGCAGGAGGAGGCGGCGACCAGGCCGAAGCCGTTGTCGACGTTCGTGACCGTGACGTCGTCCACCCAGCAGTCGTAGGCGCACTGCAGGACCACCCCGTTGTAGCCCTTGTCGAGCAGGTGCGGGGACTGGGGGGTCTCGACCGCCTCCAGGGTCAGGCCCTCGACGCCGGAGCCGGTCAGCTCGGTGACGTGCGTCGTGAGTTGCGGGTTCCATTCGGGGCGCAGGTCGAGCGGGAGCGGGCGTTCGAGGGTGATCCGGCGGCCCTGGACGCGGGCGATGCGGACCGGCCACTCGTAGGGGACGTACGACAGCAGCTTCGTCTTGTCGTCCCAGGAGTACGACGCCGGCCCCGGGCCGCCGCCCGCCATGTGCTGCAGCAGGGTGTGGCCGGGGTCGTCCAGGAGGCGGAGCAGGACGAGCCGGCCGGGGTGCAGGGCGGAGGCGTCGGCGGCGGTGACCGTCCAGGACCCCCGCTCGGCCGGTTCCAGCGCCGTCAGGGGCGTCCACTCGTCGCGCTGGTTGCCGGTCCAGCCCTCGAAGGGCCAGGCGCGGGACCTGATGGCCGCGACGAGGGAGTCCCAACGGGCGTGCGGGGCCAGCCAGATGAGGCCGCCCGCCCAGGACCACGCCGACTTGTCGCCGCCGTAGCGGGAGCCGTAGGCGCCGATCAGCTCGGTGAGGTTCCTCGTCGCGTGGAGCGTCGTACGGCCGCTGCCCGCGCCGCGCAGGACGACGCCCGAGTCGCCGATGCGGATCAGGCCGTCGATGCGGAAGGTGCCGGGCGGGATGGTGACCGTGCCACCGCCGGCCCTTCCGGCGGCGGCGATGGCACGGTTGATGGCGGGGGCGCAGTCGGTGGTGCCGTCGGGTACGGCGCCGTGGTCGGTGACGTCGGCGACCACCCGGGCGCGGCTCCGGGTGCGGCAGCCCGCCCGGCCGACGTACGGGATCTGCGGGTGGGTGAACGGGGTGCGGAGGAACTCCCGCCACAGAGCGGGGACTTCCGCCGGTCCGGCCGCCGTCGCCCTGCCCGCCGCCGCGCCGAGCGCCACGGCCGTGGCACCGGCCAGCAGGGTCCGTCTCGTGAGGTGCGTGCCGCTCATGTCCACCCGCCCCTTCATATTCATGCATATGAATGACGTTCAGCATTACGTCGGCCGTGAGCATGCCACTGCCCTACCCGAGGGGGAAGAGGGCGGACGCAAGTCGGTCCGCAGGCGTCAGTCCGCGGGGCGTTCGATCAGATGCCTGAACGCGTCCAGGTTGCGCGTGGACTCGCCACGGGAGACCCGCCAGGCGTACTCCTTGCGGATCGAGGAGGCGAAGCCCAGTTCCAGAAGGGTGTTGAAGGCGCCGTCGGCCGCTTCCAGGACCTGCCCGAGGAGGCGGTCGATCTCGTCGGGGGTGACGGAGGCGTGCGGCAGACGGGCGGTGACGTAGACGTCGCCGAGGCGGTCGACGGCGTAACTCACGCCGTACAGCTTGAGGTTGCGCTCGAGCAGCCAGCGGTGCACGCCGGCCTCGTTCTCGTCGGGGTGGCGGACCACGAAGGCGTTCAGCGAGAGCGAGTGGCGTCCCACCAGGAAGGAGACCGTCGTGGAGAGCTTGCGGGTGCCGGGGAGCTTGACCACGTAGGTACCGGGCCCGGGGCTCTCCCACTCCAGTTCGGCATCCCGCAGGACGGCTTCCAGGACCTGCCCGACCGCCTTCTCACCCTCACCCATGGTGGGAGCGTACGCGACGGCGGTGGGACTGGGTCGCGGCCGTGTAGACGTCGGCGGTCGCGGCGGCCGCCGTGTCCCAGCCGAAGGACCGGGCGTGACGGGCGGCGGCCTCCCCCATGCTCGCCGCCAGGGACGGCTCGTCGGCGAACCGGCGCAGCACGCGCGCGTAGTCGGCCGGGTCGTGGCCGTGCACGAGGAAGCCGGTGCCGCCGTCGCGCACGGCCACCGGCAGTCCGCCGACCGAGGCCGCGAGCACCGGTGTGCCGGCCGCCTGCGCCTCTATGGCGACCAGGCCGAAGGACTCGCTGTAGGACGGCATGACCAGCACGGACGCGGCCCGGAACCAGTCCGCGAGCTGCTCCTGGCCGACCGGCGGGCGGAACCGTACGACGTCCGCGATGCCGAGCCGCGCGGCGAGCTTCTGCAGCCCCTCCGGCTTGGCGAGCCCGCTGCCGCTCGGCCCGCCGACGACCGGGACGAGGATGCGGGAGCGGAGTTCGGGGCGCTCGTCGAGCAGAGCGGCCACCGCGCGCAGGAGGACGTCCGGGGCCTTCAGGGGCTGGATGCGGCCGGCGAAGAGCGGGATCAGGGCGTCCTGCGGCAGGCCGAGGCGGGCGCGGGCGGCGGCGCGGCCGTCGGCCGGGCGGAAGCGGTCGAGGTTCACGCCCGGGTGGACGACGGCGACCTTCGCGGGGTCCGCGGCGTAGTGCCGTACCAGTTCGTCGGCCTCCTCCGCCGTGTTGGCGATGAGCCGGTCGGCGGCGGCCACGATCTGGGTCTCGCCGATGACCCGGGCGGCCGGCTCGGGGCTGTCGCCGTCGGCCAGGTTGGCGTTCTTGACCTTGGCCATGGTGTGCATGGCGTGCACCAGCGGCACGCCCCAGCGCTGGGCGGCGAGCCAGCCGACGTGGCCGGAGAGCCAGTAGTGGGAGTGGACGAGGTCGTAGTAGCCGGGGCGGTGCCCCGCCCAGGCCTGCATCACGCCGTGCGTGAAGGCGCACAGCTGGGCCGGGAGGTCCTCCTTGGCCAGGCCCTCGTAGGGACCGGCGTCGACGTGCCGGACCAGCACACCGGGGGCCAGCTGGACCGTGGGCTCCAGGCCGCCGGCCGTGGCCCGGGTGAAGATCTCGACCTCTATGTTGATCGCGGCGAGCCGCTGGGCCAGCTCCACGATGTAGACGTTCATGCCGCCGGCGTCGCCGGTGCCGGGCTGGTGGAGCGGAGAGGTGTGCACGGAGAGCATCGCGACCCGGCGGGGCCGGCGGAGCAGACGGAGCCGTGACGCGGCCGACGGGGAGCGTCGCCCGAGCCTGCTGACGTACTGGCTCACGTGGCGGTCCTCCTTGCTGCGGGCATGCCGGACGGAGGAACGACGTCGCCCTCCGAGGTGGTCCAACAGCGGACGGGTGTCCTGCCATTTCCCGAACACGCCGCTTTGCCCAATCGTTACCTTCACGGACGGAGTCCCGCGCCCTCGGGGGACTCCCGCTTACCCTCGTACCCATGACAGCCCGCGCAGCGACCCTCCCCCGCTCCCGGCCTCGCCCGAGCGGCGGGGCCGTGGTGGGAACCGTGACGCGCGGGACGACCAACCCCAACCGGCTCCGCCGCATGGACCGCTGGATCGCCGCCACCCACGGCGGCGAACTGCGGCGCGCCGCTGATCCACTGGCCGTCGATCTCGGTTACGGCGCCGCCCCCTGGACCGCCGTGGAACTGCTCGGCCGGCTGCGCACGGTCGCGCCCCACGCGCGCGTGACCGGCATCGAGATCGAACCGGAGCGGGTCGCGGCGGCGCGGCCGTACGAGCGCGAGGGACTGGTCTTCCGGCACGGCGGCTTCGAGGTCCCCGTGCCGGGGCGGCCGGCCCTGATCCGGGCCGCCAATGTGCTGCGCCAGTACGACGAGGCCGAGGTCGCCGCCGTCTGGGAGCGGCTGTGCGCGCGGCTCGCCCCGGCGGGCGGCGGCTCGCGCGGCGGGCTGCTGGTCGAGGGGACGTGCGACGAGATCGGGCGGCGGCACGTGTGGGTGGCGCTCGGTCCCGAGGGGCCGAGGACGGTGACGTTCGCGACCCGGCTGGGCTCCCTGGAGCGGCCCTCCGACCTCGCCGAGCGGCTGCCGAAGGCACTGATCCACCGGAACGTCCCCGGCGAGCCCGTGCACGCCTTTCTGCGGGACTTCGACCGCGCCTGGGCCGCCGCGGCGCCCTACGCCTCCTACGGCGCCCGCCAGCGGTGGCTGCGCGCGGTACGGGACCTGACGGCCGACTGGCCGGTGACGGACTCCCCGGCCCGCTGGCGGCAGGGCGAAGTGACGGTGGCGTGGGGGGCGTTGGCGCCGCTGGTCTGAGCTCACCGGCACGGGCGCCGCTGAGCCGGCCTCACCCGTTCGGGGGCGGTGGGACGGAACGATCCTCGCGCGTCGTTCGTCACACCGGCGGGGAGCTCGTCATGCTGGGGTGGGCACGGGGTGCAGCCACCTCTGCCGCCTGCCTCTGTCGCTTTGTGCCGTGGCATGGCACCATCCCCGGAGCACCGTAAGTTACTGACGGTAAATCAGCTTGGGGGCATCTGTGATGGGCTGGGGCAAGCGCAGCATCCTCTCGGCCGCCGTGACCGTGGTCTGCGCGGTGACCGTGCTGGGCGCACCGGGCACGGCCTTCGCCGACCCGTCACCCACTGCGAGCACTTCCCCGACTCCCCCGCCGGGCAAGGACCTTGAGAAGGTCCGCGAGAAGCTCGACGCGCTCTACCACGACGCGGCCGTCGCCACCGACGCCTACAACGCGGCCGAGGAGAAGGCGAAGCAGCAGTCGGCCACGATCGTCGCGCTGGCGAAGAAGATCGACCAGGGGCAGCAGACGCTCGCCAGGCTCAGGAACCAGGCGGGCGCGGCCGCCCGGGAGCAGTACCGCACCGGAGGCGTCCCGCCCACCGCCCAGTTCCTGCTGAGCAACGACCCCGGCCAGGTGCTGGACGGGGCCGGACTGGTACTCCAGGGCCAGCGGGCGACGAAGACCCTCATCGGCGAACTGGCCACCACCCAGAAGCAGTTGCAGGACTACGCCGACGACGCCGCCGAGCAGTGGAAGAAGCTGGACGCCGAGCGCAAGGCCAGGGCCGCCGCCAAGAAGAAGGTCCAGCAGCAGATCGCCGCCGCGGAAGAGATGGAGTCGCGGCTGGAGAAGAAGGAGAAGGAGCGGCTCGACCAGCTGGAGCAGCAGGCCGCCCTGAAGGCACAGACGGACTGGCTGGACACCGGCATCCTCAAGAGGATCCACGGCAAGGCCTCCGCACAGGGCGAGAAGGCCGTCGCCTTCGCCAGCGCCCAGCTCGGCAAGCCGTACGTGTGGGGCGCCGAGGGCCCGAAGTCCTACGACTGCTCCGGCCTGACCTCCCAGGCCTGGGCGGCGGCCGGCCATCCCATCCCGCGCACCTCCCAGGAGCAGTGGAAGCAGCTCAGGCACGTCGACATCAAGGACATGCGCCCCGGCGACCTCATCATCTACTTCGACGACGCCAGCCACGTCGCCATCTACGTCGGCGACGGCGCGATCATCCAGGCCCCGCGCCCCGGCCGTACGATCACGGTGGCGGGCGCCGGCTCCATGCCGATCCTGGGCGTCGTACGACCGGACGCGTGAGCCAGGTCATGTGACGCGCGCCATTTCCTCACGGGACGCACACGATGTGACCCACCGCACCTCCAACCCCCGGGCAAACCCGGGCCGTACGTGAGCTTCGTCATCCCCGCCGACCCGGCGACCTGTCCAACTCTCGTACGGAACGCGGCATATGACAGCGGCCTGCGCGGCAGCGACGCGGCTCACACCATTCCATCGGGGCGGGAGCACCCGCTATGGTCCCCGTCGGTGGCTTCGAGACCCTCGACGCCGCCATGCCCTCGGGGGGAGGGAAGGAACCCAACACGATGCCCGTACCCGTACCGCGGCAGAGAGCGATCCCGGCCGTGGAGAGTGGTCAGGCGCAGGCCGCCCCCGCAGTCGGCGGCCCCCTCAAGGAAGAGGCCCACCGCGACGCCACGACCGTGCACGGCACCGGCGCCACTCTCACCCTGCTGCTGATCGAGGACGATCCGGCCGCCTCGCCGATCGTGCCCGACCTGCTGGACCCGTCCGGCAAGCCGATGCGCGTCCGCACCGCCCGCAACCTCACCGAGGCCGGGCGGCTGCTCACCGACGACGTCCACTGCATCCTGCTGGACCTGGCGCTCCCGGCGCCGGGCGGCAGCGACACCGACGACGAGCTGGCCGTGCTCAGGCACGTCCTCCAGCTCGCGCCCCGGCATGCCGTGCTGGCGCTGACCGCCTCCGGCGACGCCGAGCGCGGCGCTGAGGCCGTGCGCGTGGGCGCGCAGGACTACCTCTTCCGGGACGAGCTGGACGGCCGGCTGCTCAGCCGCGCCATCCGCTACGCGGTGGAGCGGAAGCGCTCCGACACGGCCGAGCGACGGCTGGCGGAGGGCCGGCTGCGCGCACAGGAGAACCGCCGGCTGGAGCGCGGGCTGCTGCCCACGCCCCTGCTGGAGGGCTCCTCGCTGCGCTTCGCCGCCCGCTACCGCCCCGGCCGCTCGCGCGCCCTGCTCGGCGGCGACTTCTACGACGCCGTCCGCACGCCCGACGGCACCGTGCACGCCATGATCGGCGACGTCTGCGGCCACGGCCCGGACGAGGCCGCGCTCGGCGTGGAGCTGCGCATCGCCTGGCGGGCGCTGACGCTGGCGGGCCTGTGCGGGGACGAGCTGCTCGGCACCCTCCAGGAGGTGCTGGAGCACGAGCGCGCCGACGAGGAGATCTTCGCGACGCTGTGCACGGTGGACATCGCACCGGACGGCCGCCGCGCGGGCCTGTGCCTGGCCGGCCACCCGGCCCCGCTGCTCGCCCGCCCCGGCCGCACGGCGCGGCTGCTGCCGTACGACAACAACGGCCCCGCCCTCGGCCTGCTCTCCGGCGCCCGCTGGCCACGGATGCAGGTGGAGCTGGGCCCGGAGTGGAGCCTGATGCTCTACACCGACGGTCTGATCGAGGGCCGGGTCGGCGAGGGCGGAGAGCGGCTCGGCCAGGACGGCATGGTGGAGATGATCCGCCGGCAGCTGGCCGAGGGGCTGCGCGGCGAGGAGCTGCTGCGGGCCGCGGTGAGTGAGGTGCGGGACCTCAACGGCGGGGAACTGACCGACGACGTGGCCGTGGTGCTGCTGGACCGGGCGCCGTAGGGGTCTCGCCGCGGGAGGTGTCTACCGCCCGCCGTTCCAGGGGCCGTAGGGGCCGTCGCTGCTGCTTCCTCTGCGGCGGCGGAACCCCTTCCCACCCGACACGTGCTGGAGCGCGGGCCGTACGTCCACGAAGAAGACGATCGTGGCGACCAGGCCCGCGAGCTGCAGGAACAGCATCGGGACGAACAGGTTCACGGCGACCGCGATGCCGAGGATGATCAGCCAGAAGCCCTTGTTCTGCTTGTCCGCGGCGCGGTACGCGTCCTCGCGGAAGAAGGCGGCCATCACGAACGCCACGATGGCGAGCGCCAGTATGGCGGTGAAGATCAGCCACATCACTCCGCCGACTGCCGTCATCAGCACAATGCCCACCACCCGAGTCGAGTCGTCCGTACAGCCACCGTACCCGTACAACGGGCCGGGCACCCCGAAGGTGCCCGGCCCGCCGTCATCCCGTCGGTCCCGCTCACTTGGCCGGCGGCGTCGTCTTCTTCGCGGTCGTGGTCTTGCGGGGCGCCGGGGTCTTCTTCGGCGCCGGCTTCCTCTCCCCGGCGGGCTCGGCCTGGGCCTCGGCCGGCTTCGGCTCGTCCCCGGCCGGCTCGGGCCTGCCCTCGACGGCGATCGCGAATTCCTCGATCTCCTCGGCGGCCTCGCCGCGCCAGCTCTTCACGGCCTGCTCACCGTGCTCGGCGACCTTCTCGTAGGTCTCGCGGGCCTTGACGGCGTACTCGGCGGCGACGCCGACCCCGCGCAGCGCGAGGTCCTGGGCCTGCTCGCCGAGCTTCTTCAGGTCGACGTCGAGGGTGCCGATGAACTCGTTGACCTTGGTCTGGAGGTTCTCCTGCGCCTCCTTGGCTCGGGCGGCGGCCCTCTCCTGCACGGCCTTCGGGTCGGTGTTGCGCACGGCCTCGATGCGGGCGGGGGCCTCGGCGCGCAGTTGCTCGACCAGGGCGGGCACCTTCTTGGCCTGCTGGAGGGCGAGGTCGGCGGTGCCGGCGGCGAAGTAGAGCGGAGTCGGGTCGCTGAGGGTCTTGCGCAGGTCGTCGGTGATGGCCATGGTGATGGTCCTCCCGGATTCGCGTTCGGCTGAGGTTGGTGTGGTCCGCGGTGGGGGCCGGCGCCCTGGTCCGGTTATCCGGCCGACCGCCGCGGGCCGGCATCGGCATCGCCTGCGTCGACCGTGCGGGTGCCGCGCACGGCGGTGCCGCCGGTGTCCTCGTCCGCGTCCCCTGCCCCGTCCTCGTCCGCGGCGGGCTCGCCGACCCCGAATCCGTTCTCCTTGCGGAAGGACTCGTAGATCTGGAGCAGCACCTGCTTCTGCCGCTCGTTGAGCGAGGGATCGGCGAGGATGACGGCGCGCGTCTCCACTTCGTCCCGGTCCCGCTCGGCGTCGAGGATCCCGGCGCGGACGTACAGCGTCTCGGCGGAGATGCGCAGCGCCTTGGCGACCTGCTGGAGCACCTCCGCGCTGGGCTTGCGCAGCCCGCGCTCGATCTGGCTCAGGTACGGATTGGACACCCCGGCGGCATCGGCGAGTTGCCGCAGCGAGAGCTGGGCGTTCCGCCGCTGCTCGCGCAGGTACTCACCGAGATTGCCGACGTTCAGCGATGCCATGCCCCCCACCTTGCCCCACTCTCGCTAACAATTGCAAGCACCCTGCTTGCAAGAGTGTGTCGCGCGGACAGGCCGAGTCGGTGTCAGTGGTCGTACCTACGCTTCCTCGCGTCGCTGACGATCAAGGGGAGGCTCGTGTGACCACCGAGGACACGACGATGCGGCGGATCGAGGAAGCCATCGGCCTGCAGCACGCGGGGGACGGCGCCGGCGCCCGGCACCGGTTCGCCGGGATCTGGGAGGAGATCACGCCGGACGGTGACCCTTTCCACCGCTGCGTTCTCGCTCACTACATGGCCGACCTCCAGGAGGACCCGCGGGACGAACTCGCCTGGGACCTGCGGGCACTGGAAGCGGCCGGTGCCGTGACCGACGACCGGGCCAAACAGCACGACGCGTCACTGGCGATCCGGGGGTTCTACCCGTCTCTGCACCTCAACCTCGCTGCTGACTACCACAAGCTGGAGGACGATGACCGCGCCCGCGGCCACCTGGCCCACGCACAGAGGTACGTCGACGCACTCGGCGACGACGGCTACGGGCAAGGCATCCGGTCAGCACTGCAGCGGCTGGCCTCTAACTCCGCTCCCCGGGGAACGACATCCCGCGTGACTGAGCTTCGAGGGGGCCCGATGACCTCGCCGGCGATTCGGGACAGCGAGCTCGGCGGCATCCTGGCCCGCATCCGGTGTCGCTCGAGACCGTGCGCGCGGCACGGCGTCAGTCGGCGACCAGGTCGTCCGGGGTGGAGCGGGCGAGGGCGGCGAGGGCGGCGAGGGCCTGGGAGAGGACGTCCGGTGGTGGTGAGGCGAGGCCCAGGCGGATCGCGTCGGGGGTGTGGCTGCCGACAGTGAACGCGGCCGCGGGCACCACGCCGATGCCGTGCCGCGCCGCGGCGGCGACGAACGTGTCCGCGCGCCAGGGGCGGGGCAGTTGCCACCAGCAGTGATAGGAGCGCGGATGGCTCTGCACGGCGAAACCGGCGAGGTGCCGGGCCGCGATCTCCTGCCGTACGGCCGCTTCCCGCTGCTTGGCGGCCACCAGTTTCCGCACGGTGCCGTCCTGCTGCCAGCGGTGGGCGGCCTCCAGGGCGAAGCGCACGGGGGCCCAGCCGCCCGAGCGGAGCGAGGCCCCGATCTCGCCGGACAGGGCGTGCGGCGCCACCGCGAAGCCGAGGGTGAGGCCGGGGGCGATGCGCTTGGAGAGGCTGTCGATCAGGACGGTCCGCTCGGGGGCGTGGGCGGCGAGTGGCGGCAACTCGTCGCGCAGGAAGGCCCAGATGGCGTCCTCGACCGCGACGAGGTCCAGCCTCCGCAGGACCTCGGCCAGGTGCTCCACCCGCTGCTGGGGCATTGTGAGCGTCAGCGGGTTGTGCAGCGTCGGCTGCACATAGACGGCATGCAGCGGGGCCGCCGCGTGGGCCTCCTCGACGGCCTGCGGGACGAGTCCTGCGCCGTCCACGGCCAGCGGGACGAGGGTGATGCCGAGCCGCGCGGCCACGGCCCGCACAACGGGGTACGTCAGTTCCTCGACGCCGAGGCGGCCGCCCGGCGGCACCAGGGCGGCGACGACCGCCGAGATGGCCTGCCGTCCGTTGCCGGCGAACAGGATCCGCGCGGGGTCCGGGCGCCAGCCGCCCCGGGCGAGGATGTCGGCGGCGGACTCCTGGAAGGCCGGGAGCCCCGCCGTGCCGACCGGCCGCAGGGCGCACCCGAGGGCGTCCGGTCGTAGCAGGCCGCCGAGCCCGTCGGCGAGCATGGCGCTCTGTTCCGGTACGACCGGGTAGTTCAGCTCGAGATCGACCCGGCCGGCCGCGGGCTCCGTCAGGGCGGGGCCCGGGGCGCCGGACCACGCGGACCCCGCGCGCACGAACGTGCCGCGTCCCACCTCGCCCACCGTCAGGCCGCGCCGGGCCAGTTCCTGGTAGACGCGTGTGGCGGTGGAGGCCGCGATGCCGTGCCGGCGGGCGAACTCCCGCTGTGGGGGGAGCCGGTCGCCGGGCCGCAGGGCGCCGGTCCTGATCTCCTCGGCCACCGCGTCGGCGACGCTCCGGTAGTCCTTCAAGAAAGGCGCTCCCTCGTCCGTGCGGGCACCTCCATCCAACCACAGCATTGCACTCGGTGCAATTTATTGATTGCATCGAGTCATTGCACTGCAATACCCTCCAGGCATTGCTCTGAGGCTAGGAAGGGTTCTCATGGTGGAACTGAGCGGGATCCTCGGCGTGTCGGTCGTGGCACTCGGCATGGTGCTGACGCCCGGACCGAACATGATCTATCTCGTCTCCCGCAGCATCACCCAGGGCCGGCGCGCCGGAATGACCTCCCTCGGCGGTGTGGCACTGGGCTTCCTGGTGTACCTGCTCGCCGCGAACCTGGGCCTGTCGGTCGTCTTCCTCGCGGTGCCGGGGCTGTACGTCGCGGTGAAGCTGGCCGGCGCCGGTTACCTGGCCCACCTCGCCTGGAACGCGCTGAGGCCCGGCGGTGTCTCCGTCTTCGACCCGCAGGACGTGCCGCACGACTCGCCGCGCAAGCTGTTCACCATGGGCCTGATGACGAACCTGCTCAACCCGAAGATCGCCATCATGTACCTCTCCCTCATCCCCCAGTTCATCGACCTGGACAAGGGCCACGTCCTGCTGCAGGGCATCGTCCTCGGCTCGTTCCAGATCGTGGTGAGCATCGCGGTCAACACGGCCATCGTTCTCGCCGCCGGCACGATCGCCGTGTTCCTCTCCCGCCGCCCCTCCTGGCTCAAGGTGCAGCGGTACGTCATGGGTACGGTCCTCGGCGCCCTTGCCGTCTCGCTGGCCATCGACACCTCGGGGCCCGCCCGGACGACATGACCGGTCAGAATTCGAGAAGCGCCCGCCGGACCGCCCCCGCTAGCGTGGCCGCCATGGACCTCACCGCACCGCACGCTGCCGACAGTCACGATCTGATCCGTGTGCACGGCGCCCGGGAGAACAACCTCAAGGACGTCAGCGTCGAGATCCCCAAGCGGCGGCTGACCGTGTTCACCGGCGTGTCCGGCTCCGGCAAGAGCTCACTGGTGTTCGACACGATCGCCGCCGAGTCCCAGCGGCTGATCAACGAGACCTACAGCGCCTTCGTGCAGGGCTTCATGCCGACGCTGGCGCGGCCCGAGGTCGACGTGCTGGACGGGATCACGACCGCGATCATCGTGGACCAGCAGCGGATGGGCGCCGACCCCCGCTCCACCGTCGGCACCGCCACCGACGCCAACGCCATGCTGCGCATCCTGTTCAGCCGGCTCGGCACGCCCCACATCGGCTCGCCGAAGGCGTTCTCCTTCAACGTGGCCTCGGTCAGCGGTGCGGGCGCGGTCACCGTGGAGCGCGGCGGGCAGCAGGTGAAGGAGCGGCGCAGTTTCAGCGTCACCGGCGGGATGTGCCCGCGCTGCGAGGGCCGGGGCACCGTCTCCGACCTCGACCTCACCCAGCTCTTCGACGACTCCCTGTCCCTCAACGCGGGCGCGCTGACGGTGCCCGGCTACAAGACGGGCGGCTGGAACTACCGCCTCTACACCGAGTCCGGCCTGTACGACCCCGACAAACCGATCCGCGAGTTCACCAAGCGGGAGCTGCACGACTTCCTCCACCGCGAGCCGACCCGGATGAAGATCGCGGGCATCAACATGACCTACGAGGGTCTGATCCCGCGGATCCAGAAGTCGATGCTCGCCAAGGACAAGGAGGGCATGCAGCCGCACATCCGCGCGTTCGTGGACCGTGCGGTCACCTTCACCGTCTGCCCCGAGTGCGCGGGCACCCGGCTCACCGAGGCCGCCCGCTCCTCGAAGATCGACGGCGTCAGCATCGCCGACGCGTGCGCGATGCAGATCAGCGACCTGGCCGCGTGGGTGCGGGGGCTGGACCAGCCGTCGGTGGCACCGCTTCTGACCTCCCTGCGGCACACCCTCGACTCATTCGTGGAGATCGGTCTCGGCTATCTCTCGCTCGACCGGCCGGCGGGCACCCTGTCGGGCGGCGAGGCCCAGCGCGTGAAGATGATCCGCCACCTCGGCTCCTCGCTCACCGACGTGACGTACGTCTTCGACGAGCCCACGATCGGGCTGCACCCGCACGACATCCAGCGGATGAACGAGCTGCTGCTGCGGCTGCGCGACAAGGGCAACACCGTGCTGGTCGTGGAGCACAAGCCGGAGGCCATCGCGATCGCCGACCACGTCGTCGACCTCGGTCCCGGCGCGGGCACGGCGGGCGGCACCGTCTGCTTCGAGGGCACCCTCGCGGGGCTGCGGGCCAGCGGTACGCTGACCGGCCGTCACCTGGACGACCGGGCCGCCGTCAAGGACACGGTGCGCAAGCCGGCCGGTGCGCTGGAGATCAGGGGCGCGACGACGCACAACCTGCAGAACGTCGACGTGGACATCCCGCTGGGCGTGCTGTGCGTCGTCACCGGGGTCGCCGGCTCCGGCAAGAGTTCGCTGGTGCACGGGTCGGTCCCGGCGAGCGAGGGTGTGGTGTCGATCGACCAGACGCCGATCCGTGGTTCGCGCCGCAGCAACCCGGCGACGTACACCGGGCTGCTGGAGCCGATCCGCAAGGCGTTCGCCAAGGCCAACGGCGTGAAACCGGCCCTGTTCAGCGCCAACTCCGAGGGTGCCTGCCCCACCTGCAACGGCGCCGGTGTCATCTACACCGACCTGGCGATGATGGCCGGTGTCGCCACGACCTGTGAGGAGTGCGAGGGCAAGCGGTTCCAGGCCTCGGTGCTGGAGTACACCCTCGGCGGGCGGGACATCGCGGAGGTGCTGGCGATGTCGGTGACCGAGGCGGAGGAGTTCTTCGGCGCGGGCGAGGCGCACATCCCGGCGGCGCACAGGATCCTCGACCGCATGTCCGACGTCGGCCTCGGCTACCTCACCCTGGGCCAGCCCCTCACCACCCTCTCCGGCGGTGAACGCCAGCGGCTGAAGCTGGCCACGCACATGGCCGACAAGGGGGGTGTCTACGTGCTGGACGAGCCGACGACGGGACTCCACCTGGCGGACGTGGAACAGCTGCTCGGCCTCCTGGACCGCCTGGTGGACTCCGGCAAGTCGGTCATCGTGGTCGAGCACCACCAGGCGGTCATGGCCCACGCCGACTGGATCATCGACCTCGGCCCCGGCGCCGGCCACGACGGCGGCCGCGTCGTCTTCGAGGGCACCCCGGCTGACCTGGTCGCCGCGCGCTCGACGCTGACGGGGGAGCACCTGGCGGCGTACGTCGGCGCGTGATCCGTGCCCCGGACCCGGTCAGTCCTGGAATCCCCCCGCCGCCAGGATCCGGTCGATCCGCTCCCGGTGGTCCTTCTCCCAGTCGCCCAGGGTCTCCTCGGCCTCCTTGGCGCGGACCTCGCCGAGGTCGCCGGACCCGACCACGACGACCGAGCCGGGTGCGGCCCGGTGGATGGCGGCGTCGGTCATGACGGCACGCTGTCGGTGCCGTCCGGGCGGGTGGGCCGGCCCAGGGTGCGGGTGAGGTGGGGGGCGGTCCGCCGCGGGGACGACAGGCCCAGGGACGCGGTGGCCGCCGCCAGGGTCATCGCGTACGACTCCACCGCCCGGCGGACGTTGGGAGCGTCCAGGCTCGCCCCGGTGACCAGACGGTCGAGGTCGACGTAGGCGGAGCGGACGATCTCGATCCACCGGTAGACCCGCCAGTCCCGCTGCCAGTCACCGGTGCACTCCGCGGGCAGCAGGCTCTCCCAGCGGCGGAACATGCGGTCGCGGATCTCCGGCCGGGTCGGGGTGAGGTGCATGTGCCGGACCAGCTCGTACAGCGGGTCGCCGACCAGGGCCAGCTCCCAGTCGATGAGGGTCAGCGCCAGGTCGTCGTCGCGGCGCACCAGGTTCCAGGGGTTGAGGTCGCCGTGCAGCAGGGCGGGGGCGCGGTCGGTGACCTGGTGCCGGGCGAGGATCTCGCGCAGCCTGGGCGCGTCGGGCAGGCCCAGGAAGCGGGCCAGTTGCTGGGACGGGCGGGGCAGCCCGGCCACCAGCGCGACCAGTTGGTCGCTGAGCCACTCGTAGAAGCCGGGCCGGCCGGCCACCGGGTCGACCGTGGCGTAGTCGATCCGGGCCAGCGCGGCCAGCTGGTCGACCAGGCGGTCCGCCTCGTGCGGCCGCAGCCCGTGCACCGGGTGCTCGGGCCTGCGGCCGAGGTCGCGGCCGGCCTCGTAGGTGTGGACGGCGAACCGGTCGCCGCGGTAGCGGTGGGCGGGGTCGGTGGCGTGGCTCTCGCCGAGCGCCAGCACCCGGGGCGCGGCCACGGGCACCCCGGACCGCTCGATCGCGGCGAGCACCGCGTGCTCGCTGAGGAAGCTGCGCTCGCGCCGCAGGACGACGGTCGCCTCGCGGCGTAGGACGACGGGGAAGGGGGCGTCGGGGACCTGGATGACCGTGTTGAGGTGCGCGGCGCCCTTGAACACCCGCTCGGCCGGTGCGGCGCCCTCCAAGTACAGCGCGTCGGCGACCGCGCGGTGCCCGAACGCGGGGTGCTCGGGCACCCGCCGGTCCGGGGTCCAGTCGATGCCCCGGCGCGCGCGGCGCGCCGCGGCGGGCCGCCGGGCGCCGGCCGAGACCCCGCGCCGGAAGAGGATCCGTTCGATCTCCGGCTTCTCCGGCACCCGGCCCAGCCGCAACGGCTCGGTGGCGCGGCGCAGGGCCGCGTGGACGGCGGCGGTCGCCTCGTCCAGGGGGCGCCGGCCGAAGGCGTCCTCCAGCGAGCGGGCGGCGCGGATCACGTCCGCGTAGAGGGACTGCGCGTGCTCGAAGGCGACGTAGTGGCGCAGGTCCTTGCGCAGTCCGGCCGCCGCGGCGGGCCGCACCCGGCGTACGGCCCGCTCCCAGGCGTCGGTGGCCTCGCCCCACTGGTGGTCCGGGTAGCGCATGCGCACGAGGTGGACGGCGAGGTCGTGCAAGGGGTCGCCGTAGCCCGCCAGTTCCCAGTCCACGCAGTGCAGCGGCGGGGCGCCGGCGGCCGGCACCACCAGGTTGCCGCGGTGCAGGTCCCCGTGCAGCAGGCCGTACGGCCGCCGGGTCATCGCCGGCACCCGGTCGGCGAACCGCAGCAGGGCGTCCTCGGGCACGCCGAGGGCCGTGAACAGACCGCCGTAGCGGCGCCAGTTGGGCCGGCGGATCTGCTGGTCGGCCTGGTGGGCGAGGGCGCGCAGGAAGGCCTGGGAGTCGGTGTGGTTGCCCGGCCAGGACGCCGGGAGCGGCGGCAGGGCCGCGCCGCGCACCTGGACGACGGTGGCGAGCAGCTCCGCGAGTTCCGTCAGCAGGGGGCCGTCGAGCGGGGTGCCGGGGCCGCACAGCTCGGCCAGCGGGGTGCCCTCGACATGGCTGTGGACGGCGAAGCCGTCGCCCTCCAGCAGGCACTCGGGCACATGCGGCAGCACGGCTCGCACCGCCCGCAGGATCGCCGGCTCGTCGGCCCAGGTGCGGATCACGACCGGTGGCACGTCCGCCCGCGGCACCCGTACGGTGACCAGGGTGCCCGGGTCCCGGTCGAGCAGCCGGGCCAGCGGCTCGGTCAGCGGGAGCACGTGGTTGTCGTGGTGGAAGCCGGCGCCGCTCGGCCGGGTGGCCAGCGCGCGGGCCAGGAACGCCCGGACGGCGTCCGTCCGGACTCTGCCGGCGTGTCCCCCGGCCGCGGCACGGGGAACAGGCGGTGCGCCCACTGGCCGCTCCGGGGTCGATCGCGCGAAAAGGAAGGGTCGGGCCCAGTCGAGCAGCCGGGCGGGTGGTCCGCCACTCGTCTGTGCCGGGCCGGGGGCGGGCTCGTTGCCGTTCCTCCCGCACGGGTGCGCACGCGTCCGAGCGGTGACTCGGACGTGTCGGCATGCTAGCCGACCGGGCGGCCGCTCCGGAGCATCTGCAGCAGGGGCTGGAGCGACCGTACGACGTGTGGGGCGCCCGCGGCGCGCAGCAGTTTCTCCTTCGCCTCGTCACGCGCGTAGCCGAGGAACGGAACGCCCGCGGCGCGGGCGGCGGCGAGGTCCGAGGGGGAGTCGCCGATCATCAGGGCGGCCGCGGGCGCGGCGCCCATCGCGCTCAGGGCGCGGTTGAGGCACTGCGGGTGCGGCTTGAGGTGGTGCAGGTGCTCGGTGCGGCCGTACAGGTGCGGGCTGAAGCAGCCGGTGAGGCCACGGGTCTCCAGGTAGGTACGGGCCGCGCGGGGCGAGTTGTTGGTGGTGACGGCGAGCCGGGCGCCGACGGCCGTCCAGGTGCGGATCAGCGGGTCGGCGTAGGCGGTGGGCAGCGCGGAGGCGGCGGCCCGCAGCTCCTCCTGGGTGAGCCGCTCCTCCAGCCCGGCGACCAGGTCGCTGCCGGGACGCCTGCGGCCCACGGCGCGCAGCACGACCTGCGGGTCCAGGGTGTCCCGTTCGGTGTCGGTGAGCAGACCGTGCAGGCCCTGCCGCTCCAGCCATTCCACCAGGTCAGCGGCCACCCGTTCCGCCTTGTGCCCGGCGAAGAGGCGGCAGATCGGGCCGTCGAAGTCCCACAGCACGACCCGGGCCCGTGTGATCAGTTCCCGAAGCTTCTCGATCTCCTTCGCACCAGACGCCGCACCAGACGTTGCATCAGAAGTCGCATCAGAAGTCACTAGGAGAGTGTCAGGTCCGTCGTGATGGTTTCCCAGAGGGCGTCGAACCACTTCTGCGATTGCTCCACGAACGCCGCGTCCTGCTGCCCGGCCCGCCGCTCGAAGGAGAACAGCAGCGACTCGGAGCCGACGGCGTCGTACATCTCCAGCGTCCCGCTGTCCGTGGGCTCCTCGCGGCGTTCGATCTTGTAGTAGCCGAACAGCGCCTCCACCTCGTTGAGCAGGTACAGCTTGACCGGAGGGGTGAACGGCAGCGCCCGGAAGGTGACGTGGACGTCGATGTCGTGGGTGCCGCGCAGCGCCTGGAGGTTGTACTGGAGCACCTGCCCCTGGGCGTTGCGCATCGCCAGCCAGCGCTGGTGGACGGCGTCGTCCTCCTCGCTCCCGGCGTCGACCGAGACCGGGAAGGCGAGGTTGATGTCACGGGAGGGCAGCAGGATGCGGGCGTCGATCCGCTCGGGGCGCAGCCGGCCCTCGTGCACCAGGCGCAGCGGCTCGCCGAGCGCCGGGATCAGGCTCTGCGCGGTCAGGCAGACGGCGTCGATGCGCACGTGCGGTGCCGAGAACGCCTCGGTCAGCCGGGGCGCGAGCGCCACCATCGTCGGCTGGGGCTCCTCCCGCGCGGGCTGCGGCTCGGCGACCCGGGGCGGGCTGCCCTTGGTGACGTTGCTGAGCAGCCCGTCCTCCTGCAGGGCCCGCAGCGCCTGGCGTACGGCGCCCCGCTCGACCCCGAACTCCCCGGCCAGCTCGGCCTGGGTCGGCAGGCGCTCGCCGGGCCGCAGCACGCCGGTGCGGATGCGCTCGCGCAGCGTGTCGGCGATCTGCTGGGGCGAGAGTCTTCCGCTGCCGTTCACTGCCACATGCTCCTGGGTCACGACCAAACGCTACAACTCTGATCCATCTATGGGGAGTTACCAGCAAGTTGTTTATGAACTAAGACCAAGTGGGGACAACTTAGGTGGAGTTGGTTGCCAACTTTTGCAAGTTGGCCAATCTTCGTAAGGGGGAATCACCATGCCTGCCCTCGCTTTCCTGCTCGAACAGCTCGTCCAGTGGAAGTACGGCGTCGCCGGTGCCGTCGGCATGCTTCTGTTCGCGGGTGGCATCGAGACCAGGAGCCCGAAGGCCGCCTCCGCCGGCGCCGTCCTGCTCGCCGTGCTCCTCGCGGGCCCGGCCCTATGAACCGAGCACCAGGTCCGAACTGATCGTCTCCCACAGCGCGTCGAACCACAGCCGCGACTGCTCCACGAACGCCGCGTCCCGCCGCCCGGCCCGCCGCTCGAACGCGAACAGCACCGAGCGCGTGCCGTCGGCGTCGTACAGCTCCAGGTGCTCGTGCTCGATCTCCCGCTCGCGGCGCTTCAGCGTGTAGTACGCGAACAGCGCCTCCGAGCCGCCCAGCAGATACAGCTTGACCGGCGGGGTGAACGGCAGGGCGCGGAAGCGGACCCGCACCTCCACGCCGTGCGTGGCGTACAGGGCCAGCAGGTTCTGCCGCAGGACCTGGCCCTGGGCGTTGCGCTGGGCCAGCCAGCGGCGGTGCAGCAGACCCTTGTCGTCGGCGGCCACCGGCGCCGGGAAGGCGAGGTCGATGTCACGGCTGGGCAGCAGCACCCGGACGTCGATCTTGGCCGGTTTCAGCCGCCCCGCGTGGATCTGCCGGAGCGGCTCGCCGATGGCCAGCGTGAGCGAGACCGCGGTCAGGCACAGCGCGTCGATCCGCACGTGCGGGGCGGCGAAGGCCGCCGCGATACGGGGGGCGAGGCCGGCCATGGTGGGCTGCGGCGGCGCCACCGGTCCGGCCGGCGGCCAGGCCGGCCCGGGCACCGCCGCCACCGTGGCCGGGCTGCCCTTGGAAACGTTGGTCAGCAGCCGCTCGGACTGCAGGATGCGCAACGCCTGCCGCACGGCACCCCGTTCGACGCCGAACTCCACGGCCAGCTCGGCCTGGGTGGGCATGCGCTGGCCCGGCCGCAGCACCCCGGACCTGATCCGGGTGCGCAGTTCGTCGGCGATGTCGCGGTGGGACACGTGAGGCCGCTGTGACCTCGTCCCTCCACTGGCGGAGGCGTGCTCCGGGTCCACGGACAAACACTACAACTTCCCGCCAAGTTGCGGCAGTTCGCCGACGGCTGGTTATGAGCCGCTTCCCAACGGAGATAAGTACAGTGGAGTTGGCTGCCAACTCGCACGACATGGTCAAGCTTCCCAGTGGTTGGCCGATCGGGCTCCCTTCCGGAGGGGAGCCGGGAGCCCGGACAGGGGACGGCCACCGAAGCGCACAGTCACAACTGAACACGACATCGCACAGCCACAACTGAACACCGCAGCACAGCCACAACTGAACAGCTCGCTACGGATGAACGGTCAGCGTCACCGGCAGGAGGGAGCGGTCAGAACATGTCCGGGCACCACGGTCGCCCGGACGAGCGGAACAGGGCGTCGGCCTTCCGGGCGGCGCCCTCTCGTTCTTCCCGCACCCGGCCGAGCGCGGCGAGCCGCAGCAGGGACTCGCCCCCGAGCCAGACCGAGGCCAACTCCCCCACCTCCAGGGTGAGATCGGCGCTCTGTGCGCGCGTCGGCACACAGGACGCCCCCTCGGGCGAGGCCTCCAGCCGGAACCGGCCCCCGCCGAGGCCGTCCGGGTCCCGCACCTCCAGCACCACCGTGCCCGCCCCCTCGTACGTCCGCGCCTCCAGGGCCCGTACGACGTCCAGGATCCGCACCCAGAGCCAGTCCGCGTGCCCGGCGATCCGGGCCGCGCGGGGGTCGGGGAGGTACTGGGCGAGGAGGTCGTCGGGGCCGCGGTAGCCGCTCTCGACCCTGGTGATCCAGTCGATCGAGCACAGGAAGTGCCACAGGGCACGCTCGGCCGCCACCGTGGTGGCGATGAGCCCCCGCACACTGGCGGTCTGGTCCGGCTGCTTGCCGTTCCAGGTCTGGTCCGACCGGTACGCCACCAGGCCCTGGACCTCGCCGTCGGCCGCCCGGTGGACGGCGTAGAAGGGCTCGGTCCAGTCGTCGTGGAGACGGACGACGCCGGTGACCACCTGCCACCACTGCTCGTCGCGGCTGACCGCGCCCGGCTGGACGCGGCGGAACCGCTCGAACAGCTCGGGCCCGAGCCGCCGCACGTCCTCGCCGTCCACCAGGTCGATCCGGCCGCCGTCGCCGGGTCCCGACCAGCGGGGGTCGAGGCCGGCCCGGGGCACCTCGACGGTCCACCAGGTCGACCAGGTGGCCGGGCCGAAGCCGTAGCGGCCGTAGATCGGGTACTCGGCGGCGATCAGGGTGGCGACGACGTCACCGCGCTCCTTCGCCGCCGCGAGGTCCTGCGCCATCATGCGGCCCAGCAGGCCGCGGCGGCGGTGGGTGGGGCTGACGCTGACGTTGGTGATGGCGTCCGCGGCGACGGGCGCGCCACCGACCGCGGTCAGTTCCTGGGCGAAGGACCGGAAGGTGGCCACACAGCGGCCGCCGTCGAAGGCCCCGAGCAGCCGGCCCGGCACGAACTGCTCCTTGCGGAAGGCGAGCTGTTCCACTGTCAGGACGGGCGGCCGCAGGAACCCGACGGCATGCGCGCGCAGCCAGTCCCCGAACTCGGCCTCGGTGACGATCCGGACGTCGCTCATGGGCTCACGGTAGGCGGCGGCCCGGAACCTGTCGCCACCCTTTCGCCCCCACCGTCCTCCCATCGGCTCAGAGCAGCAGGTCGTCCACCTGGGCCTCGCCCTCGCGGTAGCGGCGGGCGATCTCCGCGCTGCAGTCGTCGGCCGTGCGCTGCAGGTGCTGGCGGCGGCGGGAGACCTCCTGCTCGTACCGGACCAGGCGCCCCATCGCGGCGGTCAGTTCCAGGTCCGTACGCGCCTGGAGATCGCTCAGCTCGACCTCCGCGAGCATCTCGGCGGCCAGCTGCCGGTACTCCTCGTTGTGCGGAGTGCCGAGCGTGACATGGCGGGCCGAGGAGCGGTGCCGGGCCGGGGCGTCCTTGAGGATCTCCGGGAGCCGGTCGACCATGGAGCCGTCCGCCGGCGCGGGCACGGACGCCCGGCCGCGCCGGCACAGCTCGGCGCGCAGGATGTCGATCCGGCCCTGCAGCAGCCGCCGCACATAGCTGAGGTCCGCCTCGTCGCGCTGGGCGTCCCGGCGCAGGGTGCGCAGCTCGGGCAGGCTCAGCCGGGCCAGATCGGGCTCTTCGGGCTCCACGGACAGGGCCGGATCCCCCGCGGCGTCGGCGCGCTGGGCGGGCGGCCGGTACGTCCCCTGCGTCTCCAGCCGCCCGCTGGTACTCGGTGTGCTCATGTGGTGGTGACCGTCCCCTCGACCGGCGTGTGGAAGCATCGTGCCACCCCAACTGGCCACTAAGTGACCGAGTGCCCCCGAACGGCCCCAGATGGGGGGTAAGGGATCTATATTGGACCCCCTGTGACCTCGTACCGGGCACCCGGCATGATGGTCCGCATGCGTGCGGTGGTGCAGAGAGTGGACGGCGCGAGCGTCGTCGTGGACGGCGAGACGGTCGGCGCGATCGAGGGCGAGGGGCTGTGCGTCCTCGTCGGGGTCACCCATGAGGACACCAAGGAGAAGGCGGCGCAGCTGGCCCGCAAGCTCTGGTCGATCCGCATGCTGCAGGACGAGAGGTCCTGCAGCGACATCGACGCCCCGCTGCTGGTGATCAGCCAGTTCACCCTGTACGGCGACGCCCGCAAGGGCCGCCGGCCCACCTGGAACGCGGCGGCCCCGGGTGACGTCGCCGAACCGCTGGTCGACGAGGTGGTGGCGCAGCTGCGGGGGCTGGGGGCGACGGTGGCCACCGGCCGGTTCGGCGCGCAGATGCGGGTGTCCCTGACGAACGACGGGCCGTTCACGGTGCTGCTGGAGATCTAGCCGGCCCGGCCCGCGAGGACGGCGGGTTTGACGGGAGGCCCGGCCTGGATACCCACGGCGCGTGATTCCCTCCATTCCCTCCGAGGTCGATGACACCCTGCCGGAGCTGGCCCCCTTCGTCGACGCCGTGTGGGCGCGAAGGCCCGACGCCGGCACGTGGTGCGAAGCGTGGACGGTACGGGACGTCCTGATCCACCAGACGGGCAACGCCGAGGAACTGGCCCGGGTGCTGCGGGCGTTCCACGCGGGCACCCCGGTGGAGACCAGGGGCTTCGACCGGGAGGCCCCCTTCCGGCGGATGTCCGACTCCGAGCTCTGGGCGGCGTTCCTGAACCGCTGCGAACGGCTCACCGAGGTCGCCGCGGCCGCCGCCGAGGACCTGCCGCCGGACACGGAGGTGGAGTGGACCGGCCGCACCGTGACCGTCCCGTTCTTCGCGGAGCACATGCGGGAGGAGCTGATCCTGCACCGCTGGGACCTGACCGGCGACGACCCGACCGCGGTGCGGGCGCTCGACGAGCCGTGGATGACGGAGCACAGCGTGGTGTCGGTGGGCCGGCCGTTGCTGGCACGGGGCAGCGCCGGCCTGGATCCGGGACCCGGCGGACGGGTCGAGGGCCGCCTGCGCGCGCCGGGTACGGACGACGTCGTGGTGACCGCCGACGCCGACGGCAGCAGTATCCGGTTCGCCGCCCCGGAGGGACCCGCCACGATCGAGAGCGACGCGGCCACCCGCGTCCTGCTGCTGTGGGGACGTCGCCCCGCCGACCCCACCCGCTGGCACAGCTCGGCCGGCCCGGAGGCCCTGCGCAGGGTACGGGCCCTGCTGGGCGGCTACTGAAGCACCCCGAGGGGCGCGGGGAACCGCGGGCCCTGCTGGAGAAGCGACCCGAAGCGGCGCGGGAAACGGCGCGACCAGCCCCCACACACCCGCAGCCGCGCGACTACGGCTCGACCACGACCTCCTGCGCGGCCGCCGTCTCTCCGGCCAGGAGCCTCGCGTCGAGCGGCACGTTCCTCTTCACCAGGGCCAGCGCCACCGGACCCAGTTCGTGGTGCCGTACCGAGGTCGTCACGAAACCGATCTTGCGGCCCTCCGGCCCCTCGTCCGCGACGCGGATCTCCGTGCCCGGCACCGGCAGGTGGACGTCGCTGCCGTCCAGGTGCAGGAAGACCAGCCGGCGCGGGGGCTTGCCCAGGTTCTGCACCCGGGCCACGGTCTCCTGACCCCGGTAGCAGCCCTTCTGCAGATGCACCGCCGTACCGATCCAGCCCAGCTCGTGCGGGATGGTCCGGTGGTCGGTCTCGAAGCCGAGCCGCGGCCGGTGGTGTTCGACGCGCAGCGCCTCGTGGGCGAGAAGGCCGACGGCGGGCCCGTGCGTGGCCGCGAAGGACTCCAGGTCCTCGCGCGGCAGGAACACATCACGGCCGTACGCCGTCTCCCGTACGACGACGCCCTCCGGCACCTCGCCGATGGACCCGGCGGGCAGGTGCACCACGGCGAAGTCACCCGTCCGGTCGGCGACCTCCACCCGGTAGAAGAACTTCATCGACTCCAGGTAGGCGACCAGCGCGTCCTGGGTGCCGGGCTCCACGTGCGCCCAGACGGTGCTGCCGTCGTCCACCAGGTACAGCGCGTGCTCGATGTGCCCGTGCGCGGACAGGATCAGCGCCTCGGTGGCCTGGCCGACGGGCAGGTCGCTGACGTGCTGCGTGAGCAGAAGGTGCAGCCAGCTCAGCCGGTCCTCGCCGGTGACCGTGACGACCCCGCGATGGGACAGGTCGACGAAACCGGTGCCGTCGGCGAGGGCGCGCTGCTCGCGGAACAGGTCGCCGTAGTGGGCGGCTACACCTTCGTCCACACCCTCGGCGGGAACGGCGCCGGGCAGGGACAGCAGAGGGCTCTTCATACCGCCAGCCTACGACGTGGTAGTTGAACTCTTCAGCGAACAGTCCTTGCACCGGCCGAAGATCGCGAAGTGCTTCATGTCTGTGTCGAAGCCGAACTGCTGCCGCAGCTTCGCCGTGAACTCGGAGGCGACCTCCACGTCGGCCTCGATCACGTTCTCGCAGTCACGGCACACCAGGTGCAGATGGTGGTGGCGGTCGGCGAGGTGGTACGTCGGCGCACCGTGCCCGAGGTGGGCGTGGCTGACCAGGCCCAGCTCCTCCAGCAGTTCCAGGGTCCGGTAGACCGTGGAAATGTTGACCCCCGACGCCGTCTTCCTCACTTCCACGAGGATGTCGTCGGGGGTCGCGTGCTCAAGGGTGTCCACGGCTTCGAGGACAAGCTGGCGCTGCGGCGTCAGTCGGTAGCCGCGCTGCCTGAGGTCGCTCTTCCAGTCGGTGCTCACCACGGGGCCAAGTCTAGGACCGACGGGTCCGCGTGCGGTTCGGCCGTACGAGCGGATAGTTCGATCAGCGGTTTTTCGGGGTGAACGCCGGTGGTAGCCAGTCGGCGACCTGTCGTCCTGGAAGAGGAGAAGCCCATGCGCGCACGCAGAGCCCTGGTCATCGCGATCGCCACCCCGGTCCTACTCGCCGCCCTGGGATCGAGCGGGGCGTCCGCCCGGCCCGAACCCCCTGCCGACATCCGGTCCGGTCCCACCATCGAGATCCCGAACGGGTCCACTGCCGACAGCAAGCACAGCAGCCACAGCAGGCACCTCAAGACGGAAAAGACCCCCGAGGAAGAACCGGAAGAGGGACTCTTCGGCGATCTCACGGGGGAACTCTTCGGACGCCTCTGACCGCTCCGGCGTCAGTTGCTCATGTGCTCACTTGAAGAAGGCGATGCCGTCGTCCGGCATGTCGTCCGGCAGGGCCTTGGCCCAGCGCTCCACGTCCTCCGGGGTGACGACCTTCTTCAGGTGGGCCGACATGTAGGGGCGCAGCTCGACCTCGGGGGTCTGCTTCTCGCCGACCCACATCAGGTCGCTCTTGACGTAGCCGTAGAGCCGCTTGCCACCGCTGTACGGCTGCGAGGCGGCCGTCCGGGCGACGGCGTCCGTGACCAGGTCGATCTGCGGCTTCTTGTCGGCCATCTCGCCGTACCAGATCTCGATGACACCGTCGTCACGGGTCATCGTCACCTCGACCTTGCGGTCGGCGTCGATCCGCCAGAAGCCGTACTCCGACTCCAGCGGGCGGACCTTGTTGCCGTCGTTGTCCAGCACCCAGGTGTGGGAGCGGTACTCCAGGAAGTCCCGGCCGTCGTGGGTGAAGCTGACCTCCTGGCCGAAGTTGCACTTCTCGGAGCCGGGGAAGTCGTGCACGCCCGCACCGGCCCAGTTGCCGAGCAGGAAGGCGAGCGGGACGAGGTCCTTGTGCAGGTCGGACGGGATCTCGATCATGAGGGGCGGTTCCTAGGTGGGGGTCAGCGCTGGCCCTGGTACAGCTTCTTCACGGTCAGACCGGCGAAGGCGAGCACACCGACGCAGACCAGGACCAGCAGGGTTTCGAAGAATGCTTCCACGAGTGCTCCTTGAGCGGGGGCGGGCGTACGACAGGGCCGGGGCCCAGCTTACGCGGCCGGGCTCGGGCTCACTTTGCGAGGTGCGCTGTACGGGGTCTCAGCCATTCGGTCCGCCTGGCTCGCCCGGGGATCTGCCGGCACCGAACCTTGATCCAGGTTCAGCCCGCGATCGGAGGGAAGAGCGTGCTCAAGGTGCTGCGAACGATGGCGGCGGGTGTGGCCGCCGGTCTGTTGCTGGCGGTCACACCGGCTATCGCCCACGCCCAGGACATCGGCTCCATGGAACCCGCCCCCGCTCCCAGCGCCGATGATTCCTCGGCCCTGTCAGACGTCACAGGCCTGGTGGGCGCCCCGCTGAACGCGGGAATCTTCTGAGCCGCGCTTGACCCCGCCCACGAAAGCCGCCCAGGCGCCCGCGCCGATCAGCAGGGGGGTACGGGTGGTGTCCTTGCTGTCGCGGACGGGGACGAGGGGGAGGTTGTCGGCGACTTCGACGCACTCGCCACCGTCCGGGTTGCTGTAGCTGCTCTTGCGCCAGTCGGCTGCGCGGAGAAGGTCGTCGGAAACTTCAACGCACTCGCCACCGTCCGAGTTGCTGTAGCTGCTCTTGCGCCACGTCACGTTGCTCAGGTCGATGGCTCGCACGGTACTTCCTCCAACATCCGCAAGATGAACTTCCGCGACTCGACCGGGGGCAGGGCCATGTCACGCACGGCATCATAAGTGCGCTGGAAACGCTCAACCCTGCTTGGTTCTTCGACCAGTTCACCGACAACGTCGTTCTCGGCGTAAGCCACGGTACGGCTGTCCAGCAGCCGGAGGAACATCATGGCGGTGCCCACCAAACCATGAGGACCCGCACAGAGCGGCAGCACCTGGAGCGTGATGTTCGGATACTCCGACGCCTCCACCAGGTATTCCAGCTGCTCCTGCCACTCCCGCGCATTGCGCAACGGGGTCCGCAGCACCGCCTCGGAGAGGATGCTCCGGAACGTCGGCGCATCGCGGCCCGTGAGCAGCTCGCGTCGACCGACGCGTGCTTCGACCTGCTGGTCCAGCTCCCGCCCTTCAAGGCCACCCGCCGCGAGCGCTTCGCGTGCGTACGCGTCCGTCTGGAGGAGCCCCGGCGGCCTGCTCACCGCGTAGTGCCAGAGGTTCACCGCCTCCGACTCCAGCACCATGTACCGCCGGTACTGCTCCTTGAACTGCGTCGGGTCCGCCACCGCCAGTTCCCACAGCGTCACCAGCAACCCCGGCGTCCCGTAGTGCTGGTCAAGCGCCTGTACGACCTCCGGACCACCCAGCGTCCGCCCACCCTCCATCTTGCTGAACAGCGACGCGTCCCAGCCCACCTCCTTCGCGAGGTCCCGCAGGCTCAGGCCGCGCTCGCTCCGCAGGCGCCGTAACTCCTCGGCGAACCGCGCCCTGGGCTCCTGGCTCCGTCCCGTGATCACCAACCGCTGCGGCATCGCGCTCCTGTTGAATTTGTTGAATTTGGCCGGCCCAGCGTTGAAGTTGGCCCCCTCAACAGCCCAAACGCCCTCGCCGTACGCCATGCTCGTAAAGCACCGAACACGCAGCGTAGTCCTACGTTCGCGCTGCGCACAGGCGTTCACGGAAAGGAGCGAAGCCCGATGACGACGAAGTCGGAGCCCCTCGAACCCGGATCCCTCCTCTACGACCCGGCGACCGACAAGGTCGGCGAGTACCGGGACCGGGCCGGCCCCTACGTGATGCTCCGGCCCGTCGGAGGCGGGCTGGAGTGGGAGGCCGATCCACGGACGCTGCGCCCGGCCACCGACCGGGAACGGCTCGGCGCGAGTGTCAGAGCGGTCAATCACCGCAGCGGAACACTGCCGTCGCTGCCCCCGCCCCTGGACGAGACGAGCCGGCCTCCCCACCCCGTCCCCGGCTGTGCCGCCTGCGCGGAGCTGGCCGAGCGGCGGCAGACGGCGCGGGCGCGGGAGGACCGGAGTGCGGAGAGTGACGCGAACGTGCTGCTCAGGCAGCACCGGCGAAAGGAGCACCGGGCATGAGCGGGATCCAGGGCGGCCTGCCGTACGAGGAGTGCAAGCGGTCCCGGGCGGAACCGGGCGCACCACGTGACCGGACCCCGCTGTCACCGGGCTATGCGATCCCGCCCTTCCACCCCGGTTACGCCGACCGGCACCGGCACCGGCACCGACGGCCGCCGCGCTTCGACGGCGCGACCGTCAGCGGCGTACTCACCGCTCTCTGCGTCGCCACGCTGCTCGTCACGATCGTCGCCGCGGCTACGCTTCCCGCATGACCAAGAAGCTCGTGATCAAGGTGACGGCAGGGGCGGACGCCCCCGAGCGCTGCTCGCAGGCGTTCACCGTGGCGGCGGTGGCGGTGGCCAGCGGGGTCGAGGTGTCGCTGTGGCTGACCGGGGAGTCGTCCTGGTTCGCGCTGCCGGGACGGGCCGCCGAGTTCGAGCTGCCGCACGCGGCACCGCTGCCGGACCTGGTCGAGTCGATCCTCGCCGCCGGGCGCATCACGCTGTGCACGCAGTGCGCGGCCCGGCGGGAGATCACCGAGAAGGACGTCATCGAGGGCGTACGGATCGCGGGGGCGCAGGTCTTCGTGCAGGAGGCCCTCGCCGACGACACCCAGGCGCTCGTCTACTGAGCGTCAGAAGAGGTCGCGGTACTGGTTAAAGCCCGTGCCGATCTTGACGCGGGCCTTGAAGGGCGCGGACGCCCGGCCCGTCCCCTTGTGCAGCCACAGGTTGCCCTGGGGGTCCCGGGCGAGCAGGTCGCTGTGGCCGTCGGCGTCGACGTCACCCGTGGCCACCAGCGTGTTGAACTGGTTCCAGCCGGAACCCACCTTCACGCGGGAGGCGAACGGCCTGCGCGCGTCGCCCGTGCCCTTGTACAGCCAGAGGACGCCCTGCTTGTCGCGGGCGACGATGTCCGGCCTGCCGTCTCCGCTGAGGTCGCCCTGGCCGGTGATCTGGGTGAACTGGTTCCAGCCGGGGCCGACCTCGACGCGCGGTGCCAGGGTGCCGTCCGCCTTGGTCTGGAAGCGCCACAGGACGCCCTGCTTGTCGCGGGCCAGCAGGTCGGGGTGCTTGGCGCCGCTCAGGGTGCCGGGAGAGAAGGCGACGTTGTACTGACCCCAGCCGGTGGCCACCTTCTTGAGGCGACCGTTGCGCCAGAGGTTCAGCGTGCCGTCGTCCATGATGTGGTACGCGCCGTCCTGGTAACCGGTCAGGTCGGGGTCGACCGACACCCCGTGCCGGAAGTGCGGCCAGACGTACGCGCCCGACCGGTCCTCGAAGCCACCCTTCCCGTCCTGCATGTAGACGTACATCTGGCCCGACGGCAGGACCCCTGAGAGGAAGAAGGACGGCGCGGCGGGGGTGGGCTTGTGCACCCCGGCCGTGGCGGCGCTTTCGGCGGCGGTCTTCGCCGTACCGGTCGTCGCGGGGGCGTCGGCCAGGGCGGTGCCTGCGGTGGCACCGACCGCGGCGAGGGCGATCGCCGGGGTGACGAGACGCGACAGGGCGCGCGCACGTCGGGAAGGCTGGGTCACGTATGACTCCATGAGGTGTGCGGAATCAGGCGGTGCGCTCCGCACGGGTACGGGGGAGCGCCCGGATCATTGTCCGGATCTTTGCACCTCTGTCCCACTGATTTTGCGGTGGGGGGCGGAAGGCGGAATTCCGCCCAAACAGCACCACCGTCGTGGCCCCTCACTCCCCCTGGCGCCCTAGGAGCGCGGGCGCTTCTTGCCGTCCAGCTCGTCCCACCACTCGTCGGACTGGGGATCGCCGGAGGGATCGTCCCACCAGCGGTCGTCCGGGCCCCGCCGGTTGGCGATCATCGCCGCGACCGGCGGGATGACCATGGCCACGACGCACATACCGACGGCCGCCGGCACCGACCAGAGGCGCACCACCCCCCACGCCAGGACGAAGAGCCCGATGCAGGTCCCCATCATGGCGAAGTACACGTGCCGCCGCCGTGCGTACATGACTCCAGGGTAGGTCGGCCGCGCCTGTCACAAGAGATCACCAATTTCCGCTCGGCCGCCCTCGGCGGGGTTACCGTGGCGTAGCCACACATGCCGACGACCCGGGGGAAACAACCACCATGCGCGCCCTGCGAATAATCCTGATCCTCGTCGTGATCCTGGGCGGGCTGTTCGTGATCGCGGACCGGGTCGCCGTGCACTTCGCCGAGGGGGAGGCCGCCGACAAGCTGAAGGCGACCGAGAACCTGGCCTCGACGCCGGACGTGAACATCAAGGGGTTCCCGTTCCTCACCCAGGTGGCGGGCGGGTCGCTCGACGACGTCGAGGTCGGGATCAAGGACTACCAGGCCGCCACCGGCAAGTCCGGGCAGACCATCCGGATCGACGACCTGAAGGCCCACATGAAGGGCGTCGCGTTCTCCGGGGACTACAGCTCCGCCACCGCGTCCAGTGCCACCGGCACCGCGACGATCTCCTACGCCGAGCTGCTGAAGACCGCGAGGGCCGAGCCGACCGAGGTCGCACCGGGCATCACGGCCCGGATCGTCGGCCTCTCCGACGGCGGCAACGGCAAGATCAAGGTCATGGTGGAGGGCAGCGTCTCGTCCCTCGGGATCAAGCAGACCGTGCCCGTGCTCAGCTCGGTGACCGTCGAGAACGACAAGGTGCAGGTCCACGCCGACTCGCTGCCGAGGCTCGGCGCCGCCGCGATCGCCGAGAACCGCATCCGTGAGATCACCGACTTCCAGCAGGCCATCGACCAGCTGCCCGGCGGCATCAAGCTGGACCAGGTGCAGGCCGCGAAGAACGGTGTGGAGATCACGGTGAAGGGTTCCAACGTCAGGCTGGCGGGGTAGACGCACTGCCGACGGACGCCGGTCGTCCGACTGGCGAGACAGGGTCGTCCGTAGCGTAGATGCGGAGACCCACGCGAGCGCCCGGAGGGCCGCACTGCGGCCGCCGGGCGCTTACTCGTTCCGCCATACGGACGATCGTGTCTCGCCATGTGACACACCGGTGACACGCCCGCCCGGACGTCCCTACGATCGAGCCCATGAAGCGACAGGCGGATCTCACGAAGCGGCGGGCAGTGGACCTGTGCCGCGTTGCCGCCATGCTCTGTCGCCCCTTCTGAGCGAAAGTCCCCGACTTCCGCATCCCTCAGCCGCCCTGCTGGAAGGGCACCCGTGCGTCGCCCGCACCCCGCGCGCGCACCCCTCTACTCGCACGCCCCGCCGCAACTGCCCCGGAGGAGAAAGAGCATGAGCCGCACCGACGTCCTGGTCGACGCCGACTGGCTGCAGGAGCACCTGGACGACCCGGCCATCGCCATCGTCGAGGTGGACGAGGACACGTCCGCCTACGAGAAGAACCACATCAAGAACGCGATCCGCATCGACTGGACCAAGGACCTCCAGGACCCGGTGCGCCGTGACTTCATCGACCAGGAGGGCTTCGAGAAGCTCCTGTCGAAGAAGGGCATCGCCAACGACACGCTGGTGATCCTCTACGGCGGCAACAACAACTGGTTCGCGTCGTACGCCTACTGGTACTTCAAGCTGTACGGCCACGAGAACGTCAAGCTCCTCGACGGTGGCCGCAAGAAGTGGGAGCTGGACGCCCGCGAGCTGGTCGCCGGCGACGAGGTCCCCGAGCGCCCGGCCACCGACTACAAGGCCAAGCCCCAGGACACCTCGATCCGTGCCTTCCGTGACGACGTCGTCGCCGCGATCGGCAGCCAGAACCTGGTGGACGTCCGCTCGCCCGACGAGTTCTCCGGCAAGCTGCTCGCCCCCGCGCACCTGCCGCAGGAGCAGTCGCAGCGTCCGGGCCACGTCCCGAGCGCGAAGAACATCCCGTGGTCGAAGAACGCCAACGACGACGGCACGTTCAAGTCGGACGAGGACCTGAAGGCCCTCTACGCCGAGGAGAGCGTGGACCTCGCCAAGGACACGATCGCCTACTGCCGCATCGGTGAGCGCTCGGCCCTGACCTGGTTCGTGCTGCACGAGCTGCTCGGCGTCGAGAACGTCAAGAACTACGACGGTTCCTGGACCGAGTACGGCTCCCTCGTCGGCGTGCCGATCGAGCTCGGCACCGGCAAGTAAGACACCCCCTTCTTCAGGAGAAACAGCATGTGTGGAGCTAAGGCCGGCGGTCCGGACGCCTCGACGATCAAGCCCGGTGAGACCACGATCCAGGGTCAGGTGACCCGCGACGGCGAGCCGGTGACGGGCTACGTCCGACTGCTCGACTCGACCGGCGAGTTCACCGCGGAGGTGCCCACCTCGGCGACCGGCCAGTTCCGGTTCTACGCGGCCGAGGGCACGTGGACCCTCCGGGCGCTGGTCCCGGGCGGCTCCGCCGATCGCACGGTTGTCGCCCAGCAGGGCGGGCTGGCTGAGGTCGCCATCGCGATCTGAGCGGACTCAGTGACGGGCCGAAGGGCCGTACCCCCGGGGTTGGACACCAGTGGGGGTACGGCCCTTCGGCTTCCCGCGGTGGGGGCTTCGCCGTCGGCGGGCGGGGGCCATCGTGGCCATCGCCCGGTGCGGGGCCGTCGTGGCCGGTCGCGCAGTTCCCCGCGCCCCCCTGCGGGGCACTCCGCCGTCGCACAGTGCGGGGCCGTCGTGGTCGATCGCGCAGTTCCCCGCGCCCCCCTGCGGGGCACCCCCGCCGTCGCACAGTGCCGGGCCGTCGTGGCCGGTCGCGCAGTTCCCCGCGCCCCCCTGCGGGGCACTCCGCCATCACACAGTGCGGCTCCGTCGTGGTCGATCGCGCAGTTCCCCGCGCCCCCCTGCGGGGCACCCCCGCCGTCGCACAGTGCCGGGCCGTCGTGGCCGGTCGCGCAGTTCCCCGCGCCCCCCTGCGGGGCACTCCGCCATCACACAGTGCGGCTCCGTCGTGGGGCCGCTGCGGGGCGGCTAGCCCAGGGCGCGGCCCAGGACCCATACCACCGGCGCGGCGGCCGACAGGGGCAGTGCGACCCCCGCCGTGAAGTGCACGAACCGGGACGGGTAGTCGTAGCTGGCCACCCGGTGGCCGATCAGGGCGCACACCGCGGCGGCACCGCCCAGCAGCGCGCCCTTCGCTCCCAGCCCCGTCATGCCGCCCACGGCGATTCCGGCGCCCGCTGCCGCCAGCACCGCGACCACCACCGACACCGGTGACGGCAGCGGCAGGGCCCGGGCCAGGATCGCCACCGCCACGGCCGCCGCGCCCACGGACACCGCGTGCGGGTCGGCGCCCAGATAGCCGGTGGCCAGTACCGACAGCGCCGCCGAGACGACCGTCGCCATCAGGCCGTACATCCGCTCGTCCGGCGAGGCGTGCGAGCGCAGTTGCAGGACCAGGCACAGCAGGACCCAGACGCCGAGCGGGCCGAGGATCGCGGCGGGCACGTGGTCACGGCCGGCGACCAGGACGGCAACGTCGGCGGCGAGCCCGCCCGCGAAGGCGAGCGCGATGCCCTGCCGGGCCGGCCACATGCCGTTCAGCCGGAACCAGCCCGCCGCCGTCACCGCCTGGAGCAGCACGAGCGGGACGACGAGCGCGTACGACGCGACCGGCGCCGTCGCGGCCAGCAGCACGCCGAGCAGCGCGGTCAGCAGCGCCGGCTGCATCCCGGGCTCGATGATCGGCGAACGGCCCTCCAGGCGCGCCCGCTGGGCATCCGTGATCCGGGAGTTGCCGCCGACCGTGGCGGGACCGTACGCCGGCTCGGCCTCCGGTTCGTCTTCCGGTGCGGGTGCGGGTGCCGGCTGGGGCTGAGCAGCGGACGGGTACGACTGCGCGTACTGCTGCTGGTACTGCCCCTCGAACGTCTGCTGGGGCGCGTACGCCGGCTCCCCGCCCTGCACGGGCATCTGCACCGACGGGTGCGTCTGCGCCTCCCAGGTCTGCCCCTGCCACTGCTGGGTCAGCTGGGGGTCGTAGCCCTGCGGCCGGCCGTACTGCTGCTGCTGTCCGTACTGCTCCTGCTCGTACCCGGACCACTGCTGCTGGTACGGGTCGTAGCCCTCGTAGGGACCGCCTTGATACGGCTGTCCGCCCTGATACGGCTGGTCGCTCATCGCCTCACCCTCCTGCGAACGGCGGGAGCACCTCGACCGTGCCGCCCTCGGCAAGCCGTACGGTCTCATGTCCGCGGGTCCCCACGGGGTCACCGTCGACGAGGAAGGAGCATCGCTGCAGCACGCGCGTGAGTTCACCGGGGTGTCGCGCGCGCACGGCGGCCAGCGCGTCCGCGAGCGTGTCCGCGTCGTACGGCTCCTCGGCGACCCGGGCCGCGGCCTTGGCGGCGGCCCAGTAGCGCACCGTGACCTTGGGCATCTCGTTCCTCAATCGGCGGCAGGCAGGGACAGGGACAGAAGACAGATGGTGTCAGGCTAGCCCGCCCGGCCCACTGCCCAGTCCGCGATCCGGGTGAGGAGCGTGTCGCCGGCGGCGTGCTCCGCGTGCCCCATGCCCGGCTCCACCCAGAGTTCCCCGTGGTCACCGGCCGCCTCGGCGAGCATCCGGGGGTGGTCGAGGGGGAAGTAGCCGTCCTGGTCGCCGTGGACGATGAGGAGGGGGGTCGGGGCGATCCTGGGGACCGACTCCACCGGGGACAGCGGGACCGGGTCCCAGTCGCGGTGGTGGATGCGGGTGCGCAGGCCGTAGCGGCCGACCAGGCGGCCCTCGGGACGGGTGACCAGCCAGTGCAGGCGGCGCATGGGGGCCGTGCCCCGGTAGTACCAGCGGGCCGGCGCGCTGACCGAGACCACCGCGTCGACGGTGCCGGGATACAGGGCCGCGTGCCGCAGGACCACCGAGCCGCCCATGGAGAAGCCGACGGTCACCACGCGCGCGTGCCCGAGAGCGCGGGCCCGGTCGACGGCGGCGGCGAGGTCCAGGACCTCCCTGTCGCCGACGGTGGAGCGGCCGCCGGAGCGTCCGTGGCCGCGGAAGGAGAAGGTGAGGACCGCGCCGTAAGTGCGCAGCGCGCCCGCCACCCGTCGTACGTGCGGACGGTCCACGTCCCCGGTGAAGCCGTGGGCGACGACGAACACCAGGTCGCGGGCGGGTGTACGGGAGGCATCCGGAGGCGTTTCGTATACGACCGTGCCCGGGTCGTATACGGAATCGACCGGAATTCCGTCGGCAGTGCGCAGAAACGTCCGGATAGGGGCCTGTCTGCCTGTCTCGGAGTTCGGACGAACGGTGGAACGTGCCACATGACCTGCCGGACCGTTGCTCATGTGGGCTATTCTGCTGGGCAGAGGACTCGGGCAGCGTAGCCCCCGGGTCCTTTTGTGCTTTCGGACGCGTTGTATACGAAGCGGGAAACCGTGGGTGTACGGGGCCTTCGGGATCGCAGAGCAGTGCCCGTCCGCACAGTCCTCGCAGGGACCGAGGAGGAACCAGACGTATGAGTTCTCTGCTGCTCCTGACCAACGCCCTCCAGCCGTCGACGGAGGTGCTCCCCGCCCTCGGCCTGCTGCTGCACAACGTGCGGGTCGCCCCGGCGGAGGGCCCCGCCCTCGTCGACACCCCAGGCGCCGACGTCATCCTCGTCGACGGCCGCCGCGACCTGCCCCAGGTGCGCAGCCTGTGCCAGCTGCTGCGCTCCACCGGCCCCGGCTGTCCGCTGGTCCTCGTCGTCACCGAGGGCGGCCTCGCCGCCGTCACCGCCGACTGGGGCATCGACGACGTACTCCTCGACACCGCCGGCCCCGCCGAGGTGGAGGCCCGGCTGCGGCTGGCCATGGGCCGGCAGCAGATCGTCAACGACGACTCCCCGATGGAGATCCGCAACGGCGATCTGTCGGTGGACGAGGCGACCTACTCCGCCAAGCTCAAGGGCCGGGTGCTCGACCTGACCTTCAAGGAGTTCGAGCTGCTGAAGTACCTCGCGCAGCACCCGGGCCGCGTCTTCACCCGCGCCCAGCTGCTGCAGGAGGTGTGGGGCTACGACTACTTCGGCGGCACCCGGACGGTCGACGTGCACGTACGGCGGCTGCGCGCCAAGCTCGGCCCCGAGCACGAGTCGCTGATCGGCACGGTCCGCAACGTCGGCTATCGGTTCGTCACCCCCGAGAAGAACGACCGGGCTGCCGAGGAGGCCCGGGCCAAGGCCGAGCGGGCGAAGGCCGACCGGGCGAAGGCGGAGGACGTGGATGCGCCGGCCGCCCGGGACGGTGCCGAGCTCCACGCGGACGCCTAGGCCCCGGAAAGTTACCGACGGGTTCCGGCCGGGCAGGTGTGACGACCGCCCGGGCGGGGCAACGCTCCGTACATCCAAGGGCTGAAACGCCCTGCCCGGAGCAGGTCAATCCGCGTAGACTCCGCGCGTGGCGAAGGTGACTCGGGATGACGTGGCACGGCTGGCTGGAACTTCCACGGCCGTCGTCAGTTATGTCATCAACAACGGACCCCGGCCGGTCGCCCCGGCCACGCGCGAGCGTGTCCTCGCGGCGATCAAGGAACTGGGGTACCGCCCCGACCGGGTCGCCCAGGCGATGGCGTCCCGGCGCACCGACCTGATAGGCCTGATCATCCCGGACGCCCGCCAGCCCTTCTTCGGCGAGATGGCGCACGCGGTCGAGCAGGCCGCCTCCGAGCGCGGAAAGATGGTCCTGGTCGGCAACACCGACTACATCGGCGAGCGCGAGGTCCACTATCTGCGCGCCTTCCTCGGCATGCGCGTCTCGGGCATGATCCTCGTCTCGCACGCGCTGAACGATCTCGCCGCCGCCGAGATCGACGCCTGGGACGCCCGGGTGGTGCTGCTGCACGAGCGTCCCGAGGCCATCGACGACGTGGCCGTGGTCACGGACGACCTCGGCGGCGCCCAGCTCGCCGTACGCCACCTGCTGGAGCACGGCTACGAGTACGTGGCCTGTATGGGCGGTACGGCCGAGACCCCGGCCGTCGGCGACCCGGTCTCCGACCACGTCGAGGGCTGGAAGCGGGCCATGGCCGAGGCGGGGCTGTCCACCGAGGGCCGGCTGTTCGAGGCGCCGTACAACCGCTACGACGCCTATCGGGTCGCCCTCGACATCCTCTCCGGCCCCGAGCGGCCGCCGGCGATCTTCTGCTCCACCGACGACCAGGCGATCGGCCTGCTGCGGGCCGCGCGCGAGCTGCGCATCGACGTGCCCGGCGAGCTGGCGGTGGCCGGGTTCGACGACATCAAGGAGGCCGCGCTGGCGGACCCGCCGCTGACCACGGTCGCCTCGGACCGCTCGGCGATGGCCCGGGCGGCGGTCGACCTGGTGCTGGACGACGGGCTGCGGGTGGCGGGGTCACGGCGGGAGCGGCTGAAGACGTTCCCGTCCCGGCTGGTGGTACGGACGAGCTGCGGCTGCGGGGCCTGAGCCTCGCCGACCGTCTTTATATCGGGCAAACGAGGTTCTGCCGGGCTTCTCAGCGAGCACTCAGGAAGCTCTCATGGTCACGGGGGAGGCTGTTTGTCATGACCGAGAGCCAGGGCACACACGAGCAGCCGCACTCCTACTCCGCTCCCGTGAACCCCGAGTGGCCGCCCCCGCCGCCGTACCAGCCGGCCGCTGAGCCCTCCGCCCACAACAAGAGGCGCAACCGGGGTCCCGTCACGCTCCTCGCGGCCGTCGCGATGGTGGCGGCGGCGGTCGGCGGCGCCACCGCGTACGGCTTCCAGGAGCTGACCGGCAAGGACACGGCCGCCTCCGCCGGTACGTCCACGAACGTGGTGCCCTCCAGCAAGCGGGGCGACGTCGCCGCCATCGCGTCCGCCGTCAGCCCGAGCGTCGTCGAGATCCAGGCGTCCCTCGGCAACGGCTCCTCCACCGGCTCCGGCGTGATCATCACGTCGAACGGCGAGATCGTCACCAACAACCACGTCGTCTCCGGCGCGCAGTCCGTCAAGGTGCGCACCAGCGACGGCACGAGCTACTCCGCCGAGGTCGTCGGCACCGACAGCTCCAAGGACCTCGCGCTGATCAAGCTGCGGGGCGCCTCCGGGCTGAAGGTCGCCTCGCTCGGCAACTCGTCGGGGGTCCAGGTCGGTGACACGGTCGTCGCGATCGGCTCCCCCGAGGGCCTGACCGGCACCGTCACCAGCGGCATCGTCTCCGCTCTCAACCGGGACGTGACCGTCTCCACCGACGAGGGCCAGCAGGGCCAGGGCGGCGACGGTCAGTGGCCGTTCCAGTTCGGCGGCCGTGAGTTCAACGGCGACACGGGCTCGTCCACGACGACCTACAAGGCCATCCAGACCGACGCCTCGCTGAACCCCGGCAACTCCGGCGGCGCGCTGATCGACGCGAACGGCAACGTCATCGGCATCAACTCCGCGATGTACTCGTCGAGCCAGCAGTCCTCCTCGTCCTCGGACGCCGGCAGCATCGGCCTCGGCTTCGCGATCCCCGTCAACACCGTCAAGTCCGACCTGGGCAAGCTGCGCGCCGGCAGCAACAGCTAGCGCGCCACACCGCTGCCGCACGGACCGGTGCCTCACCAGTCAGCAGGGAGTACGTCATGATCCAGCACTTCTCGCACCAGATCGCCGGCCTCCGTCCCGCCGACGTCACCCTCGCCCTGTCGATCGTCCACGATCTGCACACGCCCGTCCCGGTGCCCCGCGCCCCCAAGGTGGCCGTGAACCCGGTCCCCGAACTGATGGGCCTGCGCACCTCCGCCGCCCGCCCCCACCGCCGCAAGGTGCCGCTGCGCCGTCTCACCGCGGTCCAGGCCTGAACCCCGGCGGTGTGCCGCCCGGCCCCCCGCCCGGCCGTGGCAGGCTGGCGGGGAGAGACCCGACCGCACCGCCCGTTCATCCCATCCACCGCACCCCGAGGAACCGCGAGCGATGAGCCCCGCCGAAGGCGACCGTGACCCCCAGCGCATCCTGATCGTCGACGACGAGCCGGCCGTATGCGAGGCGCTGCAGCGCAGCCTCGCGTTCGAGGGGTACGACACGGAGGTGGCCGTCGACGGCGCGGACGCCCTGGAGAAGGCCACCGCCTACCAGCCCGACCTGGTCGTCCTCGACATCCAGATGCCGCGCATGGACGGCCTCACCGCGGCCCGCCGCATCCGCGGGGCCGGCGACACGACACCCATCCTGATGCTGACGGCCCGCGACACGGTCGGCGACCGGGTGACCGGCCTCGACGCGGGCGCCGACGACTACCTGGTCAAGCCCTTCGAGCTGGACGAACTCTTCGCCCGCATCCGGGCCCTGCTGCGCCGCAGCTCGTACGCGGCCTCGGTGTCGGCCGAGGCCCAGGAGGACGAGGCCCTCACCTTCGCCGACCTGCGCATGGACCTCGCGACCCGGGAGGTGACGCGGGGCGGCCGCCAGGTCGAACTGACCCGCACGGAGTTCACCCTCCTGGAGATGTTCATGGCACACCCGCGCCAGGTCCTCACCCGCGAGCAGATCCTGAAGGCGGTCTGGGGCTTCGACTTCGAGCCGTCCTCCAACTCGCTGGACGTCTACGTCATGTACCTGCGCCGCAAGACCGAGGCCGGCGGCGAGGCGCGCCTCGTGCACACCGTACGGGGCGTGGGGTACGTGCTGCGCCAGGGCGGCGCGGAGTGAACAAGCTGGTACGGCGCTATCGGGCGCTGCCGATCCGGGCCCGGCTGGCGATGCTGGTCGCGGCGGCGGTGGCGTTCGCGGTGGCGGCGGTCTCGATGACGGCGTGGTTCATCGTGCAGAGGAAGATGTACGACCTGGTCGACAGGGACCTGGAGAACACCTCGCAGCACGCCGTGCCGTCCGGCAAGGTGCTCGACCTGCTGACCGCGTGCCCGCCGAAGCCGACGGACACGGTGTACAACGGCCCGCGCGCCTACTCCCAGCTGGTCAAGGCGGACGGCACCCCGTGCGTCTGGTCCGATTCCGCGGGCGTGGTGAGGACCACCGCGGCCGACCGGGCGATCGTCGGACGAGACTCCCGCGAGGGGGGCATCCTGCGCAACGGCACGGACACCGAGGGCCGCTCCGTCCGGGTGCTCACCATGCCGCTCATGGTGATGACCAACGCCGGGCCGCAGTCGTATCCCGGTGCCGCCTGGATGATGGCCGTTCCGCTCGAGAACACCGAGAAGACCCTCAACGACCTCGCGCTCATCCTGCTTCTCGTCTCCGGCGTGGGCGTCGTCGGCGCCGGCGCCGCGGGCCTCGCGGTCGCCCGTGCGGGCCTGCGGCCCGTGGACAAGCTGACCGAGGCCGTGGAACACGTGGCCCGGACCGAGGACCTGACGATCCGCATCCCCGTGGAGGAGGACAGCGAGGACGAGGTCGCCCGGCTGTCCCGGTCCTTCAACTCCATGACCGCCTCGCTGGCCAGCTCCCGCGACCTCCAGCAGCAGCTGATCGCCGACGCCGGCCATGAGCTGCGTACGCCGCTGACGTCGTTGCGGACGAACATCGAACTCCTCACCCGCAGCGAGGAGACGGGCCGTCCGCTCCCGCCGGAGGACCGCAGGGCCCTGCTCGCCTCGGTGAAGGCGCAGATGACCGAACTGGCCGCGCTGATCGGCGACCTGCAGGAACTGTCCCGCTCGGAGGGCCAGCGCGGCGAACGCGTGCAGGTGGTGTCGTTCCAGGACACCGTCGAGGCGGCCCTGCGCCGCGCCCGCCTGCGCGGCCCGGAGCTGACGATCACGGCGGACCTGCAGCCCTGGTACGTGCGGGCGGAGCCCTCCGCGCTGGAGCGGGCGGTCGTCAACATCCTCGACAACGCGGTGAAGTTCAGCCCCGGGGGCGGCACGATCGAGGTACGGCTGACCGGGGGCACCCTCACGGTCCGCGACCACGGTCCCGGTATCCCCGAGGACGAACTCCCGCACGTCTTCGACCGCTTCTGGCGCTCCCCCAGCGCCCGCGCCCTGCCCGGCTCGGGCCTCGGCCTGTCCATCGTGGCCCGCACGGTCGAGCAGGCGGGCGGCGAGGTCACCCTGTCCCGGGCACCGGGCACCGGCACCACGGCCACGGTCAGCCTCCCGGGCGCACCGACCCCGCCACCGGACATCCGGGACGCACCGGCCGCACCGGAAGGCGTGCCGGGCCTGTCGGGCTGAAGAAACGCCGGTCGATCGGTCAGTGCGGCTTCGGCAGGGCGCGCAGTCGTTGGATCTGGGTACGGCTGAGGTCGTTCGCGCGGCGCATGTGGCGGGTGATGGCCCTCAGTTCGTCCTCGCTGTGGTCGTCGAGCAGGGTCTGCCAGCTCCGGCCGAGTTCGTCCCACACCGCGGTGACGCGGGCGACGCGCTCCGGCACCGGGGAGACCAGCACCCGGCGGCGGTCGTGCCGGTCGGGTGTGCGGGCCACATAGCCGCCGCGTTCGAGCCGGTCCACCAGCCGGGTGGCCGAGCCCGTGGTCAGGCCGGTCATGTCGGCGATCTGCCGGACCGTGAGCGGCTCGGGCTCGACCGTCAGCAGGCTGAGGGCCTGCACATCGGTCGGGTGAAGGCCGAGATGGTCGGCGACGGCCTGGTTGAACAGCACATACGCCGCCAGATAGCGGCGCGACTCCGTCGCCAGCTCCTCGTACAGCCCGGCCCGGCTGGGGTCCGTCACGTGGCTCGCCTCCAAAACTCACTGCGCGGCACAGCGAAACAGCGCTACTCTCCTGCGCGGCGCAGCTAATGCGTCACACAGTCATCCTCATCCTATCCACCGGGAAACCCGTGCTCACCGTCGCCGCCACCGAGGTACGCCAGGGCAGGACCCTCGTCGACACCGCCGCCCTCTGGCCAATTCCGGCATGGAAAACATTACGGGATTCGGAAGCCAGGAAAAGCCAATTCCGGTGAGACCTCAATTAAAGAGCCTTATGAGTAATTCACGGGGAATTCCGGGAACCACGGCGCCATTCACATGGGTCTTACGGGGTGCCTGCCGTACCCTCTACGCATGAGCAGCGACGACACCGCACGAGCCTTTCCCGCCCGCTCCATCGAGACCCACTCCGCGCTCTCCCCGGACCAGGCCGAGGCCGTGCTGGCCCTGCTCGCCGAGGCCGCCCGGGTCGACGGGCAGCAGCCGGTGTCCGAGCAGGGCCGGCTGCAGCTGCGCGGAGGTGCCCGCGAGGGCGTCTCACACCTCCTGCTGACCATCGACGGCGAACTCGTCGGCTATGCCCAGCTGGAGGACACCGACCCGGTGGAGGCACCCGCCGCCGAACTCGTCGTCCACCCCGCGCACCGCGGGCACGGGCACGGCCGGGCGCTCGGCGCGGCCCTGCTCGGCGCCTCCGGCAAGCGGCTGCGGGTGTGGGCGCACGGCGGGCACTCCGCCGCCCGGCACCTCGCCCAGGTGCTCGGGCTGACCCTGTTCCGCGAACTGCGCCAGATGCGGCGGTCGTTGACCGACCTGGAGCTGCCCGACCCGGTGCTGCCGGAGGGCGTGAGCGTGCGCGCCTTCGTGCCCGGCAAGGACGACGCCGCCTGGCTCGAGGTCAACGCGGCCGCCTTCGCCCACCACCCCGAGCAGGGCTCGCTGACCCAGCGGGACCTCGACGACCGCAAGGCCGAACCGTGGTTCGACCCGGCCGGGTTCTTCCTCGCCGAGCGGCGCGGGGAGTTGGTCGGCTTCCACTGGACCAAGGTGCACGCGGAGGAGGGGCTCGGCGAGGTGTACGTCCTCGGGGTCCGCCCCGGTGAGCAGGGCGGTGGGCTCGGCAGGGCCCTCACCACGATCGGCCTGCGCCACCTGGCCGCCGAGCAGCTGCCGGCCGCGATGCTCTACGTGGACGCCGACAACCAGGCGGCGGTGACGGTGTACGAGCGGCTGGGGTTCAGCACGTACGAGACGGACCTGATGTACCGCACGGAGACGTGACACGGTCCTGGGCACCGGGTGCCAAGGAACGGTGCCGAGGAGAACGCACGGCCCGCCGAGGGCCGGCGCGTACACCGCTGCCGAGCCGAAGCCACGGCCAGGCCGCGATCCTGCGCCGCAAGAACCACTACGACTACGCCACCGCCGCCCTGACCGGCCGGGAGCCGGAGACCGGCACCGCCCAGCCGGCCAGGACCCGGAGCACCTCGCCGACCCGCTGGCTCACGGTCCGGCCGGCCCCGGACCGTCGTTCCACCGCCGCGCCGGCCCTGGCCGGGCCGGTGGCCGGCACCTTGGCGGCCCTGGTGCTGCGCCGTAGGCTGCCCGCGCTGGTCACGGGCGTGGTGGTCACCGCGGGTACCTGCGACGCGGCCCGTGCGGACGCCGTGCGCCGCTGTACCACCTGACCGCCGGGGGCGACGGGTGCGCGAGCGGTCAGGCGGCCCACACACCGCCGCTCCCCCGGCCCGCGCACCGCCGCTTTCGCGAGCAGGACCCCCGCGAGCCGCCCCCCGCTATCCCGCACGTCATGTCTCCGTAACCATCGATTCAGCCAGGCTTGCGACGCTCGGCCAATGAAGCCCGCCGTGCCAGAGCCTTCGCCGCCCCCCGAGGGGCCCGCGGGGAACGGGGCCGTGACGCTCCCGCCCGCACGTTCCGACGCGCCTGTCTCCCCCTCGGCGCGGAAGAATGGGTTCATGAGTCAGCAAGACACCCAGGCAGCAGAGGTCCAGCACGTCCAGCCCTCCGTGGGCTCCCTCGCCGCGCACCGCCCGCACACGGTGGCCGCGGTCGTCTCCGACCTGGAACCCGACATCGATGCCGACCTCGACGCGTACGAAGAGTCGCAGGTCGACGGCGCACCGTTGCCCCAGGGCCGCTTCCTCGACCGGGAGCGCAGCTGGCTCGCCTTCAACGAGCGTGTCCTGGAGCTGGCCGAGGACCCGAACACGCCCCTGCTGGAGCGCGCGAACTTCCTCGCGATCTTCGCCAGCAACCTGGACGAGTTCTTCATGGTCCGGGTGGCCGGTCTGAAGCGCCGTATCGCCACCGGCGTCGCCACCCGCTCCGCCTCCGGGCTGCAGCCCCGCGAGGTGCTGGAGATGATCTGGGCCCGCTCGCGCGAGCTGATGGCCCGGCACGCCGCCTGCTACCACGAGGACGTCGCCCCCGCCCTCGCGGACGAGGGCATCCACCTGGTCCGCTGGAGCGAGCTGACCGACAAGGAGCAGGCCCGCCTGTTCACGCTCTTCCGGCACCAGATCTTCCCGGTCCTGACCCCGCTGGCCGTCGACCCCGCCCACCCCTTCCCGTACATTTCCGGCCTCTCGCTGAACCTGGCCGTCGTCGTACGCAACCCGGTCAGCGGCCACAAGCACTTCGCGCGCGTGAAGGTGCCGCCGCTGCTGTCCCGCTTCCTGGAGAGCAGCCCCGGCCGGTACGTCCCCCTCGAGGACGTCATCGCCGCGCACCTGGAGGAGCTGTTCCCGGGCATGGAGGTGCTGGAGCACCACGCCTTCCGGCTCACCCGCAACGAGGACCTGGAGGTCGAGGAGGACGACGCCGAGAACCTGCTCCAGGCCCTGGAGAAGGAGCTCATGCGGCGCCGCTTCGGGCCGCCGGTGCGCCTGGAGGTCGAGGAGTCCATCGACCGCGAGGTGCTGGACCTGCTGGTCCGCGAGCTCAAGATCAGCGAGGCCGAGGTCTACCCGCTGCCCGGCCCGCTGGACCTCACCGGCCTGTTCCGCGTCCACTCCCTCGACCGGCCCGAGCTGAAGTACCCGAAGTTCGTCGCCGGCACCCACCGCGACCTCGCCGAGGTCGAGTCCGCGTCCGCGCCGGACATCTTCGCGGCCCTGCGCACCCGGGACGTGCTGCTGCACCACCCGTACGACAGCTTCTCCACCTCCGTGCAGGCCTTCCTGGAACAGGCGGCCGCCGACCCGGACGTCCTCGCGATCAAGCAGACCCTCTACCGCACCTCCGGCGACTCCCCGATAGTCGACGCGCTCATCGACGCCGCCGAGTCCGGCAAGCAGGTCCTCGTCCTGGTCGAGATCAAGGCCCGCTTCGACGAGCACGCCAACATCAAGTGGGCGCGCAAGCTGGAGGAGGCCGGCTGCCACGTCGTCTACGGCCTGGTCGGCCTGAAGACGCACTGCAAGCTGTCCCTGGTGGTCCGCCAGGAGGGCGAGACCCTGCGCCGCTACAGCCATGTCGGCACCGGCAACTACCACCCGAAGACCGCCCGGCTGTACGAGGACCTGGGCCTGCTCACGGCCGACCCGCAGGTCGGCGCGGACCTCTCCGACCTGTTCAACCGGCTGTCCGGCTACTCCCGCCGGGAGACCTACCGCCGCCTGCTGGTGGCCCCCAAGTCGCTGCGCGACGGCCTGATCTCGCGCATCGACAAGGAAGTCCAGCACCACCGCGCGGGCCGTCCGGCCTTCGTCCGCATCAAGGTGAACTCGATGGTCGACGAGGCCGTCATCGACGCCCTCTACCGCGCGTCCCAGGCCGGCGTGCCGGTCGACATATGGGTGCGCGGCATCTGCGCGATACGCCCCGGCGTCACCGGCCTGTCCGACAACATCCGGGTCCGTTCCATCCTCGGCCGCTTCCTCGAGCATTCCCGTGTGTTCTCGTTCGGCAACGGCGGCGAGCCCGAGGTGTGGTTCGGCAGCGCCGACATGATGCACCGCAACCTCGACCGCCGGATAGAGGCCCTGGTGCGGGTCGTGGACCCCGCCCACCGGGCGGCCCTGAACCGGCTGCTCGACACCGGCATGTCCGACTCCACCTCCTCCTGGCACCTCGGCCCGGACGGCGAGTGGACGCGCAACGCGACCGATGCGGACGGCCAACCCCTGCGCAACGTCCAGGAGATGCTCATAGACGCCCGGAGGCGCCGGCGTGGCACAGCAACACCTTGACCCGACGGACCCCACGGCCGAGGTGGTGACCGGGGACGCCCTCGCGGCGTACCTGCGCGCCCAGGCCACGGAGTTCCTCCGCGCCCTGCGCCTGCACCGCGAGACGGGGGGCAACACGGCGGGCGGCCCGGAGGAGTCCGTCGACGCGGCACGACTGCTGCGCCGCTCGGCCCGGCGCATCAGCGCCAGCCTGCACACCTTCCGCCCCCTCCTCGACGCCGACTGGTCCGAGGAGATGCGCCCCGAACTGGCCTGGCTGTCGGGCACATTGGGTCTGGAGCACGCGTACGAGGCCCGTCTGGAACGCCTGTTGCTCGCCCTGCACCGGCTGTCCGGCGCGACGGTGTTCCCGGCGCAGGCGGTCACGGCCGCGGCTGTCGGGGCCGGCGACGCCCGCTCCGGTGGCCCGGCGGCCCACACCGCCGAACGCGGCAACCTCACCGTGGGCGCAGCCAAAGCGGGCGCCCTGCTCGAACGCCAGCTGACCCTGGCCCGGACCCGAGCCCACTCCACGGCCCTCCAGGCCCTGGGGTCGAGCCGGTTCCACGCCGTCGCGGACAAGGTCGCCGTACTCGCCAGCGAGGTCCCCCTCACCCTCACCGCCCCCACCACCGGCCTGCGCCCCCTGTCAGCCGCTGCGGAGGAACGGCTGACCGACGCGATCGCAGCGCTCCCCCTGGTCACCGCGGGCCACCCGTACAACGCGGAGGCCCTGGTCCACGGCCTGTCCCCGGAACCGTCCCCCCACCCCCAGGACGGCCCCTGGCACCAGGTCCGGCTGCTGCTGCGCCTGCACCGGTACGCGCTGGAGGCACTGCACGCGGGCAACGCGCCCGTGGACGTACGGCTGCTGGCGGCGGGCCAGGCCCTGAACCGGCACCGGGACGCCTCGGAGGCTGCTGCGGCGGCGGCCCAGGCCGCCCGTACGCCCCGTATCGCCCCGGCGACGGCGTACGCGCTCGGCGTGCTCCACGCCGACCAGCGGCACGAGGTGGAGGCCGCCAGGTTCGCCTTCCAGCAGGCCTGGCAGAAGCAGACCGTCAGCGCGCCCTGAAGTCCCACGAGGAGGCAGTGTGAGCGACACCCTGGTGCGGGCGGCCGGCTGCGTGCTGTGGCGGCGCTCGCCGGTCTCCGGGGACCTGGAGGTCTGCCTGGTCCACCGGCCGAAGTACGACGACTGGTCGCACCCGAAGGGCAAGCTCAAGCGCGGCGAGGAGCCGCTCGCGGGCGCTCTTCGGGAGGTCGCGGAGGAGACCGGGTACACGGCCGAGCCCGGCGAGGAGCTGGCGACCGTGCGGTATCTCGTGAACGGCCGTCCCAAACAGGTCCGTTACTGGGCGGCCGAGGCGGTCTTCGGGCACTTCACCCCGAACGACGAGGTGGACCGGATCCTGTGGCTCTCCCCCGCCGCGGCCCGCGGCCGCCTCACCCAGCCCCGCGACCGTGACCTCGTGGACGCCCTGATCCGGCCGTTCCAGCACATGCAGGACTGACCGCCGTTCTGAACGCCGTGCTCACCGGCCCGCCCGGTGGTCCTCCGCGTCCGTGCGGGCCTGGCTGCGGGCTCTGCGGGCGGGGCCGCGCCAGCCGCAGCTGCAGCCGGCCACGCAGAAGCGGCCCTGTTCGGTCGTCGTGACGAGGTGTTCCTGCCCGGACCGGACGGGCTCGGGCCCGTCCTGCTGTGCCGCGGTGACTGTCACCCCGACAACGTTACCCACCCCACGGCAAAGGGCTCGCACGGCCTCCCCGCTCTCCTCGGCGGCGCGTGACGGCGCCTGGCACCCGTCGTTATCCGAACGACAGGGGGCCCGTTGCGGACGTACCGGCTGGGGGTAGGCAGGCGATGGATCGGCGGCAGCACAGGAACGCGGGCAGGACGGTCGTCGCGGTCGGCATCTTGCTCGGCCTCGGGGCGGGTGCCACGGGCTGTGTCGGCAGCGGGGCCGCCGCCGAGGACGTCAAGGGCGGGCGCGATCCGGTCGCCGTCCTGCACGGCGCCGCCGACACGCTGCGCGGCGCGGGCAGCTCCAAGGCCACCACCTCCATGGAGATGGCCACGGGCGGCACCCGCGTCACCATCCGCGGCAAGGGCGTCTACGACTTCCGGCAGCGGCTCGGCCGGCTCACGGTCGTCCTGCCCGAGGACCCGGCGGGCACCGCCGAGCACCAGCCCATCACCGAACTCCTCGCCCCCGGTGCCCTGTTCATGAAGAACCGGGGCGCGGGTGTGCCCGCCGACAAGTGGGTGCGGGTGGACACCGCCACGCTGTCCGACGGCAACCTGGTCACCGGCGGGGTCACCGACCCCTATGCGGCGGCCGAGGTGCTGCGGGGCACGCGGACGGCGACCTTCGTCGGCCGGACCGAGGTGGCCGGCACCCCGGTGCGGCACTACCAGGGCACGGCCGACCTGCGCAGCGCGGCCCGGCAGGCCTCCGCCGAGAACCGGGCGCCACTGGCGGCGGCGGCGAAAGGGTTCGCCACCACCCGGGTGCCGTTCGACGCCTACCTGGACGACCAGGGCCGCATCCGCAAGCTCAGGCAGCGCTTCAGCTTCGTCAACAGCGTGCAGAAGACCCCCGTGGCGGTCGCCTCGACGACACTGCTGTACGACTTCGGCGCCCCCACCGACGTACGGCTGCCGCGCTCCGCGGACATCTACGCGGGCCGGATCGCCGAGGGCGACAACTAGTCCCTCGTACCACCCCGTAAGTAGCCCGTCCGTGCCATGCGCGGTATGTAGGGCGCTGCCTACTCTTGGAAGTCGGTGTCGGCAGGGAAGAGGTGAGGCGGGTGGCTCCGGGCGGCGGTACGGCGGTGCAGGACCACGTGGCCCTCGCCGAGATCGAGCTGTGCGGAGAACTGATCATCGCGGCCTCCGCGGCCGAGGACCGGCTCAGCCTGGAGAGCATCGACGAGGTGCTGCGGGTCGCCGAGGAGAAGGACTCCTGAGGCCTCAGGTGCGCAGCAGGCGGCCGATCGCCTTCGTCGCCTCGTCCACCTTCGCGTCGATCTCGTCGCCGCCCTTGACGGCCGCGTCCGCGACGCAGTGCCGCAGGTGCTCCTCCAGCAGCTGCAGCGCGAAGGACTGCAGCGCCTTGGTGGAGGCGGAGACCTGCGTGAGTATGTCGATGCAGTACGTGTCCTCGTCGACCATCCGCTGCAGCCCGCGGATCTGACCCTCGATCCGGCGCAGCCGCTTGAGGTGCTCGTCCTTCTGCTTGTGGTAGCCGTGCGTGGCGCCGGCCTCGGTCGTCGTCATCGCGGGCCTCCCTCTCGGAACGAGCTGCGGATACATACCCCTACAGGGTATATCGTAACGAATTTTCCGGGGTAGAGAGCCCTTGGTACGCCCCCGTGCTGATCACGCTGCCCGATGGGCGACACTGGGATGCGGCCCGATAGCCGTGGCCGGATGATGCGCCTAGCATCAGCCTGACCGAAACCGAAGCACCCCGAGGACCCCACGTGCGCTTTCGTCTGACCCCCAGGGAGACGAGCTTCTACGACATGTTCGCCGCATCCGCGGACAACATCGTCACCGGCTCGAAACTCCTGATGGAACTGCTCGGGGCGGACGCACCTGCCCGAGCCGAGATCGCAGAGCGTATGCGGGCCGCGGAACACGCGGGTGACGACGCCACGCACGCGATCTTCCACCAGCTGAACTCCTCGTTCATCACGCCGTTCGACCGCGAGGACATCTACGCCCTCGCCGGCTCCCTCGACGACATCATGGACTTCATGGAGGAGGCCGTCGACCTGGTCGTCCTCTACAACGTCGAGGAACTGCCCAAGGGCGTCGAGCAGCAGATCGAGGTGCTGGCCCGGGCCGCGGAGCTGACGGCGGAGGCCATGCCGAACCTCCGCACGCTGGACAACCTGACCGAGTACTGGATCGAGGTCAACCGCCTCGAGAACCAGGCGGACCAGATCCACCGCAAGCTCCTCGCGCACCTCTTCAACGGCAAGTACGACGCGATCGAGGTGCTCAAGCTCAAGCAGATCGTGGACGTCCTGGAAGAGGCGGCGGACGCGTTCGAGCACGTGGCGAACACGGTGGAGACCATCGCCGTCAAGGAGTCCTGAGGCGTCGATGGACACCTTCGCCCTGGTCGTGACCATCGCGGTCGCGCTCTTCTTCACGTACACGAACGGCTTCCACGACTCGGCGAACGCGATCGCGACGTCCGTGTCGACCCGTGCCCTGACCCCCCGGGCCGCCCTCGCCATGGCGGCCGTGATGAACCTGGCCGGTGCCTTCCTCGGCTCCGGTGTCGCCAAGACGGTCAGCGAGGGCCTGATCGAGAGCCCGTCCGGCTCGACCGGCATGGGCATCCTCTTCGCGGCGCTCCTCGGCGCCATCACCTGGAACCTGATCACCTGGTACTTCGGCCTGCCGTCCTCGTCCTCGCACGCGCTGTTCGGCGGCCTGGTCGGCGCGGCCCTGGCCGGCGGTACCGCCGTCCACTGGAACGGCGTGGTGGACAAGATCATCATTCCGATGTTCCTGTCCCCGGTGGTCGGCCTGATCGTCGGCTACCTGGTCATGCTGGCCATCATGTGGCTGTTCCGCCGGGCCAACCCGCACAAGGCCAAGCGCGGCTTCCGGATCGCCCAGACCGTCTCGGCGGCGGCCATGGCCCTGGGCCACGGTCTCCAGGACGCCCAGAAGACCATGGGTGTCGTCGTGATGGCACTGGTGATTTCCGGCCACGAGACCTTCGGTGATCCGATCCCGGTCTGGGTGAAGATCGTCTCCGCCCTGATGCTCTCCCTCGGCACCTACGCGGGCGGCTGGCGCATCATGCGCACGCTGGGCCGCAAGATCATCGAGCTGGACCCGCCGCAGGGCTTCGCGGCGGAGGCCACCGGCGCCTCGATCATGTTCGGCACGGCGTACCTCTTCAAGGCGCCGATCTCCACGACCCACGTCATCACCTCGGCGATCATGGGCGTGGGCGCCACCAAGCGCCTCAACGCCGTCCGCTGGGGCGTGGCCAGGAACATCGTCCTGGGCTGGTTCATCACCATGCCGGCCGCCGGGCTGGCCGCCGCCCTGGCCTTCGGCGTCGTCAAGCTGGTGGCGCTGTAGGTTCCCGCACGCTCCGCCCCACCCCGTGGGGTACGGGTACGTACCCGTACCCGCGGTGTGCAGAGGAGTCCGATGATGTCCGACGCCAACGTCCGTATCCCTGAGGAAGCCCGGGACCGGCTCGCCGCCATAGCGGCAGCCGAAGGGATGTCGCTGCGCGCCTACCTGGCCCGACTCGCCGAAACCCTGCTCACCCCCGCAGAGCGGGCCGAGCGGGCCGAGCAGGCCCGCGCCGCCTTGAGGGAGTGGACCGGTTACGCGCCCAGTCCCGCGGAGGAACGGGAGCTCGACGGCGAGCTGGACCGCCGGCTGGCCCAGGCGGCGGCCAGGTGAGCGACGCGATGCACATCGTCCTGGACGACACCGCCATGGCCGCGGCCGGCCGGGGCAACGTCCTTGCCTCCCGGTTGATCCACCGCGCCCACGTGGAGGCCGGCTGGTACCTGTACGCCCCGGCGTGCGCACTGGTCGAAGCCGACCGGGCCCGTCCGGGTACGGCGGAGCATCTCGCCGCCCTCCCCGCCATCACCGTTCTCGACCTGGACCTGCCCGCCGCCCTGGCGGTGGCCCGGCAGAGCACGTGGGCCGCGGCGCACTGTCAGTACGCCGCTCAGCCCACCCCCGACCGTCCCGACGGAGCGATCATCGCCACCACCACCCCGGGCCGGTGGGTCGGCGAGCCGGTGCGGGTGCTGGATCTCAGTCCGCAAGCGCTCGCCGAACGCAATGGGCCCGCCCCCGGGAGCCAGGGGCGGGCCCTCTTGCGTCCTCGCGGTGGCACCGCCATGCAGCACCGCGAGGGGATCAGGGACGATCAGCCGAAGCGACCGGAGATGTAGTCCTCCGTCGCCTGCACCGATGGGTTGGAGAAGATCCGCTCGGTGTCGTCGATCTCGATGAGGCGGCCGGGCTGACCCACCGCCGCCAGGTTGAAGAACGCCGTACGGTCCGAGACACGCGCGGCCTGCTGCATGTTGTGCGTCACGATGACGATCGTGAAGCGCTCCTTCAGCTCACCGATCAGGTCCTCGATCGCGAGGGTGGAGATCGGGTCCAGGGCGGAGCAGGGCTCGTCCATGAGGAGCACCTTCGGCTCGACCGCGATCGCGCGGGCGATGCACAGACGCTGCTGCTGGCCACCGGACAGACCGGAGCCCGGCTTGTTCAGGCGGTCCTTGACCTCGTTCCAGAGGTTCGCGCCCTTGAGCGACTTCTCGACGACGTCGTTCAGCTCGCTCTTGCGGTACTTGCCGTTCAGGCGCAGACCCGCCGCCACGTTGTCGAAGATCGACATCGTCGGGAAGGGGTTCGGCCGCTGGAACACCATGCCGACCTCGCGGCGGACGGCCACCGGGTCGATGCCGTTGCCGTACAGGTCCTCGTCGTCCAGCAGCACCTTGCCCTCGACGCGGCCACCGGGGGTGACCTCGTGCATACGGTTCAGGGTGCGCAGGAACGTCGACTTGCCGCAGCCGGACGGGCCGATGAACGCCGTCACCGAGCGCGGCTCGACGGTCATCGATATGTCCTCGATCGCCTTGTGGGAGCCGTAGTAGGCGGTCAGTCCGCTTACGTCGATTCGCTTGGCCATGTCTACTTCACTTCCAGAATTCAAGCTCGGTCGCTGAGGGGCCCCGCCCGGCGGAGCCGGAAATAGTCGCCTTAGCGACCGGTCTTCGGGGCCTTCCAGCGGGCGATGCCGCGGGCCACGAGGTTGAGGATCATCACGAAGGCGATCAGCGTGAGGGACGCCGCCCACGCGCGGTCGTACGCCGCGTTGGCTCCCGCGCTCTGCGCGTACTGCTGGTAGATGTACAGCGGCAGCGACGCCTGCGCACCCTCGAACGGGTTGTTGTTGATGAACGGGTTGCCGAACACCAGCAGCAGCACCGGCGCGGTCTCGCCCGCGATACGGGCGATGGCCAGCATGACGCCGGTGGTGATACCGCCGATGGAGGTCGGCAGGACCACTTTCAGGATGGTCCGCCACTTCGGCACACCGAGCGCCAGCGAGGCCTCGCGCAGTTCGTTCGGGACGAGCTTGAGCATCTCCTCGGTGGAGCGGACGACGACCGGCATCATCAGGATGGCCAGGGCCAGCGAACCGGCAAAGCCGAACGGCTCCATCTTGAAGATGAGCATCAGCGACAGGATGAACAGACCCGCGACGATCGACGGGATGCCGGTCATCACGTCCACGAAGAACGTGACGGACTTGGCGAGCTTGCCCCGGCCGTACTCCACCAGGTAGATCGCGGTGAGGATGCCGATCGGCGCACCGATCACGGTGGCGAGACCGACCTGCTCCAGGCTGCCGATGATGGCGTGGTAGATGCCGCCACCGGGCTCGGAGTCGGCGACGACCCCCATGGAGTGGGTGAGGAAGTAGACGTTCAGGACCTTCACGCCGCGCGAGACGGTCACCCAGATCAGGGAGACCAGCGGGACGACGGCGAGCAGGAAGGCGACCCAGACGAAGGAGGTGGCGATCCGGTCCTTGGCCTGCCGGCGGCCCTCCACGCGGGCGGCGATGCCGTAGGTGCCGAGGACGAACAGGAGCGCGGCGATCAGACCCCACTGGATCTTGCTGCTGAGCCCGCCGATCAGGCCGATCGCCACGGCGACGACGACCGAGCCGGCGGCGATGGCCCACGGGGACCACTTCGGGAGGCTGGCGCCGCGCAGCGAGCTGGGGCGCTTGTCGGTGACGGCTGCGGTGGTCATGCGTTGGCCCCCGAGTACTCCTTGCGGCGGGCGATGATCGCGCGGGCCGCGCCGTTGACCAGCAGGGTGATGACGAACAGGACGAGACCGGAGGCGATCAGCGCGTCGCGGCCCTGCTCGGTGGCCTCACCGAACTTGCTGGCGATGTTCTGGGCGAAGGTGCCGCCGCCCGGGTTCAGCAGGCTGAGGTGGATGACGTAGTCCGGGGAGAGCACGGTGGCGACGGCCATCGTCTCGCCGAGGGCGCGGCCGAGGCCGAGCATGGACGCGGAGATCACACCGGAGCGGCCGAAGGGCAGGACGGCCATGCGGACGACCTCCCAGCGGGTGGCGCCGAGGGCCAGCGCGGCCTCCTCGTGCATCCGCGGGACCTGCCGGAACACCTCACGGCTGACGTTGGTGATGATCGGCAGGATCATGATCGCCAGCAGGATGCCGACGGTGAGCATGGCGCGGGGGGCACCCTCGTCCCAGGAGAACAGGCCGGTCCAGCCGAGGTAGTCGTTCAGCCAGCCGTACAGGCCCGTCATGTGCGGGACGAGGATGAGGGCGCCCCAGAGGCCGTACACGATGGACGGCACGGCGGCGAGCAGGTCGATCACATAGGCGATGGGACCGCTCAGCCGGCGCGGGGCGTAGTGGGTGAGGAACAGCGCGATCGCGACGGCGATCGGGACCGCGATGACCATGGCGATGATCGAGGAGACGACCGTGCCGTAGGCCAGCACCGCGATGCCGAAGCTCGGCGGGGTGAGGTTGGTGTTCCACTCGAAGGTGGTCAGGAAGTTTCCGTGGTCCTTGCTGATCGCGAGCGAGGCGCGATAGGTGAGGAAGACCGCGATGGCGGCCATGATCACCAGCAGCAGGATGCCGGAGCCCCGGGAGAGGCCGAGGAAGACGCGGTCGCCGGGGCGGGTCGCGCCGCGGGCGTTGCGCTTCTGCTCGGTCACCGTGGAGTGGGGCGTGGGGGGAGATGCGTCGGTTTTGGTCGATATTTCCATCGGGTTCTCCGGTCTGCGGAGCCGGGCACCCTCACGGGCGGCGGCTCATGGCGGCGGTGCACCGGACGGTGCGGCCCGGGCCCTGTCGGGCACGGGCCGCACTCTCGGATCAGGTCAGCTCAGGCCCTCGATGGTGGTGCGGACCTTGGCGATGATCTCGTCGGGGATCGGGGCGTAGTCGATGCTCGACAGCGCCTTCTGACCGTCCTCGCTGGCGATGTAGCGCAGGAAGGCCTTGGTGGCCGGCAGGGTGTCGGCCTTGTTGCCCTTGTCGCAGACGATCTCGTAGGTCACCAGGGTGATCGGGTAGGCGTTCTCGGCCTTGGTGGCGTAGTCCAGCTTCAGCGACAGGTCCTTGCCGGTGCCGACGACCTTGGCGGCCGCGATGTCCGCGGTGGCGCTCTCCACGGACGGCTTGACCGGGGTCTTGGCACCGGTGGCGATGGAGACGGTGGTCATGTCCTTGGCGTAGGACAGCTCGAAGTAGCCGATCGCGCCGGCGTTCTGCTTGACGCCCTGGGCCACACCGGCGGAGCCGGAGGCCGCCTGGCCGCCCTGCGCCTGCCAGGCCTTGCCGCCGGAGTACTTCCAGTTGTTCGGGGCGGTGGCGATCAGGTACTTGGTGAAGTTGTCCGTCGTACCGGAGTCCTCGGAACGGTGGAAGGCCTGGATCTTCAGGTCGGGCAGCTTCGCCGACGGGTTCAGCTTCTTGATCGCCGGGTCGTTCCAGTTCTTGATCTTGCTGTCGAAGATCTTGGCGATCGTCGGGGCGTCCAGGACCAGGTTGTCGACACCCGGGACGTTGTAACCGAGGGCGATCGGGCCGCCGACCATCGGCAGGTCGATGCCCTGGCCGCCGGAGCAGACCTTCTTGGAGGCGGTGACCTCTTCCGGCTTCAGCGCGGAGTCCGAACCGGCGAACGCGAGCTGGCCCTGGTTGAAGGAGGTGACACCGGCGCCGGAGCCGCCGCCCTTGTAGTTGATCTGCACGCCACAGGCCTGCGAGAACGCCTTGACCCACGCGTCGATCGCGTTCTTCTGCGCGGAGGAGCCGTCCGCGAGCAGCTGGCCCTTGGCGTTGTCGCACTTGGCGGAGGAAGCGTTGGCGGAGCCGGACGGGTTGCCCGAGGCCTTGCCGCCACCACCGTTGTCGTCGGAGCCGCACGCCGTCAGGGCCAGGGCACCGGTCACGGCGATCGCACCGAGCGAAAGGGCGCGCAGCCGGTTCTTGCGCTGAAGCTTCACTTTCGGGAGTTCCTTCCAGGAGCCGCCGCTGTCGGCGGCGTGCGAGGTCTTGGGATGCGCCAGCGCATGAACGACCGCGCTCCGCACCGTGCACGGCCGAAATTAGGCAGAACAGGTGAAGCCGCCGATGGCCGGAAGTGAACGAGGGGTGAACCCCTGCCGTCGGCCCGGTGAGGTCACGGAATGCTTACGGGGAGAACACATGGAGGTTCCGACGATCGGGTTACGCGCACACGTATTCGACGTTCGTTTCCCTGTGTGTGAACTGTTACGAACCGACGTGCCCACAGGGCCGTCTCACCCAAGGAAGGGCCAAGGCGGCCTGCGAAAGGGTGACAGACGACGATGGGCATGGAACGGCGTAGGTTCATCGCTGGCGGCACGGCCGCACTGGCCGCGACCGCACTGACCGGGTGCGGCTCGGGCTCGGGCAGGTCCACCACGTCGGCGACCACGGGCTCATCGTCCCTCACGGCCCTCAAGACCACCAGCGAGAACGCCGCCGCCAACTGGGCGGCCCTCGCCCGTGACCTCGACGGCACCCTGATCCGGCCCGGCGACACGGCGTGGCAGACGGCCCACCAGCTGTACAACACCCGCTTCGACGGTCTGAAACCGGCCGCGGTGGCCTATGTGGCGCACACCGACGACATCCGTACGACCCTGGCCTACGCCCACGCGCACAACATACGCATCTCCATACGCAACGGCGGCCACTCCTACGCGGGCTACTCCTCCGGCGACAACCGCCTCATCCTCGACGTCTCCCGGCTGAACCGCATCCGGGTCAGCGGCGGGCAGGCGGTGGTCGGCGCCGGCTCCAAGCTGATCGACGTCTACCGGGCGCTGGCCGCGAAGGGCGTGACCATACCCGCGGGCTCCTGCCCCACCGTCGGCGTCTCCGGCCTGGTCCTCGGCGGCGGCCACGGCGTCGTCTCCCGCGCCTACGGCCTGACCTGCGACAGCCTCACCCAGGCGACGCTCATCACCGCCGACGGCACCCAGGTGACAGCCGACGCGAACAACCACTCCGACCTCTTCTGGGCCCTGCGCGGCGCGGGCAACGGCAACTTCGGCGTCGTCACCGAACTGCACTTCAGAACGCACGCCGCGCCGCAGGCGGTGACCGCCTACATGACCTGGCCGTGGTCGAAGGCGGCCGCGGTGATCAAGGCCTGGCAGGAATGGGGGCCGTCCCAGCCCGACGAGATCTGGTCCTCCCTCCACCTGTCGAACACCCCGGGCGGCACCCCGTCGATCTCCGTGTCCTGCTTCTCCCTCGGCACCTACGGCGAACTCCAGAACGCGGTGGACCAGCTGGCGCACAAGGCCGGCGCCGACGCCCGCTCCGTGACCCTGCGCCGCCGGGGCTACGAGGAGGCGATGGAGATCTACGCCAACTGCTCCTCCTTCTCCACGGACGCCCAGTGCCACCTCCCGGGCAGCACGCCCGGCCGCTCCCCCCAGGGCCGCCTGGGCCGCGAGACCTACGCCGCCCGCTCCGACTTCTTCGACCGCTCCCTGTCCTCGGCGGGCATCCAGACCCTGCTGCGGCAGATCGGCTCGGTCCGGGGCGGCGCGGGCAGCATCGCGTTCACCGCCCTCGGCGGTGCGGTCAACCGCGTCGCGCCCACGGCGACGGCCTTCGTGCACCGCCGCTCCCGGATGCTGGCGCAGTACATCGCGTCCTGGGGAGCGGGAGCCTCCGGCGGTACGGCCCAGTCGTGGCTGACCTCGGCGCACCAGGCGATGTCCCCCTACGCCTCCGGCGCCGCGTACCAGAACTACGTGGACCCGACGCTGACGGACTGGAAGAAGGCGTACTACGGGGATGCGGCGACGCGGCTGGGCAAGGTGAAGAAGCAGTACGACCCGCAGAGGTTCTTCTCGTACGCCCAGGGGTTGTAGGACGGGGTCCGCGGGGGTGGCGCGACGCCGTACCGGCTACGCCGCCAGGTCCCGTTCCTCGGACGTGACCGCGCGACGGGCGCCCGGGACGACCGGCATCTCCCGCGCGGACCGGCGTCGCACCACCCATCCCACGCGCGGCGACCGCTCCACCGCCCGCAGCACCGGGGTCAGCAACGCCATGGCCAACGGCGACAGCAGCAGCGCGACCGCCGTGCCGAGCGCGAAGCCGCCGACGACGTCCGTCGGGTAGTGCACGCCCATGTACACCCGGCAGAAGCCCTCCAGCAGCGCGAGAGCGATCCCGGCGATGCCGAAGCGGCGGTGGGCCACGAAGAGACCGACCCCGAGCGCCATGGTGATCGTCGCGTGGTCGCTGACGAAGGAGAAGTCGGTCTTGCCGGAGACGAGGACGTCCAGGCCCTGGTGCTGCACGAAGGGGCGGGGCCTCTCCACGAACCCCCGGATGGGCACGTTCACCAGCACCGCGATGCCGGCCGCGAGCGGCGCCCACACCAGGGCGGCGACCGAGGCCGCGGCGTCCTCGCCGCCCCGCCGCCGCACGGACCACCAGCACCACAGCACCAGCAGGACCATGGCGAGCAGCAGGCCGTACTCGCCGACGAACTCCATGACCCGGTCGAACCAGTGCGGGGCTTCCTTGGCCAGGCCATTGATGTCGTAGAGCAGGTCGACGTCGGGGTTCGATCCGGATTCGGCGAGTACAGCCATGGTGCTGCGGCCCCTTCGTCGTCTGCCGGACGCACTTCGTGTGCGCCGCTCCTACCCCCGTGGTCAGGAACGCACAGCCCCCGTTAATACGTTCCACTCTCCACTGAATGATCACGCAGACGTTATCGAAGAGAGACTCATCACCGCAGCTCAGGGGGGTGGTTCACGCTGGGTCACACCATCTCAAACCGTGGTGGGGAGCGCTTTCGCGCCGGCCTCGGTGACCCGGGTCGCGCCGAAGTAGTCGCGTGCGTCGATGGGATCGAACCGGATGACGGCCCCGGTGCGCGGTGCGTCGATCATGTAGCCGCCGCCCACGTAGATGCCCACGTGGTGGATGGCCCGCGAGTCGCCGAGGTCGGTGGAGAAGAACACCAGGTCGCCCGGGAGGAGCTGGTCCCGCGAGGGGTGCGGGCCCGCGTTGTACTGGTCGTTGGCGACGCGCGGCAGGGTGATCCCGACCTTCGCGTACGCGGCCTGGGTCAGCCCCGAGCAGTCGAAGCGGCCGCCCTGCTGGGTCGTACCCTCGCCGCCCCACAGATAGGGCGTGCCGAGCTTGCTCTGCGCGAAGGCGATGGCCCCGGCGGCCTGCCGGGTGGGGTCGATCCGGCTGACCGGCGCGACGAAGCTCTGCTCCAGGCTGCGGATCCGCTTGACGTAGTTCTGCGTCTCGCTGATGGCCGGCACACCGCCCGCGTTTATGACCCGGTAGGCACCGGCGTTGTAGGCGGCGAGCATGTTGTCGGAGACGTTCCCCGGAACGTTCTTCACGTCCTTGGCGAGTTCGCAGTCGTACGAAGCGGCCGACGGAATCGCGTCGTTGGGGTCCCAGATGTCCCGCTTGCCGTCCCCGTTGCCGTCGATGCCGTGCGTGTCCCACGTGCTGGGGATGAACTGGGCGATGCCGCGCGCGTCGGCGGGGCTGACGACGGTCGGATTCCAGCCACTCTCCTGGTACAGCTGGGCGGCGAGCAGCGCCGGAGTGAGCGCCGGGCACAGATTGCCCCACTGCTGGACGAGCGACTTGTAGGCGGCCGGTACGGCGCCCTTCGCGAGCCCCCTGCTGCCCGAGGTGGCGCTCTCGAGGAGGTTCCCGGCGACGACGTACACGCCGACGACGAGCAGCATGACGAAGCTCAGCCCGCCCCCCACGAGGGCACCACCGACGACCCACGCCTTACGCACCGTCAACCGCCCCTCGCCACCGGTCAGTCCACCGCAGCAGTCTAAGAGCGGACCTGCTCCGGGACGAGAACCCCGGACCGACGCACAACACCCCCGGACGCGCTACCGCCCTGACGCGGGATCACCCACGCGCGTGCCGCCGGGGCTCAGGGAGCGCCGGCCGCGTCCCGGTACAGCCCGGCCGCCTCGCCCCCCAGCACGACGCTGTACGACACGTCATCGGTCGAACCGCCCTGTTCATGTCCGCCGAGCACCCCGACCACCTGACCGTCGCCGTTGATCCAGGGGCTGCCGCTGGTGCCGCCGGCGAAGCCGGGGCAGTCGATGCGCTGCTGGGTGCGGCTGTGCGGACTCGGCTTGTTGGTGCAGCGGATGGGCACCTCACGGGAGTCCGGGTAGCCGACGACGGTCACGCCGGTGGCGCCGGTGGCCGTCCCCGTCACGAACCGGTTCGCTCCGACGACGTCTTCGATCCGCCTGCCGTCCCTGTCCTCCACACGGACGAACGCGAGGTCGCTGTCCTCGTCCTGGTCCCTCGACCACCCGTCCGGCAGGAACCGCTCCCCCACCGCCCACACCCCGTACGGCGCCTCTCCGTCCCGGTACCCGGGGACGAAGACCAGGTCGCCGTCGACGCCGTCCACGCAGTGCGCCGCGGTGACCAGGAGGTTGCCCTGGGGGCTGTGCACGACCGAGGCCGTGCAGAAGTGGCCGCCGGCCAGCCGGCCGACCCGGTCCGCGCCGAACAGGGCCCCGACCCGCGCGCTCTGCCGCGTCGCGACGACCTCCGCGGTGACCCCGAAGGGTCCCGGCCCGTCATCGGCCGAGGCCACGGAAGCCGAGGTCAGGGCGAGCATCACCACGGCGCCCAGCAGCGTGGGACGCGAGGTGACCATGATGCGTGAGATGCGCTCCATCAGGCCCCACTCTGTCCCAGGAAAGTGAGAAACGCGCTCCGACTTCACTGAGATTTTCCTGTGAAACCTTCTGATGTGCGCGGCCGGGGCCCGCCGATGAACTCTTTCGTATATCCGGACGTACTCCCAATGGGCGCCCTTTGTTCGGAAAGGCAGCCTTTCACTCAGAAGGTTCAGAAGGTGATGAGCCGGATGGCAACCTCGACCCCCACGACCCGTACGGCACTCGGCACGGCGGCGGCCGCCTGCGCCGCCGCCCTCCTCCTGGCCGCCTGTTCAGGCGGAGGCGTCGGCGGTCACACGAGCGGCGCGAGCGGCACCCCCAAGGCCGGCGAGGGCACCCGCGTGACCGTCACCGAGACCGAGTACGCGCTGAAACTGTCCCGGTCCTCCTTCGCACCGGGCACCTACACCTTCGTCTCCGCCAACCACGGCCGGGTCACGCACGCGCTGTCGGTCGACGGCCCCGGCGTGGAGGACGCCATGACGAAGACCATCCCCAGCGGCCACGAGGCCACGCTGACGGTGACCCTGAAGAAGGGCACCTACGACGTGTACTGCCCCGTCGACGGTCACAAGCAGCTCGGCATGGACCGGCACATCAAGGTCGGCTGACCGGCCTGAGCCCCCACTCCACGCCGGTCAGCTCCTCCGACAGCGTCCACAGTCGGCGGGCCGCCTGCGGGTCGCTGGCCGCTGCGCTGCGGCCGACCAGGGTGGGGGCGCCGCGCATCTCGCCGAGGCCGGCGGGGCCGACGTAGGACGCTCCGGGCAGGTCCTGGCTGGCGGCGTAGAGAGTGGGCAGGGCGCCGGCCCTGCCGCTCTGGGCGAACACCCTGTTGCCGACGGCCATGAAGGCCCGGGCCAGGGGATTCGCGCTGTGGCTCTGCAGGTTGGTGGCCGCGTAGCCGGGGTGGGCGGCGAGGGCCCGTACGGGGGAGGCGGACTCGGCCAGACGGCGCTGGAGTTCCAGGGTGAACAGGAGGTTGGCCAGCTTGGACTGGGCGTAGGCCCGGACCGGGGTGTAGCGGCCGCGCAGGTTGACGTCGGCGAAGTGGATCGCTCCGTCGCCGAAGCGGTGGGCGCCGGAGGACACCGTCACCACGCGGTCCGTGACGTACGGCAGCAGCAGGCCGGTCAGCGCGAAGTGCCCGAGGTGGTTCGTGCCGAACTGCATCTCGAAGCCCTGCCTGGTGCGCTGCTCCGGCAGCATCATCACGCCCGCGTTGTTGATCAGCAGGTCCAGCGGGCGGTCCCAGGCGTCCGCGAACTCGCGCACCGAGTCCAGGTCGGCCAGGTCCAGGCGGCGCACCTCGGTGCTGCCGCCGACCTTCGCCGCGGCGGCCCCGCCCCGCGCGAGGTCCCGCACGGCGAACACCACGTGCGCTCCGGCCCGGGCCAGCGCCTCGGCGGTGGCGAGACCGAGGCCGCTGTTGGCGCCGGTGATCACGGCCGTACGGCCGGTCTGGTCGGGGAGGTCGGTCACGTTCCAGTCAGTAGTCATGGGAGCCAATGTAGGCATCGACAACAATGCTGTCAATGACAACAATGATGGCGGCGCCCACTATATTGACAGCGTCAACATCGAGATACGATGGTCGGCATGTCGCGCACGTCCCGGCCAGCAAGCCGCCCCTACCACCACGGAGACCTGCGCGCCGCCCTGCTCAGGAGCGCCGAGCGCACCCTGCGCGAGAAGGGGGCCGGCGCGCTCTCACTGCGCGAGCTGGCCCGGGACATCGGCGTGAGCCACGCGGCCCCCGGCCGGCACTTCAAGGACAAGCAGTCCCTGATGGACGCGCTCGCGCTGGACGGGTACGAACGGCTGAACCAGGCCCTGGGCAGTGCCGCCGGACAGCCCGGCCTCCCCTTCGAGGCGCGCATGGCCGCCCTCGCCCGGGCCTACCTCGGCTTCACCGTCGACAACCCCGAGCTGCTGGAGCTGATGTTCGCGCGCAAGCACGACCCCGACAGCTCGGCCCAGCTCGCCGCGGCCGTCGACGAGTCCCTCGGCTCCTTCACCCGGATGATCTCGGCGGCCCAGGAGCAGGGCGAGATCGTGGCCGGCGATCCCGAGCGGATCACCATGGTCGCCGCCGCGAGCCTGCACGGCCTCGCCGCCCTCATCGCCGGCTGCGCACTCGACGCCGAGGAGGCCATGAGCGGCCTGGACGAACACGTCCACCTGCTGCTGCACGGCCTCAAGCCCCGTTGAGGCGCACCGCCTTGTGTGTGCGCCCTGTGCTCCCTGTGCGCCGGGTCAAGCAGCGCCCAGCACAGCGCCAGCACACCTTCATTGACCAGTAAGCCCCCAACCGCCTTCAGTAACGCGGTAGTCAGGATTCCGAAAGCCCCTTGTTGTCGCGTACTCAACAAGCGAGGGTCGTTCGCGGGCCGCCGCCCCCACCGGTCACCCACCGGTGGACCCCCATACCCGCAGGCCTCTGTCCACCACTTCCAGGAGGCTGTACCTTGCGTACGACCACGCCCGACTTCCCCCACATACGCGGCAGACGGCGCCGCATCGGCTCGGCAGCAGCGGCCACCGCCGCACTCCTCGCCGCCGGCCTGACCACCGCGGCCCACGCCGAGGCCGTCACCACCCCCCACAAGATCAGCGCCAAGGCCGTCGCCGCCCAGGTCGCCAAGGCCCACGTCCGGTACGAGAAGGCGTGCGGCGCCACCCCGAAGAAGGGCTACGCCGCCTGCAACGCCCTGCGCGTCACCGGCGGCACCACCGCCTTCATGGAGAAGCAGGCGGCCCTGAAGGGCGTCACGCCCAAGACCGTCTCGCCGAAGGCCGCCTCCGACTCCCCGACCGGCTACGGCCCCTCCGACCTCCAGTCCGCGTACGGCCTGACCGACGCGGCCTCCTCGAACGGCTCGGGCGAGACCGTCGCGATCGTCGACGCCTACGACGACCCGAACGCGGAGTCCGACCTCGCGGCCTACCGGTCGTACTACGGCCTGCCGGACTGCACCAGCGACAACGGCTGCTTCTCCAAGGTCAGCCAGACCGGCTCGACGACCTCCCTGCCCGCCGCCGACAGCGGCTGGGCCGGTGAGGAGTCCCTCGACCTGGACATGGTCAGCGCGGTCTGCCCGAACTGCAACATCCTCCTCGTCGAGGCCAAGTCGGCGAGCGACGCCAACCTGGGCACCGCGGTGAACGAGGCCGTCAAGCTGGGCGCCAGGTTCGTCTCCAACAGCTACGGCGGCTCGGAGTCCTCCTCCGACACCACCTACGACTCCTCGTACTACAAGCACCCGGGCGTCGCCATCACCGCGAGCGCGGGCGACGAGGGCTACGGCGCCGAGTACCCGGCCGCCTCCAGGTACGTGACCGCCGTCGGCGGCACCGCCCTCAAGACGTCCTCCACCAGCCGCGGCTGGACGGAGTCCGTCTGGAACACCTCCAGCACCGAGGGCACCGGCTCCGGCTGCTCCGGCTACGACGCCAAGCCCAGCTGGCAGACCGACTCCGGCTGCTCCAAGCGCATGATCGCCGACGTGTCCGCGGTGGCCGACCCCGCCACCGGCGTCTCCGTCTACGACACCTACGGCTCCGACGGCACCGGCTGGAACACCTACGGCGGCACCAGCGCCTCCTCGCCGATCATCGCCTCGGTCTACGCCCTCGCCGGCACCCCCGGCAGCAGCGACTACCCGGCCCGGTACCCGTACGCCGCGGCCGGCACCTCCGCCCTCAACGACGTGACCAGCGGCAGCAACGGCAGCTGCTCGACGTCGTACTTCTGCACCGCCAGGTCCGGCTACGACGGCCCGACCGGCTGGGGCACCCCCGAGGGCACGGGCGCCTTCGGCGCGAGCTGAGCACCGCCTGAACCACCCCGTCGGGTCACGGGGAGCCGCCAGGTGAGGGGGACGTGGGGTCCCCTCGGCGGCGCGGAGCGGAAGACGGGCCACGGCAACCAGCCGCGGCCCGTTCTTCCCTGTCCGGCTCTCTTGGCAGGCTTGGTGCCGTACGCCGAGCAGCACACCACGCACGTCGAAGGCTCTCGCTCCCCCGCCCGTGAGAACATCATCTCGACGCCTCACCCGACCGGCCGTCAGAAACCGGACCAGGTCGTAAAGGAGGACAACGACCGAACCACACGACAGGTTCCGGTCGCACCTCGTTGCCCGGCGTGACCTGCCGTGATACACAGAGTGACCGTACTCGCCATTCGTACGAAACCCGCCAGTCAATGACGTCAAGTCGACATACGTTGGCGACGTTGTCGGCGACAATGAGGCCTGACCTCTGCACACCGCAGGGGGCCAGCGGAACTACCCACCAGGGGCGGTGACTTACATGCTGTTCGCGGCCGACAAGGGAGACATCAACACCATCATCGGCGGGATCGCTCCGGACTGGGGCCCCTTCGGCAGCCTGGGCAACGAGGCCAAGGTGATGATCGAGGTGGTCATGGCCGTGGCCATCCTCCTGTGCCTGGGCATCGCGGTCTGGGGCGCGGCGAAGCAGCGCATCGGCGCGACGGCCCTCCGCGACACCTTCAGCGCCGAGCAGGGCAAGGGCCTCATCATCGCCGGCCTGACCGGGGTCTTCATCATCGGCTCCCTCGGCACCCTGTTCACGATCGTGTACGGCATGGCGGTCTGACGCGTCCCTGATGTCGAGTCACCACACCGCGCCCGCGCGGGAACCAGCACGGCTACCGTCGTATCTCTACGAGGTGGAGAGGGCGTACGCGGCATGAACCCCGGAGACGAACAGGCCTACGGCGACACCGGCCACACCCGTACCCGCCTCCCCGACACCGACCCCTACGGCGGCGCCCCCCGCCGCACCCCCCACCGCTCCTCCTCCCGAAGCCTGGTCACGGTGGTCGGCGTAGTGGCCCTCCTGATCGCAGCAATCGCTTTCGCCAACAGGGGGGGTGGTTCGTCTGCCAACAACACGACAACAAAGGGCTCCCCACCCAGCACCGCCCCTACGGCCCCCACGGGCACCCGCCCGGTGGACACAAAGACCAGCGGCATCCCCTCGGGCTTCGCCCATACGGAGCAGGGGGCGGAGAGTGCGGCGGCGAATTATGCGACCGTCCTGGGCTCTGACGGCATGTTCAATACCGTCCGACGGCACGAAATCGTGCAGGCCATCGCTGATCCCAGCAGTCTGAGCAGCCTGCAGTCCGGATTCGATGCTGACTACTCCGCAGCCTTCCTGAAGAAGGTCGGGCTCAACAACGACGGCAGCGCTCCCAAGGGCAACACATTCGTGAACCGGACCCTGCCGGCCGGCACCAAGGTCACATCGCTCAGCACCAACGCGGCCACGGTCGAGGTTTGGTGCAACGGCCTCTTCGGCCTCGCCGGCGCCAGTTCGACCAATCCGGTGACCAGCAGCTGGTTCACCGTGACCATGACGCTGAACTGGAGCAGCGGGGACTGGAAGGTCGTGGCATCCACCCAGAAGACCGGCCCCACTCCTGTCACCGGTGACAACCCTGTGTCCGGAGCCGACGAGATCAGCAAGGCGGTCCAGGAGTTCGGAGGCTTCACCTATGCCCGGTAGCCGACACACAGCGCTCAAGCTCACCGGCCTAGTGGCCGCGCTCCAAACCGCCGTCGTGCTCCTCTCCACGAGCGCAGTCGCAGCTCCTGGACCAAGCCCCTCAAAGAGCAGCGACCCCTGTTCTCTGATCGCCGGGCCCGCCAAAAAGTACTGCCAGAACGACAGCGGCGGCTCCAACAAAGGCCTCACCGGGCCCCAGAACCCCCTCACCGACACCCTCGACCCCCTCTCCTCCCTGGCCAAGGGATGTGCGAACGCTGCGTCCTGGACCATCGGCAAGCTCAGTGACGCCGTGAAGGAGACCGCCAACGTCGACTTCACCAACCCCAAGTTCCTGCAGCAGTACGCCATCGTCTTCGCCGCGTCCACGATCCTCACCCTCCTCCTCTGGCTGCTGGCCGTCGCCAAGCGAGCCGTGCGCGGCGTGCCGCTGACCACCGCGATCTCGGAAGCCGTCGGATTCCTGTGGCTGACCGTCCTCGCCTCCGCCTTCACCCCCCTGATCCTGTACACGGTCGTGTCGGCCACGGACGGCGTCACGGACGTCCTCGCCAAGGCCACCGGCGACCAGGCCGACACGTTCTTCGGCACCTTCTCCGGCGCCCTCGGCAAGGGCACCGACATCGGCGGCGGCCCCATCATGCTGATCGTCGTCTCCCTGGTCAGCATCCTCGCCGCCGGCGTCCTGTGGCTGGAGCTGGTCATCAGGGCCGCACTCCTCTACGTCGGCGCCCTCCTCGGCACCGTCGTCTACGCGGGCCTCGTCGACAAGAACCTGTGGGGCCACGTACGCCGCTGGGCCGGAATCATGATCGCCGTGATCCTCGTCAAGCCCGTCATCGTGATAGTGCTCGGCCTCGCCGGGGCCCTGTCCAGCGGCAACGGCCCCGACGCCTTCTCCGCCGTCGTCTCCGGCCTCGCCATCATCCTGCTCGCCATCTTCGCCAGCGCGATGATCTACCGCTTCGTCCCCGGCTTCGGCGACGACATCGCGAACGGCCGCAACAACCGCATCATGCAGGGCGCCGAGAGCAAGGCCGCCGCCGTCATCAGCTCGCCCGCCACCCTCGTCGCCCAGGGCATCAAGACCCACAGCACCCGTGCCGACAACAACGGAGCCGGCGCGGGACAGTCCAGCAGCGCCCCCCGCCCGGCCAACCCCGCCACCGGCGGAGTCGCCGCCCACAGCAGCCGTACCCCCACCGGGGGCGGCGGATCCGTCCCCTCCGCCACGCCCGCGCCCCGCGCGCCCAGCCCGGTCAACACCCCGCACGCAGGCAACACCCGCAACAACCGCACGGGAGGTGAAGGGCGTTGACGACCGAGTCCCATCTGTCCCATCCGGTCACGCCCCGCCGTACATATCTGATCGGCCGCGCCCGGCCGAACGCGATCGTCGGCCGGAACCGCGAGTCCGGCGAGATCGCGCTGATCATCGTCGGCGCGTTCCTCGGCATGATGTGCGGCCTTCTCGTCCCGGTCCTGTCCCTCAGGATCGTGCTGCTCACGGGCTTCCCGCTGCTCGCGCTCGCCGCGGTCTACGTGCCCTACAAGCGCCGCACCTTCTACAAGTGGTTCGAGATCAACCGCAGCTTCAAGCGGACCGCCAAGGGCGGCAACGCCGTCTACCGGTCCGGCGCCATGGAGGCGGGCACCGCCCTCGACGGGCAGGAGGTCGAGGTCGGCCCGCCGCCCGGCATCGGCCGCATCACCTGGCTCGCCGCCCCCTTCGGGCCCGACGAGATCGCCGTGCTCCTGCACGCCGACCGCAAGACGGTCACCGCCGCCATCGAGATCGAGGGCCCGGGCGTCGGCCTGCGCGACTCCGAGGACCAGGAGGCCCTGGTCGACCGGTTCGGCACCCTGCTCAAGCACGTCGCCAACGGCGACGGGTTCGTGACCCGGCTGCAGATGCTCGCCCGCACCCTGCCCGCCGACCCCGACGCGCACGCCAAGGACGTCGCCCTGCGCGGCGACAGCCGCTCCCCCGACTGGCTCCAGCAGTCCTACGACCAGCTGCAGTCCATGGTGTCCACGAGCAGCGAGCAGCACCGCGCCTATCTCGTCGCCTGTATGCACTACAACCGCGAACTGGCCGCCGAGGCCCAGGCCATGGCCCGCGCCGTCCGCGGCCACACCGGCAAGGTCGACCGGGACGCCGGCCTCGCCGTCGTCATGGCCCGCGAGCTGACCGACATCTGCTCGCGCCTGCAGGAGGCCGACATCCGGGTACGGCAGCCGCTGGGACAAGGACGGCTGGCGTCCCTCATCCACTCCATGTACGACCCGGACCACCCCATCGACCACATCCAGGCCATGACCCAGCGCAACGCCTGGCCGGCCGAGCTGGACGCCACCGAGCCCACCTTCCTCCAGGCCAAGACCCGCGAGTCCAACACCCGCGCCCCCTGGTGCCACGCCACCGCCTGGGTGAAGGAGTGGCCGATGACCCCGGTGGGCGTCAACTTCCTGGCGCCCCTCCTCGTCCACACCCCCGACGTCATCCGAACGGTCGCCGTCACGATGGATCTCGAACCCACCGAGGTAGCCATCGAACGCATGCTGACCGAGAAGACCAACGACGAGGCCGAGGCCTCCCGCGCCGCCAAGATGAACCGGACGGTGGACCCGCGGGACGTCGCCGCCCACAACCGCCTCGACCAGAGAGGCGAAGACCTGGCCAGCGGTGCCGCCGGCGTCAACCTCGTCGGCTACATCACCGTCTCCGCCCGCTCCCCGGAGGCCCTCAACCGCGACAAGCGGACCATAAGGGCCTCCGCCGGAAAGTCGTACCTGAAGCTGGAGTGGTGCGACCGCGAGCACCACCGCGCCTTCGTGAACACACTTCCCTTCGCCACCGGCATCCGCAGGTAGGGGCTGATTCGCCGATGCGGGATCCGCTGTCCGTCCTCACCGACGCCTTCACCTCCTTCCTCTTCGGGAAGGTCGAGACGACCCGGCTGCCGGTACGCACCTCCACGGGCCAGGCCCAGGCGGTCTACCTGCCGACGGCCGCACCCGGCCTCGGTGACTCCGGCGTCATCATCGGCCGCGAGGTGTACTCCGGCAAGGGCTACATCTACGACCCCTTCCAGCTGTACGGCCAGCAGCTCCCGGCCCCGCACTGGCTCGTCCTCGGCGAGTCCGGGAACGGCAAGTCGGCCCTGGAGAAGACGTACGTCCTGCGCCAGCTGCGCTTCAAGGACCGCCAGGTCGTCGTCCTGGACGCCCAGGGCGAGGACGGCGTGGGCGAGTGGAACCTCATCGCCGAGGAGCTGGGGATAACACCCATCCGGCTCGACCCGACGGCCGCCCTGAACCACGGGATCCGGCTCAACCCCCTGGACCCGGCGATCACCACCACCGGGCAGCTCGCGCTGCTCCGGACGATCATCGAGGTCGCGATGGGTCACGGCCTCGACGAACGCTCCGGCTTCGCCCTCAAGGTCGCCCACTCCTACGTCAACGAGTCGATCGTCGCCCGCCAGCCGGTCCTCTCCGACATCGTCGAGCAGCTACGGCACCCCGAACCGGAGTCGGCCGAGGCGATGAACGTCGCCATAGACGACGTACGCGCCTGGGGCCTGGACGTCGCCCTGGTCCTGGACCGTCTGGTCGACGGTGACCTGCGCGGCATGTTCGACGGCCCCACGACGGTGGGGATCGACCTCGACGCGCCCCTGATCGTCTTCGACCTGTCCCACATCGACCGCAACTCCATCGCCATGCCGATCCTCATGGCGATCGTCGGCGTGTGGCTGGAGCACACCTGGATCCGCCCCGACCGGAAGAAGCGCATCTTCCTGGTCGAGGAGGCCTGGCACATCATCAACAGCCCGTTCGTCGCCCAGCTGTTCCAGCGCCTGCTGAAGTTCGGCCGCCGGCTGGGCCTCTCGTTCGTCGCGGTCGTCCACCATCTGTCCGACGTGGTGGACGGAGCGGCGGCCAAGGAGGCGGCGGCGATCCTGAAGATGGCCTCGACCAGGACGATCTACGCCCAGAAGGCCGACGAGGCACGGGCCACCGGCCGGGTGCTGGGTTTGCCGAGGTGGGCGGTGGAAATCATCCCGACACTGACGCCCGGCATCGCCGTATGGGACGTCAACGGCAACGTCCAGGTGGTCAAACACCTGATCACGGAGACGGAACGCCCGCTGGTCTTCACCGACCGCGCGATGACCGAGTCCTCCAGCGACCTGGCGGCCGACGAGGCCCTGCGCGCCGCCGAGCTGGAGGCCGAGCAGCGGGCGGCGGCCTTCGTGGAACAGCACCTCGGCGACTCCGAATCGACGGTGGCGTAGGGGCACAGGCAGGGGAGGAACGGTGAGACCGGACGCTCGCGACCGCCGCGAGGACCGCCGGGACGGCCAGGGCGGCATCCCCGACGGCCTCCTGATCGGCATACTCGCGTTCCTCCTCGGCATGACCGTGCTGGTGTGGACGGCCACCGGCCTCGCGGCCCTCTTCGCCAAGGGCGCCTGGCCCGAGGGCGTCACCTTCACCCGCACCCCCCTGGCCATGCGCCACCTCATCGGCCGGCCCCACGACATCACCGGCGCCTGGCCCGACACCCCCGCCTCCCACCTGTCCGGCTGGGGACTGTTCTGGGGCCTGTTCATAGCTCAGTTGATGGTCCTGTTCGTCCTCACCATGTTCGTATTGGGAACGGTGGCGAGATGGCGGGCAGGAAGGGCCAGACGACGGGCCGAGAACAAAGTGGCGCCGGAGGCCGCAACGGCGGCGTCAGCGGGAGCGGCACCCCAGGTCACCGCGCCCACCCCTGCCCCGGTACGTGTGAGCCCGCCCGCACCTCAGCACGAGGTACCCGCGCCTCAGCACGGCGTGCCCGCGCCCCGCAGCGAGCCCGACCCCGCCCCTCAGGGGCCGGGCGCCCCGCCGGCCGACGACGAACGAGTGGGCAAGTGGGAGAAGGTCCTCACAGCACCGAGGGAAAGCCGCCAGACGACCGCGGCCCAGGCCATCCAGGACGCTCCGGGCCCCGCCCTCGTCGTCACCTCGAACCCCACCCTCTGGTCGGAGACGAAGGACGCCCGAGCCAAACTGGGCCCCACCCTCCTCTACGACCCCACCCACCTGTGCGACACCCCGGCCCGCCTCCACTGGTCCCCCGTCTCCGGCTGCGAGGACAGGCAAACGGCCCTGCAGAGGGCAACCGCGCTCCTCACTCCCGTACAGCCCACCGCCAAGATCGACCAGACGGTGGCCGAGACGGCAACGACCCTCCTGCGCAGCTACCTCCACGCGGCGGCCCTGGAGAACCGCACCATCCGCCATGTCCACCGCTGGTCCCAGGGCACCCAGGTCCAGGAGGCCGTACGCACCCTCCGCACCCACGCCAAGGCCGCTCCCGGCGCCGCGGGCGAACTCGAGGCAGCGCTCACCGCCCATCCCGAACGCCGCGACATCGCCCAGGAGTTGACCAGCCGCGCCCTGTCGGCCCTGTTCACGGTCAACGTCCGCGAGGCCTGCAGTCCAAACCGAACTGATGCGCTCGCCTTGGATTCCTTCGTCCACGAAGGGGGCACGCTTTATGTGGTAGGCGAATCCATCGAGGACCCCAGGACCAACCCGGGTGCCATGCCCCTCCTGACGGCCCTCGTCTCGAGCGTGGTCGAGCGCGGCCGGCGCATGGCCGAACGGTCATCCTCCGGTCGGCTCGACCCACCACTCACCCTGGTCCTGGACGACATCGCCGCCGTGGCCCCGCTCCCCCAGCTCCCCGACCTGCTCGCGACCGGCAACGAGCAGGGCCTGCCGACCCTCGCCCTGCTCCGCTCCCGCGAACAGGCCCGCTCCCGCTGGCCACACCGGGAACTGCCGGTCTAGGACGGCCACTCCCGCACGAACTCCAGCTCGTTCCGCGTCGCGTCCTTCACGAACGGCACGACCACGCCACTCGGCACGAACCCCGCCTTGCGGTACGCGGCCTGGGCCCGCGAGTTGTCCTCGTGCACCAACAGCCGCACCCGCTCCGCGCCCCGCGACCGCGCCCATTCCACGCCCACGTCGAACAGGGTCTTGATCAGCCCGGTCCCCCGGTGCTCGGGCCTGACGTACACGCCGACCACATGCCCCTGCCGGCGATCGACGGCATACCCGGCCCAGTCCGTCGTCCCTGCCTCCTCCATGAGCACGGTGACCGTGCCCGCCCAGACACCGTCGGCCGCCTCGGCGATGAACTGCCGGGCCGCCGTGGACCCCTCACCCGAGCCGACCGCCCGGTCCTGCCAGAAGGCGTCCGCCCGGCCCGCGGCCTCCTCGTACGACTCCAGGAAGGCGAGGTGAGCGACCGGGTCCCGCAGCGCGTCCAACCGCAGCTGCCTCACCTCGGCCCACTCCCCAGGGCGTATGGCCCGAACGACGTAGTCATAGCTGGTACTCATGGGGTCACCGTAGTGCCCCACACGCCCGGAGGCATCCACATATTGTGGACGCCATGACAACTCTGTCCCAACGACCGAACACCGCCGTCCTCGTCATCGACGTGCAGAACGGCGTGGTGGTGCCGGGTTCCCCACACCGCGACGACGTCATCGCCAACATCAACATTCTGATCGACAGGGCTCGTACGGCGGACGTGCCGGTGGTCTGGATCCAGCACCAGGACGAGGATCTGGTGCCGGGCACGGAGGCCTGGGAGTACGTCCCCGAACTGAAGCGACTCGCCACGGAGCCCCTGATCGACAAGAGCTACGGGGACTCCTTCGAGGACACCGACCTTGAATCCGTACTGTCCGAGCGCGGGGTGGGCCGGCTCCTCGTCACGGGCGCCCAGACCGACTTCTGCATCCGCTCGACCCTGCACGGCGCCCTGGCGCGGGGTTACGACGCGACGCTCGTCGCCGACGCGCACACCACACAGGACCTCACCGAGTACGGCGCGCCAGCCCCCGAGAAGGTGATCGCCCACACCAATCTCTACTGGAGCGGCCAGCGCGCACCCGGTCGTCGGGGCGGAACGGTGAAAACGGCCGACGTGAACTTCTGAAAACGCAGAAAGGCCCACGCCATCCGGCGTGGGCCTTTCTCAAAAATTGTTCGGCGGTGTCCTACTCTCCCACAGGGTCCCCCCTGCAGTACCATCGGCGCTGTGAGGCTTAGCTTCCGGGTTCGGAATGTAACCGGGCG
>NZ_JBVJVZ010000004.1:575528-766980 GCF_055603245.1 Streptomyces sp. NPDC037290 | reverse complement strand
TGTTCTGGCTGCACCACGCCTTCGTCGACAAGCTGTGGGCGCAGTGGCAGCAGCGGCACCCGGGCGCGGCCTACGTGCCGGGCGGTGGCACGCCGGACGTCGTGGACCTGGACGAGACGATGAAGCCGTGGAACGACGTGCGTCCGGCGGACCTGCTGGACCACACGAAGTTCTACACCTTCGACAGCTGAGGGCGGCCGGTCAGGCCTCGGCGGTCCGGCACTCCGGGTGGCCCCAGCCCTGCGCGTTCTTGGCGATGGACTCGCCGGCCGCGTAGGAGCGGCCGCACAGGCAGCGGCCGGGGAACTTCGCCTTGATCGTGCGGGAGGACGTTCCGCCGCCGGCGCCGCGGGGCGCCTTCCTGCGCGGTGCGGCCGCCTTCGCGGTGTCGGGCGACGCCGGTGGCTCGGGGGAGCCGAGCGCGCTGCCGGCCGCCTCCTGGACGGTGGCGGCCTGGCTGGCGGCGCGGTCGGCGAAGTCGTTCAGCGGGTCACCGTCGAGCTGGTGGGCCGGAACGTAGCGGAAGTCGACCGTCCGGCCGTCGAGGAGCGCGTCGATCCGGACGACGAGCTCCTGGTTGGCGACGGGCTTGCCGGCCGCGGTCCGCCAGCCGTTGCGTTTCCAGCCGGGCAGCCAGGTCGTGACGGCCTTCATCGCGTACTGGGAGTCCATCCGGATCTCCAGCGGCACGTCCGGCTCGACGGCTGTGAGCAGCCGCTCCAGTGCGGTGAGTTCGGCGACGTTGTTGGTGGCCCGGCCGAGCGGGCCCGCCTCCCAGCGGGCGGCGGTCCGCTCGTCGTCGGAGATCACCCACGCCCATCCGGCCGGTCCGGGGTTTCCCTTCGAAGCCCCGTCGCACGCGGCCACCACACGTTCACGCATGTGCCCGATCATGCCATGGCCGCGCGGGCGGCCGTGCCCGCGTCGTCCCGCGGGCGGCCCGGTCCGGGCGGCCAGGTCCGGGCGAGCGGTCAGACGTCCGTGACGGTCGGCATCTCCCCTTCGGTGGTCGTGATGTCGATCACGGAGAAGTTCGCGCCCTGCGGATCGCTGAGGGCCGCGAACCGGCCGAAGGGACTGCTCATCGGCCCGAACCGGAGGACACCGCCGAGCTTGGTGGCGCGCGCCACGGCCTCGTCGCAGTCGTCGACGGTGAAGTAGACGTTGACGTACGACGGCACCTCGGGCGGGAAGTCGTCGGTCATCCGCATCCGGCCGAGGACGGTGTCCTCGCCCACGTCGAACATCCGGAAGTCGACGGCCTGGTCCTCGATCTGCTTCATGCGGTACGGGAAGACGGCGGAGAAGAAGGTGTCGGCCTTCTCGGGCTCACGGGTGAAGACCTCGGCCCAGCAGTAGGCGCCCGGAACGGCCGTCGCCTCGAAGCCCTCGTGGGTGCCGCCCTGCCAGACACCGAACACGGCTCCGCTGGGCTCACGGGCCAGGCACATCGTGCCGAATTCGCCGACCTGCATCGGCTCCATGAGCACCTCGCCGCCGTTCTCGCGGATCTTGTCCGCGGTGGCGGCGGCGTCCGGCGAGGCGAAGTACAGGCACCACAGCGACTGGCCCTCCTGGCCGGGCATGGGCGGGACGACCGCGGCCACCGCCTTGCCGTCCACATAGGCCTGCGTGTAGTTGCCGTACTCCGACGACGACTCGCCGAAGGTCCAGCCGAGGACGTCGGCGTAGAAACGCTTGGCTCCCTCGACGTCGCTGAACATCGCATCGGCCCAACAGGGCGTTCCCTCGGGTTGAACGGCCATGCTCGCGGTCCTCCTGGTGTTGTGCTGCCCCCGGATGCTCACGCTAGCCAGCCCGCGGTCGGCCCGCGCGCCGAACGCGGGACCGTCGGACACTGGGTACGGGAACCGCTGCTCCGGAAGGGCGGACACGATGACGGCGCCGACGATGCGGGCCTGGTCCGTCGTGCGGCCCGGGCCCGTCGAGGGGGATCCGCTGCGGCTCGTGGAGCGGCTGCTGCCGCTGCCCGGCGTGGACGAGCTGCTGGTGCGGGTGCGTGCCTGCGGGGTGTGCCGGACCGATCTGCACGTCACCGAGGGTGACCTCCCGGTGCACCGGCCCGGCGTGACGCCCGGGCACGAGGTCGTCGGCGTGGTGGCGCGCACCGGATCCGGGGCCGGCGACTTCGCCACGGGTGACCGGGTGGGCGTGGCGTGGCTGCGCCGGACCGACGGGGTGTGCGCGTACTGCGCCCGGGGCGCCGAGAACCTGTGCCCGCGCTCGGAGTACACCGGCTGGGACGCCGACGGCGGCTACGCCGAGTACACCACCGTCCCGTCCGGCTTCGCCTACCGGCTGCCCGGCGCCCTGGACGACGTGGCGGCGGCGCCGCTGCTGTGCGCCGGGATCATCGGGTTCCGCGCGCTGCGCAGGACCGGGCTGCCCAAGGGCGGCCGGCTCGGCCTGTACGGCTTCGGGGGGAGCGCGCACCTGTGCGCGCAGATCGCTCTCGCCGAGGGTGCCACCGTGCACGTGATCACCCGGGAACCGGCTGCCCGCCGGCTGGCCCTGGAGCTGGGTGCCGCCTCCGCGCGGGACCTGCGCGAGCCGCCGCCGGAGCCGCTGGACGCCGCGATCCTGTTCGCCCCGGCCGGCGAACTGGTCCCCGTGGCGCTGCGCGCCCTCGACCGCGGAGGGGTGCTGGCGCTCGCCGGAATCCACCTGAGCGACGTGCCGCCGCTGCGCTACGAGAGCGACCTGTTCTACGAGAAGGAGCTGCGCAGCGTGACCTCCAACACCCGGGCGGACGGGCGGGAGTTCCTCACCCTGGCGGCCCGGTACGGCGTCCACGCGACCACGCACGCCTATCCGCTCGCCGAGGCCCCCAGAGCGCTGCGGGACCTGAAGGCCGGGCGCTTCGACGGGGCCGCGGTGCTGGTGAACGATCGGCCCTGATCCGGGCCGTCCCGGAGCCCGGGCGCAGGAGCGGACCACCAGCGCGTGATCAAGAAGCGCGCCTTTTTCCACCCCGAATCATGGGTTTACGCAACCAAGGCACGCAACCGCCCCCTTTGCGCCGTATCCCGGAGATCACCAAGGCTGTTTGGCTGGTCCCAGCGCACCGTCACCTTGCGCACCACCGACTCTTCAGGCCCCCCTTGTTCACCTCTCTGCTGGAGGGAATGTGTCCACACCGGACAGCGTCGTCGGTTCCGCCGTAGACGAGCCCGAACCCGATCCGACCGCAGACCGGCAGCTCACCAGCCTGAGCACCCGGGCGGCACGCCAGCTCGCCACGACCACCAAGTCCGAACCGCAGATGCAGGCCATCACCTCCCGGTGGCTGCTGAAGACGCTGCCGTGGATGGATGTCAAGGGCGGCACCTACCGGGTCAACCGGCGCCTCCAACTGCGCACGGGGCGCGGCCGGGTGAGCTTCGAGCACAACGGCGGGGACGACATCCGGGTCATTCCGCAGACGCTCACCGAACTGCCGATCCTGCGCGGCTACGACGACCTGGACGTGCTGACCGAGATCGCCGGCCGTTTCCAGAGCCGCGACGTACGCGCCGGACAGGTGCTGTTCGAGGCCGGACAGCCGGTCACCGAGGCCTATCTGGTGGTGCACGGCAGGTTCACCCGGTACACGGCCGGCAAGTACGGCGAGGAGGAGATCGTCGGGGTCGTCACCGACGGCGACCAGATGGGCGACGAGGCGGTCGGGCAGTCCGACCCGCTGTGGCTCACCTCGGTGCGGGCGGAGACCGCGGGCGTGGTGCTGGCCCTGCCCTGGGCCGTCGTCGAGGAGGTCATCGACCGGGTGCCGTCGCTGGGCGCCCATCTCCAGGCCTATGTCGACCGGCAGCGGCTGCCGATGAACCGCAAGGGCGAGGCCGAGGTTCCGGTGCAGGCCGGCCATGTCGGCGAGGAGACCCTGGCGGGCGGCTTCGTGGACTACGAACTCACCCCGCGCGAGTACGAGTTGTCCCTCACCCAGACCGTGCTGCGGGTGCACACCCGGGTCGCCGACCTCTACAACAACCCGATGGACCAGACCCAGCAGCAGCTGCGCCTCACGGTCGAGGAGATCCGCGAGCGCCAGGAGTGGGAGCTGGTCAACAACCGGGAGTTCGGGCTGCTGCACAACATCGACTACGGGCAGCGGATCAGCTCCTTCACCGGCCCGCCGACGCCCGACGACATGGACGAGCTGCTGTCCATGCGGCGCAGGACCAAGGTGTTCCTGGCCCACCCCAAGGCGATCGCGGCGTTCTTCCGGCAGTGCAACCGGCGCGGTCTGGTGCCCGGCACGGCGAGCGTCGACGGGCACGAGGTGCCGGCCTGGCGCGGGGTGCCGATCTACCCGTGCAGCAAGATCCCGATCAGTGACAACCACACCACCAGCATCATCGCGCTGCGCACGGGAGAGGCGGACCAGGGCGTCATCGGTCTCTACCAGACCGGCATCCCGGAGGAGTTCCAGCCGGGTCTCAACGTCCGCTTCATGGGCATCAACGAGCAGGCCGTCATCAACTATCTGGTCACCGCCTACTACTCGCTGGCCATCCTCGTCCCCGACGCGGCGGGAGTCCTGGAGAACGTCCAGCTCGGCCGGACCGCCGACTGACGGCCTGGAGAACACAACCATGAACGCATCCACCGACTCCTACGTCCTGCCCGGGCCGCCGAATATCGCCCGGAGCCTGCGCCCCGCCCGGCGCACCGGGGTCATCCCCGGACTGCACCACCGTCCGGCCGTACCGGCCGACCCCGAGAAGGCCGCCGAGATCGACCGCAGGCTGGAGGCCTGGGCCCGCGAGCTGGACCTGTTCCCCGAGGCGTGGAAGGGGGACTTCTCCGGCTTCCAGTTCGGCCGGGCCGTCGCACTCCAGCATCCGGGCGGCCTCGACCTGGACCGCCTCACGGCCGCCGGGAAGCTGCTGCTCGCCGAGAACATCGTGGACTCCTGCTACTGCGAGGAGGACGAGGGCCGGGGCGGATCACGGCGCGGTCTCGGCGGCCCGCTGATCATCGCCCAGTCGGCGCTGGATCCCTACCACGGCGTCCCGGAGCTGGAAGCGGAGTGGCGCGAGGGCATCCAGGCCGACGGTCCGCTGCGCTCGTACCACTTCGCCCTGGCGGACTTCGCGACCTTCGCCACCCCCAGCCAGACCGGCCGGTTCGTGCACGACATGGCCCGGCTGCACATGGGCTACCTGGGCGAGGCGGCCTGGATGGAGACCAAGTACACGCCGCGCGTCTGGGAGTACCTGGTGATGCGGCAGTTCAACAACTTCCGCCCCTGCCTGTCGCTCATCGACGCCGTGGACGGCTACGAACTGCCCGAACAGGTCTACGCCCGCCCGGAGATCCAGCGGATCACCGCCCTCGCCTGCAACGCGACCACGATCGTGAACGACCTGTACTCGTTCACCAAGGAGCTGGCGAGCGACCCGGACCACCTCAACCTGCCCCAGGTGGTCGCGGCCAACGACCGGCGCGGGCTGAAGGCGGCCTATCTGAAGTCCGTCGAGATCCACAACCGGATCATGGAGGCCTTCGAGGAGGAGTCCGCCGCCCTGTCGGCCACCTCACCGCTGGTCGCGCGGTACGCCGAGGGCCTGGCCGCGTGGGTCTCGGGCAACCACGAGTGGCACGCCACCAACACCCACCGATACCACCTGCCCGACTACTGGTAGACCCCCCACCCGCTCAACTGAAGCGCCATCAGAAACACCTCGAGGAGCAACTGTTGACCACCGCCCCTGTCGCCCGGAAGATCACCGCGTCAACTCCGGTGCCGACCCAGTCCACGTACCAGAACCGCGTCGCGGACTACTGGAACGCCGAGGAGAACCCGGTCAACCTCGAACTCGGAAAGATCGACGACCTCTACCACCACCATTACGGCATCGGGGAGGCCGACTGGGCGGTGCTCGACGAGCCCGACCCCGAGCTGCGCAAGGAGCGGATCACCACCGAGCTGCACCGCCTGGAGCACGCCCAGGCCGAGCTGCTGGCCCGCCACCTCGGTTCGCTCACGCCCGCCGACCGGGTCTTCGACGCCGGCTGTGGCCGGGGCGGCGGCAGCATCGTGGCGAACCTACGCCACGGCTGCCACGCCGACGGGGTCACCATCTCCGCCAAGCAGGCCGACTTCGCCAACGAGATGGCCCGCAAGCGGGGAGTCGCCGACAAGGTGCGCTACCACCACCGGAACATGCTGGACACCGGTTTCGAATCGGGTGCGTACGCGGCCTCGTGGAACAACGAGTCCACGATGTACGTCGAACTGGAGCTGCTGTTCGCCGAGCACGCCCGGCTGCTGCGCCGCGGTGGACGCTATGTGACGATCACCGGCTGCTACAACGACACCTACGGCCGAGCCTCACGCGAGGTGTCGCTGATCAACGCCCACTACATCTGTGACATCCACCCGCGCTCGGAGTACTTCAGGGCGATGGCCCGCAACCGTCTGGTGCCGGTCCACGTCGAGGACCTGACCGAGGCCACGATCCCCTACTGGGAACTGCGCAAGCAGGCCGGCCACCTGGTCACGGGCATCGAGGACACCTTCCTCGACGCCTACCGCAACGGCAGCTTCCAGTACCTGCTGATCGCGGCCGACCGGGTCTGAGCCGGGAAGGCGCGTCAGGGAAATCCGGTCGACAGCGAGGGCGCCGAGGCGCTGTCATGGGCTCCGATGAGTGCTCATGACAGCCGGAGACCGCCGAAGATGCATGCGGACGAGGTCGACCTCGACGCCCCGCTGGTCCGGCGCCTGATCGCCCGCCGGTTTCCGCGCTGGGCCGCACTGCCGGTACGGCGCCTCGCCTCGTCCGGGACCGAGAACGCCATGTTCCGGCTGGGCGGCGACCTGCTGGTACGGCTGCCCCGCCGGCCCGGCGCCGTACCGGACCTGACGCACGAGCAGCGCTGGCTGCCCCGGCTCGGGCCGCTGCTGCCCGTCGCCGTGCCCGAGCCGGTGGGAGTGGGCGAGCCGGACGAGGGCTTTCCGTGGCCCTGGTCCGTCTACCGCTGGCTGGAGGGACACAATCCGGTGGCGGGCGCCGTGGGGCAGCCGGAGCGGCTGGCCGAGGACCTCGCGGCGTTCGTGCGCGCGCTGCGCCGGATCGCCCCTCAGGACGGGCCGCCCGGGTACCGGGGCGGCCCCTTGTGCGACCGGGACGAACCCACCCGCGCCGCCGTCGCCGAACTGGGCGGCAGGGTCGACGGCGACGCGGTGACGGCCCTGTGGGAGCGGTCCCTGCGCGCCCCGGAGCACACCGGCCCTCCGGTGTGGGCCCACGGGGACCTCTCCCCCGGCAACGTGCTGGTCGAGGCGGGCCTGCTGAGCGCGGTCATCGACTTCGGCTGTGCGGGGGTGGGCGACCCGGCCGTGGATCTGATCGTGGCCTGGAACCTGCTCCCCGCCTCCGTCCGGGACGTCTTCCGCGAGGCCGTCGGCGCGGACGACGCGGAATGGGCGCGGGGGCGGGGCTGGGCGCTGTCGATCTCGCTGATCCAGTTGCCGTACTACTGGGACACCAACCCGGCCCTGGCGGAGAACTCCCGGCATGTGATCACCGAGATCCTCGCCGAGGCCGGGTGAAGGCCGAGAAGCCGGGTGGGGGCCGCTACTCCCCCGCGTACGCCCTCTCCAGCGCGGCGACGTCCAGCTTGCCCATGCCCATCATGGCCTTCATGGTGCGGTCCGCCTTCTCCCGGTCGGGGTCGCCGAGCAGCTCGGTCATCCGGTCGTAGACGACCTGCCAGGAGACGCCGTACTTGTCCTTGAGCCAGCCGCAGGAGCCGCCCTCGCCGCCGTCCTCGGTGAGTTTGGTCCAGTAGGAGTCGATCTCCTCCTGATCGGCACAGAGGATCTGGAAGGAGACGGCCTCGTTGAAGGTGAACTCGGGGCCGCCGTTGAGGGCGATGAACTTCTGGCCGTTGGCCGTGAACTCGACGACCAGCACGGAACCGGCCTGGCCGGGGCTGGCCTCGGTGTGGCGGCTGACGCGGCCGATGCTGGAGTTCTTGAAGACCGACACATAGAACTCGGCGGCCTCCTCGGCCTGGCCGTCGAACCACAGACACGTGACGAATCCGTCGGCGGTCATGAGTACCTCCTGGGCGGGGAACGCGGTCAGGTAGGTCGACTGGTCCTCGCGGCGAAACTCATCGGCCGGACCGGCGAATAATCCGGGCGGGTGAACGGCGTCCCGCCTAGCCTTCCGATCATGACCTCCACGCCTGCCGAACGCATCGCACCCTTCCGGCTGTCCGTCCCGCAGAGCGACATCGACGACCTGTACGACCGTCTCGACCGCACCCGCTGGCCGGCCGAGCTGCCCGGAGCCGGCTGGGAGTACGGCGTCCCGGCCGGCTATCTGCGGGAGCTGGTCCGGTACTGGCGGCACGAGTACGACTGGCGCGCCGCCGAGGCCGAGCTGAACCGGTGGCCGCAGTTCACCACCACGATCGACGGCGCCAACATCCACTTCGCCCACGTCCGCTCGCCAGAGCCGGACGCCACGCCGCTGATGCTCACCCATGGCTGGCCGGGCTCCGTCGCGGAGTTCCTGGACGTGGTCGGCCCGCTCACCGACCCGGTATCGCACGGCGGGGACGCGGCCGACGCCTTCCACGTCGTCGTGCCGAGCATCCCCGGCTTCGGGCTGTCCGGGCCCACCACCGAGCGGGGCTGGGAGGCGCGCCGGGTGGCCGACGCCTGGGTGGAGCTGATGCGGCGGCTCGGTTACGAGCGGTTCGGACTGCAGGGCGGCGACTGGGGCGCGGCGATCTCGCGCGAGCTGGGCCGCGTCCATCCGGACCGGGTGATCGGCGTCCACCTCAATCTGCTGCCCGGCGCACAGGCGGCCACGGAGCCGGCCGAGGAGGAGCTGGCCGCACTCGGCCCCGAGGAACGGGAGCGGACGCTGCGGTCCTGGCGCCGGTGGGACGCCTGGATGCGGGACGGCGCCGGGTACGCCGCCCTGCAGTCCACCCGCCCGCACACCCTCGCCTACGCCCTGACGGATTCGCCCGTCGGACAACTCGCCTGGATCATCGAGAAGTTCCGGGAGTGGGCGGACTGCGAGGAGCTGCCGGAGGAGGCGGTGAACCGGGACCGGCTGCTGACCAACGTGATGCTGTACTGGCTGACCGGTACGGCGGGTTCGTCCGCCCGCGTCTACTACGAGCGGGCCCATGTCACGGGCGAGCGGGCCGCCCGGCCGGCCGAGCCGTCGACCGCGCCCACCGCACTGGCCGTGTTCCCGGCCGACCCCCAGATGCCGCTGCGGCACAAGGCCGAGCGCACCGAGAACCTCGTCCGCTGGACCGAGTTCGACCGCGGCGGCCACTTCGCGGCCCTGGAGGAACCGGACCTGCTGGTCCCGGACGTCCGGGCGTTCTTCCGCCGGCTCCACGAGAAGTGACCGAACCACCGTGGCAAGCGCCCGGGTCAGCGACCGTTTCGCGCCACGCCGCGGCGAAGCGTGCATGCACGACGTGACCGGGGGTACCCGCCCCGTGAGCGGCACCGCAGACACGCTTCGAACGCCGGGATTTCGGGTATCCGGCATAAATGGTGGGAAACGGAAAAACCGTGACTTTCGTGGGAGAGGTAATGAAAACCGCCGGGATCCGGTCAGAAGCAGAGGTCACCGAGAGGACCGAGCAGGACAGGACGGGCGAGGGATCACTGCCTGGTATCGCGGACCCGGCGTCCGTCGCGCCGCGTGACGCACGGGAGTTGTCCCGCCAGTTCTTCCGCCGGCTTGCGGAACTGGAGGAGGGCACGCACGAGTACCAGTACGCGCGCAACACCCTCATCGAGATGAACATGTCACTGGTCCGGTTCGCGGCCGGACGGTTCCGGGGCCGCGGCGACGACATGGAGGACATCGTCCAGACCGGCATGATCGGCCTGATCAAGGCCATCGACCGGTTCGAGCTGGCACGCGAGGTGGAGTTCACCTCCTTCGCGCTGCCCTACATCGTGGGCGAGATCAAGCGGTTCTTCCGGGACACCACATGGGCGGTGCACGTGCCGCGCCGGCTCCAGGAGCTGCGGGTGGAGCTGGCCAAGGCACGCGAGGAGCTGTCCAGCCGGCTGGACCGGGACCCGACGCTGGGCGAGCTGGCGACCCTCATGAACATCTCGGAGGACGAGGTGGTCGAGGCCCAGCTCGCCTCCAACGGGTACAACTCCGCCTCCCTCGACGCCGCGCTCACCGGCGACGGCGCGGAGGACGGCGAGGCGGTCCTCGCCGACTTCATCGGCGTGGAGGAGGAGGGACTGCGGCTCGTCGAGGACTTCCACGCGCTCGCCCCGCTGATGGCGGAGCTCAGCGAGCGGGACCGGCAGATCATCCATCTCCGGTTCGTCGAGGAGGCCACCCAGGCGGAGATCGGGGAACGGCTCGGCTGCTCCCAGATGCACGTGTCCCGGCTGATCAAGCGGATCATCACCCGGCTGCGTGAGGGCATGCTGGGCGAGCTGGGCTGCGCCTGAGGCGGCGCGGAGAGCGGCCAGGCCCTGAGGTGGCGGACGCGTCCGCCGCCTCAGGGCTGCAGTTCGAAGCGGGCCCGCACGCGCTTGCCGACGGGTACGTGTTCCGCGGTGACCTCCGAGGCCAGGGCGCAGACGATCTCCAGACCGTGCCGTCCGACGCGTTCGGGGTCCTTGGGGTAGCGCAGGGGCAGGGCGGAGCTGCTGTCGTAGACGGACACCGTGACCGCGCTGTCCGTGCCCTCCAGTTCCAGGATGTACGGGCCGTTGCTGTGGCGGTCGGCGTTGGTCACGAGTTCGCTCACGACCAGCAGCAGCTCGCCGTCCGCGCGCCGGTCGGCGGTGGCGCACCACTCGGTTCGCAGCTGTTGCAGGAACTGGGACGCGAACGCGCGCGCCTCGGCGATGCATCCGGGTTCACCGGTGTAGTGAGCCGCCCGCCGCAGCGGCTCCACGGGTACGTCGAAACCAGTCGGTATCACTGCCCCGCCCAGATGCTTCGTCATGCCGTCTCTCTCGAATACCCGGCCCGGCCGGTCGTCTGTCGCATCTGTCCTCGTACCCCGAGCCGGGCCCGGCAGTCCCCCGAGGCGTTCGCCCACCGCGCACAGTGGCGATGCTCACGCGGCGGAGGCCCCGCGTTCACGCCGAGGGCGAGCCCTCCGGCTCCTGCTGCGGGGACGCGACCGCCGAGTCGCCGGGCTCGGACGACTGCTCGCTCGAGGTCCCGGCCGACGGGGATTCCCCGGACGGAGACGCCGGCCCGGCCGAGGAGGGCCCGGACGACGGCTCCGGCCCCGACGACTCCGACGTAGAGGACGAAGAGGACGAGGACGAAGAGGACGTCGGGGGCGAACTCGACGGCGTCGGTGAGGACGAAGACGACGAAGGTGTTGAAGAGGACGAAGGGGGCGAGGCCGACGTCGACGGGCTCGGTTTGCCCGACGTGGACCGGCACGGCTTCGGTGAGGCGCCCGGCGTCCCGGTCGTACCCGGCGAGGGCGGGCACGGCTCCGGCGGGTTCCAGGGGTGCGGGGAGACCGGCGGCCTTGCGTGCTGGTCGTGCCGGCAGTCGTGGTCGCCGCGGTGGCGCTGGATCCAGTCGTGGCGGTGGGCGTCGTAGAGCACGAAGACGTTGACCACCGTCGGTGCGGGTGTCACCACGACCACGTTCGAGGACCGGTACGAGGCCCAGCGGGTGCCCACCAGCTTCGGCGCGGCCTTCTGGGCGACCGGCGAGGCGAGCGGGTTGCCGCAGGCACAGCGGACGCGGGGTACGCCATGGCCGTCCACCAGCACGGCGGTACCCGCCTGGAGCACCGACTGGTAGGCGGAGGCGGTGCCGTTGCGGTAGCCGTGGTTGGTGACCCGGGTGTCGACACGCAGCTGGACCGGGGTCAGCGAGCGCAGATAGGCAGGAACGCCGGACGGCCGGACGCCGGCCACGGCGGCGAACGCCTTGTTCCTGCCCGGGTCGGCCTGGAACGCCTTGACCTGTTTCTCGACATCGCAGGCGGGCGCGCTCTGGGTGCCGCCGTACAGGCCGGGCGCCCCGCCCTCGACCCCCTGCACCGCGTTGGCCGTGCCCGAGGACGCCGCGGAGGCGGAGGGCGGCGGTGGGGGCGGGGTGGAACTCTGCTTCGCGGTCGATTCGGTGAACGGGTCCTGGCCACTGCTGTTGGCCGACTGCAGGAAGACCTCGCCGCCCCTGGCGGACGATCCGCCACCCGGACGGGTGAAGACCACCACGAGGACCACGGCTGCGACGACGGCGGTGCTCAGGGCTGCCACGCGGGGCGCCGACTTCCACCACGGCCCGTGCGGCCCCTTGGATCCGGCGCCGCTGCCCGGCGGTCCCGCGGGCGGCGGTCCGGAGGGGGGCGGTCCGGAGGGGGGCCGGGCGGAGCCCGACAGCGGGCCGGAAGGCGGTCCGGTCGGGTGGCCGGAAGACGGAGGTTCGGCGCTCACGAGCACTTCTTCCCGTCGCGATCGCCGCGGTGCGCGGCGAGATGCGCGGCTTTTCTCAGTCACATCCCTTTTGGTGCACCTGGCTGCACATTGATCCCATTGTGTGTCGCACCGTGCTGAGGCTCGCAAGCCGACGCGGACAGCCCACCCGGCGGGCGCGTCGCCCGGAGGCTGCTTAGCGTGGCAGGCGTGAGCGCTCCGACCGTCTCCACGCGGCCCGCCGCCCACCACGGCTGGGCGCGGGCCGTGGCCACGGTGCTGACCGGGCTGGCCGTCATGGTGCTCGTGGGGGCCCTCGGGCTGTGGGCGGCAGGAGCGGCGGGCCTGCCGGACGGCGCGTTCCCGAGGGTGGTCTGCGCGACCCTGGTCACGGCGGTGGGCGGCAGCGTGGAGCTCTCCGGCGACGCGGGCGTGCTGGCGCAGACCCAGGCCGGGATCACCGTGATCCCCCTGTCGGTGACCCTCGCCGGCGCCCTGGTCGTCGGCGCGGGCTTCCTGCGCCCGCTGCGGCACCGCGCGGTCGCCTCGGCCGGTGAACTGGCCGGCTGGGCGGCACGGATCGCGGTGCTGTGGCTGCTCGTGCTCATCGGCCTTGCCCTCGGCGCCCGGCAGACCTTCGCCGTCGACGTGGGCAGCGGCACCCTCAGCGACCTGACCGGGCTGTTCGACGTGGCGCCGAAGGTCGGCTTCACCACGGACGTGCCGCTGACGGTGCTGTTCGGCCTGCTGTGGCTGGCCGGGGTGCTGCTGCTGGCGCTGCTGGTCGCGTACGGGGCGCCGCTGCCGGGGCGGCTGCTGCGTTTCCAGGAGTCGGTGCGACCGGCGGCGCACGCGACGGTGGTCCTACTGCTCGCGTACGTCGTCGTCGGCCTCGTCATCGCGCTGATCACGGCGGCCACCCGCGGGCACGCCGCGGCGAGCTTCGCGCTGATCCTCCTCGGTCTGCCCAACCTGGCCTGGCTGGCCCTCACCCTCGGCATGGGGGCAACGTGGAACGGCCGCGTGGACGGCCCGTTCGGCCTGCCGATGCCGCACGTCCTGGACGTCATCCTGCGCACCCCGGACGTCTCCGCGCTGAACCTCGGCTCGCTCACCGCGCACGACGGCCGGTGGTGGTGGTTGCTGGTCGTGAACGTGATCCTGCTGCCGGCCGTGGCCTTCCGGATGGCGGCCCGCTCTCCGGCCCGGATCCGCCCGTGGCAGCACGCCGTCCACCTGGCCGTGGCGCTGGCGCTGGCGGTGCTGATGATCTGCCTGACGGGCCGACTCTCGGCGCACTACGGACTCTCCCTGCTCGGCATCGGCGACCTGGGCGGCGGAATGTCCGGAGAGCTCTTCCTCAGGCCCCGGCTGTGGCAGGCGGTGGGGCTGGGCGCACTGTGGGGTCTGGCCGCGGGCTTCCTGGGCGGCCTGCTGGCGCTCCCGCTGCACCGCCGGGGAGAAGTGGACCGGCCGTAGAGGGGCGGCCTTCGGGGCCTCAGGTCCCGAACACCGGCTCCGCCCAGTGCGGGGGCCGCAGGGCCCCGGCCGTCGGGTGGTCCGTCTCCCTGTCGGGCCCGGCCGCGGGGCGGGGACGGGACGGGTCCGGGGCGTCCGCCATGGCGGTGCGCAAGGCGGCGACGAAGGCCAGACAGGTGTCGTAACGGGCGTCCGGACTCTTGGCGAGGGCCCTGGCGAAGACCGGGTCGACGGCCGGGGTGAGGCCGGGGCGGGCCTCGCTCGGCGGGGGCGGCTCGTCGTACTGGTGGGCCCAGAGCAGGGCCATGTCGTCGTCCCGCAGGAAGGGGGGACGGCCGGCGAGGCTCTCGTACACCACACAGGCCAGCCCGTAGACGTCACAGCGGCCGTCGACCGGGCGGCCGGAGATCTGCTCGGGGGCCACGTAGTCGAGGGTGCCGACGAACTGTCCGACGCTGGTGAACCCGGTCAGCGACAGCGACTTCTTGGTGAGCCCGAAGTCGGTGAGGTACACGTGCTCGGGGTGGTCGCTGTCGATGCCCTCCGCGACCAGGATGTTGCCGGGCTTGACGTCCCGGTGGACCAGACCGTGTTCGTGCGCGGCGTCGAGGGCGGAGGCCACCTGCGCGGCGATCCGCACGGCGTCCGGCAGCGCCAGCGGTCCGCGCAGGTCGAGGAGACGGCGCAGATCGCTGCCGGAGACGTACCGCATGGCGATGTAGAGCACCCCGTCCGTCTCGCCGGCCTCGAAGACCGGCACGATGTGCGGGTGGTCGATCGCCGCGGCCACCTGGGACTCATGGGTGAAACGCCTGCGGAAGGTGTCGTTGCGGGCGAGTTCGGGCGCGAGCAGCTTGAGGGCGACCGTGCGGTCCAGCCGCAGGTCGCGGGCGCGGTAGACGACGGCCATGCCGCCGCGCCCGATCTCGCTCTGCACCAGGTAGCCCGCGACGTGCCGCCCGATCAGTTCCGCGGGCCGGCCGGAGAACAGGCTGGTCTCGCGCGCCATCAGCGCTCACCCTCGGGTGCGACCAGCCGGGTCGGGGCGTGCCCGGTGTCGTCCTCGCCGGTGACCGCCCGGTCGGGGGCGTAGGTGGTCAGCCGCCGCCCGTCGGCGTACATCCACCCACCTTCCTGGGGGTCGTACACCCACATGGACTCGCCGTCGACGACGATCCCGATCCTGAGGCCCCGGGTGCGGTTCTCGAAGCCCTCGCCGTCCAGTGCGCCGGCGGCCAGTTCCTCCACCGCGGACCGGTAGGCGGCCAGGGCCTGTTCGGCACGGGCCAGCAGCGGGCGTGGGTCGGCGGTGGCGTCGGGGCCCTCGGCGGCGGGCGGGTCCTCGGGCACGGCGACCAGCCGGCGGCCGTCCACCCAGGCGGCCCAGCCGTTGGCGCAGCAGATGTGGGCCCAGTCGCCGCGTCGCTCCACGAGCCGCACCGGCAGCAGCGGATCGAGGGGCACGGTGGGCCGGGCCGGGTCGGGGGCCTCCCAGGCGGCCAGGCCGCGCGGGGGGACCACGTGGGTGGGCTGGAACCCGGGGCTCTTCATGGCGCCGCCTACTTCCGCATCACGACCGGCTCGTGCCGGCGCAGCAGCCAGGCGACCGTGCACCCGTACCCGGCGGCCAGCACCACCAGCATGGCCAGATCGAGCAGCCAGACGCCCGCCGAGTGCCGGAAGAGAGGGTCGTCGGTCAGGCGGCCGGGGACGATCCGCGACAGTCCGACCGTGCCGGCCATGGCGCCAAGCGCCCACCGGGAGGGCACGAGCCAGGACAGCTGTTCCAGGCCCGGCACACCGCTGAGCTTGAGCAGCGCTCCGCAGAACACGACCTGGACGACGGCGAGCAGCACCAGCAACGGCATCGTCACCTCCTCCTTGCGCACCAGCGCGGAGACCAGCAGGCCGAGCATCATCGCGGTGAAGGCGAGCAGGGCGACGGCCAGGGTGATCTCGGCGAGCGGCGGCAGCAGGACGCCCCGGCCGCCGGGGGTGTTCAGGTCGACGCCGAGGAGGGCGACGAGGGTGAGGACGACGGCCTGGGCGACGCTGATCGTGCCCAGCACCACGATCTTGGACATCAGATAGGCCGAACGTGGCAGGCCGACGGCGCGTTCGCGCTGGTGGACGACGCGTTCCTTGACGAGTTCGCGCACCGCGTTGGCGGCGCCGGTCAGTACGGCGCCGACACACAGGATGAGCAGTGCGTTCATCGCAGTGTCGGGCGCGAGCCGGCCGCCCGCGAGGGCCCGGGCCATGGCTCCCATGACGAACGGCAGGGCGATCATGACGACGAGGAAGGTGCGGTCGGCCCCGAGGACGGCGGCGTAGCGGCGGACCAGGGTGCCGAGCTGGGCGCCCCAGCGGCGCGGGCGCGGCGGCGGAGCCGGGGGGCCGGGGGCCGGGCCCGGGTGGCGGGGCTGGGTGGTGGACTCGGTGATGTAGTGCCGGTGGAAAGGCGAGTCGCGGTACTCCTTCGCCCAGTCGCGGTCCGGGTCGCGGTCGAACGCCTCGAAGGCCTCCGGCCACTGCTCGAAGCCGAAGAAGGGCAGGGCGTCGCCGGGCGGGCCGTAGTAGGCCACCCTGCCGCCGGGGGCGAGCACCAGGAGGCGGTCGCAGACGCCGAGGCTGAGGACGCTGTGGGTGACCACGATGATGGTGCGGCCGTCGTCGGCGAGGCCGCGCAGCATGTGCATCACCGAGCGGTCCATGCCGGGGTCGAGGCCCGAGGTCGGCTCGTCCAGGAAGAGCAGCGAGGGTTTGGTGAGCAGTTCCAGGGCGACGCTGACCCGCTTGCGCTGACCGCCGGAGAGGCTGTGCACGGGCTGGTCGGCGCGCTGTCCGAGCCCGAGTTCCCGGATGACCTCGTCCACCCGGGCGCGCCGCTCGTCCCGGCCGGTGTCCTCGGGGAAGCGCAGTTCGGCGGCGTAGGAGAGGGCGGCGCGCACGGTGAGCTGCGGATGCAGGATGTCGTCCTGCGGCACCAGGCCGATGCGCTGGCGCAGTTCGGCGTAGTCGCGGTAGAGGTCACGGCCGTCGTACAGGACGGTGCCGCGGTCGGCGGGCCGCTGCCCGGTGAGGGCGTTCAGCAGCGTGGACTTGCCGGCGCCGCTCGGTCCGACCACGGCGAGCAGGCACTTCTCGCCGACCGGGAAGGACACGTGGTCGAGGAGCACCTTGCGGCCGTCGTCGACGGCGACGGTGAGGTCCTGGACGTCGAGGGCCACCTCGCCGGTGTCGACGTACTCCTGGAGTTCGGCGCCGACCAGGCAGAACGCGGAGTGGCCGACGCCCACGACGTCCCCGGGGCCGAGGGCCGCGCGGGTGACCGGCCGGCCGTTGAGGTAGGTTCCGTTGTGGCTGCCGAGGTCGACGATCTCGTACGAGCCGTCGGCGCGGGCGCGCAGTTCGGCATGGTGCCGGGAGACGATCAGGTCGTCCACCACGAGGTCGTTGTCCGCGGCGCGGCCGATGCGGACCGTGCGCGTGGGCAGCGGGCGGACGCTGGCGGGCCGGCGGAAGGTGCCGGTCAGCAGGGGCAGCGACACCGCGGAGGGCCGGTCGGGCGCGGGGGGCGGGACTTCGGCGAGGACGGCGCGGGGGCCGTCGGTGGGGTTGCCGAAGCGGATCACGCTGCCGGGGCGCACGCCCCACTCGTCGATCCTGCGGCCGTCGGCGTACGTGCCGTTGGTGCTGTGCCGGTCCGTCAGCGTCCAGCGGTCGTGGTCGCAGCGCAGCACGGCGTGGTGCCACGAGACCCGGGCATCGTCGAGGACGATGTCGCTCACCGGGTCACGTCCGACCTGGTAGTCGTGGCCCGGGCTCATGACCGTGGAGCCCGTGTCGGTCTCCAGGACGAGTTCGGGCGCCGTCGGGGCGACCGACCGCTCCGCCATGGCCAGAATTCTACCGATTCGCTCACCTGTGCGCCCGGCGCCAAGGGCCTGTGACCCTGGGCGGACGGACACGTGTCAGGCGACGGGCACGACGAGCACCGGCAGCGTGCGCTGCATGCGCAGCGCGTCGACGGACTCGGCGAGCAGTTCGTACTCGGTGGTGTCGTCGCTGGCGGCGATCCGCACCAGCCGTCCGCCCGCCAGTTCGTCGGCCACCCGTTCCTGCCGGACATCGTCGGCACACCAGGCGCGCAGCAGGGCGGGCACATCGGCGACCGTGTCCGCGACCGGCACCAGCGCGCCCGCCGGGAAGGCGGGGTTCTCCGGGCTGGGGTCGAGGCGCTCGGCGATCCAGGACGCCCGGTCCCGCAGCCACCACAGGGCCAGGGCCAGTGTCGGCGCGCGATAGGTGCCGAGCGGTACCCCGATGCGCCGGCCGTCGCACATGCCGTACGCCGTGACATGGCACAGGAATTCGTCGTGCACGTCTCACTCCCCCGTCGCCTCGCTGGTGTGCGGCTCGGACCTCGCTCTCCGTGCGGCTCCTGTGCGGTGAAGTGCCCCTGGCGTTCGAGTATCGCCACTCCCGAAACACTGTCACCATGACTTTCCGGCCACTCTGTTGGCATATTCACCCCCCCCTTTCTGGCCGGAAACGCATCGGCGGATGCGTGCTCTCGGGCATGACCAGGCAGGTAATCGACCGGTCCCCGGCCCTCCGGCATGGTGGTCACACCGGATCGGCGAAGCCCCGGATCCGGCTCCGAACAGCAGCTATGACCTCGATGGAGGCTGATTCACCATGTCCGCGAACACCGACCGTTACGAAATCGCCGCCGCCCGTTACTTCGAGGCCTGGAACGCCATCGAGCCGGCGGCGCTGGAGAAGGCGGTCGCCGCCGCGTGGACCGCGGACGGCGGCTACACCGACCCCCTCGCCGACGTCCGCGGCCACGAGGGCATCGCGGCCGTGATCGCGGCGGCCCACGAGCAGTTCCCCGGGTTCGTCTTCCGCCCGCTCGGCGCCGTGGACGGACACCACGACACCGCGCGCTTCGGCTGGGAGCTGGTGAACGAGGCCGACGGCTCGGCGCCGGTGGCCGGGTTCGACGTCGTCACGCTGGACGAGGACGGCCGGATCCGGCGGGTGCTGGGCTTTCTGGACCGGGTTCCGGCGGGCGCCTGACACCGCCCGGCCCGCGATGAGTTCCGCCGCGCGCGACGGTCTGTCCTGGTGAACACGGAACGCACCTGCTGAGAGCACCGCGCGCGGAGGAACACGATGAGGAACACCACCACACGAACGAGCGAGCGGGTGGACGTGCAGTTCACGGCCGTCCTGCGCAGGAGCCCCGAGCGGGGAGGCTGGACCTACGTCGTCTGGCCGCGGTCCGCCGAGTTCTTCGGCACCCGCGGAGTGGTCAAGGTCCGCGGCACGATCGACGGCCATCCCTTCCGCAGCTCCTTCATGGCCCTGGGCGACGGCACCCACAAGCTGCCGGTGCGGACCGAGATCCGCTGGGCGATCGGAAAGGAGGAGGGGGACACGGTGACGGTGCACCTGCGGCAGCGGCTCACCCCGTGAGCGTCTCGCGGCAGCACACCAGGCCCCCGCCGGGACGAGGTCCTGCCGGAGGGCTCGGGCGGGCCGGGCTCATGCGCCAGTGCTGCGGGCGGGTCCGCGGCGGTACGCCCGCGGCGTCGCGGAAGCGCACGGCGAAGGTGGTCCGGGACATCGCGGCATCCGGGGCCGGGCCCCCCAGGTGCCAGGGGTGCGCCGGGCCGGCGTGCATCAGGCACAGCGCGGGGGCCGGCCTCTCGTCCGCGAGCGCCCGCGGCCGGCCGGGTGGCAGGCCGTAGGTCTCACCGAGGCAGGACCGCAGCACCTGGACGAACACCAGCTGGGCGAGGTGGTCCGGGGCGAAGGCGGAACCGGGCCGGCCGTCGGCCGTCTCCCGCATCAGCCGCGCGGTGAGCCGGCGCGGCACGGGCGCTTCGGCGGCGCCGGACCGCCCGTGGATCAGCTGGGGCAGGGCCCGGCGCAGCAGCTCGCCGCCGGCCCGGCCGAGGTCGATGTGCCCGGCGACGCACCCCACCTCCTCTCCCCCGCCGAGCGGGCGGCGGGCGCCCTCGACGGGGAGGGCCGCCCGGTGCGCGCCCCGGCCCGGCAGCGGAGGACCGGCCCGAACGCCGCCACCCGGCTGGGGGAGGTGAGCGAGAGGCTCACCTCCTGACCTTCAGCGCTTCACGATCGCGTCGATCCGTGCCAGCTCCTCGGCGTCGAAGTCCAGGTTGCGGATCGCGCCGACGCTGTCCTCGAGCTGCTGCGGGCTGCTCGCACCGACGAGCGCGGAGGTGACGCGGCCGCCGCGCAGCACCCAGGCCAGGGCCAGCTGGGCGAGGCTCTGGCCACGGGACCGGGCGATGTCGTCGAGCGAGCGCAGCCGGGCGACCAGTTCCCCGGTGACCGCGTCCGCCTTCAGGAAGGGGCTGTCGCTCGCCGCGCGGGAGTCCTCCGGGATGCCGTCGAGGTAGCGGCCGGTGAGCAGGCCCTGCTCCAGCGGGGAGTAGACGATGGAGCCGACCTGGAGTTCGTCCAGCGCGTCGAGCAGTCCCCCGTCCTCGGGGCGCCGGTCGAGCATCGAGTAGCGCGGCTGGTGGATGAGGAGCGGGGTGCCCAGGCCGGCGAGGATCCGGGCGGCCTCGCGGGTCTGCTCCGCCGAGTAGTTGGACACGCCCACGTACAGCGCCTTGCCCTGCTGCACCGCCGAGTGCAGGGCGCCCATCGTCTCCTCCAGCGGGGTGTCCGGGTCGGGGCGGTGCGAGTAGAAGATGTCGACGTGGTCCAGGCCCATGCGCGCGAGGCTCTGGTCGAGCGAGGACAGCAGGTACTTGCGGGAACCCCATTCGCCGTAGGGGCCGGGCCACATGAGGTAGCCGGCCTTGGTGGAGATGACCAGCTCGTCGCGGTAGGGCGCGAAGTCGGCCCTGAGGGCTTCGCCGAGCGCGGACTCGGCGGCGCCGGGCGGCGGGCCGTAGTTGTTGGCCAGGTCGAAGTGGGTGACGCCCAGGTCGAAGGCGCGGCGCAGGATGGCCCGCTGGGTCTCGGCGGGCCGGTCCGGGCCGAAGTTGTGCCACAGGCCGAGGGACAGCGCGGGGAGCTTCAGTCCGCTGCGTCCGGTGCGCCGGTAGGGCATGTCGGCGTAACGGTCGGGGTGTGCGGTGTACAACGCGACTCCAGAGGGGTTGGCACACGGTCTACCGGTGCCACTCTTGCGCGAGCCGTACGCAGCGGTCCAACAGAAGAATCCGATGAGATTCAGCGGCTAGGCTTCTCAATCATGGAACTGCGCCATCTCCAGCACTTCGTCGCCGTCGCCGAGGACCAGCATTTCACCCGGGCCGCCGAACGCCTGATGGTGTCCCAGTCGGGGCTGTCGGCGTCCATCAGGGCGCTGGAGCGGGAGCTGCGGGCGCCGCTGTTCGTGCGCACCACCCGCCGGGTGACGCTCACCGAGGCGGGGCGGGCGCTGCTGGCGGAGGCCGAGCGGATCCTGGCGCAGGTACGCACGGCGCACGAGGCGGTGGCGGCGGTCCAGGGCGTGCTGCGCGGCACCCTGGCGCTGGGCACCGAGCAGTGCATCGCCGGGGTGCACGTGGCCCGGCTGCTGGCCGCGTTCCGGGGCCGGCACCCGGACGTGGAGATCCGGCTGCGGCAGGCCGGCTCGGGCGCGCTGGCCGAGGAGGTCACGGCCGGCCGGCTCGACCTGGCCTTCGCCTACCGCACCCGGGCGGACAGCGACCAGCTGCGCTCGGTGTCACTGACGAGCGAGCCGATGACCGTGCTGTGCCATCCGGGCAACCGGCTGGCCTCGGCCGGCGCGGCGCTGACCCCCGAGGACCTGGCCGGGGAGGTCTTCGTCGACTTCCACCCGGACTGGGGCCCGCGCCGCACCACCGACGCCGCGTTCACCGCGGCCGGCGTCCGGCGCACGGTCGCGCTGGAGGTCAACGACGTGCACAGCCTGCTGGACCTGGTGGACGAGAACCTGGGGGTCGCGGTCGTCCCCCGGCACTTCCGGCACAAGCGGCCCTCGCTCACGGCGCTGCCGCTGAAGGGCACGGGCGAGACGGAGTACGAGACCGTGGCCCTGCTGCCGCCGGACCGGGCAACCAGCCCCGCCGCCCGGGCGCTCGTCACCCTCCTGGAAACAGGAGGTGGGACAGGGGACCTGGCACCACCCCAGGAGGGGGCCCAGGCCTCCTGACCGAGGCCGCCGGCCGCCGCAGACTCAACACCGTCGGCGAGACGACGGCGGTCTGGAGGACACGTCATGGCGGAACACACACGGCGGACCGTGCTGCGCGGGACGGCCGGGCTCGCGGCGGCGGGCGCGCTCACGGGCCTGGGCACCGGCCGGGCCACGGCCCGCCCCGCAGGAGAGGTGACGGGGCATCACTACCCCTTCCTGGAAGGGGCGTTCGCGCCCGTCACCGAGGAACTGACCGCCTTCGACCTGCCGGTGACCGGCCGCATCCCGCGTGAACTGAACGGGCGTTTCCTGCGCAACGGCCCGAACGTGCTCGGCCTGGAGGATCCGCGGGCCCACCACTGGATGCTCGGCGAGGGGATGGTGCACGGAGTCCGGCTGCGGGACGGAAGGGCCGAGTGGTACCGCAACCGCTGGGTGCGCTCCTCCCAGGTCGCGAAGAAGCTGGGCGAGCCGTATCGGGGCCCGGTGCCGGAGGAGGACTTCGCGTGCAACACGCATGTGATCCCGTACCGGGGGCGGATCCTCGCCCTCCAGGAGAGCGGTCCGCTGCCGTACGAGCTCGACGGCGATCTCGGCACCGTGGGCACGTACGACTTCCTGGGCACGCTGGAGGGGGCGTTCGCCGCGCACACCAAGTTCGACGTGCACGCCGGTGAGCTGCACGCGATCGCCTACCACCCGGCCTGGGACCATGTCCGGCACCTGGTCGTGGACCCCGCCGGCCGGGTCGCCCGTACGACCCGGATCCCGGTGGCGGACGCGCCGATGATGCACGACTTCGCGCTGACCGAGCGGCACGTCGTCGTCTTCGACCTCCCGGTCACCTTCGACGCGGCGGCGGCCGGACGCGGCGCCCCGGTGCCCTACGTATGGAACCGGAGCCACCCGACCCGGGTCGGTGTCCTGCGCCGCACCGGCGGGCCGGTCCGCTGGTTCGGCATCGAGCCGGTCTACTACTCGCACACCCTCAACGCCTATGACGAGGGCGGGTCGGTGGTGGTCGACCTGATGGCCTATCCGGCGCCCTTCCACGTCGCCGGGCGCGGCTCCGACGGGCCGTACGCGGCCGGCACGGCGAAGCTGGAACGCTGGACGATCGACCTGCGTCACGGGCGCGTGCGGCAGCGGGTGCTGGACGACCGGCCGCAGGAGTTCCCGCGTGTGAACGAGACGTTGGTGTCTCGGCGGCACCGCTACGGCTACACGGCGGCGGCCGCCGGGCTGACGGCCGCCTACCTGACGCCGGACGGCGGCACCCCGCCCGACGCCGCCTTCTCCAACGCGCTCGTCAAGCACGACCTGCTGCGCGGTGCCACCCAGGTGCACCGGCTGCCGAAGGGCGCCGCGGCGGGTGAGGCGGTGTTCGTACCCGCCGACACGGGCGACCGCGAGGCCGCCGAGGACGACGGATACGCGATCGCGTACGTCCACGACCCGGACCGCGGTGCCGCCGACCTGGTGGTGCTGGCCGCCCAGGACTTCACCGGCGAGCCCGTGGCCCGGGTGCACCTGCCGGGGCGGGTTCCGCTCGGATTCCACGGGAGCTGGATTCCGGACGCGTGAGCGGCCGCTGTTTGGGATGGTGGACGGTATGCATGCAAAGGACATCCTCATCGACGGCTACGGCCGCATCCGGGAAGAAGTCCACGCCGCCCTCGACGGCCTCGGACCGGACGAACTGCACCACCGCCCGGCCCCCGACGCCAACTCCGTCGCCTGGCTCGTCTGGCATCTCACCCGGGTCCAGGACGACCACGTCGCCGACGCCTTCGACCTCGACCAGGTGTGGCTGTCCCAGGGCTGGGAGAAGCGCTTCGGCCTCGACCTGCCCCGCCATGACACCGGGTACGGGCACAGCCCCGCGAAGGTCGCCAAGGTGCGGGTCGAGTCCGCCGACCTGCTGACCGGCTACTACGACGCCGTCCACGAACAGACCCTCGGCGTGCTGCGCTCACTCGCCGCCAAGGACCTGGAACGAATCGTCGACGAGCGCTGGGACCCCCCGGTCAGCCTCGGGGTCCGCCTGGTGAGCGTCCTGTCCGACGACCTCCAGCACATCGGACAGGCCGCCTACCTGAGGGGGCTGCTTCAGAGCGCGGCCGCGTAACCGGGCAGGACCACGTCCTCGATGAGGGCCTTGCGCTCGTCGAACGGGATGAAGGCGCTCTTGAGGGCGTTCACCGTGACCGTGCGCAGGTCCTCCACGGTCCAGCCGGCCTCCTCGACCAGGAGGGACATCTCCCGGGTCATCGTCGTCCCCGAGACCAGGCGGTTGTCGGTGTTGAGGGTGACCCGGAAGCCCAGGTCCTTCAGGGCCGTGATGGGGTGCTCGGCGATCGAGGTGGCGCAGCCGGTCTGCAGGTTGGAGGTGGGGCACATCTCCAGGGCGACACGGCGGTCGCGCACCCAGGAGGCGAGCCGGCCGAGCTTGCCGTCCACGATGTCCTCGGTCAGGCGCACGCCGTGGCCGATGCGCTGGGCACCGCACACCTGCAGGGCCTGGTGGATGCTGGGCAGGCCGTGGGCTTCGCCGGCGTGGATGGTGAAGGGCACGCTCTCGCGGCGCAGGTGCTCGAAGGCGTCCAGGTGGTCGGCGGGCGGGAAGCCGTCCTCGGCGCCGGCGATGTCGAAGCCGACGACGCCGGCGTCGCGGTAGGCGACGGCGAGGTCGGCGGCCTCGCGCACGCGGTCGAACATCCGCATGCCGCACAGCAGGGTGCCCACCCGGACGGGGGTGCCGGCGGCTGCCGCCTTGGCCATGCCGGCGGCGAGGCCCTCCTGGACCGTCTCCACGACCTCGCTGAGCGACAGCCCGCCCCGCGTGTTCAGCTCGGGGGCGTAGCGCACCTCGGCGTAGACGACACCGTCGGCGGCGAGGTCGAGGACGTACTCCTCGGCGGTGCGCAGCAGGCCCGCGCGGGTCTGCATGACGGCGAGGGTGTGCTCGAAGGTGGCTATGTAGCGGACGAGGTCGCCGGAGTTGGCTGCCTCGAAGTACCAGGCGGCCAGCTCGTCGGGGTCGGTGGTGGGCAGGGTGTGACCGATCTCCGCCGCGAGTTCGACGACGGTGGCGGGACGCAGGCCGCCGTCGAGGTGGTCGTGCAGCACGGCCTTGGGGAGCCGGCGAAGGATCTCGGTGTCGATGCGGGGCACGGTCATGGCAGGGCTTTCCTCAGTGGTTCTCAAGGGTCAGGAGGCGGGCTGGAGCAGGTCCCAGCGGTTGCCGTACAGGTCCTGGAGGACGGCGACGGTGCCGTACGGCTCGTGGCGCGGCTCCTCCAGGAAGGTCACGCCGGCCGCGGTCATCCGGGCGTGGTCGCGGGCGAAGTCGTCGGTGTGCAGGAAGAACCCGACGCGTCCGCCGGTCTGGTCGCCGATCCGGGCGCGCTGGTCCTCGCCCTTGGCGCGGGCCAGGAGCAGACCGGTACCGGCGCCGTCGCTCCCCGGTTCCACGACGACCCAGCGGGAGCCGTCGGGGCGCGGGGTGTCCTCGGCCAGCCGGAAGCCGAGGGCCTCGGTGTAGAAGCGGAGGGCTTCGTCGTAGTCGTCGACGACGAGGGTGACCAGGGCGACGCGTCGCATCGGGACCTTCCGGTGAGGGTGGTTAGCGGGTGAGGTTATACGTAAAACCTGACGCGCGCCAGTCCCTCTTCTACGCGCGTTGCGGCGGGGCGTTTCCAGCCGCCCGGTACGGGGCGGGCGGGTGTCCCCGGACGAGGGCGTCAGCGCGTTTCGTCGCCCTGGGCGATCTCGACGCGGTGGTGGAAGTCGGCCAGTCCGGCGGCCGAGGCGGCGCAGGAGACGGCGGTGCAGGCTATGAGGAGGGCGGCGACCGTCCGGCCCGCCCGGGGCCCGAGCGGAGCGGCGAGCAGGGCCTGGACCCGCTGAGGGACGGGGCCGGTGGTCGCGGCGGCCGCGAAGTCGGGCCGCTGGGAGCGGGCGGCCTGCCCGGCGAGGGCCGCGCGGGCGATGGCCCGGGCGGTCAGGCGCCGGTCGCCGACCCGGGCGGCGGCGGCCTCGTCGGCGGCGCGCTCGGCGGCGAGGCGGATGGTCTCGCGGACCGGGCGCAGCGCCGGATGGCAGTGCGCGGCGAGTTCCGCGGCCGCGAGGAAGTAGTGGTGGCCGCCGTGGTTGTGTGCCCGCTCGTGTGCGAACAGCGCTTCCCGCTCGGGTCCGTCCAGGCTGCGGAGCATCGCCGTGGTGACGACGACGCGGTGCGGGCGGCCGGGGAGCGCGTAGGCGTCGGGGCACGGCGAGTCCACCACGCACAGGTCGCCGGCCGCGGGTCCGCGCCCGGCCTCCGTGCGGGCGGCACGGAAGGCGCGGGTCTGGTGCAGCACCGAGCGGACGAGGGTCCAGCCGCAGACGGCGAGGGCACCGACGGAGGTGGCGGCGGCGGGCAGGACGACGAGGTCGGAGGCGGTGTGCAGCGGGTGGATCAGCTCGCCGAGCGCGGCGAAGGGCGGGATCTTGAGCAGCCCGATGAGAACGAACGAGCCGAGGGCGGCCAGCGAGCAGCCGGCGAGCAGGACCGCACAGGCGGTGACGGCCCACAGCGCGGCGACCGGGACCAGCCGGTCCAGGGCCCGGCGGGCCAGGGCCGGCAGGGCGAACGGCAGCAGGAGCGGCAACAGGAGCAGCGCGGTCATCGTTCGCCGGTTTCGAGGAGGTCCCGCAGGATGCGTTCGTCGTCGGGGCTGAGCTGGGCGACGAAGCGGGCGAGGACCGTCTCGCGGTCCCCGTCCCGGTCCAGCTCGCTGTGCATGCGGCGGGCGGTGAGGCCGTGCGCGTCCTGGACGTCCCGGACCGGGACGTAGGCGTAGCCGCGGCCCTTGCGGTGCCGCTGGACGACTCCCTTCTCGTACAGACGGGTGAGGATCGTGGTCACCGTCGTACGGGCCAGGTCGGTGCGGAGGCTGCGCTGGACCTCGCCGGGCGTCTGGGGGCCGCCCGCGGCCCAGAGCGCGGCCATGACGGTCGCTTCGAGTTCGCCCGCCGGCCGGCGCTCGTCCTTGGCCTCGGTCATGGAACGTTCCTCACCCCGTGTTCGTGTGCGGCCCCGACGACCGTCTACACGATGGTAGTCAACCGGGCCTTCGTACGGATGTGCTGCCGCACCTCATTATGGGAGGTCCGCCCGTTCGGGCCGCCGCCCGGGAGGCGGGAGCGGCGGCCGGGGGGCCTCAGCTCGCGGGGCCGCGCAGGGCGTCCAGCCGCGCCAGTTCGTCCCCGGTGAGGCGCAGGGCGCCCGCGGCGACGTTCTCCGCGAGGTGGTCCGGGTTGCCGGTGCCCGGGATGGCCAGGACGTGCGGTCCCTGGTGCAGGGTCCAGGCGATGCGGATCTGCGCGGGGCTCGCGCCGTGCGCCCGGGCGATGTCGCGCACGGTGTCGTCATGGGTGTCGGTCGCCGCCTGCTCACCGGCCTCGCCGGCGACGGCGTAGAACGGCACGAAGGCGATCCCCCGGTCGCCGCACAGGCGCAGCATCTCGTCGGCAGCCGGATCGGGACGGTCCAGGGCGTAGCGGTTCTGCACGGACACCACCGGGGCGATCTCCAGCGCCTCGACGAGATGGCGCGGTTTGACGTAGGAGATGCCGAGGTGCCGGACGAGACCGGCCTCGCGCAGTTCGGCGAGCGCGCCGAAGTGCTCGGCTATGGAGTCCTGCCTCATCCGCCGCAGGTAGACCACGTCGAGGTGGTCGCGGCCGAGCTGGCGCAGGTTCTCCTCCACATGGCCACGCAGCTGGTCGGGGCGGGCCGAGGTGCCCCACTCACCGTGGTAGTCGCGGAAGGGGCCGACCTTGGCGGCGATGACCAGGTCGTCGCCGTAGGGGGCGAGGGCGGTGTTGATCAGCTCGTTGGCGGAGCGCGTGGCGGAGAAGTAGAAGGCGGCGGTGTCGATGTGGTTCACACCGAGTTCCACGGCCCGGCGCAGCACGGCGATGGAGCGTGCGCGGTCGCCGGGCGTTCCGTGGTGGAACGCGGCGCTGCCCGTCAGCCGCATCGCGCCGAGGCCGACGCGGTGGACGGGCAGGTCGCCGAGCTGGAAGGTGCCGGCGGCGTCCGCAGTGATCGTTTCAGTGGTCATCCGGCGGAGTATCGCACAACTGACCTGCCGTTCAGCTCAGTTCAGCGGCTTGTCCAGGACCGCCTTGCGGTGGCTGAACGTCTCGATCGAGTAGCGGCCGTGGTAGCTGCCCATGCCGCTCTCCCCGACGCCCCCGAACGGCAGGTCGGAGACGGTGAGATGGGCGAGGGGCAGGCCGTACCCGAGGCCGCCGGAGGAGGTCTCGGCGGCGATGCGGGCGCGGGTCGCGTCGGACTCGGTGAAGACGTACAGCGCCAGCGGCTTGTCGCGGTCGTTGATGAAGGAGATCGCCTCGTCCAGGCCGGAGACGGTGACGACGGGCAGGACGGGCCCGAAGATCTCCTCCTGCATGACGGGCGACGAGGGATCGACGTCCGCGAGGACGGTGGGCGCGATGTACCTGGCCGTGCGGTCGCTCGCACCGCCGACCACGACCCGGCCGGAACCGAGGAGGCCGCTGAGCCGGTCGAAGTGCCGCTCGTTGATGATCCGGCCGTACTCGGGCGAGGCCGCCGGGTCGGTGCCGTACAGCGCCTCGATCGCCCGGACCAGGGCGGCCTCCAGGGCGGTGGCGGTCTCCGGGTCGGCCAGGACGTAGTCGGGGGCGACGCAGGTCTGGCCGGCGTTGAGGAACTTGCCGCGGGCCAGCCGGTCCGCGACCACGTCGAGGTCGGCGCCGCGGTCCACGAACACCGGGGACTTGCCGCCCAGTTCGAGGGTGACCGGGGTGAGGTGCTCGGCGGCGGCGCGCATCACGATCCGGCCGACGGTGCCGTTGCCGGTGTAGAAGATGTGGTCGAAGCGCTCGGCCAGCAGGGCCGTGGTCTCCGGGATGCCGCCCTCGACGACGGCGACCGCGTCGGTGTCGAGGTAGGCGGGGATCAGCTCGGCCAGGGCGGCCGAGGTGGCCGGGGCCAGCTCGCTCGGCTTGGCGACGACCGCGTTGCCGGAGGCCAGGGCGCCGACCATCGGCGCGAGCAGCAGCTGCGCCGGGTAGTTCCACGGCGCTATGACGAGGACGACGCCGAGGGGGTCGTACTGCGTCCAGGCCCTCGCGTCGGCCCCGAGGTGGGCCGGGACCGGCGCGGGCTCGGGGCGCAGCCACTGTGCGAGGTGGTCGAGGGTGTGGTCGATCTCGCGGACGGTGAAGTCGATCTCGGTGCGCTGGGCCTCGGTGCTGCTCTTGCCGAGGTCGGCGTGGAGGGCCGCGGCGAGGTCGGCCCCGCGCTCGGTGAGCATCGCGCGCAGGCGGCGCAGCTGGCCGGTGCGCCACTCGACGGGCTTGGTGCGGCCGGTGGCGAAGGTGGCGCGCAGCCGGGCCACGATGTCGGCGGGCTGCTCGATGACGGGGTGGTTCACGGATGCCTCGCTGGGGGTGCACGGGCTGGTTCGGCCCGAGCCTAGGTCTCATGGATGTATTTGCCAACCTTTCAGGTCCTCAAGTTGATTCCGGCGCCACCGGTGACGTGGGCCACGCCGTCGTGGGGCCGGTCTCCCGTCGGCGGCGCTCCAGGTAGGCCCGCTCGGCCTCGCTCCCGGCCAGCTCGGCGGCCAGGCCGTACGCGGCCGCCGCCTCGGCGGTGCGGCCCAGGCGGCGCAGCAGGTCCGCGCGGACGGCGTGCAGCACGTGATAGCGGCCGAGGTCCAGGGTGGCGACCAGGTCGAGCGCCCTGGCCGGGCCCTCGGTCTCGGCCACGGCGACCGCGCGGTTCAGGGCGGCGACCGGGGTCGGCGCCACGGCCATGAGCTGGTCGTACAGCTGCAGGATCTGGCGCCAGTCGGTGGCGGCGGCGGTGGGCGCGTCGCTGTGCACGGCGTTGATGGCCGCCTGGATCTGGTACGGGCCCGGCCGGCCGCGGCGCAGACACTCGCGGACCAGGTCCTGGCCCTCGGTGATCAGTGTCCGGTCCCACTGCGAGCGGTCCTGCTCGGGCAGCGGGACGAGGACGCCGTCCGCGCCCTGCCGGGCCGGCCGCCGGGCCTCGGTCAGCAGCATGAGCGCGAGCAGGCCGGTGACCTCGGGTTCGCCCGGCATCAGACCGGCGAGCAGCCGGCCGAGGCGGATCGCCTCCGCACACAGGGCGGGGTCGCCGGTGTAGCCCTCGTTGAAGATCAGGTAGACGACGGCGAGGACCCCGCCGAGCCGCTCGGGCAGGTCGGCGGCGCGGGGCACGCGGTACGGGATGCCCGCGTCGCGGATCTTGGCCTTGGCCCGGACGAGGCGCTGGGCGAGCGTCGGCTCCGGCACCAGGAAGGCGCGGGCGATCTGGGCGGTGCTCAGGCCGCCGAGCAGGCGCAGGGTGAGGGCGACCCGGGCCTGGAGGGCGAGCGCGGGGTGGCAGCAGGTGAAGATCAGGCGGAGCCGGTCGTCCCGCACGGGGCCTTCCTCGGGCGGCGCGTCGGGCGCGTACAGCCGGGCGGCCTCGGCGTGCCGGGCGTCCCGGGAGGATTCGCGGCGCAGCCGGTCGATGGCCCTGTTGCGGGCAGTGGTGATGATCCAGCCGGCCGGGCTCGGCGGCACGCCGGTCCCGGGCCAGGTGCGCACGGCGATGGTGAAGGCGTCCTGCACCGCTTCCTCGGCGAGGTCGATGTCGCCGAGGAAGCGGACGAGGACGGAGACCGCACGCCCGTACTCGGCGCGGAAGACGGTCTCGGCATCGACGGTGTCCGGCATGGGCACCCGCACCCTTCTGTCCGATCACGCCGCGACCCGGGCGCCGCCGGCCGTGGGCGCGGTGCGGCCCCGTGGACGGCGGCGGCGCTGCCGTGGCCGGCTCTCGGAAGCGTACGGGCTCGATCACGCCGAGCACCGCAGACAGGCGCGGACTTCCCGGCCGCCGAGCGTCTGGTGGACCTCGGTCGACTGGGCGAGGGAGTCGACGATGCCGGTGCCACGGCCGTGCTCGTCCGGGGCCACCTCGTGGCGGACGCGCTCGACCGCCGTTCCGGAGTCGCTGACCACGATGTGCAGGGTGCCACCGTCGAGGACGAGCAGCAGCGTCATGCGCTCGTGGCCGTACTGGGCGGCGTTGGCGGCGAGTTCGTCGACGATGAGGACGGCGGAGTCCCGCTCACTCTCGGGCACATGCCAGCACTCCAGCAGTTCCGCCGCGAGATGACGAGCGGCGGGGACGTGCGCCTCCTGCGCGGGCAGGGTGAGCATCGCCTGGTGGTGGCAGGAGGGTGCGGGGAGCGAGCCGGCACGGAGGGAAGAATCGGTCACAAACATGGTCTTCTGGCTCTTCTGCGTAGGAACCCGTATGTGAGCACTCATCTAGTGGTACGAATGCCGAGCCCATATGGTTCAACCGATATGCCTCTTTTGCGCACCCACTTGGTTCACGCCCGGATGGTGACCAGCTTCTGGCCGTTGTCCGCGACGATCTCGAAGTGCTGGATGGCCGCCGGGGACATCGGGACCGCCCCGGGGACCGTGGTGCCGGCGGGATACTCGCCCGCCCGCCAGGTGGCGGCGTCCGCCCTGGTCCCACCGGGCCCGACCGCCTGCAGACGGCAGGTCATGCCCGGCGGCGCCCCTCGGGCGGACACCTCCAGCACACTGCCCCAGGCCGAGGGTGAGACCCGCACCGAAGCGGTGACGCCGGTGGTGGGATCGCTTCCGGAGAACGTGCGCGACGGAGCCGGCGAGACCGCTGGGGGCCGTGCCGCCTGACCGGCCACGGATCCGCCGATCGCCAGCCACGTGCCGCCGGCCGCCGCACCGGCGACCAGCGTCAACGAGGCGGCCGCGCCGGCCAGTTGCCGACGCCATGTCCTGCGGCGCCGGGCAGTGGCCTGCTGGAGCATCCGGTCGAGCAGGCCCGCCTCGGGGGCCCGGGGCGCCCTGGACGTGCCGGGCGGAGCCCCGGGTGAGCCCCCGGCGTTCTCCGCCGCCCGCCGCACCAGACGATCGGCCGGATCCTCGCCGCCGACGGCCAGGGGCCGGCCCTCGGCCTCTGCCGCGGTGACCGTCGCGAGCAGCGCCGGCAGTCCGGCCAGCTCGGCGTGTTCCGCGCTGCACTCGTCGCACTCCGTGAGATGCGCACGCACCTGTTCCGTCTCCGCCGGGGACAGTGCGCCGAGGACATATCCGCCCAGCGCCAGCCGGAGGGCCTCGTGGTCCGCGTTCATGGCCGGCACCTCCTCCATGCCGTGGTCATGGCTCGATGCCCCGCTCCTGCAGTGCCAGCCGGAGAGCGTGCAGGGCGTAGTACGTCCGCGATTTGACGGTGCCCTGCGGGATGCCCAGCACCTGCGCGGCCTCTGCCACGCTCCGGCCCCGGTAGTACGTCTCCAGCAGTACGGCGCGGTGGTCCGGGGACAGCGTCCGGATGGCGTCGGCCACGGCCCAGCTCTGCAGCGCCTGCTCGATCCGGTCCTCGCCCGGCGTCTGCTCCGCGGCCCGCTCCAGGGCCTCGCCGCCGACCTCCGCCGGCCTCGCCTGCCGGGCCCGGTGCATGTCGATGACCAGGCGCCGGGCGACCGTGCACAGCCAGGCGCGCGCCGGACCGCGTTCGGGTGTGAACGCCTCGGGGTGCTGCCACGCCCGCAGCAACGTCTCCTGCACGACATCCTCGGCCCACTGCCGGTCTCCTGACGTCAGTCGCAGTACGTAGTGGAAGAGAGGGCCTGCGTGCTCGGCATACAGCGCCCGGAGCAGTTCCTCGTCCGCGGTCGAAACGGTCCCGTTACCCGAGACACGGCGCCCGGAGCGATTCGGATCAGCCGCTTCGCCACGTTTTCGAGCACTCCATGGCATAAGGCGATCATCACGCATATCAGCGCGTTTGTCGTGCTATGTCCAGTGATTACCGCTGAGTCCAGGAAAAGCTGCACATCGGCCGAACCATGCGGCGCCGCCGCCCGTGGAACCAGGCATGAGCCGTCGTGCGCGGCATCACCTGATCAGTGGGGATTGAACATCATGTACGTCAACTTCCGACCCGTGGGCCGCCGATCGCGCTGTGCGACCGGGCTGGCCGTCGCCACCGCGGGTGTCCTGGGGCTCCTGAGCGCGTGCGGCCATACGGCCCGTCCCTCGGACACCGGCTCCCTCACGCCCGGACCGGCCCAGCATCAGCTGGCCGGGATGCGCGGCGCCTCGGCGATGCCCAGCATGACCATGCCCATGACCTCCCCGAGCGGGAGTGCGGCCGGCACACCGGTGTCCAAAGACGCTGTGGCGATCAAGAACTTCGCTTTCTCTCCGGCCACGCTGAAGGTCAAGGCGGGCACCACGGTGACCTGGACCAATCAGGACACCGACGCCCACACCGTCACCAGTGCCGGCTCGGGCGGCCCGCTGCACTCGCCCGCCCTCGCCACACACGGCACCTACACCTACACGTTCACCAAGCCCGGCAGCTACGCCTACCTCTGCACCATCCATCCGTTCATGACCGCCACCGTGGAGGTGACCTCATGACCGCATACGACGACCAGCAGGGCCCGGCACCGGTCGGTGACGCCGAGGAACTCCCCTCCGAACACGGCATGTCCCGGCGTCAGCTCCTGCGGCACGCGGGATGGTTCGGCGGGGCGGTCGCACTCACCGTGGCCGGCGGAGAGGTGGTCAGCCATGTCGCCGGCTCCCGGAACGCCACCGCCGGCGCCGTCGGGGCCGCTGCGGCACCGAGCGGTGCCCTGCGGTTCGTGCAGGTCTCCGACAGCCACATCGGCTTCCAGGGCCCGGCCAACACGGACGTGGTCGGCTCGTTCACCGAAGCGATCGACCAGGTGAACGGGCTCGGGTTCAGGCCCGACTTCGTCATGCACAGCGGCGACCTGACCCACCTGTCGACGGCGGGACAGTTCGACCAGGTCAGGCAGATGATGACGGGACTGCGGACGGATCGCGTGTTCACCGTGCCGGGCGAGCACGACTCCATCGGCGACGCGGGCCGCGCCTACCGGCAGACCTTCGGCACGGGCACGCTCGGCGACGGCTGGTACAGCTTCGACACCCACGGGGTGCACTTCGTCGCCCTGGTCAACACCCTGAGCCTGGAGAAGCTCGGCCACCTCGGCACCGAGCAGATCGACTTCGTCCGCAAGGACCTCGCGGGTCTGCCGTCCGACACCCCCGTCGTGGTCTTCAGCCACATCCCGCTGTTCGCCATGTACCCACAGTGGGGCTGGAGCACGGACGACGCGTTGAAGGTGATCGCGCTCCTGCGCCGCTTCTCCTCGGTCACCTGCCTCAACGGACACGTCCACCAGCTGTTCACCAAGACGGAGGGCAACATCACCTTCCACTCCGCCACCACCACCGCCTACCCGCTGCCCAAGCCGGGGCGGGCCCCCGCTCCCACGCCCCAGGTCGTGCCCGCCCGGCAGCTGAAGGACGCTCTCGGCATCCGCACCGTCGGCTACCGGCGGGGAGACCAGCAGCTGGCGATCAAGGACGAGAAGCTGGCATGAACTGAGGCGGTTTCCTCGTGCGATCGCCCGGCCCTCCTGCTCACGGCGGCCACCCCGTGCCCGGACCATCGACCTCCGCCGGCAGACCGTGACGCCAGGTCGAGGCTAGGACGAATCTAGGACGACCCACGGGCACGTTTTCGTAGCCTCCGAGCGTCGGCCACCGGACCAGCCGGTGCTTCCTGGACCTGCCGCTCCACGCAGGGCCTACCCACGCGACGAGGCCGGCGCCATCGGCACCGCTGGGCTACCGGCCACGTCTGCCGGCGCCCCAGAGGCACCGCGCCGTCAATGCCGTTGCGCACGCACCGGCAACACGAAACGAGGGGAAAACGTGTCTGCACTGCCCAGAGCACGCAAGTTCCGCCGCACCATCGCCCTGACCACCGCCGCGCTCGCTCTCGCCGGCGGAACCGCGTTCGGCGCCGCCACCACGGCGACCGCCGCTGACTCCGCGCCCGCAGCCATCAGTGCCACCGGCGGCGCGGCTCACCCCGCGCAGCACCACATTCCGCGCACGAGCACGGCGACCCCGAGCGTGACCACCGCGTGCAACCCGCGGGTCTGGATCGGGGACAAGGCACCGTACGGCTGGCAGGGGTGGATCACCGCCGGATGGGTCCAGCAGTACTGGAACCAGTGCAACGATCACGTGGGCGTCTACTGGTGGTGGAACCAGGACTTCATCAACCGGGTCGGCGGAACGGCGACCATCAAGGTCAGCTCCCCCTACGGGCCGCTCCTGGCATCCGGCGTCGTCAACACCAGCAACACCCAGTGGTACTTCGAGGCGACGCAGTGGACGCACGGCACGCCGAACCCCGACGCCTGGCGGGCAGGTGCGGAGGTCAACGGCAGCGGCTGCACCGAGTGGGCCACGCTCCACTGGTACGGCGGCCAGGACTGGGATGGCGACCGCGGCGGCTGCAACGACCCGTACGCCCCGTACCCGAATGGAACCCAGCCGTGATCCAGCCGCCGTCGGGCCAGCGCCCCACCGGCTGACCCGGCCCGAGGGCCTTCCGGCCGCTGGTGCCGATGTCGCGATCCACACCAGGCCGGAAGGCCCTCACTCTTCGAGCTCGTCCGGCCGTGGCCCCTGCCGCCCACCTCGCCGACGCGAACCGCGACGCCTTCACCCGCTGACCGCTGACGCCGGAAGAAGGCGACATGCCCGGCCCTAACGCGCGGCGAGCCGCTCCAGCAGGGCGGCGCTCCGTGCCAGCAACGCCTGCTCCTCATCGGTGAGTTCGGCCTCGATGGCCTGCGCGAGCCAACCGGCCCTGCGGCCGCGCTCCGCTTCGAGCGCGGCCCGGCCCGCGTCCGACAGCTCGACCAGCGACTTGCGGCCGTCCGTGGGGTGCGCCCGGCGCGTGACCAGGTTCTGTTCCATGAGCAGTCCCACCGCCCGGGCCATCGACTGGGGGCGTACGCGTTGATCGGCGGCGAGGTCGCTGGTGGTCATGGCGCCGTTGCGGTCGAGTGCACCGAGCACGGCGGCCTGGCCCAGCGGGATGCGGTCCTCGTGTTTGACGCGCCGGGTGAGCCTGCCCATCGCGGTGCGCAGTTCAGCGGCGATGGCGGCGGCTTCCGAGGTGGGCATAAGGCACTTTACCCCGTTGGCCAGCAAAGCTGTGCACCCGACCTGCACAGCAATGCTGTACAGCAAAACTGAGCAGCATTGCTGTAGGGTTTGGGCTTGTCGGGCTCAGCGCCAGCGTTGTCGCAGCCGGGGCCACGGCACACGACAACGGGAAGGAACTCCCATGTCCGCAACGGCGGCCGAAACCGTCAACGCCGTCATCGAGACCGTCACCGCCCGCCGGATCATCGACAGCCGGGGCAACCCCACGGTCGAGGTCGACGTCGTCCTGGCGGACGGGTCCTTGGGGCGTGCGGCTGTCCCCTCCGGCGCCTCCACGGGTGCCAGGGAGGCCGTGGAACTGCGCGACGGAGACTCCACGCGCTGGCACGGCAAGGGCGTCGACCGCGCGGTGGCCCACGTCAACGGGGAGATCGCGGCGGCCGTGCGCGGCCGGGACGCGGCGGATCAGGCGGGTCTCGACGCCGCGCTGGTGGACCTCGACGGCACCGCCACGAAGTCCCGGCTCGGTGCCAACGCGGTCCTCGGCGTCTCCCTCGCCGCCGCCAAGGCCGCCGCTGCCGCCCACCGCCAGCCCCTCTACCGCTACCTCGGCGGCCCTGACGCCCGCCTCCTGCCGCTGCCGATGATGAACATCGTCAACGGCGGCGCCCACGCCGACAATCCGCTGGACTTCCAGGAGTTCATGATCGCGCCCGTGGGTGCGGACACCTTCGCCGAGGCCGTCCGCATGGGCAGCGAGGTCTTCCACACCCTGCGCCGCGACCTGCTGGCCGCCGGGCACTCCACGGGCGTCGGCGACGAGGGTGGCTTCGCGCCGGCACTGCGCACCGCCGAGGAGGCGCTCGACTTCGTGCTGACCGCCATCGAGCGCACCGGCTACCGCCCCGGCACGGACATCGGCCTCGTCATGGACCCGGCGTCGTCGGAGTTCTTCCGCGGCGGGGTGTACGACTACGCGGGCGAGGGGGTGCGTCGCACCCCCTCCCAGCACGCCGACTACCTGGCCAAGCTCATCGACGCCTACCCGGTCGTCTCCATCGAGGACCCGATGGCGGAGAACGACCTGGACGGCTGGCGTGAGCTGACCGCCCGCGTCGGCAACCGCTGTCAGCTCACCGGCGACGACGTGTTCTGCACCAACGAAACGCTGCTGCGCGAGGGCATCCGCACCGGCGTCGGCAACTCGGTCCTGGTCAAGGTCAATCAGATCGGGACCCTCACCGAGGCGCTGGCCGCGGTGGCCACGGCCCACGAGGCGGGCTGGACGGCTGTCATGTCGCACCGCTCGGGCGAGACGGAGGACACCACCATCGCGGATCTGGCGGTGGCGACCGGCTGCGGTCAGATCAAGACCGGCTCGCTCTCCCGCTCCGACCGCACGGCGAAGTACAACCAACTGATCCGGATCGAAGAGGAGTTGGGCGCCTCGGCGCGCTTCGCGGGCCGCTCCGCACTGCGCCGGGCCTGAACAGCCGGCAGAGGCGGAGACCACGGTGGGCCCTGATCACGATCGGGGCCCACTCGCGTTCCGGGAAGGGGCGCGGTACGCGGCCCTAGTGCTGGTCCACGAAGGGCCGCACCTCGATGGGCAGGGTGGTGGCGAGGGCTGCCCTACGGCCCCACGCCAGCGCCTCGTCCAGGTCGGCGGCCCTGATCAGGCACAGTCCGCCCAGGTACTCCTTGCCCTCGGCGTAGGGACCGTCGGTGACGAGGACGTCGCCGTCCTTGGGGCGGAGCACGGTGGCGGTCTCCGGCCCGTGCAGGCCGCCGGCGAACACCCACGCTCCGGCGGCGCGCAGCTCGTCGTTGAAGGCCTCGACGTCGCGCATGATCGCGGCGAGCGCTTCGGGAGCGGGAGGGGTGCCGTCGGCCGGCTGGACCACGCTGAGCAGGTAGTGCTTCATGATGTTCTCCTCTGACTTCAGGGTCTCTCCGACGCCTGTCACCTCCTGCACGAACGGCGGGCCCCCGGATCGACACGGCACCCGGCGGAATCTTCGACAGAATCTCCCGTATGACAGCCGGCACCGCACATCCGCTCGTCGACCGCGCCCGCCGGCTCGCCGCGGACCTGCTGATCCCCGAGGCCGAGCGGGTCGACCGGGAGGGCGTGCCGGAGAGCCATGTCGAGGCGGTGAAACGGTCGGGGCTGCTCGGGGCGGGTGCTCCGGCCGCGTACGGCGGCTCGGGCGCGCCACCGGACGCGGTCCGCCGGATCGCGGAACTCCTGTCCGGGGCGTGCTGTTCGACGTGGTTCGTGCAGACCCAGCACCACACACCGGTGCAGACCCTGCTCCAGAGCGAGCTCCCGGTACGGGACCGGCTGCTGGGCCCGCTGGTACGAGGGGAACTGCTGTCCGGGGTGGCGTACGCGCATCTGCGGTCGTATCCACGTCGCGTCCCCGTGCGCGTGCGCCGGGAGGGCGGCGGCTGGCGGTTCGACGGGACCGTGCCCTGGTACACCGGGTGGGGCCTGAACGACGTGCTGCTGCTCGCCGGGGCGACCGACACGGGTGAAGTGCTGTTCGCCTTCGCCGAGGCCCGCGAGCAGCCGGGGCTGCGGGCATCCGAGCCGATGCGTCTCGCGGCGCTGACCGCCGCGCGCACGGTGTCGCTGGAGCTGGCCGGGCTGTGGCTGCCGGAGGACGCGGTGGCCCTGCGCACGCCGTACGAACGCTGGGCGCCCGGGGACCGGGCCAGGACGCTGAACGCCAGTCCGGCGGTCTTCGGTGTGGCGGAGGCCGCGCTGTCCCTGCTGGACCCGGAGACGTCCGCCCCGCTCACGGCCCGGCTCGCCGACGTCCGCCGCCGCGCCTACGCCCTGGCCGGCCATCCGGCACCACTGGAGCGGGTCGAGGAGCGGCTGGCGGTGCGGGCGCAGGCGTACGAGGTGCTGCGTACGGCCACCACCGCGGCGGTCGTGGCCGGGGGCGGCCGCTCGATGGCCCTCACCAGCCGCGCCCAGCGTCTGGCCCGGGAGGCGCTGTTCCTGCTGGTACAGGGCCAGACGCCCGAGACCCGGGCAGCGCATCTGCGGACCCTGGCAGGCCCCTGAGCCAGGAACGCCCGCGGATACCGGTGCGTGAGTCAGCGCCGCCGCACCGGCTCGGCTGAGCCGGGGTGCTCGTCGTCACCGTCGGCGCAGGGCCGCCTGGGCCAGGGCGTGGGTGCCGACCGCGGCCGTTGCGGCGAAGGCGAGGCCCTCGGCCAGATGACGTGGCCGGGTGGGGCGCAGGACGCCGGCCCGGCGGAGCCGGCCGCGCGCCCACACGGTGAAGGGGAGGACCACCAGGGGCGTGGTCGCGCAGCCCGGTGTGCAGCCGCGCATCGCGGCCGCTTGGGCCAGATGGACCAGGCCGTGCAGACCGAAGGCGTTGAGCGCCGTCTGGTACACGGCCGAGCGGCCCCCGGTCCGGTGACCGTCGGCGGCCGCGGCGGCCAGCACCACCGCCATCGCGGCGACGGCGGTGCTGAACTCCCTCGCGTCCACGGCCTCCAGCCGCCGCCACACCGTCTCCGGCACCCGGGGGAACCTCTTGCGCAACTCCGGCACATGGGTGCGCACCCAGCGCGGCACCATGACCACTTCCTCGGTGTCGTGCACGGCCCACGCGGCCAGCAGGCCCCAGGTGACCGCCCCCGTGATGTCCTTCGGTTCCCGTGTCATGAACGCCCAGTCTGCCAGGGCCGGTTGGTCAGCTCGCGAACGGCACCTGGGCCGAGGCCACGGACGCCGTGCCACCGGGATGCGCCCACAGTCCCTGCGCGGCGAGCCGGGGCAGCACGCCCTCGCCGAACCAGTACGCCTCCTCCAGGTGCGGGTAGCCGGAGAGCACGAACTCGTCGATGCCGAGGGCGTGGTACTCCTTGATCCGCTCGGCGACCTCGTCGTGGCTGCCGACCAGAGCGGTACCCGCACCACCGCGCACCAGGCCGATACCGGCCCACAGGTTGGGGTGGATCTCCAGGCTCTCACGGCTGCCGCCGTGCAGGGCGAGCATGCGCTGCTGGCCCTCCGACTCGCTGCGGGCGAGGCCCGCCTGGACGGCCCGTACGGTCTCCGGGTCGAATCCCTCGAGCAGCCGGTCCGCCTCCGCCCAGGCCTGCTCGGCGGTGTCGCGGGTGATGACGTGCAGCCGGATGCCGAAGCGGAGGCTGCGGCCGTGTCCGGCGGCGAGCTTCCGGATCCAGGCGATCTTCCCGGCGACCTGGGCCGGAGGCTCGCCCCAGGTCAGGTACACGTCCGCGGAGCGGGCCGCGACCTCACCCGCGGCGGGCGAGGAGCCGCCGAAGTACACCTCGGGCACCGGGTCGGGCACCCGGCTGAGCTGCGCCTGCTCGACCCGCAGGTGTTCGCCGTGCAGGTCGACGCTCTTGCCGTCCCACAGGTCCCGCACGATGTGCAGGAACTCGCCGGTACGGCGGTAGCGGGCGTCCTTGTCGAGGAAGTCGCCGTAGGCCCGCTGTTCGTGGCTCTCGCCGCCGGTGACGACGTTGAGCAGCAGCCGTCCGCCGGTCTGCCGCTGGAAGGTGGACGCCATCTGCGCGGCGAGCGTGGGCGAGACGGAACCGGGCCGGAAGGCGACGAGGAACTTCAGCCGCTCGGAGTTCTGGCTGACCATCGCGGTGGTCAGCCATGCGTCCTCGCACCAGGCACCGGTCGGGGTGAGCGCACCCACGAAGCCGAGGTCCTCGGCGGCCCGGGCGATCTGGCTCAGGTAGGCGACCGTCGGGGGCCGGTCCCGGCCAAAGACGGTGGCCGGGGTGCCGTGGCCGCCGCCCACGACATGGCGGCTGTCGCCGTTGGTGGGCAGGAACCAGTGGAAGGTGAGGGACACGGGGGTCTCCGATCGCGAGTGTCCGTTAGAGCAGGCCGTGCCGGGGCGGCCGGGTTCCGTTCAGCACGTACCGGCCGATGTGCTGGACCTTCCAGCGGGCCGGGTCGTGCAGGGTGTGGGTGCGGGCGTCGCGCCAATGGCGGTGCAGGTTCAGGGAGTCGAGCGCGGAGCGGGTGCCGGCCACCTCGAACAGCGCGCTCGCCACCTCCACCGCGGCCTCGGCCGAGCGCACCTTGGCGGCGGCCACCGCGACGGAGGCTTCGGCCGCCGAGTCGTCGGTGAGCCGGGCCCGGGCCGCGTCGACCGCGCGGGCACCCTCCTTCAGCAGTGCCTCGGCCGTGCGTACCTGGAGGGCGAGTTCACCGAAGCGCTGGACGAGCAGGGGGTCCTCGGTGGCCCTCTCGGCTCCGCTCTCGAACCAGGGGCGGCTCCTGGTGCGGACGAACTCGGCCGCCTCCGTGAGCGCTCCCTGCGCGATGCCGGTGTCGATGGCCGCGTGCAGCAACTGGGCGACGGCTCCGTGGAGTTGCGGGCCGCGGAAGGTGAGGTGGTGCGGCAGGACGCGGTCGGCGGGCACGGGGACGGCGTCCAGCCGGACGGTGCCGCTCGCGGTCGTCCGCTGTCCCATGCCGTCCCAGTCGTCGACCACGGTCACGCCGGGGGCGTCCCGGGGGACGTACGCGACGTGCAGGTTGTCGTCCTCGGCGCGGGCCAGCACCGGGATCCAGTCGGCGAAGAGCGCACCGGTGCAGTAGTGCTTGACACCGGTCAGCAGGTACGACCCGTCGGGCCGCGGGCTCAGGCGGGTGCGGATGTCCTGGACGTGCCGGGTGCCGGCCTCGGACTGCGCGTTGCCGAACCGGCGGCCGGCGAGCAGTTCCGCGAAGAAGAACTTCCGCTGCTCATCGGTCCCCTGACGGTGAATCACGTTGACGTAGGCGAAGTGGCTCTGCGGGATCTGGGCGAGGCTGCCGTCGGCCGAGCCGAGCAGCCGGAAGATCTCCGCCAGGGTCCCGGCGCGTACGTCGGCGCCGCCGTGGTCGGCGGGCACGGTCACGGCGAGCAGCCCGGAGGCGGACAGGCGGTCCACCTCGGCCCGTGGCAGCCGCCGCCCGGCGTCCCGCTCGGCGGCCCCGGCGCGGAACTCCACGGCCAGGGCCTCGGCGACGGCGAGCGCCTCGGCGTCGTCGGCGATGACGTGTGCGGTCATGGGGCGGCTCAGCTCGCCGCGGCCAGGGCCGGGGTGCGGTCGAGGACCGCGGAGAACTGGTCCACCACGTGGCCGAGCGCCTCGGCCGTGGCCGGGGCGACGGTGAGCGAGCCGTCCTCCCGGACGGTGATGTCCTTGTCGAGGGTGAACCAGCCCTGGACGATGTGGGCCGCCCCCATGGAGTTCAGCACCGGGCGCAGCGCGTAGTCGATGGCGAGGACGTGCGCGGCGGAGCCGCCGGTGGCCAGGGGCAGCACGGTCTTGCCGGTGAGCGCGTACTGCGGAAGCAGGTCCAGGAGTGCCTTCAGGACACCGGAGTACGACGCCTTGTAGATGGGTGTGCCGATCAGGACGCCGTCGGCACGGGCGAACAGCTCGGTGGCCTCGGCGATGGCGGGGTGCCGGAAGTCCGCGCCGAGCAGGGCCTCGGCGGGGATGGTACGGACGTCCAGCGGAACCACCTGGTGACCCTGGGCGATCAGCCGCTGGTCCAGGTGGCGCAGCAGGCGTCCCGTGCGGGAGGAGGCGGAGGGGCTGCCGGAGACGGACAGGACGGTGGCCATGGGGTGCCTCGTTTTCTGGGGGTGCGCCGGGCGCCCGTACGGGGCGGGCGCCCGGGAGGGGAATCGAATCTCGCGGTGCGATGCGACGCGGTGCGGTGCGGTGCCGTGCAGGAGGTCGGCGGCCGGTCAGGCACGCGCCGGCACGGCCTCCGGCTCCTGCTGCGGCAGCCGGGCCTCCAGCTCCCGCACGAGCGGGAGCACGCGCTTGCCGAAGTACTCGACCTCCTCGTGGTAGTGCAGGAAGCCGAGGAGGAAGAGGTCGACGCCGAGCTTCTTGTAGGCGACGATGCGCTGCGCGATCTGCTCCGGGGTGCCGATGAGCCCGGTACGGAAGCCGTCGTTGTACTGCACGAGGTCCTCGAAGGCGGAGTCCTGCCACATGCCCTTCTTGTCGGCCGTGGACTGGCCCGCCTGCTTCACGGCCGCGCCGAAGCCCTCGACCGCCTCGGTGTCGGCCCTGGCGACGATCTCGCGCAGGGTCTCGCGCGCCTCGGCCTCGGTGTCCCGGGCGATGAGGAAGCCGTTGAGGCCGAACTTCGGTGCGGTGCGGCCCGCTTGGGCGGCGGCGGCGCGGACGTCCTCGATCTGCTCGACGACGCCGTCGAAGTCCTTGCCGTTGGAGAAGTACCAGTCGGAGACCCGGCCGGCCATGCGCCGGGCGGCGGTGGAGTTGCCGCCCTGGAAGATCTCCGGGTGCGGCCGCTCGGGTGTGCTGAGCGGCTTGGGCTTGAGCGAGAAGTCACGCAACCGGTAGAAGTCACCGGCGAGTTCGGCGTGGTCCTCGGTCCAGATCCGGCGCAGGGCGGTGATGAACTCCTCGGACCGGCGGTAGCGCTCGTCGTGCTCCAGCCAGGGCTCACCGAGCGCGGTGAACTCGCCCTTGAACCAGCCGGAGACGACGTTCACGGCGAAGCGGCCGTTCGACAGGTGGTCGGCGGTGGCGCCGAGTTTCGCGAGGACACCGGGGTGCCACAGACCCGGGTGGACGGCGGCGATGACCTTCAGGCGCTCGGTGGCCAGCAGCAGGGCGAGGCTGAAGCTGGTGGACTCGTGCTGGTACTCGGCGCCGTAACTGGCCATGTAGCGGACCTGGCTGAGGGCGTACTCGAACCCGTTGTTCTCGGCGAGTACGGCGAGTTCGCGGTTGTAGTCGTATCCCCAGTCGGTGCGCTGTTCGATCGTGCTGGTGACGAGTCCCCCACTGACGTTGGGGACCCAGTAGGCGAATTTCAGGGGCGCTGCGGGCATGCGGAACTCCTGGTGCGGAATTGCTCGGTGACGTTTTCCGGGCAGGCCGAATTCCGTGCGGGCAGGGAGCGGAGAATTCAGGCGGTGCCGGAGGAGAGCGGGGGCGGCGGACCGGAGGAGGATTCGGGCGATCAGGCCGCGGCGCAACAGGAGGCGCTGGAAACGCGCGCGAGGTCGACATGGCGTCGCCGCGTGAGGTCCAGTCGCATCGTCATGCCGTCGATCGTGGCAGTCGCCGGTCAAAGCCGTCAAGGAGAACCCGACCGGTCTCGTATCGCGGACCACTGAATTTCACGAAGGTGTGACAGGAAAACCCTTGAACCGGTCCGTGGGTGCCCGGCATTGTGCGACGGTGCGGACCGAACAGCTGGAATACATAGCGGCCGTGACCCGGCTCGGCTCACTGCGCCGGGCGGCCGATGAAATGCGCCTGTCCCAGCCCGCGTTGAGCGAGACCGTGCGCAACCTGGAGCGGGAACTCGGGGTGGATCTGTTGGAGCGGAAGCGGTCGGGCGCCACGATGAGCGCGGCGGGCCGGGAGCTGCTGCCGCACATCGTGAGCGTGCTGGAGGCGGTGGACCGGCTGCGGGCGGCGGCCGGCGAGCAGCACCGCATCAGCCGGATGGTGCGCGTCGGGACGGTCAACGCGGCGACCGTGCCGCTGCTGATTCCCGTGCTGCGCGCGTTCCGGTCCGCGCATCCGGTCACCCAGGTCGAGGTGGTCGGGGCGCAGCAGACGGAGATCCAGCGCGGTCTCGTGGAGGGCGGCTTCGACCTGGGGCTGGTGAACCACCTGGACGGCGACGACGTGCCGGCGGGCATGGAGTGCACACAGCTGCTGCGCGGCCGGCCGGTGGTGTGCCTGCGCCCGGACAGCCCGCTCGCCTCACTGCCGGCGGTCGGTGCCGAGGACCTGCTCGGTGTGCCGTTGATCGCGATGCGCACCGGTTATGTGATGCACCGGTACGTGCACCGGCTGCTGTCCGGCCGTACGCCGGCGTTCTCCTGCTCCACCGACGGCGCGGAGATGGGCAAGCTGCTGGTCGCCGAGGGGCTCGGGGTGACCGTGCTGCCCGACTTCAGTGTCCTCGGGGACCCGCTGGAGCGGTCCGGCACGATCACCTGCCGGCCGATCGCCGGCGACACCACCCGGGTGCTGCTGATGCTCCAGCGCCGACGCGCGGAGTCGGTGCCGCAGGCGGCCCGGGACCTGCACGCGGCGTTCGTACACCGGGCACGGGAACTGACGGCGGCCTGAGCCCGGCACGCCGGGCCCCCGCGTCCCGGCCGCGGGTCCCCGCTCAGCGGTGGCCGTCGCCGTCCGGCGCCTCGGCGACGACGAGGAAGGCGTCGGACTTCAGGTCCATCACCACGGTCACCCGCTCACCCGCGGCCCGGCGCGCGGCCGCGTACTCCTCGGCGGGCCACGATCCGCGCGGGGCCCCCGCGGGGAACCGCTCCAGCACCTTCGCATCCATGACGGTCGGTCACCTCCAGGGTCGGCAGCCGGACGGAATGTACGTCCTGTACTTCTCGGCTTCCCCGGGTCGACGCCGACATGTCACCCGACGCGGGTCTACACATAAAGAATAAATAAGAGCAAACTGGGAATATGCGGGGATATCCGCACACCGCACCAGACGCGGTCTGGCCTGCGAAGTCAAAGGAGACGAGTCATGGCCAACCTGCACAGGGGTGATATGACGACCCACCCCGATGTCTCCGAAATGCGGGACCGCTACGCCCGTATGCTCGGCGGTCGTGATGTGGCGCTCGTGGACGGGCCGGTCTTCCTGCTCGGGCTCTACTGCGCGGCATCTCCGTGGATAGTGCACTACACGGCGAGCCAGCCCGCCCTGATGACGCACAACCTGATCATCGGTGTCGCGATAGGGCTGCTGGCACTGGGATTCACCCGGGCCCCCGAGCGGATGTACGGCCTCAGCTGGGCCATGTGCGCCATGGGCATCTGGATGATCATCGCCCCCTGGATCGTGGGCAGCGGCCCCGACGCGGGCGTGATCATCAACAACATCGTCATCGGCGCACTCGCGCTCGTACTCGGCCTCGTCTGCGCCGGTACGGCGGCGAGGAGCACCCCCAGGCCGTAGTCGAGGACGCGAGGAAGGTGAGGCCGGTCCGCCTGGCGGACCGGCCCCGCTCAGCCGGTCACGGCGAGGGAGATCCACACGTCCGGAGGCAGCTCCGGCCGGTCCGGCACCGGCCGGAGCTCGCGCGTCCAGGCGTCCCCGGCCAGCACCCGGGCGACGTACGGCCAGAACCGTACGGCGACCGGGTTGTGGTCCTGGTAGGCGATCTCCCACGTCCCGGGGTGCCGGCGCAGCACCTCCTCCACGAGGCGCGTCCCGAGCCCGCGCCGCCGCGCGCCGCGCACGACGAAGAAGCTGTTCAGCACCCGCACCGGGCCGTCGAGCCCGCGCACGAACGCGAAGCCGACGGGACGCTCGTCGCTGAGGAACAGGTACGGCGCCCAGTCCGCCCGGGTGAAGGCGCAGTCGACCCACTCGTCGCGGAAGCCGCCGTCGGGGGCGGGCAGGACGCCCCCGAACTCGGAGAGGTCGTGTCGGAACATCAGCCACAGCCGTGCGACGGTGGGCCGGTCCTGATGGGTGGCGGGGCGGACGGTCACGTCCGCCGGGAATGTCTCGGTCATACACGCAGCCTCCCCGGCGGACATGGTGTCCGGTCCGGGGAGGCTCGCGAAGTCTGCCGTAACCCTAGCTCATCTCAAGGACCTTGTACTCCTCGGTGATCTCCCGCTCGCCGAACGGCCACACCTTCTCGGTCCGCGCCCACACGACGAAGGCCACGCAGCCGAGGGCGAGCCAGGCCAGGGACCACTCGATGGGGTGGCGGCCCGGGGAGTTCCTGTCGGCATAGCCGTAGATCACGCACCAGCCGACGAACGCGATGACGCCCGGCAGGGGGTAGAGCCACATCCGGTAGGGGCGGCGCAGGTCCGGCCGGCGCCGGCGCAGCACGGTCACGGCCACGATCTGGGCGAGCGCCTGGACGATCACCATCACCGTGGTCAGGAGCTGGATCAGGGTGGCGAGGTCGGTGTGGCGGCCGATCAGGAAGCCGACCGCGGTGATCACGCCCATGGTCGCGAGGCCCAGCGTCGGGAAGCGGTGCTCGGGGTGCAGCTTCTCGTACGGCTTGAAGAAGACGCGGTCGCGGGCGGCGTCGTACGGCACCCGGGAGCCGCCGAGCAGGCCGGTGAAGACCGAGGCGAACGCCGTGACCAGGATCAGCACGGTCACCGTGTCGGCGGCACCCTTGCCCCAGGTCCTCTCCAGCACCGCCGAGGCGACCGAGGTGGAGGCGATGTCGTGCGGGTCGGACATCCGCTGCCAGTCGATCACCCCGAGCGTGCCGATCTGGAGCAGCAGGTAGATCGCCATGATGCCGAGGATGGAGAAGAGGATCGAACGCGGGAGCGCGCGGCCGGGGTCCTTGATCTCGGCGCCCATGTAGGCGGTGGTGTTGTAGCCGAGGTAGTCGTAGATGCCGATGGTCAGGCCCGCGGCGAAGCCCAGCCAGAAGTGGTTGCTCGTCAGGTCGAAGGCGCCCGACGGGTAGGTGAAGGCCCGGTGCGGACTGAAGTCGGTGGCCGCGGCGCCGATGACCAGCACCACCGAGGCGATCATCACGGTCCACATCACGGCGGTGATGCGCGCGATGTGCTCGATGCCGCGCCAGAGCAGGAGCACGACCAGGGCGATGACGCCGAGGCCGGTCAGGTCGCCCGCCGTCGGCCCGAGGTCCGGGGCCAGGTACCCCAGGTACTGCACGAAGCCCACCACGCCCGTGGACATGATCAGCGGGATGAAGAGCATCGCCGTCCACACGAACAGGAACGGCATCAGCCGGCCCGTGCGGTACTGGAAGGCCTGGCGCAGATAGACGTAACTGCCGCCGGAGCCGGGCATGGAGGCGCCCAGTTCGGCCCAGACCAGGCCGTCGCACAGGGCGAGGACGGCGCCCGCGACGAAGCCGATGACCGCCTGGGGGCCGCCGAAGGCGGTGACCATCAGCGGGATCGTGACGAACGGGCCGATGCCGCACATCTGGCTCATGTTGATGGCCGTGGCCTGGAACAGGCCGACACGGCGAACGAAACCACCCGTGGGTGGAGGACTACCGGACATGGGGACTCCTGACGCCACGGGCGGCCTCGGCGGCACCCGGCGGGCTGACTGGCCGATAAAGTTAAGGAGCCTTACTAGGGGCGTCAAGTATGCGCCGGGAATACCTGAGAATGGTCCGATGACCGCCAGTGACGTCGAAGAGCAGCAGGAACAGCCCTGGAGCCGCCGGCGGCTGCGCAGCGCCAACGAGCGGCTGCTGCTGGACCGGCTGCGCGCCCTCGGCGCCGCGTCGCGCGCCCAGCTGGCCCGGGAGACCGGCCTGTCGAAGCCGACGGTCTCCAGCGCGCTGGCCTCTTTGGAGACGGCCGGCCTGGTGCACGAGGTCGGCACCCACGCCCCGGAGCGCGGACGCACCGCCGTGCTCTATGCCCCCGACCCCGCCGCCGGGTACGCGCTCGGCGTGGACATCGGCCGGGGCTGGCTGCGGGTGGCGGTGGTCGACCTGGACGGCACGGTCGTCGCCAGGGCCGACGTGCGCAACCGGGCCCGCGCCTCGGCCGCCCTTGCCGACCTGGTCGTGGGCACCGCCCAGCAGGTGATCGCCAACTCGGGGGTGGACCCGGCCGAGGTGGTGCACGGCGTGGTCGGCACGCCCGGCGTCTACGACGCGAAGCAGCGCAGGGTGCGGTACGCCATGCACCTGCCGGGCTGGGGGCGGGCGGGGCTCGTCGACCGGATGCGCGAGGAGCTGGGGGTGCCGCTGGAGGTGCACAACGACGCCAATCTGGCCGCGCTCGGCGAGTACACGTACGGCGTCGCGGCGGGCAGCAGGCTGTTCGCGTACATCCTGATCGGCACCGGACTCGGCATGGGCGTCGTCAGCGAGGGGCGGCTGTTCACGGGGGCGCACGGGCTGGCCGGTGAGATCGGCTTCCTGCCCTGGCCGGGCCGGCACAAGCCGGAGCGGCTGGAGGACGCGGTGTCCGGGGTGGCCGTGGTGGAGGCCGCCCGGGAGTTCGGGATGCGCGGGCAGCTCACCGCGAAGGCGGTCTTCGACGCGGCCCGGCAGGGCCATCCGGCCGCCGCGCGGGCGGTGGAACGGGAGAGCGAGCGGATCGCGCACACCGTGGCGGCGGCCGCCGCCGTGCTCGACCCCGACCTGGTGGTGCTCGGCGGCGGCGTCGGGCACAGCGTCGACCTGCTGCTGCGCCCGGTCCAGGAGCACGTGCGCACCCTCACCCCGCTGCGTCCGCGGATCGCGCCGAGCCGGCTCGGCGAGGACGCGGTCCTGCTCGGCGCGGTGGCCACGGCGCTGGAGACGGCACGGGACCTGGTGTTCGAGCGCAGGGCGGCCGGAAGCTGACCGGCTCAACACCGCCGGGGCCGACGGTCATTGACACGGCCTGCGCCGCCCCCTAGCTTGAGCCAGGTTAGTAAAGTTTCCTAACTTTACGAGGCCGGTGCTTCTGCCATGCTCCCTCGCCCCGCCGCCACACGCCGGTACGCCGTCACCGGGCTGGCCCTCGCCCTGCTCGGCTCCCTGACCAGCGGCGCCTGGGCCGGCGCCGGACACCAGGTACCGCCGCACGGGCCCGTCCCGGCCACCCGCGTCCCCTCCGCGGCCGGCACCGGCACCCCGCTCAACGGATACACCATCCAGTCCTCGACGAAGATGAGCGACGCACCGGCGGCCGTCTCCTCCCCCGGCTACCCGGCCAAGGGCTGGTTTCCGGCGGGGCCCCGCTCGACGGTCCTGGCCGCACTGCTCGCCGACGGCGTGTACGCCGATCCGTTCTTCTCCACCAACCAGCAGAAGATCGCGAAGGCCGACTTCCAGGTCCCCTGGTGGTACCGCTCCGACTTCACGGTCGACGACACCACCCGGCGCACCTTCCTCGACTTCAGCGGGGTGATCTCCGCGGCCGACGTCTATGTCAACGGCCACCAGGTGGCGAAGGCCGCCGACGTCACCGGCGTCTACCCGCACCACGAACTGGACATCACCGCGCTGGTCAGGTCCGGCACCAACACGGTCGCCTTCCGCATCCAGCCCAACGACCCGAGCAAGGACCTCACCATGGGCTGGCTGGACTGGCTCCAGCCGCCCGCGGACCGGAACATGGGCATCGTCCGGGACGTCGTGGTGCGCAGGAGCGGCCCGGTGGCGCTGCGTGACGCGCACGTCGTGACCAGGCTCGCGATGCCGTCGCTCGCCTCCGCCGACCTCACGGTGCGGGCACAGGCCCGCAACGACACCGGCGCCGCGGTCACCGCCGAGGTCACCGGACGCATCGGCGCGACGACGTTCACCCGGCAGGTGCCGCTGGCCGCCCACGAGACGAGGACCGTCACCTTCTCCCCCGCCGACACCCCTGGCCTGCGTCTCACCTCGCCCAAGGTGTGGTGGCCGGCCGGGATGGGTGGTCAGCCGCTGTACGACCTCGACCTGACGGCGTCCGTCGCCGGTACGGCTTCGGACACCGCGCACGAGACCTTCGGCATCCGTGACGTCCAGGCGCCCCTGAACGCCGACGGCGCTCGCGAGTACCGGATCAACGGCCGCAGGCTGCTGATCAAGGGGGGCGGCTGGTCCCCGGACGAGTTCCTGCGCTGGGACCGCACGTATGCCGAGGACCGGCTGAAGTACGCCGTCGACCTGGGTCTGAACACGATCCGCCTGGAAGGCCACCTGGAGCCGGACGAGTTCTTCGACCTGGCCGACCGCTACGGCGTGCTCACCCTGCCCGGCTGGGAGTGCTGCGACAAGTGGGAGGGCCAGGTCAACGGCAGCGAGGCCGGCGACAAGTGGACCGAGGCCGACTATCCGGTGGCGCAGGCGTCCATGGCCGCCGAGGCCGCCCGGCTGCGCGACCACCCGAGCGTGATCTCCTTCCTGATCGGCAGCGACTTCGCCCCCGACGCGAGGATCGAGAAGACCTACCTGGACGCCCTGAAGGCCGCCGACTGGACCGCTCCGGTGGTCCCCGCCGCCTCCGGGAAGGCGTCCCCGCAGCTCGGCGGTTCGGGCATGAAGATGACCGGGCCGTACGACTGGGTACCGCCGGGGTACTGGTACGCCAAACGCGAGGGCGGGGCCACCGGCTTCAACTCCGAGACCAGCGCGGGCCCGGGCATCCCCACCCTCGACACGCTCCGCCGCATGATGACCCCCGCCGAACTGGACACCCTCTGGAAGGACCCGGACGCCAAGCAGTACCACCGCTCGCCGTCCCCGACCTTCGGCACGCTCAAGATCTACGACGCCGCCCTCGCCGGCCGCTACGGCGCCCCGACGAGCCTCGCCGACTATGTGCGCAAGGCCCAGCTGGCCCAGTACGAGAACGTCCGCGCCCAGTACGAGGCCTACGACCGCAACGCCACGGACTCCACGGCGCCCTCGACCGGCGTCATCCACTGGATGTTCAACAGCGGCTGGACCTCGCTGCACTGGCAGCTGACGGACCGCTACCTGGACCAGGGCGGGGCCTACTTCGGCGCGAAGAAGGCGAACGAGCCGGTGCACGTCCAGTACTCCTACGACGACCGCTCGGTCGTCGTCGTCAACCACGGGCACGCCCCGGCGAGCGGCCTCACCGCACGCGCCACGCTGTTCGATCCCGACGGCACGCAGAGGTACGACAAGACCGCCACGGGCCTGGCGGTGAGCGGCGACGGGGCGCACGGCACCGCCTTCACCCTGCCGTCCTCGGTGAGCGGACTGGCGTCGGCGTATCTGCTGCGTCTGGTCCTGACGGGCGCGGACGGCAAGGAGGTGAGCCGGAACGTGTACTGGCTCTCCACCCGGCCCGACGCCCTCGACTGGAGTGGTACCACCTGGTACTACACGCCCACGACGAGCTACGCCGACCTCCAGGGGCTCGCCTCGATGGCGCCGGTGCCGGTGTCGGCGACGGCGGTCACCGAGTCGTCGGAGGGGACCTCGACCACGACGGTCACGCTGCGGAACGCGGGCAGCGGGAAGACCCCGGCGCTGCTGACGGACGCCCACCTCGTGGACGGGCAGGGGAAGCCGGTGCTGCCGGTGCGCTGGTCGGACAACGAGGTGAGCCTGTGGCCGGGCGAGTCGGTGACGCTGACCGCCACCTACCGCACGGCCGATCTGCACGGCTCGGCGCCGGCTGTGCGGGTCTCCGGCTGGAACGTACCGCAGACCACGGTGCCGGCGGCCTGACCGGGCGGGGGCGGGCCCGGACGGCCCGCCCCCTCGTGGTTCAGCTGACGTTGAGCGCGGTGTCGTCGATCACGAACGACGTCTGGAGGGTGGAGCCCTCCGTGCCGGTGAACTTGACGGTGACCGTCTGGCCCGCGTAACTCGCGAGGCTGAAGCTGCGCTGGGTGTAGCCGCTCGCCGCGTTCAGGTTCGAGTAGGTCGCGAGCGTCGACAGCACCGTGCCGCTGCTGTTGACCACCTGTGCCTTGAGGGTGTCGTAGGCCGTCGAGGTGCTCGTCTCCGCTGTGTCCACGTGCAGGTAGAAGGAGAGCGTGGCAGTCGTGCAGCCCGCGGGGACGGTCACCGGCTGGGAGAGCGTGTCGGTGTGGGCGGAACCGTAGCCGTCCAGCCAGGCCTTGTAGGAGCCGGTGCGGGCGGCCTCACCCGTGTCGTTGCTGATGACACCGCTGGAGGCGGTCCAGGAGGTGGCACCGGACTCGAAGCCGGGGTTGGCCAGCAGCTGGGCGGCGGTGCAGCCGCCGGTGCCGCCGCCTCCGCCACCGCTGCTGGTGCCCGAACCGGCCAGCCAGGCCGTGGTGTTGAGGGCGAGGGCCGCGTTGGTGGCGCCGGAGTCGTTCCAGCCGTCGTACAGGGTGTTGCCGGACTGGCCGGTGCCGTCGTCGATCGGGGAGCTGTCGCCCCAGAAGGCGACCCGGCCGCTGCCGAACGTACTGGTGAGGAAGAAGGCACCGGTGTTGCCGGAGTAGCCGCTGCGGTAGACCAGGCCCTTGACGGAGGAGTTGTCGGCGGGCTTGAGGGTGGCGGTCGTGCCGTCGGCGATCAGGCTCTTGGTGACCGTGCCGAAGGAGCCGTGCAGGACCGGGTTGGTGCTGTCGCTGATCGCGGCCGGGTAGTCGCTCTTGACGTCCAGCGAGTCGATCGAGAAGCCGAACGGGTCGGTGGAGTCGACGCTGTTGTTCGTCATCAGGTCGTTGAGGATCTCGACCGCGTCCTCGCCGTCGTTGTTGCGGTCGGCTCCGGTGTGGTCGGAGATCATGAACAGCCCGCCGCCGTTCTTGACGAAGTTCATGATCGCCGTCTTCTCGGCGCTGGTGAACAGCGTGTTGGGCTCCGGGAGGACCAGCGTGTCGAAGTTCGACAGGTCGAGCGAGGACGAACCGCCGTAGCTGAGGCTGGAGCCGGACGGCAGGGTCTTCAGGCTGTAGTCGCCCGTCTTCTGCAGCGCCACGCCCCAGGAGGACAGGGCGCCGGTCCAGTCCGTCTCGGCCGACGGGGTGGAGTCCTGGCCGAGCGGGTCGGGCTGGCTGGTGGAGATGATCCAGTCGGCGTTGCCGGCCGTCTCGGCGTGGGCGTTGTCGAACAGGATGCGGTGCGTGGTCGCCGCGTGGGCGGCGGTGCCGCTGCCGACCTGGACCGCGGCCCCGGCGAGCAGCAGCCCGAATCCGGCCAGGGCGGTGGTGAGTCTGCGGCGGGATCTCCTGGATCCAAGCATCCGGCGAACCTCCATGAGGGGTGGGGAGAGGCGGTGCGGCGCCAAGTCTGCGCGCGTAGAGCCCGCTTGAGGGTTCTACACGCGTCGATTGGTTGAAAGGTACATGGCATGAAGGCCGGATGAACAGAAAGTCCCGGCAATGAGCCGAGCGGACTGCCTCCGCTCACAGCGGGCAGACGATGAGCGGGAGGCAACACAAAAAGGGGTGGTCATGGAGATCTCGGGCATCATCAGCGCCATCGTCATCGGCCTTGTCATCGGCGTCCTGGGGCGCCTGGTCGTCCCCGGACGACAGCACATCGGCATCCTGTGGACCATCGTCGTCGGCATCGTGGCCGCGCTGCTGGGCTCGGCGATCGCCGCCGGCTTCGGGGTGGCGGACACCAAGGGGCCCGACTGGATAGAGTGGTTCATCCAGATCGCCCTCGCCGCGGCGGGGATCGCGGCCCTGGACCGGGCCCGGGTGCGCCACTGACGCCGGGGTCAACCCCCGTACAGATAGGGGGTCGTGGTGCTCAGGGCGTGGAAGCCGAGGCGTTCGAGGATCGGGCGGCTCATCGCTGACGCGTCGACCTGGAGGTAGCGGTAGCCGTGGGCGGCGGCCACGCGGGCACGGTGGGCGACCAGGGCGCGGTAGACGCCCCGGCCCCGCCAGGCCTCGACGGTGCCGCCGCCCCACAGCCCGGCGAACCAAGTGCCGGGCACCATCTCCATCCGGGCGGCGCTGACGGGTTCGTCGCCGGCGAGGGCGACCACGGCGACGACCGTGCCGGGGTCGGCGGCCAGGCGGGCGAGCAGCCGGTGCCGCAGCCGGGTGCCGTCGGTCCCGAAGGCCTTCTCGTGGACGTCCACGACGAGGTCGACGCCGGCCGGGTCGGTGGCCCGCACGAGCCGGACGCCCGCGGGCGGTTCGGCGTCCACGGCGAACCGTTCGGTCTCGCCGACGAGCAGCGTCTCCTCCGGCTCGGCACGGAATCCGGCGGCGGTGAGCCGGTCGCCGAGGTCCGCCGGCCGGTCATGGCCGTAGAGCTTCCACTCGAAGTCGCGGCCGAGGCTCGTGTAGTGGGCGATCTGGTCCTGGATCGCCCGGTCCGCGCCCACCCGGTCCAGGTCGGACCAGAGCACGCCGTTCCAGCCGTGCGCGTCCGCGACCTGACGCACCACGCCGCCGGCCCGTTCGATCCGGGCAGCGGGGCCGTCCGGGGTCGCGTTCTCGCGCATGTCACGGTCGTAGTGGGCGAGCACCGCCGAGTGATCCATGGGCCCAGCTCAGCAGGAATGCTCCGGCCGGGCAACGCGATTACCGCGGGTCCGGCCGCACGGCGGCCAGATAGGCGCTGAGCCGGTCGCGGTTGCGGGACAGGCAGTCGATGCGGGACTGGATGCGCTCGATGTGTGCCTGGAGCAGGGCGGCCGTCGTGGAGGTCACGCACTCGGCGGGCGGGTGGAGTTCGCCGGGGCCGGAGAGGAACGGCAGGATGGCGCGGATCATCTCCGTGGTCAGTCCGGAGTCCAGCAGGCCGCGGATCTGCTGGATGTCGGCGACCGCGGACTCCGGGTAGCTGCGATAGCCGTTGGCGGCGCGGTCGGGGTGGAGGAGATCCTGTTCCTCGTAGTAGCGCAGCAGGCGGGTGGGAACGCCCGTGCGGTGGGAGAGTTCACCGATCCGCATGCCTGCCTCCCCGTCCACGCTTGACCTTCACACTGATGTCAGGCTCCGACCATGGTCGCATGACCGTGTCCTCCACGCCTTCCCGGGTCAAAGCTGGTCCGCTGCCGTGGTCGGGGCTGCTGGCCCTGTCCTGTGCCGCGTTCACCGCCGTTCTCACGGAACTCCTGCCGGCCGGCCTGCTGCCCGCGATGGCGCCCCCGCTGGGGGTGACCGAGTCCCGGATCGGTTACCTGGTCACCGCCTACGCGGCCGCCTCCTTCCTGGCCGCGGTCCCGGTCACCGCGGCCCTGCGCGGGCTGCCACGGCGGCCGGTGCTGTGCGGCGCCCTGCTGGGCTTCGCCGTCAGCAACGCGCTGGTGGCGCTGTCGTCCTCGTATCCGCTCACGTTCGCGGCACGGCTGCTGGCCGGCGCGACCGGCGGCACGCTGTGGGCGATGCTGGCCGGTTACGCGGCCCGGACGGTACCGGCCGAGCGGCGCGGGCGGGCCATCGCGATCGTGCTCGCCGGCATCACCCTGGCCCTGTCCCTCGGAGTGCCCGCCGGTACCGCCCTCGCCGGTGCCGTGGGCTGGCGGGCGGCCTTCGCGACACTGGCCGCGCTCGCCGTCCTGATCGCAGGCTGGACACGGCTGCGGGTGCCCGCCTTCCCCGGCGAACCCACGCACGCGCGCGTGCCGCTCATCCGGGTCGCGCAGCGCCCCGGCATCCGCCCCGTGCTGTCGGTGACCCTGTTCCTGCTGCTGGGGCACCAGGTGATGTACACCTACGTCGCCCCGTTCGCCCGGCAGGCCGGCTACGGCCGTACGGGCCTGCTGCTCGCGGTGTTCGGGACGGCCACCGTGGCCGGGATCTGGATCACCGGGGTCCTGATCGACGGGCACCTGCGCGCGACGCTGCTCGGTGCGCTCGCGCTGTTCGCCGGGGTCCTGATCGTGCTGGGCCTGGGGTCGCGGGCGCACCCGCTGCTGCTCGGCGCGGTGGCGCTGTGGGGCGTGGCCTTCGGCGGGGCGCCGACGCTGATCCAGACCGCGCTGGTCGACGCCTCGGGGCCGGCCGAGGCCGACGTGGCGACGGCGTTGCAGACCACGGTCTACAACGCGGGCATCGCCGCCGGTTCCCTCACCGGCGGCGTGGCGCTGGACGCGCTGGGCCCCGGAGCCCTCCCCTGGACCGCCCTGCCGCCGGCCGTGCTGGCCCTGGCCACGGTCGCTGCGGCCCGGCGGTACGCCTTCCCGCGCCTGCGGCACGCCGTTGCCCCGCGGGCGGACGCGCCGGCCGAGCCCGTACCGCCGCCCGAGGTGCGCTGCCGCACACGTCCGCGTCAACGCTCCTGAGCGTCAGCCCAGTTCGAGCGTGGTGACGCCGAACACGCGGTGCCGGGCGTGCTCACGGACCGGCCCGGTGTACATGCGGGCCGTCTCGAACGAGGCCTTGAGTCCCGCCTGTTCGGCGAGCGCGACGCCGGCCGCGTTCGGCTCGGGTACGTCGATGGCGACCTCGCGTCCGGCGATGTCGGCCGTGAGGGCCGCGAAGAGGGCGCGGGCGTCGTCGGCGGTGTCCGCGAAGAGGGGGCCGATGCGCAGGGTGTCCCGGCCGGGACGGAGCACGCCGTAGCCGGTGATGCGGGCGCCGTCCTGGCGGACGACGGCCCGGTGACCGGGGCCGGTGAGCCACTCGGTGAGGAAGCGCGGGCGGTCGGCCGGGGTGCAGGCGCTGTCGTAGGCGGTGATCGCGGCGAGGTCGGCGGGGCCGGCCGGCCGGACGCCCGCGGGCGTCCCGCTCCGCGGGGCGGTGCCGGCGAACCGGATGGTGCGGTAGGCGAGTTCGAACCCGGACTGGCGGTAGTTGTCCTGCTGGGCGACGACGCCGTCCAGGCCGACGGTGCGGTTGCCGGCGTGGGCGAGGGCGGTCTTCCAGGTGGTGAGGCCGTGGCCGTGGCCGCGCAGGTCGGGGCGGACGAGATAGCAGCCCAGGAAGGCGTAGTCCGCGCCGTAGTTCACGACGGAGATGGCCGAGACCGGCTCCCCGTCGATCCGGCCGAGGAAGAACCCGTCGGGATCCTGCGCGAAGAACGCGGGACCGTCGGACACCCCCGGGTTCCAGCCCTCCGCCGCCGCCCATCCGGCGATCACCGGCCAGTCGTCGAGGGTGGCCTGTGTGACGACGAGGTCGTGGGGGGCCGCAGAGGTCATCGGTGCGCTCCATTTCCGTCGGGACCGGACTGCCGTGCCGCATCCTTCCGGATCAACGGGGGCCGCGCCACGGGGAGATCAGCCGTTGCGCGCCCCAGGGGAAGCACCGTCGCCGCGACGAAGAGTCCGAACAGGGTGATGGGCAACAGCCCCACCGGCTGCAGCAGTCGATCAGGGTTCGCCTTCACCCAGGACCAGTTGACGTACCAGTTGCCGAGGACGTCCGGTGTCATCACGCCGCCCGCCGCCCAGACGGCCGAGGGCCGCGCTCGCAGGGTCAGGACGACGACCAGGGGGTCGAGGACGACCAGGGCGAGAAAGAACACCTGCAACGGGAGCGGGCCGAAGCCGGAGTAGGCGTGGATGCCGTCCCGCACCAGGTAGAGGACGTGGGACCAGGTTCCCTCCAGGAATCCGCCGACATACACCACGAGCACCCAACGAGTCGGGCGTGACAGTGCCCGCCATCGCTCGTGTACGCCGCCCGTCATCCGGTCAACTTACCGCGCCCTGGGCGACGTCGGCCCGTGGCCGCCCGGTACCCCACCGGGCCGGCGTCCGGTGGGGCCTTTTCGGGGGTGCCGGGTCAGATGCGGTGACCGGGGCGGAAACGGCGGTAGAGGGCCGTGCCCGCGAGGAGGAGCGTGGCGCTGCCGGCGACGGCGGGGGCCGTCACGTCCATTCCGGTGTGGGCCAGCACCGCCGCCTGTGTGACGGGGTTCGCCCGTGGGCTGGGGCGGTGCTTGGCGGGGGCCGGCGGCTTCGGGCTGCGCGGATGGCGGGGGGTGGCGGGCGCCTCGCCGTTGACGGAGTGGTTGCCCTCGGCCGGGTTGCCCACCCCGATCACGTTGACGCTGTTGCCACTGAGGTTGACCGGCAGGTCGACGGGGAGCTGGATGTCGTTGCCCGACACCACGCCGGGCGAGTCCTGTGCGCCGCCATGGGCGGACGCCCCGCCGGAGGCGGACGAGCCGGCCTTGCCGGCACCGCGGTTCGCGCAGGCGTTGCCGGCGGCCGGGTTGAGCAGCCCCACCACGTTCACGGTGTTGCCGCACACGTTCACCGGCACATGCACCGGGAGCTGGATGCCGTTGCCGGAGATCAGCCCGGGTGAGCCGGCCGCGGAGCCGTCGGCGCCCGCGCCGTCGGCCGCGAAGGCGGCGGACACCGGCAGCGCCAGGGCCATCGCCCCGGAGGCGGCGGCAATGGCGATCACACCGTTTCGGGTAGCCCGTCTCATAGGTTCCCTGCCTTCCAGACGTCGTCACGGGTACTCACCCGCACCACATAGAACGCAGGCGAACCATCCGAGTTATGGCTTATCGGTCTTTCACCCCGTCGAGCGACACTGTTATCGAACTGCATGTAAAGCCGCTCAATGATCGCCAACAGGCATGGAGGGCGCGAAGGGTACGGCAGCGGCTGTCGTTCCGCTCGTCCGGAGGCGGGCCCCGCGGGGCCCGCTTATGGTGGGTCGAGGGCGCCGTCCCCCCGGTCCGCGACAGGCGTCCCGGGAGGCGATCGATGCTGGCCAAGCTGTCCAGACGGCCCGCCGTGCGGCGCTGCGCGGGCGCCGGAGCACTCGCCCTGGCTCTGCTCGGAGCCGGGTTGCCCCGGGCGGGCACCGACCGACCGCAGCCGCAGCCCGACCTGTCCCGGTTCTACCGGCAGAAGGTGACGTGGACGACCTGCAAGGGCCCGGACATGCCGAAGGACCTGCAGTGCGCGAAGGTCACCGTCCCGCTCGACTACGCACGGCCTCGCGCGGGCACCCTCGACCTGGCCCTGGCCCGCTATCGGGCGACGGGGCCGTCGCGGGGCTCGGTGCTGCTGAACTTCGGCGGCCCGGGCGGCGCCGGCATTTCCGAACTCGCCTCGGACAGCAAGGAGTTCATGGACCTGACCAACGGTTACGACGTGGTCAGCTTCGACCCGCGCGGCGTCGGCCGGTCCTCCCCGGTCAGCTGCGGCGAGGGCAGCGGCGAGGCCTCGGACGCGGTGGACGGCCATGCCGACCTCGGCCATCCCCAGGCGCTGCTCACCAAGTTGCGCAAGGCCGCCGGCGACTGCGCCCGGAACTCCGGCCCGGTGCTGCAGCACATCGGCACCGTGAACGCCTCCCGCGACCTGGACGTCATCCGCCAGGCCCTCGGTGACAAGAAGCTCAACTACCTGGGCTTCTCCTATGGAACGCGGCTCGGCGCGGTGTACGCGGCGCAGTTCCCGGACAAGGTCGGCCGGCTCGCCCTGGACGGCGTGGACACCCTGACCGAGCCGCTCTCCGAGCAGGGGGTGGCCGGCGCACAGGGCGAGCAGACCGCGCTGGACGATTTCCTGGACTGGTGTACGGCGGACGTCGCCTGTCCGTTCGGCCAGGACCGGCGGACAGCCGATGACCAGGTGGTCCGGTTGGTGCGGTCGCTGGACGAGAACCCGATCCCGATGGACTTCGGCGGCACGTTCTCGGGACAGGACCTGGTGGGCGCCATCGGCCAGGCCCTCTACAGCAGGCAGCTGTGGCCCGCCCTGGAGCGCGCCCTGGCCTCACTGACGGAGGACGGTGACACGCGCGGGGTGCTGAACTTCGCCGACGGCGGCGCCGCTCCGCCCCGGGCAGGGCGCGTCGGGCACGTGAAGAACGGCGGTCTGGTCGATCCGCAGAACGTCCCGTCGGACAACCTGGCGTCCGCGCTGATGGCGATCAACTGCGCGGACGACCCCGACCGGCCCGACGCGGCCCAGCTCACCAAGGACCTCGGCACCCTGCGGTCCGCGTACGAGGAGGCCTCGCCGGTCTTCGGCCGCTACCGGCTCAGCCAGCTGCTCATGTGCTACGGCTGGCCCCGGGGCACCGACTTCATCCGCGACCGGGTGAAGGACGTCCACTCGGCGAAGATGCTGCTCGTGGGCACGCGGGGCGACCCGGCGACGCCGTACCGGTGGACCGTGGAGACGGCCGCCCGGCTCGGCCCGTCGGCCGTGGTGCTCGACAACAAGGGCGACGGCCACACCGGGTACGGCTCCTCCAAGTGCGTCCACCGGAAGGTCGACGACTTCCTCCTCTACGGCACCCTGCCCCCGAGCGGCAGCTCCTGCCCGGCGGACGGCGACGACAGGAGCGGCACCGCGAACTCCGCCAGCTGATGACAGCGGTGACGCAACCGGGTAACAGGCGCGAATCCGGCACAACCTCCCACGCATCGCGGTCGTCACACTGGGCAGGCGTGCTTCGGCCGCCGCAACCCGTACGTGACCACGACAGGGGGAGACCACCATGCGTATCCGTGCCGCCATCGCCGTACCCGCCGTCTCGGCCGCCACGGCGGTCCTGCTGCTGACCGCGCCGCAGAGCCAGGCCGCCGCGGGAGGGGCCCGGCCCGTCCGCTGTGCCGAGACGTCGCTGACGGTCCACGCGAAGGCCGCGGCCGGCGACCCGACCGTGGTGCGCATGAGCGTCACCAACCGGGGCACGCGCGCGTGCGTCGTCGACCGCGTGCCCACGGTGACCTTCGGGAACCTCGACGGCGCCGCCCTGCCGATGCCGCAGGGCGCAAGCGGCAGCTACCGGCTCGCGGCGGGCAGGACCGCCCACGCCGACGTCCGGACCATCGGCGACCCGGCGGACCCCGAGGCCCGCCGGACGGACAGCGTGACCGTGGCCGCCTCGGCCGCGCACGGGGGCCGCTCCTTCACCGCCGCGCGGCTCGGCACCGGGAAGCAGGTCCTGGTGTGGGAGCCGGTGACGACGTGGTGGCAGCCCACGGCGGCGGCCGCGGACCGGGCCATCGGCCTCAGCTGAGCGTCACCTCGGGGGTGTACACCTCCAGCCACCGCGCGAGGTCCAGGGTGCGTTCCAGGCCTCGCCGGGCGGCCTGGGTGCTGATCGGCGCCTCGCGTTCGGCGGCCTGGCGGAGCCGGTCGCGGCCGACGAGGTCGAAGACCTGGTGGGAGGGGCGGGACAGCAGCTCCCGGGCCTGTTCCTGCAGCGCGCGGGCGTAGCGGGGGTCCTGCGTGGACGGGTACGGGCTCTTGACCCGCTCGTACACCGAGCGCGGCAGGACGTCCGCGGCGGCCTCCCGGAGCAGGCTCTTCTCCCGGCCGTCGAAGGACTTCAGCGCCCAGGGAGCGTTGTAGACGTACTCGACCAGCCGGTGGTCGCAGAACGGTACGCGGACCTCCAGGCCGACGGCCATGCTCATCCGGTCCTTGCGGTCGAGCAGGGCGCGGACGAACCGGGTCAGGTGCAGATGGCTCATCTGCCGCATCCGGTACTCGAAGTCGCTCTCGCCGTCCAGCCGGTCGATGGCGGCCACGGCGGTGCGGTAGCCGTCCGCGACGTACCCCTCCAGGTCCAGGGACTTGCCGAGGTCGGCGCGCAGCACCTCGGCGTCGTCGCCCATGAGCCGGCCCATGCTGGTCAGCCAGGGGAAGGTGGCGGCGCGGCGGGCCTCCTCGTCGAAGAACTGCAGGTAGCCGCCGAAGACCTCGTCGGCGGACTCGCCGGACAGGGCCACCGTGGACTTCTCGCGAATGGCGCGGAAGAGCAGCAGCAGCGAGGCGTCCATGTCGCCGAAGCCGGCCGGCAGGTCGCGGGCGCGGATCACCTGCTCGCGTACGGCGGGGTCGGCGAGTGACCGCGCGTCGAGCACGATGTCCTGGTGGTCGGTGCGCGCGAGTTCCGCCACGTCGTGCACGAAGGGCGTGTCGGGGGTACCGCGCAGTTCGTCGGCGACGAAGTTGTCGGTCTGCCCGACGAAGTCGACGGCGAAGCTGCGCACCTTCTCGCCCTGCTCGCCGAGTTGCCGGGCGGCGATCGCGGTCATCGCGGAGGAGTCGAGGCCGCCGGAGAGCAGGGTGCAGCGCGGGACGTCGGCGACGAGTTGACGGCGCACGATGTCGTCGAGCAGCGAGCGCACGGTGGCGATGGTGGTGTCGCGGTCGTCGGTGTGCGGGCGGGTCTCCAGGCGCCAGTAGACACGGGTGGACAGGCCGGAGCGGTCGACGGTGACGACCGTTCCCGGTTCCACCTCGCGCATGCCGTCCCAGATCGCGTGTCCGGGGGTCTTGACCAGGACGAACAGTTCCCGCAGCCCGTCCAGCGTCACCCGGCGGCGGGCCAGCGGGTTGGCGAGGATCGCCTTCGGCTCGGAGCCGAACAGGACGCCGTCGGGGGTGGGGTAGTAGTAGAACGGCTTGATGCCCATGCGGTCGCGGATCATCACGAGCTTGTCGTGGCGGCCGTCCCAGACGGCGAACGCGTACATCCCGTTGAGCCGTCCGGCGACCGCGTCGCCCCATTCGAGGTAGCCGTGCAGCACGACCTCGGTGTCGGAGTCGGTGGTGAACCGGTGCCCCCGGTCCTCGAGTTCCCGGCGCAGCTCGGTGAAGTTGTACGCCTCCCCGGAGTACACCAGGGCGACGGTTCCCTCGGCGGTGTCGAGGGACATCGGCTGCCGGCCGCCGGGGAGGTCGATGATCGCGAGGCGGCGGTGCCCGAGGGCGGCCGGGCCCCGGACCCAGGTGCCGCGGTCGTCCGGGCCGCGGCAGGCCATCGTCTCGGTCATCGCATGCAATGTGGTGGCCTCGACGGTGAGATCACGGTCGAAGGAGACCCATCCGGTGATGCCGCACATGCGCTACTCCTGCCTCCGGCTCGCCGCCGGCTCCCCCGCTCACCTCGACTTTCCCAGGTGAACCAGGGACCGGCCGGCAAACCAGTTGTATCTAGCACCTATACGGCCAGCCTCCACCGGTTGCCCAAGGCAGTCAACGTGGCGGTAACACGGACGGCCTCCCCGCCCCTCCCCCTCCCCCACGGTTTCGGCCGTATTTTGCGCGCGCGAAATCCCGCGAAGCCCGCACCCCCGGGCCGGCGCCATCAGGAACCGGCCACGGGCAAAAACTTCCCCAAGGGAGCAAGCGTCAGGCATTTCCGGTCACAAAGCGCCACGCCTTTCGGACACGAAGCGATCCAGCACGGCGGTCAGTTCCGCCGGTTTCTCCAGCGGCAGCTCATGTCCCGCGTCGAGCACGCGCACGACCGCGTCCGGGTAGGCCTTCGCCATCCGGAGCATCTGCCGCACCGGCAGCTGGACGTCGTGGTAGCCGTGCACCATCAGCGTGGGCGTGCGGATCTCGCCGGCCCGGTCGAGGACGTCGAAGGCACGCATGGCGCCGTACAGCGTCATCACGACCTCGCGCGGGGTCGCGGCCGAGGCACGGACGTGCGCGCGGATCTCCTCGCGCGGATAGCCGGGCGCGAAGGCGCGGTGGATGTTGGCGGCCACGAACAGCCGGTACGGCACGAGGGTGGAGGCGGCCATGAGCAGACCCCGGCCGCGGCTGTACGTCATCCGGCCGATCGAGCCCACCAGCGCCATCCGCTCCACCCGCTCGGGGTGGGCCAGCGCGATGGTCTGCGCGATCATCCCGCCCATCGAGTGGCCGACCAGCACGAACCGTTCGACCTCCAGGTGATCGAGGAGGGCGACGACGTCCTGGGCCAGTTCCCCGATCGTGGGTACGCCCGCCCCGCTGCTCTCGCCGTGCCCGCGCAGGTCCAGCCGGATCACCCGGCGTCTCGGCGAGAAGTGCGCGATCTGGTGGTCCCAGCGGTGCCGGTCGGCGGTCCAGCCGTGGACGAACACCAGGGGCACCTCCCCCGTGTCACGGGGACCCTCGTCGTCGTACGTCAGGGCCGCTCCGTCGAGTTCGAGCTGCGGCATGTCAGGCCTCCCGGGGTGCGCCGCGATGCGGTTACTGGCCGGTACGGTACCCGTCCCGAGGGCATCGCGTCCCCGTGGTCCGGCGGGTGGATCCCCGGCGGCCTCCGGTCCGGATTACCCCGAATGCCGTACCTGTGAATCCGACCTATCGTGCTGTCATGGAGCACGCACTGAGTCCCGCGACCCTCGCCGAACTCCGGCGCCCGCGCCCGTACCCGGCGGTGTCGGTGCTGACCCCGACACATCGCCGAGAACCCGAGAACGGCCAGGATCCCGTCCGGCTGCGCAATGTGGTCACCGAGGCGCGCAGGCGCCTGGAGTCCGACCCCGCCGTCACCCGCGAGCGGCGCAACGAGGTCGTGGCGCAGCTCGACCGGGCGCTGGCGGAGGTGGACCTGGCGCATGCCGAGGACGGCCTGGTGATCTTCGCCGCCCCCGGTGAGCACCAGGTGTGGTCCCTGGCCCGCACCGTCCCCGAGCGGGTGGTGCTCTCGGACACCTTCCTCACCCGCAACCTGGTCGCCGCACAGGCCGCCGAACGTCCCTTCTGGGCGCTGTCGGTCTCCGCGGACCGCGTCACGCTGTGGAGCGGCGGCGAGGACCGCGTGGTGCAGGACCGCTCGGGCGGCTTCCCCCTGGAGCGCCGGCAGGAGAACTTCGATCCCGAGCGCCAGATGCGGACGGGCGGCCTGCCGAGCACGTTCAGCGACGAGGGCACGCGGCAGTTCCTGCGCGAGGCGGACACCGCCATGAACACGGTCCTGCGCGACCAGCCCCGGCCGCTGTACGTCACCGGTGATCAGGCGGCCCTGTCCCTGCTGGACGAGGTCGGCAGTGTCGCCAAGGCCGCCGTACAGGTCCCGCACGGCGGTCTCGCGCACGCCGGTCCCGAGGCGGTGTGGCAGGCGCTGCGGCCGGTGCTGGAGGCGGAGGCCCGCAAGGACACCACCGGCGTGGTCCGGGAGCTGGTCTCCGCACGCGGCCACCGGACCTACGCGGCCGGTCTCGACGAACTGTGGCAGAGCGCCCGCGAGGGCCGGGTCCGGCTGCTCGCCGTGGAGGAGAACTTCCGGGCCACGGTCCGCGATCTCGGCGAGCACCTGGTGCCGGCGGAGCCCGGCGACCTGGACGCCCGCGAGGACATCGTGGACGAGATCGTCGAGCAGTGCCTGGAGACCGGCGCCGACGTCCGCTTCGTGCCCGACGGCACGCTGGACGACGCGAACGGGATCGCCGGAGTGCTCCGGTACTGAACCCCGGCCCCGGCGGCGGTACTTCCCCGGAGCGGGGCCCCCGGGCGGCGCTCCCTGCGCGGCGTACGCTACGGCGTGATCGTCGGCGTAAGGGAGCGCACGCATGGGTGACCTGCTGGGAGTGGCGGTACTGGGTGCCGGACACATGGGGGCCGACCACATACGACGTCTCGACCACACGGTCAGCGGAGCCAGGGTCGCGGCCGTGGCCGATCCCGACGTCGAGCGGGCCAAGGAGGCGACGGCCGGCCTCGACGGGGTCACCGTGCACACGGACCCGGTGGCCGCGCTCGACGCGCCCGGTGTCGCCGCCGCGCTGATCGCCTCCCCCGGGCCTGCCCACGAGGAGGCCCTGCTCGCCGCGTTCGCCCGCGGACTGCCGGTGCTGTGCGAGAAGCCCATGGTGCCGGACTCCACAGGCGCGCTGCGGGTCGTGGAGGCCGAGGCACGGCTGGGGCGCCGACTGGCGCAGATCGGCTTCATGCGCCGCTACGACGCCGAGTACCGCCGGCTGAAGGCGCTGCTGGACGGCGGCGGCCTGGGCCGGCCGCTGATGCTGCACTGCACCCACCGCAACGTCTCCTCCCCCGGTGACTTCACCAGCGCGATGCTGATCAACAGCTCCGTCTCGCACGAGATCGACGCGGCGCGCTGGCTGCTCGGGCAGGAGCTCACGGCGGTGACCGTGCTGCGTCCCACCCCGTCGGCGGACGCCCCCGAGGGCCTGCTCGACCCGCAGTTCGTGCTGTTCGAGACCGAAGGCGGCGCACTGGTCGACGTCGAGGTGTTCGTCAACTGCGGCTTCGGCTACCAGGTGCGCTGCGAGGCCGTGTGCGAGAAGGGCAGCGCACGCATCGGCGACGAGCACACCATGGTCGTCACCACCGCGGGCGGTGCCCGCGAGGAGGTGGCGCAGGACTACCTGGCCCGCTTCCGCGCCGCCTACGACCGCGAGGTCCAGGTCTGGGTCGACGCCGCCCGGCGCGGCGAGGTCACCGGGCCGACCGCCTGGGACGGGTACGCGGCGTCCGTCGTCGCCGAGGCGGGGGTCCGGGCGCTGGACGGCGGCGGGCGGGTGGCCGTCGGCCTCGCTCCGCGCCCGGACCTGTACGCCGCGGTCAGCCGCTGATGCTGGCGGCGCCCGTCTCCAGGTGCCCGGTGAACCGGCGCGACCAGGTCGCGTCCGAGTCGACGGTCACCGTGAAGTCGTACCAGCCGTTCTGGTACGCGACGGCGTTGAAGAAGTCCTCCGTCGAGGCACCCGCGGCGACGGTGTAGGTCCAGGGGCCGTCGCTGCGGTAGTGGTGGGAGGTGATGGTGAACTTCACCGATGACGTGCCCGAGTTGGTCATCTTGAAGTAGACGGCGAGCTTGCCCGTGCCCGGCTCGACCGCGTACCGGCTGCTCACCTCCGCCGCCTTGCCGGCCTTGGTCGCGTCGCCCTGGAAGCGCCGCAGGAATCGGTTGGGGCCGGTCATGGTGAAGTCGTAACTGCCGCCGCCGAAGCCGGTGCCGATGTTGAAGGAGTCGGAGGCGGTGCCGCCGGCGTCGACCGTGTACTGCCAGGGCGTGGTGTCCCGGTAGGCGTTGGGGTGGAGGGAGAAGTGGGCCGCGCGGGTGGCCGGGCCGCCCTGGTTGGCCATGGTGAACCAGGCGAGGATCCTGCCGGCGGCGCCGAACTCCAGATGGTCCAGGAAGCCGTTCGGCTGGTAGGGCAGCGCGCGGGCCGGACGGGTGCCGGACTCCTGCGCGGGCTGGGCGTTGTCCGTCGGCACCGGGTTGGGCAGCGGGCCGCAGGTGCCGATGCCGATGACGCTGGTGGCGGGCAGGGAGACCGGGCCGAGGACCGGGTTGGCGAAGTCGAAGACGCCGGTGAGGTCGCCGCTGACCCTGCGCCGCCAGTCGCTGATGTTGGCGCACTTGGCCGGCTTGCCGATGGCGGAGGTCCAGGTCTCCAGGAAGCGCAGCACCGAGGTGTGCTCGAAGACCTCCGAGGAGACCCAGCCGCCGCGCGTCCAGGGCGAGACGACGATCATCGGGACACGGAAGCCGAAGCCGTACGGCACCCCGTTGAGGAACTCCCCGGCCGTTCCGGCGGGCGGCGCCGGCGGGGGCACGTGGTCGAAGAAGCCGTCGTTCTCGTCGTAGTTGAGGAACAGGACGGTGGAGTCGAACACGTCCTGGTCGGCGGCGAGGGCCTGGTAGACGAGGTTGACGAAGTGGGCGCCGTCGCCGGGCGGGGCGTAGGGGTGCTCGGAGAAGGCCTGGTTGGGCACGATCCAGGAGACCTGCGGGAGGGTGCCCGCGACGACGTCGGCCTTCAGGGCGGCGGCGATGTCGTCGGGGGTCGAGCCGGTCACCTTCGGCACCGAGGACATGCCGCGGTCGTACAGCGGGTCGCCCGCCTTGGCGTTCGCGAAGGCCTTGAAGTAGGCGCAGCCGTTGTCGCCGTAGTTGTCCGCCGCGTTCTGGTAGACCTTCCAGGTCACCCCGGCGGCCTGCAGCGCCTCGGCGTAGGTCTGCCAGGTCAGGCCGGACTCGTCGCCGCCGTCGTAGGAGGTGGAGTCGACCTTGCCGCTCCACAGGTAGGTGCGGTTGGGGCCGGTGGCGCTGAGCGCGGAACAGAAGTAGGCGTCGCAGACGGTGTAGTTGTCGGCGAGCGCGTAGTGGAAGGGGATGTCGGAGCGGTCCAGGTAACCGAGCGAGCGGACGTTGCCCACGCCCGCGACCCAGTTGTCCATGCGGCCCTTGTTCCAGGCGGAGTGCTGCGAGGACCACGAGTGGGGCAGGTCACCGTTGCACTGGGCCAGCGTCTCGCCGTCCTTGCCGCCGGCGGACGGCGTCGCGCTGAGCTTCCACGGGTACTGACGGCCCGTCCCGTTCGGCTGGTTGAAGACCGGGTGGCCGCCGCTGAGGGTGATGCCGCTGCGGTCGTCGAAGCCGCGCACGCCCTTCAGACGGCCGAAGTAGTGGTCGAAGCTGCGGTTCTCCTGCATGAGGATCACCACGTGCCGGACATCCTTGATCGTGCCGGTCGCCGTGGTGGCGGCGGCCGCCGTCGTACGCGTGCCGGCGCCCAGCGCCACACCCGCCGCCGCGGAAGCGCCGAGCCCCACGAAGCCTCTTCGGCTGATCGGTGTCATTCGCCCCGTCCTCGTCACCGGAGTGCCCCTGCGGCACACCGCGCGCCAGGGTGCCCGCGGTGTACGTCGAGGTCCATACCGGTGCGGTGAGGCGGAGATGAACAGAAGTCAAAGGGGGCCGGGCTCCGTCACACCCCGCCGAACAGGGCACTCAGCCCCCGCTCCACCACACCGGCCACGTCCTCCTGCCCGGCACCCACCACCGCGTAGGTACACAGCAGGAAGCGGCGCAGCGCCGAGGCGGGGAACTGCAGCAGAGCGAGGCCGTACGGCGAGTGGAACTCCACGACGGTCCGGGTGCGGTCGTACGGCCATATCTGTACGTCCCCGTGGCCGGACGGGGCCCGCAGCCCCTGGTCGAGCAGGGAGCGCGCGAAGATCCAGGTGACCTCCTCTCCCTCCAGGGCGGCCTCGGGAGGGAAGTCCACCCGGACGGCCAGGGGGTCGTCCGTGCTGTAGCGCAGCGTGGCCGACACGGGGATCTCCAGGTCCTCGGCGGTGATGAGCCGTGCCTGGGCGGGCTGTTCGACTGTGATGGCGTCCATGCTTGTATGGAGTCTTCGGGGGCGCCTCGCATGCCGCCAAATCCGGTCAGACTTCGACGGGTACAAGACGATCACGACACGGGCGAACACGGGTGCAGCGAACACGCGAGCGAGTGTCGACGGAAACCTGCCCGCGTGGGGCAACTCCCGTAGTCGGGGTACGACTTGGACCGCAGCGCGCGTACGTCATTCGTGTGCCGGGAGCGGTCAGGGAAGACTCTGGCATATGCCGGAAGCACCACCGTATCGTGTGTTGCCAAATCCCTTACGGGGCGTCGCGGGCTGTGCGAGAGTCGTAACGGTCCCCCCCGTCCCTCCCGGCCGTTTCGTCCCCCATCGGAGTGCGTCATGCCGTCCCCAGTCTCCGCGGGCCATCCAGCCGCCCAGCCACCCGGACGCGGCTCGGTCGAGGAGTTGATCAACCAGACGCGACGGCTCAAGGGCGACGTGGACGCCGTACGGCGGGACACTCAGAGCGACGGTGCGGACCCGGAGGAGCGCTGGCAGCGCGCCCTGTACGCCCTCGCACTGCACCAACTGGACGACCTGGACACGCACTTGGCCCAGCTGCGGGACGGCCTCGAGACCGCGTCCCCGGTCGGGCCCGCCGAGTCGCCCGCCGGCCCGCCCGGGCCGGCTCCCGTCCCGGCCGGCTCACTGCTCAGCCGGGTCGGCAGCGCGGAGTGGGACCTGATCACGGACGAGGCGACCTGGTCCGGGGAGCTGTACCAGATCCTCGGTCTCGACCCGGCCGCCCCCGCCCTCACGCTGGACGAACTGCCCTCGCTGGTCCTGGAGGAGGACCGGCCGAAACTCACCGCGATGATGACGGACTGCCTGGTCGACGGCAAACCGATCGACGGTGAGTTCCGCGTCGTACGGCCCGACGCCTCCGTGCGGGCGGTGCACATGATGGGCGAACCGGTGCTCGGCGCCGACGGCGGTACCGCCTCGATGTGGGCCGTGCTGCGGGACGTCAGCGAACTGCGCCGCTGCCGGCGGACGGTGCGCGAGACCCGTGACTCGCTGCAGCGTCAGCGCCGGCGGGAGCAGACCGAGCACCGGATCGCGGCTGAGCTGCAGGAAGCCGTGCTACCGCCATGGCGCGGCTCCCTGCGGCTCCCGCACCAGGGGCCGCCCACGCTCGACCTCGCCGCCCGGCACCTGCCCGCGGCGACGACCACACCGCTCGGCGGTGACTGGTACGACGCGCTGGAACTGTCCGACGGCGAGACCCTGCTCAGCGTCGGCGACCTCACCGGGCACGGGGTGGCCGTCGCCTCGGGTATGGCGACGCTGCTCGGTGCCGTACGCGGCATGGCCCTGGCCGGCACCCGGCCCGGCGAACTGCTTCGCATGCTCAACCAGTTGCTGGACGCCACCGTGCAGCCCGCCCTCGGCAGCACCGTCTGCTGCCGCTACCGGCCCGCAACCCGCACCCTGGAGTGGGCGCAGGCAGGACACCCCGCCCCGCTGCTGTACCGCGACGGGACGGGGCGCGTGCTGAACGCACCGGACGGCGTCCTGCTCGGTGCCACCTCGGGCGCCGTCTACGGGCAGGCCGAGGTGACCCTGGAACCGGGTGACCTCCTCCTGCTGCACACCGACGGGGTGGTGCCGGGGCACAGCGCGGCCGACGCCGTGGACCGCCTGCTCGGCCTCGCCCCGCGGTTCGGGGCGGCGCGCACCGCGCAGGACTGCGTACGAGTGGTGGTCGAGGAGTTCGGCGGTGCCGGACGCGAGGACGACGCCTGCGTGCTCGTCGCCAGGGTCACCGCATGAGCTGAACCGGGTGTGGGTGGGGTGATGTGCCGCGCAGGCCCTGTGCCTGTGCGCTCACGCCTGTGCGCTGCCCGCGCCCTTGGCCCTCGGCTTGGGCAGGGCGAGCCGGATCTCCTCCCGCAGTTCGTGGATCCTCGGATAGCCGGCGTACTCCGCGGTCAGCCGGTACATCTGGCGCAGCCGGTCCCAGGTGCGACGGGAGGAGTTCGAGCCCATCGACATCAGGGCCAGCCGCGCGTAGCGGTCCGCCTGTTCGGGGTCGTCGGCGATGAAGCAGGCCGACGCCATGGACAGATGGTCGAAGATCTTCGACCGCTCCCGCCCGTCGATGCGCAGGGCCAGGGCCTTCTCCGCGTAGTACTGGGCGTGCGCCGCCGCGCTCGGGTCGAACTCGGCCAGCGTGCGGTAGGCGAGGGCCTGCATGCCGTACAGGTCCTCGTCCTTGAAGGTCTGCATCCAGTCCGGTGTCTGCGCGTCCTGCCGGTCGGAGACGAAGAGGTCCTCCGCCTGGCCGAGGGTGCGGCGCATCGCCTGGCTCTTGCCCATCGATGCCTGCGCCCAGGCCTCGATGGTGTGGAACATCGCCTTCGTGCGCGGCTGCAGGCGGTCGCCGGCGCCGGACTGGGCGAGCTTCATCAGGTCCAGTGCGTCGTCGGGCCGCCCGAGGTGCACCATCTGCCGGGCCGCCCGGGACAGTGCCTCACCGGCGCGCGGCCGGTCTCCGCCCTCGCGGGCGGCATGGGCGGCGATCACGAAGTACTTCTGCGCCGTGGGCTCCAGGCCGACGTCGTGCGACATCCAGCCCGCGAGGACGGCCAGGTTGGCGGCGACGCCCCACAGGCGCCGCTGGAGATGGGGTGGGTGGTGGTAGGCGAGCATGCCGCCCACCTCGTTGAGCTGGCCCACGACCGCCTTGCGCTGAAGCCCGCCGCCACGGGCCGCGTCCCAGGCACGGAACACCTCGACCGAGCGCTCCAGTTCCTCGACCTCCTGCGACCCGATGGGGGCGGCCTCATAGCGGTCGAACCCAGCGGGGTCGGCGTGCAGGGGGTCGTCGAGGACGGGGGCGTCGGCCTTCAGGGCCGGGTCGGTGTGCAGCCAGTCGTACATGGCGCTGCTGAGTGCGGATCCCGCGGCGAGCGCGGCACCCGCGCCCACCAAGCCGCGTCGGTTGAGCATGAGGTCCATTCCCGTGAATTCGGTGAGGACCGCGGCGGTACGTTCGGGCGCCCACGGCACGCCGTCGGGATGTTCCTCGATCCCGTCGCCCTGCCGTTTCCCTGTTCGCCCGTGCCGTACCAGACCGAGGTCCTCGATGGTCACGACACGGCCGAGACGCTCGGTGAACAGGGCCGCCAGCACCCGCGGTACGGGATCACGCGGGATCTCTCCCATGTCGATCCACCGCCGCACCCGGGAGGTGTCGGTCGACAACTGGGGGTGGCCCATGGCCGCCGCCTGCTTGTTGACCAGCCTCGCGAGTTCACCCTTGGACCAGCCGGCCAGGCCGAACAGGTCCGCAAGGCGGGTGTTGGGTTGTCCGCTCACGTCAAGCCCCCAGGTTCTCGGCTGAGTTGACAGTAGCCCTGTGGAGGTTGCCGGGCGACTATTCGCCAGGGTTCGCCAGGGTCCGCCAGATGGTGTGCCACTGGGCATCGGGTGTCGAGTAGGAACGCGCCACCCCGACCCGGTCGCCGCTCGGCCCCACCGAGCCGGCGGATGCATTCCCCAGGGTGCACCCGGACGGCCGGGCCGGGCAGGCGCACGCTCGCAGTGCATGCGATCGGAGTACGGGCTCCTCGAGCCACCGGCCCCGCGCATGTGCGTCGAGCACGGCACCACAGGCAGGCACCGCAGGCACACGAAGGGATCTGTATCTCCCATGTACGCAGCATCGTCCTCCGTGTCCGCCCCGCCCCGGCCGCTGCGCTCCCGCCCCGCGGGCGGCGGACCGTACCTCGACCCGGTGGCGCGTCCGGGCGGACCCGTTCCGGTCGCGGGCCGGCCCCGCCGGCTCCCGGGGCAGCCCGGTGGCCAACCGCTCAGCGGGAGACTCGACTTGTCCGGTCCGCAGGGTGCGCAGCTGCGCACCGCGATCGCCTCGGTGCACCGGATCTGTCCGGAGTTCGCTCCGGTGCAGGTGCTGCGGCGCAGCGGGCGGTCCGTCCTCCTCGTCGGGACGGCGGGGCGCGGCACGGCCGTGGCCAAGTGTCTGCTGGACCACTCGCCCGCCTGGGCCGAGCGGTTCCGCCACGAGATAGCCGCATACCGCTCGTTCGTCCGGCACCGGCCCCCGGTCCGTGTGCCCCGGCTGATCGCGGCGGACCCGGACAACTGCACACTGGTGATCGAGCGTTCGCCGGGCCGGGTGGCGGCGCTGCAACGGCATCCGGCGGAGGCGCCGCCCCGCGCGGACATCCGGGCCGCGCTCGGCGCGATCTGCCGGGTGAACGCCTGGCGGCCCCCGGCGGGCACGTTCGACATGCCGCTGGACTACGGCACCCGGATCTCCCGGTTCCACGAGCTGGGGCTGCTCACCGACCGGGACCTCGGCGACCTGCAGAAGCTGCTGCACGGCATCGCCCACGAGGTGGGCCGCCACGGGATGCTGCAGTTCTGCCACGGCGACGCCCTGCTGTCCAACATCCTGCTGTCACCGGCCGGTCCAGTGCTGGTGGACTGGGAGCACGCGGGCTGGTATCTGCCGGGGTACGACCTGGCGACGCTGTGGCTGGTCCTCGGGGACGCGCCGACGGCCCGGCGGCAGATCAGCCAGATCGCCCAGTCGGCGGGACCGGCCTCGCGGGACGCCTTCCTGGTGAACCTGATGCTGCTGCTGACCCGGGAGATCCGTACGTACGAGACGGCCCTGCAGCGTGCGATGCACGAGGTGGCCCCGGCGGCACCGGGCCTGGCCCACGCGGGGGCCGCGCCGTCCGGCGAGGAACAGCGGCTGCTGCTCAGGCGGCTGCACGACGACTGCCAGATGGCCCGCAGGGCCGTCCGCGCGGCGGTCGGCACTCGCTGACGGGGACGAAGGTCCGCGGTGCGCCAGAGCGGCGGCGCACCGCGGACCTTCGTGTGTCCGGACTTCTCACGTCCGGTCCGGCCATGGCCACTGGTGTACGCCAGTGACGCCGCGCAGGCCCGGGCACCGCCGCCGCGAAACTCGCCGAAACTCCCTGTGTGACATGGGAAATCCCTGTCCTGACGGCATCATTGACGGATCGTCGGCAAGCCGGTACCACTGACCCAGCTCGGCGCCGCACGCCCCGCCACGCCCGCCCGTCACAGGAGGCCGCATTGCGAGGTTCCGCCACCGACCCCACGCCCACACCCGGCCACAGACACCTGCGGCGGGCCGTCGGCCCCCTGGCCTCCGCGGCCCTGCTGCTGCCGCTGCTCGGTGCGGCCCCGGCCCAGGGCGCCACGGGCTCCACCGACGGTCTGCAGGAGGCGTTCGCGACCGCGTCGGCCGACTACCACGTGCCGCAGAGCGTCCTGCTGGCCGTCTCCTACCTCCAGTCCCGCTGGGACTGGCACGCGGGCGCGCCGAGTGTGTCCGGCGGCTACGGCCCGATGCACCTCACGGACGCCCGGACGGCGATCGCCGCCACGGAGCACCTCGCCGAGGGCACGGGGGACGCCCGCGGCGACACCGCCCGCGACGCCGTGCACCCCGACGTCCGGGTACCGGCCCAGTCAGCGCTCCCGGCCCGCCTGAAGACACTCGCGAAGGCGGCGGAGCTGACCGGTCTGCCGGCCGAGGCGCTGCGCACCGACCCGGCGGCGAACGTGGCCGGCGGCGCCGCCCTGCTCGCCGCCGCGCAGAAGGAGCTGGGCGAGCCACTGAGCGCCGACCCGGCCGACTGGTACGGCGCGGTGGCCCGCTTCTCGGGCGCCGACGACACGGCGACCGCGGCGGCGTACGCGAACGACGTCTACGACGTCCTGCGCACCGGCGAGCAGCGCACCACGGACGACGGCCAACTGGTCGCGCTCGCGGCCCAGCCAGGGCTGACCGCCGACACCGCCCAGCTGCTGCGGGCCGGCCTGGGCACGCTGCCCAGGGACGGTGTGGAGTGCCCCGCCTCGGTGTCCTGCGAGTCGGTCTGGGCGCCGTACGCGCAGTTCGGTGACAACGACTACGGCAACCACGACCTTGGCGACCGTCCGGTGTCGCAGCACATCAAGTACATCGTCATCCATGACACGGAGGGCGCCTGGGACGGGGTGCTGCACCTGATCCAGGACCCCACCTACGTGTCGTGGAACTACACCGTGCGCTCCACGGACGGTCTGATCGCCCAGCACGTCAAGGCGAAGGACGTGGCCTGGCACGCGGGCAACTGGGACATCAACGCCCGGTCCATCGGCATCGAGCACGAAGGGTTCCTCGCCAACCCGGACGCCTGGTACACGGAGGCGATGTACCGCTCCTCGGCCCGGCTGGTGAGGTACCTGAGCCAGAAGTACGACGTCCCGCTGGACCGGCAGCACATCCTGGGCCACGACAACGTGCCCGGCCCGACCACGTCCACCATCCCCGGCATGCACACGGACCCGGGCCCGTACTGGGACTGGCGGCACTACTTCCAGCTGCTGGGCCACCCCTTCAGGCGTACCGCGGGCAGACAGGGCGGGCTGGTGACCATCCTGCCGGACTACACGACGAACCAGCCGGCGTACACCGGGTGCACCACCCCGGGCCAGCCGTGCACGGCGCACGGTTCCACCGAGGTGCGGCTGTACTCCGACCACGACGTGAACGCGCCACTGATCAAGGACATCGGGCTGAAGAAGGACCCGACCATCGACGTCAACGACCTGTCGTCGCGGGTCTCGACCGGCCAGCAGTACGCGGTGGCGGACCACTGGGGCGACTGGACCGCCATCTGGTACCTGGGTCAGAAGGCCTGGTTCCAGAACCCGCGCGAGGCACCGGCGGCGGTGCCGGCCAGGGGGCTCGTGGTCACGCCCAAGGAGGGCCTGGCGAGCGTTCCGGTGTACGGCCGCGCGTACCCGGAGAAGGAGGCCTACCCGGCGGACGTCCCCGCCCAGTCGGTCGTGCCGCTGCCGTACACGATCGCGGCCGGGCAGAAGTACGTGGTGGGTGACGTGGTGCCGGGCGAGTACTACTACTCGGTCACCTTCACCACCGACTCGCACCGGGTTGTGGTGGGCAAGGACCTGTACTACGAGATCCAGTACGGCCACCGCGTGGGGTTCGTCCGCGCCGCGGACGTGACCCTCGAGGGCTCGGCCGGCTAGCGGCGGCCCCTGGGCCTCAGCCCTGCTGGAAAAGCTCCGCCGGGAGCGGCTTCAGCAGGGCGTACAGGTCGTCGGTGATGGGGCGGTCCCAGGCGGCGATGGTGACGAGCACGCCGTCGCTGCGGTCGAACTGGACGCAGGAGATCCGGGACTCGGACAGCTTCAGCCGCCGCACGATCAGGAGGTTGTCACCCTGGAGGACCGGGGTGTCCTCGACGCCGACGACGGTGACCTCCTCGTCGTTCTCCAGCGCGAGGAGGAGCTGTCCCACCTCGAAGGGGATCTCGCCCTCGGTGACCTCGCGGGCCGGGGATCCCTGCGGCAGATTGCCGATGATCATGGCGGGGCCGCGGCCGCCGAACAGGTCGTAGCGCAGGAAGACACCCTGGCAGGTGCCGTCGGGGGCGGGCAGCAGGCCCGCGCCGAGGTTGCCCGGCCAGTCGCCCGGGTCCATGGCCAGCACGTCGAAGTCGGGTCCGGCGGGAGTGGCGCTGCGGCGGCGGAGGAACGACATGCGGACATGGTACGTGGGCTGCGCCGCAAGTGCGGCGCCGGTCCGCCGGCGGTGCCGGGATCGGCCGGGGACCCGCGCCGCTTCGGGACCGTCGCCGCTCAGCTCAGGCGGCAGCTGGTCAGGAGCGTGGCCGGGGTCGTGTCGGGCGGGCGCGGGACCGTGTGGTCGGCGGGCGGGAGGGCGGTGCCGTTGATCCAGCGTTCCAGGGCCTCGAAGGCCGAGTGGTGGCAGGGCACCATCGGGCGGAGCCGGTCGGGGAAGGCGTCGACGAGGGAGTCGGTGTGGGTGCCGTCCTCGATGCGGTAGTAGCGCAGCAGGGCACCCCGTCCGGCCGCGTGCACCATGCGGGCGTAGACGTCGGAGTCCTGGCTGATCGGCAGCAGCACGTCGAGAGTGCCCTGAAGGGTGATCAGCGGTTTGCCGATGCGTCCGGTGAGGGCGATCCGGTCGACCGCGCGGTGGACGGCGGCGGGCCGGGTCGCGTAGTCGTAGTCGGCGTCGCAGCGGGGTGCGCCGGAGGTGCAGAACGGAGTGCCGGCCTCGGTGGCGCCGTCGTAGCCGGGGTCGAGTTCCTCCCGGTAGATGCGCTGGGTGAGGTCCCAGTAGACCTGGTAGTGGTACGGCCACAGGAACTCCGAGCCGGCCGGGTAGCCGGCCCGGTGGAGGGCGGCCTCGGCCCGGGCGGCCGCGGGGCCGCCGGCGGCGTAGGCGGGGTAGTCGCGCAGGGCCTGCGGCAGGAAGGTGAGGAGGTTGGGGCCGGCCGTGCGCCAGAGGGTGCCTTCCCAGTCGACTCCGCCGTCGTACAGCTCGGGGTGGTGCTCCAGCTGCCAGCGGACGAGGTAGCCGCCGTTGGACTGGCCGGTGGCGATCGTGCGGGCCGGGGGCCGGTGGTAGCGCTGGGTGACGACGGCGCGGGCGGCGCGGGTGAGCTGGGTGAGGCGGGTGTTCCATTCGGCGATGGCGTCGCCGGGGCGGCGGCCGTCGCGGTGGAAGGCGGTGCCGGTGTTGCCCTTGTCGGTGGCGGCGTAGGCGTAGCCGCGGGCGAGCACCCAGTCGGAGATGGCCTTGTCGTTCGCGTACTGCTCCCGGTTGCCGGGCGTGCCGGCGACGACCAGGCCGCCGTTCCAGTGGTCGGGCAGGCGCACGACGAACTGGGAGTCGTGGTTCCAGCCGTGGTCGGTGTTGGTGGTGGAGGTGTCCGGGAAGTAGCCGTCGATCTGGATGCCGGGGACGCCGCTGGGTGTGGGCAGGTCCTTGGGGGTGAGACCGGCGTAGTCGGCCGGGTCGGTGTGGCGGGAGGCCACGGTGCCGGCGGTGGTCAGCTCGTCCAGGCAGTCGGCCTGTTGGCGGGCGGCGCCGGGCACCCGGAGGTGGGCGCGGCCGGTGCAGTGGCCGTCCGGTGTGCCGGTGGGTGCGGCCGTGGCCGGGGTGGTCAGGAGCAGGCAGGCCGCGGTGAGCGAGAGTGCGGGCAGAACGGCTCGGCGTGTCCGCCGTCCGGGCGCTGGGGTGGGCATACGGGTTCCTCCGGCTGTGGGTGGACGCGCTGGAGGCTAGGGGCTCAGTGGATGCGGCGGACATGTGTAGGGCCGCCATGAAGACGGCCCCAGTAGCATGGTCGGCCACTATGACCGGGCGTGGCTGACTGGATGTCAGGGGCAGCCGCCGTCGGCAATGGTGTAGTAGCCCGTGGGTGACTCCTTCAGGGTATGGGTGACGAACGTGTTGTAGAGGCCCATGTTCTGCTGTGATCCCTTGGCGTAGGTGTAGCCGCCGCTGGTGGTGGCCCTTCCGGCTTGCACCTGGGCGAAGTTGCTCGCCGTGAAGCAGGAGGCGTCGCCGCCGCCACCGCCGCCGCCCGGGTCGGAGGTGTCCAGGCCGAAGAACCGGGCGATCCAGTAGCTGGAGCAGATCGAGTCCGGGAAGTAGGGGGCTCCGGTGCTGCCGCACTGCTGGGTGCCGGTGCCCGGGTCGACCGGGGTGCCGTGGCCGATGCCGGGGACCCGGTCGACCTCGACGGCGACCGTGCCGTCGGCGGCGAGGTACTGGTCCTGCTGGGTGGCGTCGGGGCCGATGGTGGCGGTGCGGCTCGGGGTCTGGGAGAGGCCGTGCAGGGCCGTCCACTGGTCGCGCAGTTCCGTGGCGTTGCGCGGGACGACCGTGGTGTCCTGGTCGCCGTACCAGATGGCCGTGCGCGGCCACGACCCCGTGTACGCCGGATGGGCGTCCCGCACCCGCTGGGCCCACTGGTCCGGGCTGAGGTCGACGCCCGGGTTCATGCAGGTGTAGGGACTGTTGTCCTTGGTGCAGTCGTAGGGCAGGCCCGCGACGACCGCGCCCGCGGAGAACACGTCGGGGTAGGTCGCGAGCATGACGGCGGTCATCGCGCCGCCCGCGGACAGACCGGTGACGTAGACCCGCTGGGGATCGGCGCCGTAGGCGGTCACGGCCTGGCTCACCATCTGCCGCACGGAGAGGGCCTCGCCCCCACCGCGCCGGTTGTCCGTGGTCTGGAACCAGTTGAAGCACTGGCTCGGGTTGTTGGCGGAGCTGGTCTCGGCGAGGACCAGCAGGAAGCCGTCGCGGTCGGCGAGTTGGGGCAGGCCGGAGTTGTCGGCGTAGACCTGCGCGTTCTGGGTGCAGCCGTGCAGGGCCACGACGACCGGTGGGTGCGCGGGCAGGGACGCGGGCCGGTACACGTACATGGCGAGGGCGCCCGGATTGGACCCGAAGTCGCTCACCCGGGTGAGCGCCACAGAGGCCCGGGCGGCGGGCAGGGGACCGGCGAGCGCGGTGCCGAGGACGACGGCGACGACGGCGAGGAGGCGGGTCAGGAAGCGGGCACGGGGCGGCGCTCCGGGCACCTGGCGGAACGGCGGCAGCGGCATGGGCGGCTCCTTCGCAGGGCGGGTGTCCCGGGCCGCTCGCGCGCGGGGCGGCGCACACGGCGCCGGGCGTGGCGGAACCGTACGTATGTGTGGGGGTCGCCACCATGGCGCGGGACACCACAGCCCCGTCGGTGCCGCCCGGCGCCGCACGGATTGCGCGGCGCCGGACCCTCTGCTAGGGCCTGTCCGGCGGATCTAGCCCGCTCCGGGCAACGGCCTCGGGTCGGGACGGGCGAGCGCGCCATGTCCCGCGGCTGCGGCACGGTCCGCCGGGCAGGCCTTGAGCCGACCCGGTCGTACCCCCGCCGGGGCGCCGGGCTCAGCCCTCCGGCGGTCCCGGTGGCACCACCGCGACCGGGCTCGCGGCGTGCAGCAGGACGGCCTGGGTGACCGAGCCCATCATGCGGGCCGGTGCGAGCAGGCGCCGTCGGTGCCGGCCGACGACGACCAGTTCGGCGTCCTTGGATGCGGCGACGAGGTGGCCGGCCGCGTCGCCGGGCAGCGCCTCGGCATCGACGCGGACGTCGGGGTGCCGCTTGCGGTGCGGGGCGAGGAAGCCCTCGGCGAGGGCGCGGGTCTCGTTCTCGACGGCGCCCTGGTCGATCTGGGGTGGCACCACCTGGCCGGGGGCGGACCAGGTCTGCACCGGCCACGGGTAGGCGGCGATCACCTGGAGGCGGGCGGCGCGCAGGGCGGCCTCGGCGAAGGCGAAGGCGAGGGTGGCCTCGTCCGGACTGTCGGCGTGCAGTCCGACGACCACCCGGGGCCCGGCCTCGGCCGGCCCGTCGCCGTGCACTTGACGGCCGGGCCGGGGTACGACGACGACCGGGCACTCGGCGTCCCGGGCGGCGGCCAGGCCGTTGGAGCCGAGCAACAGGCTGGCGAAGCCGCCGCGCCCCCGGGAGCCGAGGACCAACAGCTCGGCGTCGATGCCGAGTTCCGGCAGCACGGCACCCGGTACGCCCTCCAGCGAGACGTACTCCACGGGGGGTGACTCGCCGCGGCCGGCGAGCCGGGTGTGCACGTCGTCCAGGACGGGATCGCCCTCCGCCTCGGGCGGCCCGGCGACCAGCACGTCGGCCTGGCCCCAGGCGGCGTACTGCCGTACGTGCACCACCCGCAGCGGTGCGGCGCGGCGGCGGGCGGCGTCCAGGGCCCATTCCAGCGCGCGCAGGCTGTCGTCCGATCCGTCGACCGCGGCGATGACCGGGGCAGTGCTCATCGTCCCTCACCTTTCGGAACACGACCTTCCCCCCGCTGGGGCCAGCCTGACGCAGGCCTCGGCCCCAGCGGGAGCCTGCTGGTCGCGTGTCCGGAAATCGGCTCGGAACACCCCCGGTTCAGATCAGGCGGACCGGGTTCAGGTGAGGTCGAACTCCCCTTCCCGGGCTCCGGAGACGAAGGCACCCCATTCCGCCGGCGTGAAGATCAGGGAGGGGCTCTCCGGACGGCCGCTGTTGCGCATCGCGATGAAGCCCTCGACAAAGGCGATCTGGACATCGCCCAGACCTCGGCTGCTGGACTGCCACTCGGCCTTGCTGAGGTCCAGCTCCGGCTTGTCCCAGGCCGCGAGCGGCTGCTGCTGGGTGATGGTCTCGGCCACGTCCGTGCTCCTCCCGGTTCGTCGTCCGCGGGTCAGCCTAGCGACCGGTCACGACGCCCAACAGGCCACGTGGGAAGGACTTTCAGGACTGCGGTGGCCGCGCTCCCACGAGCCACATGGAGAAGAACTGCGAGCCGCCGCCGTAGGCGTGTCCGAGCACCTTCCGGGCGCCGTCCACCTGGTGTTCTCCCGCCTGGCCGCGCACCTGGAGGGCGGCCTCGGCGAAGCGGATCATCCCGGAGGCGCCGATGGGGTTGGTGGACAGCACGCCGCCCGACATGTTGACGGGCAGGTCGCCGTCGAGTTCGGTCACCCCCGACTCGGTGAGCTTCCAGCCCTCACCCTCCTCGGCGAAGCCCAGGTTCTCCAGCCACATGGGCTCGTACCAGGAGAACGGCACGTACATCTCGACGGCGTCGATGTCCCGGCGCGGGTCGGCGATGCCGGCCTGCCGGTAGACGTCGGCGGCGCAGTCCTTGCCGGCCTGCGGGGAGACGAAGTCCTTGCCGGCGAACAGGGTCGGTTCGCTGCGCATGGCACCGCCGAGCACCCAGGCGGGCGGGCGGGGCGCGCGGGCGGCTCCGGCGCGGTCGGTGAGCACCATGGCGCAGGCGCCGTCGGAGGACGGGCAGGTCTCGGAGTAGCGGATGGGGTCCCACAACATGGGCGAGGCCTGGACCTTCTCCAGCGTGATGTCGTGCTCGTGGAGGTGGGCGTAGGGGTTCTTCAGCGCGTTGCGCCGGTCCTTGTAGGCGACGAGCGAGCCGACGGTGTCGGGGGCGCCGCTGCGCCGCATGTAGGCGCGCACATGGGGGGCGAAGAAGCCGCCCGCCCCGGCGAGCAGGGGCTGCTGGAAGGGGATGGGGAGCGAGAGGCCCCACATGGCGTTGGACTCGGACTGCTTTTCGAAGGCGAGGGTGAGGACCGTGCGGTGGACGCGGGCGGCGACCAGGTTCGCGGCCACGAGCGCGGTGGATCCGCCGACGGAGCCGGCGGTGTGCACCCGCAGCATGGGCTTGCCGACGGCTCCCAGCGCGTCCGCCAGGTACAGCTCGGGCATCATCACGCCCTCGAAGAAGTCGGGCGCCTTGCCGATGACGACGGCGTCGATGTCGGCCCAGGTCAACTCGGCGTCGTCCAGGGCCCTCAGGGCCGCCTCACGGACGAGTCCGGCGATGGACACGTCCCGGCGCGCGGCCACGTGCTTGGTCTGGCCGACGCCTGTGACGGCCACGGGCTCCTTGCTCATCGTGGATCCCCTTCGAGTACGGCGACCAGGTTCTGCTGCAGGCAGGGGCCGGAGGTGGCGTGCGCGAGGGCACGGTCGGAGTCGCCGCGGTGGATGCGGGCGGCGGCCTCGCCGATGCGGATCAGCCCGGCGGCCATGACGGGGTTGGCGGCCAGGGCCCCGCCGGAGGGGTTCACCCGCACGTCGGCGCCGAGGCGGAGCGCCCTGCGCAGGATCACCTCCTGGGCGGTGAACGGCGCATGCAGCTCGGCGGTGTCGACGGGCCGTTCGAAAGCCCTGGCCTTCTCGGCGGCGAGCCGGGCGGACGGTGAGTCGGTGAGGTCGCGCACGCCCAGGCCGTGCGCCTCGATACGGTGGTCGATGCCCCGGATCCAGGCGGGTCGCTCGCACAGCTGCCGGGCCCGCTCCCCCGCCGCGAGGATCACCGCGGCGGCGCCGTCGGAGACGGGCGGGCAGTCACCGGTGCGCAGGGGCCGTACGACGTAGTCGCCGTGCGACGGCCGGCCCTGGAGCCGGGCGTGCGGGTTGGCGGTGGCGTCGGCGCGGCTTCGGGCACCGACGGCGGCGAGTTCCGGTTCGTCAGTGTGGCCGGCATCCATGAGTGCCTGCGCCTGGAGAGCGGCGAGGGCTATGGAGTCGGGCCACAGAGGGGCCACGTAGTACGGGTCCAGCTGGCGGGTGAGCACGTCCCGCACCGAGCCGGGCGAGCACTTGCCGTAGGAGTACACGAGCGCGGTGTCGGCGTCGCCGGTGAGCAGCTTGGTCCAGGCCTCGTACAGGGCCCACGCGCCGTCCATCTCGACATGGGACTCGGAGATCGGCGGCCAGGCGCCGACTCCGTCCAGGGCGAGGGTGAACGAGAAGGCGCGGCCCGCGAGGTAGTCGCTGGAGCCGGAGCAGGTGAAGCCGATGTCGGCGGTCTTCAGGCCGGTCCGGTCCAGCACCTCGTGCAGCACCGGCATGAGCATCTCGACCTCGGAGGACTCCTCGGTGGAGCGCCGGTGGTCGGTCTGGGCGAAGGCGACGACCGCGATCTCCCGGGTCACAGCAGCTCCTTGAAGGTGTCGTAGTCGGCGTCGGGTTCGCCGGTGGGCCGGTAGTGGTCGGGGTAGCGGGTGTTCTCGGTCCACACCGGCTCGACGCGCAGGCCCATGCGCACCTGGTCGTAGGGGATGCCGCCGATCCGGGCGTGCAGGGCGAGGTCGGCGCCGTCGAGGGCGATGTGCGCGTAGACGTAGGGCACCTCGATGTCGAGGTTCTTCGCCTTGATGTTGACGATGCAGAAGGTGGTGACCGTGCCGCGCGGACCTACCTCGACGTGTTCCGCTGTGGCCACGCCACATGTGGGGCACGCACCCCTCGGCGGGACGTACACCTTGCGGCAGGAGGGGCAGCGTTCGCCGACGGTCCGCTGTTCGGAGAGGGCGTGGATGTAGTCGGACTGGGCGCGGCCGGGTGAGTAGGTGTAGTCGAGGCGGGCGGCGGCCACGATGCCGGTGACGGGCTCGGCGAACTCGGGTGGCCGGTTGCCCGGTTGTCCCGGTTCGCCTTCGTACGGCTCGAAGCAGGCGATGTCGGTGATGGCGCCGGTGCGTTCCCCGGCCCAGCGGACGCGGACCCGCATGCCGGTGCGGACGGCGTCGGGGCCGGGGACGTCGAGGGCGTGCAGCAGTGCGGTGTCGGCGCCGTCGAGCCGGACCAGGGCCCAGGCGAAGGGGGTGCCGAGGGGCTGGCCGCGGCGCGGCTCGTGGTTCCACGCCCAGGTGGTGACGGTGCCCGTGGGGGCGACCTCCACCAGGTCGCGGATCTCCTCGGCGGTGACGGGGTCGTACTCGACGGGCGGGACGAGGGTGCGTCCGTCGGTGGTCTTCACGCCGAGGACGACGCGTTCGCGCAGGCCGGTGAGGAAGGCGCTCTGGACGGGGCCGAGGGAGCGGGTGAAGGGGAACTCGACGACGAGGGGGGCTTTGAGGACTTCGGGCATCGGGAACTTGCCTCCTTCGGGAAGGTCGGTGAGGTCGCGCCCGAAGGGCGCCGGGAACTGCGCGAGCGGCCACACACGGCCCGCAGGTCCGGACCGCACCTCCAGCGGAGCGTCACGCCCGCCGGTAGACGGGGGGTCGCTTCTCCGCGAAGGCGCGGGCGCCTTCCTTGGCGTCGGCCGTGTCGAAGACCGGCCAGCCGCGAGCGAGTTCGGCCGCGAGTCCGTCGGTCTCCGTCATCTCGGCGGTCTCGTACACCGACGCCTTGACGGCTTCGACGGCGAGCGGGCCGCAGGCGTTGATCTGCTCGGCGATCCGAAGGGCCTCGTCGAGCGCGGTGCCGTCGGGGACGACATGGCCGATCAGGCCGATGGCGGCGGCCTCCCGGGCACTGTAGGGCCGTCCGGTGAGCAGCATCTCCAGGGCGTGGGTGCGCGGGATCTGGCGTTGCAGCCGGACGGTGGAGCCGCCGATCGGGAACAGCCCGCGCCTGACCTCGAACAGCCCGAAGGTCGCGGACCCGCCCGCGACCCGGATGTCGGTGCCCTGCAGGATCTCGGTGCCGCCGGCCACGCAGTACCCCTCGACGGCGGCGATGACCGGTTTGCGCGGGCGGTGGTGGCGCAGCATCGCCTTCCAGTGCAGGTCGGGGTCGGCCTTGAGCCGGTGGCGGTAGTGCTCCCCTTCCATGCCGTTCCCGGCGAGCGCCTTCAGGTCCATGCCGGCGCAGAAGGAGCCGCCCGAGCCGGTGAGGACGATCGAGCGGATCTCGTCGTCCGCGTCGGCCTCGAGCCAGCCGTCGTACAGGCCGACGAGCATCGGCAGCGAGAGCGCGTTCCTGGCGTCGGGCCTGTTGAGCGTGAGCACCAGTGTGGCGCCCTCGCGCCGCACGGTGAGGTGTTCCGTCCCGCCCATGGGCTTTCTCCCCTCGGTGAGAACGAGAACAGGTTGCAGGAGGCCGGGAGGCACTTCAAGGGAACCTCAGGAGTTTTCTGACAGACAGTCAGATTTATTGGCGTGGGCCCTTCACAGTTGCCGCGCGCTTTGCTCTGATGACCGGGCGAACCGGCCGATGCGCCGTCGGTCGTCAGGACTGCCGGGGTCAGGAGGAGCGGTGGAGTACAACCTTGCCGACCTGTTCGAGTCGGTCGTCGACGTGGTCCCGGACCGCGAGGCGCTCGTGTACGTCGACCATCCCGGCACCGGCGCGGAGCGCCGCCTGACGTACGCGCAGCTGGACGCGGCCGCCAACCGCATCGCCCACCACCTGGCCGACAGCGGGATACGCCCCGGAGAACACCTGGGCCTGCACCTGTACAACGGCGTCGAGTACCTGCAGACGGTGCTGGCCTGCCTGAAGGCACGGATCGTCCCGGTCAACGTCAACTACCGCTATGTTGAGGAGGAGTTGGCGTACCTCTACCGGGACGCCGACCTGGTCGCGCTGGTCTTCGACGCGGAGTTCACGGACCGGGTCGCGGGCGCACTGCCGCAGGCGCCGAAGCTGCGCCATCTGCTGCGGGTGGGCCCGGCGACGGCCGAGGTGGCGGGCGCGGTGGCGTTCGCCGACGCGGAGGCCGCCGGCTCGCCCGGGCGGGGCTTCCCGGCCCGCTCCGGTGACGACCAGTTCATCATCTACACCGGTGGCACGACCGGCATGCCCAAGGGTGTGATGTGGCGGCAGGAGGACCTGTTCTTCGCCGGGCTGGGCGGCGGCGCGCCGACCGGGGATCCCGTGAAGACGCCCCAGGAGCTGTCCGAGCGGGTCGCGGCGAGCGGCTCCGGCATCACCTTCTTCCCCACTCCCCCGCTGATGCACGGCACCTCCACGCTCACCGCGTTCATCGGGTTCAACTTCGGCCAGCGGGTGGTCCTGCACCGCAAGTTCGTGCCCCAGGAGGTGCTGCGGACCGTCGAGAGGGAGAAGGTGACCAGCATGTCGCTGGTCGGCGACGCGATGCTCCGGCCGCTGATCGACGCGCTGGGCGGGCCGCTCAAGGGGACGGACTGCTCGGCCCTGTTCAGCGTGTCCTCCTCGGGTGCGATCATGTCGGAGACGGTGCGCCGGCAGTTCCGGGAGCTGGTGCCGAACGCAGTACTGCTGAACAACTTCGGCTCGTCGGAGTCCGGCTTCAACGGTACGGCGACGGAGGACTCGGGTCCCGAGCGCGGCTTCCGCATCCGGGTCAACTCCCTTACGCGCGTGGTGGACCCGGCGACACACGAGACGGTCGCCGCGGGTGAGATCGGCCGGGTCGCCCAGTGCGGCCATGTGCCGCTGGGCTACTACAACGACCCGCGGAAAACCGCCGAGACCTTCTTCGAGAAGGACGGGCAGCGCTGGGTCCTGCTCGGAGACATGGCGACCGTCGACGAGGACGGTGTGGTGACCGTGCTCGGCCGGGGCTCGCAGTGCATCAACACCGGGGGCGAGAAGGTGTACCCGGAGGAGGTCGAGCAGGCGCTCAAGGCACACCCCGACGTGTACGACGCCCTGGTCGCCGGGGTGCCGGACGCCACGTGGGGCAATCACGTGGCGGCGGTGGTGCAGCTGCGCGAGGGAGCGGCGCGTCCTTCGCTGGCCGACATCCAGGGCCACTGCCGTACCCGGCTGGCCGGCTACAAGATCCCCCGCCAGTTGGTCATCACGGAGTCCATCCAGCGTTCCCCGAGCGGCAAGGCCGACTACCGGTGGGCCCGGGAGGTGGCGGTCGCGGCCGACCGGCGGTAGCGCGCCGGGGTGTCCGGCCGCCGTTCCCGACCCCCGCCGGGCTACTCTGTGCGCACGATCGATCCCTTTCGATCACCCACGGTCACCGTCGGCCGGATGAGTGAGGCCGCCCCAAGCCGTCGCCCCGGCATCGGGCCCCGCGCGGAAGGATCTCCGGGTGCTCCACCGCACGCCTGACCGCCTGCCGGAGAACGCAGCGGAGACGGGCACCACAACGCCCGCTGCCCGGCCCGGGGACACGCAGGGCGGCCCGTGCAGCCGGTGGCCGCACACCACGCGGGGGGTGGCCGTCGGGGTGAGCGTCCTCGCCGGTGCCCTCCTCCTGGCTTCCCTGCTGTTGCCGAACCAGCCCGACCGTCTCACCCCGGCCGCGTTCGCGCGTCTGCCGGGCGAGGGGATCGTGTGCGCCGCCGTGCTGCTCGTGCTGCCGGCCCCGGCGAGGCGGGCCGGGGCGGTGGCCCTCGGCATGGTGATCGGGCTGGTGACCCTGCTCAAGTGCCTCGACATCGGCTTCTACTCGATCCTGTTCCGCTCCTTCGACCCGGTGCTGGACTGGGGACTGCTGGGCAGCGCGGCGGACTGTCTGCGGGAGACGTCGGGCAGCACCGGGGAACTGGCCGCCGTCGCCGGTGCCCTGCTCCTCGCGGTCGCCGTGCCCGTCCTGACCGCGGCCGCGACGGTCCGGCTGACGGGCCTGATGGTCCGTCACCGTGCACGTTCGGTGCACGTCGTCCTGGTGCTGGGCACGGCCTGGACCACCTGTGTCGTACTCGGCCTGCGGACGGACGGCGCGCCCGTCGCCGCGGCGCTCGACGCGGGACTCCTCGGCGACCGTGCCCAGCAGGTCCGCGTGTCCCTGGCGGACGCGCGGCTCTTCCGGCGCCAGGCCGCCGTCGACGCCTTCGCCCGCACGCCGTCCGGCCGGCTGCTGACCGCACTGCGCGGCAAGGACGTGCTGTTCACCTTCGTGGAGAGTTACGGCCGTTCGGCGATCGAGGACCCGGAGCTGGGCCCGCGGGTCGACGCGGTCCTCCGGGAGAGCACCGCCGCCCTCGGGGCCGCCGGGTTCCAGGCGCGCAGCGGCTGGCTGCGCTCGCCGGTGACCGGTGGCGGCAGCTGGCTCGCCCACTCGACGTTCCTGTCCGGCTTGTGGATCAGCAACCAGCAGCGGTTCCGCACCCTCACCTCCAGCGACCGGACCACCCTCACCGGCTCCTTCCGCAGGACCGGTGCCTGGCGCACGGTCGGTGTCGTACCGGGCGTGCTGGCGACCTGGCCGGAGGGCCGGTTCTTCGGCCTGGACCACGTCTACGACGGCCGCCATCTCGGCTACCGCGGGCCGGACTTCGGCTGGTCTCAGGTGCCCGACCAGTTCGCCCTGGAGACGTTCGAGCGCCGGGAGTTCGGCAGGCGGGGCAGGGGCCCGCTGATGGCGGAGATCGTCCTCACCTCCAGTCACTATCCCTGGGCGCCGGTGCCCCGCGTGGTCGACTGGGCGGCGCTGGGCGACGGCTCGGTCTTCCGTCAGGTCAGGCGTGGCGGCAGGACCGAGAAGGAGGTGTGGAGCAGCCCGGCGGGCGTGCGCGCCGCGTACCGCGCCTCCATCGAGTACTCGCTGACCAGCCTCGTCGACTTCCTGCGGCGCTACGGCGACGAGAACACGGTCCTGGTCTTCCTGGGCGACCATCAGCCCGTACCGACCGTCACCGCGAACAGCACCCGCAGGGATGTGCCGGTCACCCTCGTCGCCCACGACCCGAGGGTGCTGGCCCGGATCTCCGGCTGGGGCTGGACGAAGGGCCTGGAGCCCGCCCCGAACGCCCCCGTCTGGCCGATGGACGCCTTCCGTGACCGGTTTCTGGCGGCGTTCGGACCGCGACCGCGCTGAGTCCGCCGGTACCGCGTCGGCACGGCTCGACCTGCTGGTTCTCCGTCGCGGTCGGCGCAGAAAGTTCCCGCAGCCCTCTTGCCCGCAGCCGCGTGGCCTGAATTACTGGCCCCGGACGGAACGACCGAATGATCGGTCGCCCGGAATGTGAGGACGCGAGGACGGGCGAGGGAGACGACTCGATGGCGGACGCGACGGATCTGCTCGACGCGGGCGAGCGACTCGGCCCCGAGGAACTGCGGGCGCTCCAGCTGGAGCGGTTGCGCACCTCGCTGCGGCACGCCTACGACCACGTGCCGTTCTACCGGGAGTCCTTCGCCAAGGCCGGCGTCCACCCGGAGGACTGCCGGTCCCTCGCCGACCTGTCCCGTTTCCCGTTCACGACCAAGGCCGACCTCAGGGAGAACTACCCGTACGGCATGTTCGCCGTGCCCCGTGAGCGGATCCGCCGGCTGCACGCCTCCAGCGGCACCACCGGGCGTCCCACGGTGGTCGGCTACACGGACAACGATCTTTCCCTGTGGGCCGACATGATGGCGCGGTCAATCCGGGCGGCCGGCGGACGGCCCGGTGACATCGTGCATGTGGCGTACGGCTATGGCCTGTTCACCGGTGGTCTGGGCGCCCACTATGGTGCCGAGCGCCTGGGGTGCACGGTCGTCCCCGCGTCCGGCGGCATGACGGCCCGCCAGGTGCAGCTCGTCCAGGACCTGGAACCGGCTGTCATCATGGTGACGCCGTCCTACATGCTCACCCTGCTGGACGAGTTCGAGCGGCAGGGCGTGGACCCCCGCGCCACCTCGCTGCGCGTGGGCGTCTTCGGGGCCGAGCCCTGGACCGAGCAGATGCGCCGCGAGATCGAGGAGCGGTGCGCGATCGACGCCGTCGACCTCTACGGTCTGTCCGAGGTGATCGGCCCGGGTGTGGCGCAGGAGTGCGTGGAGACCAAGGACGGGCTGACCGTGTGGGAGGACCACTTCTATCCGGAGGTGGTCGATCCGGTCACGGGTGCGGCGCTGCCGGAGGGTGAGCGGGGCGAGCTGGTGTTCACCTCCCTGACCAAGGAGGCCATGCCGGTCATCCGGTACCGCACCCGCGACCTCACCCGTCTGCTGCCCGGTACGGCACGGGTGTTCCGGCGGATGGAGAAGATCACCGGACGCAGTGACGACATGGTGATCCTGCGCGGGGTCAACCTGTTCCCGACCCAGATCGAGGAGATCGTGCTCCGCACGCCCGGCGTGGCGCCCCACTTCCAGCTCCGGCTGACCCGGGAGGGCCGGCTGGACCGGCTGACCGTCCGTGCCGAGGCCCGCCCGGACGCGGGTCCCCAGGCACGGGAGGCGGCGGCCCGGTCGATCGTCGCGGCCGTGAAGGACGGCATCGGGGTGTCCGTGGACGTGGAGATCGTGGAGCCGGAGTCGCTGGAGCGGTCGGTCGGCAAGATCCGCCGGATCGTGGACCTGCGCCCCAAGGACGCCGGGACCCCGCTCTGACACCCACCGGCTAACCGCTGAAGCGGTCCCGCAGTCGGCGCTTGAGGATCTTCCCGCTGGCGTTGCGCGGCAGCTCGGTCACGAACAGCACGCGCTTGGGTGCCTTGAAGGGCGCGAGCTTCTCCCTCACATGCGCGATGAGCTGTTCCTCCGTCACCTCGCCGCGCGGGACGACGACCGCCGTGACGGCCTCGATCCAGCGCTCGTCGGGCAGGCCGATCACGGCGGCCTCGGCTACGGCCTCATGGGTGTAGAGGGCGTCCTCGACCTGGCGCGAGGCCACCAGGACACCACCGGAGTTGATGACGTCCTTCACCCGGTCCACGATCGTGAAGTAACCGTCGGCGTCGCGCACCGCGAGGTCACCGGAGTGGAACCAGCCGTCCCGGAAGGCCTCGGCACTCTCCTCGGGCTTGTCCCAGTAGCCTTCGCACAGCTGCGGTGAGCGGTAGACGATCTCGCCGGGCGTGCCGTCGGGCACGTCCGCGCCCTTGTCGTCCACGACCCGCGCGTCCACGAACAGGACGGTACGGCCGCAGGAGTCGAGCCGGCCCTCGTGTTCGTCGGGGCCGAGCACCGTGGCCAGCGGGCCGATCTCGCTCTGTCCGAAGCAGTTGTAGAAGGCGAGCCCCGGCAGGCGCTCCCGCAGCCGCCGCAGGACCGGGACGGGCATGATCGAGGCGCCGTAGTAGGCCTTGCGCAGGCCGTCGAGGTCGCGGGTGGCGAAGTCGGGCCGGTTCGCCAGGCCGATCCACACGGTGGGCGGGGCGAACAGGCTGTCCGCGCGGCCCGCTTCGATGAGTTCGAAGAGCCGGTCCCCGTCCGGCGCGTCCAGGATGGTGTTCGTCGCGCCGACCGCGAGGTAGGGCAGCAGGAACACGTGCATCTGCGCCGAGTGGTACAGCGGCAGCGCGTGCACCGGGCGGTCCCCGGCGCTCAGGTCGAGGGCGGTGATGGCGCTCAGGTACTCGTGCACCAGGGCCCGGTGGGTCATCATCGCGCCCTTGGGCAGGGCGGTCGTACCGGAGGTGTAGAGCAGCTGCACCAGGTCCTCGGTGCGGGGTTCCGGTCCGTCGTACGGCGGTGAGTCCGGCAGCCGCGCGAGGAGCGAGCCCGCCGCGTCCCTGAGCGGCAGCACGCGTACCCCTTCCGGGAGGCGGCCGGCGAGGCCGGGGTCGGCGAGGACGAGGGTGCTGCCGGACTGGCCGACGAGGTACGCCAGGTCGTCCCCGGTGAGGCTCTGGTTGACCGGTACATGGACCAGGCCCGCGCGGGCGCAGGCGAGGAAGGCGATGAGGTAGGCGTCGGAGTTGTGGCCGTAGGCGCCGACCCGGTCGCCGGGGGTGAGGCCCTGCGCGAGCAGGACGGAGGCCGCGCGGGAGACGGCGTCGTCGAGTTCCTCGTACGTCCAGCGGCGCTCGCCGTACTCCACCGCGAGGCGGGCCGGGGTGCGCCGGGCACTGCGTCGCAGCACCCCGTCGACCGTGCTGCCGTGTCCCTGCGTCATGACAGCCGATCCTCGGTCCCCCGCGCGGGCTGGTCAAGCATCGCCGGTCGGTCACCGAAAGCAACTATTTGCTTCTGCGTGCTCCCGTGCGCCCCTTTGGAGAAAGGTTTCCGGAAACCGAGCGCCGTCGAACCTGGGCAGGACATTCTCAAGCCAAGTCCGTGGCACGTTCATATATTTCATGCGTTACGTCGTGCAGGAGGTACCCATGAGTCGTGCTGTGCCCGAACGGAAACGAACGTGGAGGACTGGTACTGCTCCCGGCATATTCCCGGTCTTCGGCCACGGTATCGCCTTCTACCGCCGGCCGCTGGCCTTTCTGAATTCTTTGCCCGCGCACGGGGATCTGGTCGAGATACGGCTTGGCCCCCAGCGCGCCTGGATGGTGTGCCACCCGGAGCTGGCCCACGAGATGCTCATGGACCCGCACACCTTCGACAAGGGGGGCCCTCTGTACGACAGGCTCGGAAAGCTGATGGGGGACGGTCTCGTCACGTGCCGCCAGCCGGCGCACCGCGACAAGCGGGCGCTGCTGCAGCCCGGCTTCCGTCCCTCCCACGTCGTCCGGTACACGGACCTCGTCACCGAGGAGGCCGAGACGGTCTGCCAAGGGTGGCGGACGGGCCGGACGGTTCCCGTCAGCGAGGCGCTGATGACCCTCACGACCCGCGTGATCAGCCGCGTCCTCCTCTCCGACTCGCTGGACGACACGACGACCGCCGAGGTACGGGACTGTCTCACCGACGTCGTCCGTGGCCTGTTCGTCCGCACGGTCGTACCGGTCGACGCCCTGTTCCGCCTGCCCACACCCGCCAACCGCCGGTACCGGCGCGCGCTCTCACGCCTGCACGCGATCATCGACGCGGTGATCGCGGAGCGTCACCGGGGTCCCGACCGCGACGACGTACTGGGAACCCTGCTGGCGGCCGCGCGCGGTGGCGAGGCGACGGCGATCACCGACCAGGAGGTCCACGACCACCTGATCACACTGCTGCTGACGGGCGTCGAGACCCAGGCACTGGCCCTGGCCGCCGCCTTCAGCCTGCTGGCCCGCCATCCGGAGGCGGAGCGCCGCCTGCACGCCGAGCTCGACTCCGTTCTCGCCGGGGGCCGACGGCCGGGTCCCGACGATCTGCCGCACCTCGTCTACACCCGGTGCGTCGTCTCCGAGACGCTGCGCCACTCCTCGCCTGGCTGGCTCTTCACCCGCGTCACCACCGGGGAGACGGAACTCGCCGGGTGCCGTCTGCCCGCGGGAGCCACCGTTCTGTACAGCCCCTACCTCCTGCACCACGATCCCTCGTCGTTCCCCGACCCCGAGCGTTTCGACCCCGGCCGCTGGCTGCCGGGCAAGCCCACCGCCGAACAGCGCCGCGCGATGATGCCGTTCTCCGCGGGCAACCGCAAATGCCTCGCCGACGAGTTCGCTATGGTGGAGGCCACCCTGGCGCTCGCGACCATCGCCGCCCGCCGGCGCCTGCGCCATCTGCCGGGATACGTCGATCAGAAACCGCGCCCCGGGATCACGATGGGACCGCGTTCACTGGTCATGATCTGCGAACCCCGTGCACAAGCAGCACCCGCCACTCGCGCATCGGATTCCCGGACGGCAGGTGACCCCCTTGTCGACAACACATGAGGAAATCCCGGTCGGTGTACCGGACCGGACTCGGGTCTTCACTCTCAAGGACCTGATCGACACCCACCTCCACATGCCCTTCCCGTTCCTGCGCAACCCCCATCAAAGCGAAGCCGCGGCCGGCGTCGACGCATGGCTGAGCCTGTGGGGGCTGACCGACGAACCAGGCGTGGCGGCGATGATCGCTCGAACGCGCCCCGCCGAGCTCGCGTCCTACAACAGCCCCACCATGGATGCGGGCCTGCTCCAGGTCATGGCCAATCAGATCGCCTACCAGTTCGTCTTCGACGACCTCGCGGAGGACATCGGCCGGCGTTCTCCGGGGCGGCTGCTGCCGATGCTGGGTGAGAGCGTCGCGATTCTCCGGGACGGCCGGCCACCCAGCACTCCCCTCGGAGCGGCCCTGGCCGACCTCCACCGACAGGTCCGTGAGCGGTGCACTCCCGCGCAGGCCGAGCGGTGGGCCTGGAAGAGCCGTGAATACGTCCACGGCTTGTTGTACGAGTCGGTGGCGCAGGCCCAGCCGCACCTTCTGCGGACCGGGGACTGCACCTCCATTCGGTCGCTGACCGCCGGCGTCGAGCCTTTCTACCCGCTCTGCGAGGCCGCCCAGCCGCAGGAACTGTCCCCTGCCGAGCTCCACCACCCCGCCGTACAGCGGCTGAGCCGGCTGTCGGCCGACGCGGCGGTGTGGATACCCGACCTGTACTCCGCGGTGAAGGAACAGCGTGCCGGAGAAATGATCAATCTGGCCCTGGCGCACCAGCGCGAGCGCGGATGCTCCCTGCAAGCCGCTGTCATCCTGGCCATCCAGCAGATCAACGGCACGATCGAGGAGTTCCAGAAGCTCTACGCGGAGGTCAGGCCGGAGCTGAGCCCCGCGGGCGTCGGTTATGTGGAGGGCATGATCGGCTGGATCCGGGGGTGCTACCACTGGTCCCGCAATGTGCCGCGCTACGCGGATGTGGCATCGGTGCCCGCCGAGTCATAGGGACACCTGACACACTCCCGCGGCATCGCCGACTCGAGGTGACCATTCGGGTCTCAATACCCGAAGGGCGCACATTATCCCTTCTACAGTTCATCATTCACCCGATGGTGCTCAGTCCGGTCTGCCCGTACCTGCCTGAGGCGTACGCTCGGCCCACCACAGCCCTCTCCCCGGGCCGAACGACAGAAGGCGGTACGGCACATGGTGATGGAGCCGCGGCACCCGATCACGGAGCAACAGACTTTGATCGAGCGCCGTCGGGAACTTCAGGCCCTCGACGCCGCGTTCCAGGAACTGCGGCGCACGAGGGACGGCGTGCCCCGCGCGAGGCGCAGGGGGCTGCTCGCCTTCACCGGACCGGCCGGACTGGGCAAGACAGCCCTCATCACGGAAGCACGCGCCAAGGCCGCGGCGTACGGGATCACGGTGCTGTCGGGCCGGGGAGGGGAGACGGAACAGCGGTCGGCGTTCCGTGTGGTACGCCAGTTGATGCAGCCCCCGCTGGCCACCATGGACGAGGCGGAACTCCGTGCCTTCCTGGGAAGCTGGTACGACACCGTCGCCGCCGTGCTCGGTCTCGAGGCGAAGGGAGCCGCCCCCGCGCCGGATCCGACCGGGGTCCGCGAAGGCCTGGACTGGGTCATGACGCGCCTCACGGTGAAGAAGGCACCCGTCGTCCTGCTCCTGGACGACCTCCACTGGGCGGACCCCGAGTCCCTGAAGTGGCTCGCCTCCTTCGCGCCACGGGTCGCTGACCTCCCCTTGTCGATCGTGGTCGCCTACCGGCCCGACGAGCTGCCCCAGGAAGCGGGCGGCCTCCGTACGCTCGTGGGACACCAGGGAGAGCGGCCCCATGACCTGGCCCTGCTCACCCCCGACGGCGTGGCGCGGATCGTCAGGAAGGAAGTCGGAGAGGCGGCCGAGGACCAGTTCTGCAAGGAATGCTGGTCGGCCACGGGCGGCAGTCCCTTCGAAACGGTGGAGCTCGCCATCGGCCTCGCCGAACGCAAACTCAGCGGCACCGACGACGACCTGCCCGCCATGCGTGAACTGGCCACGGCGATCAAAGGCCCGGGACTGATCGAGCGTCTGCACCAACTCGACACCGCGACCGTCCGCTTCGCGCATACAGCCGCCGTCCTGGGCTCGCCCTTCTCCCCGCGGCTCGCCGTGACCATCGCGGTGCTCGGTGACGAGGCGGCTGCCGAGGCGGTCCAGAGGCTGCGCGCGGCCCGGATCCTGGCCGACGGCCACGGCCCCGAGGGTGAGATCGAGTTCGTCCACTCGCTGATCGCCACGACGATCTACCGGTCCATCGGCAAGGGCTTCCGGGCCGGTCTGCACAACGCCGCCGCGGATGCCGTCCTGGCGGCGGGGTACGGCCCCACCGCCGCCGCCCGGCATCTGCTGGAGGTCCCGTGCGAGGGCAATCCCGAGGCGGTGGCATGTTTCCGTGAGGCCGCCCGCGAGTACCTCCGGGCCGGGGCGACCGAGGCCGCCCAGCGTCTTCTGACCCGCGCGCTGCAGGAGCCGCCCCTTCCCGAGGACCGCGCCGCGGTCCTGCACGAACTGGCGTGCTCCACGTTCCTGATCGAGCCCACGGCCACGGTGCGGCATCTGCGCCAGGCGCTCGCAGAGCGCGACGTCGACCCCGATCTGCGCGCCTCCATCGTCTTCCGGCTGACGCAGGCCCTGGCCCACACCGATCAGATGGCGGAGGCCGAGAGCGTGGCCACCGAGGAGGCGAAGCGGGCCACGAACCCTCGCGTGAAACTGCGCATGCAGGCGGACCAGTTCGTCTGGGGCATGTTCCGCGCCGACGACCTCGACTCACCCGCTCGCTCGCGGAGACTGGCGCGTCTGGCCGAGAAGTTGCCCGGCCGCAGTCTGGAGGAGCGCTGCATCCTGGGGCTGCGGGCATGGGATGCCGTCATGCGCGGCGAACCGCGGCGCAGCACCCTCGCCTGTGCCGAGAAGGCCCTGGACGGCGGCATGAGCTGGACGGACGAGAACCGGGGTTTCGAGGTACCCGTCTCGGTCGCGCTGGTCTTCATGTACGGCGACCAGCCCCGACGGGCTGAGGAGCTGTTCAGCAGGGGGATCGCCGAATGCGTGGCCAAGGGCTGGCGCGGCTCCCATCTGGCCCTGGGCCAGACCCTCGCCGGCTACATCCGCTACCAGCGCGGCTCCCTGGCCGAAGCCGAGAACCTCGTACGGGAAGGTCTGTGCATCGCCGACAAGGTGGAAGGGGCCGTACCCGCACAGTGGTTCGCCATCGGCATCTTGATCCAGACCCTGCTGGCCCGTGGGCGCGTCCACGAGGCGCGCGCACTCGCCGACGAGCACCACTTCGGGGAGATGGCCCCGAATGCCGTGATCTACCCCGACCCCCGCACCGTGTACGCGGAACTGCTCCTGGCGGAGGGACGGCACGCCGAAGCGGCTGTGCTGCTGTCCGCGGTCGGGAACTGGCTGGACGGGCGGGCCTGGCGCAACCCGGCCTGGTGCCCGTGGCAGCTGCGGCTCGCGACCGCGCTCGCCCCCACCGACCGGGACACGGCGATCGCCCACGCCGAGGACGCCGTCCGCCGCGCCCGGGACTTCGGGGCCGCCTCCATCGTCGGCCGGGCCCTGCACACCCTCGCCGAGGTGACCGGCGGGACGGCGGCACTGGATCTGTACGCGCAGGCCGTGGGCCACCTGGAGCAGTCGCCCGCCGCCTACGAACTCGCCCGCGCCCAGATCGGCCACGGCGCCGCGCTGTCCCGCAACGGGCGGCTGCAGGAGGCCGCCGACCGGCTCTACCAGGGCCTGGAAGGAGCCGTCCACTGCGGAGCGGAGGGACTGGCCGCCCGGGCCAGGGCAGAGCTCTCGTCATCCGGACTGCGGCCGCTGCCCTTGCGCTACGTGCAGGCGGAAACCCTGACCGACCAGGAACGCCGTACCGCCGAACTGACCGCCCAGGGACGCTCGGTGGAGGTGATCGCCAAGGAACTGCGCCTGACCCAGCAGGGTGTGCGGCAGTTGCTGTCCAGCGTCTACCGCAAGGCCGGCACCGACGCCGCCGGTCTCGCCGGGTTCCTGGAGAACGGTCCTTGCCACCGCCCGTGAGACCGTGCGTCCCCGGCTGCGCGCCGGACCGTGGTCACACCGGCCGTGGTCACACCGGCCGTGTGCGCCCCTCCCAGTACGGGTCCCGCAGGCGCCTCTTGTAAAGCTTGCCGTTGGGGTCGCGGGGCATCTCGGCGATGAAGTCGACGCTCTTGGGCCGCTTGTAGCCGGCGAGCCGCTCGGCGCAGTGGTCGAGGAGGGACGCGGCCAGGGCCGGGCCGGGGTCGTGTCCGGGGGCCGGCTCGACCACGGCCTTGACCTCCTCGCCCCAGTCGTCGTGCGGGATGCCGAAGGCGGCGGCGTCGGCGACGGCCGGGTGGGAGAGCAGCACGGACTCGATCTCGGCCGGGTAGATGTTCACCCCGCCGGAGATGATCATGTCGATCTTCCGGTCGCGCAGGAAGAGGTACCCGTCCTCGTCCAGGTAGCCGAGGTCGCCGACGGTGAAGAAGTCGCCGATGCGGTTCTTGCGGGTCTTGGCCTCGTCCTTGTGGTAGGCGAAGCCGCCGGTGCTCATCTTCATGTAGACGGTGCCCAGTTGACCGGGCGGCAGGCGGTTGCCGTCGTCGTCGAAGACGGCGAGTTCGCTGATCGGCCAGGCCTTGCCGACGGTGCCCGGCTTCTTCAGCCAGTCCTCGGCGGTGGCGAAGGCGCCGCCGCCCTCGCTGGCCGCGTAGTACTCCTCCACACAGTGCCCCCACCAGTCGATCATGGCCCGCTTGACGTGGTCGGGGCAGGGGGCGGCGCCATGGATGGCGTGCCGCATCGAGGAGACGTCGTAGCGGGCCTTCACCTCACCGGGAAGGGCCAGCAGACGGTGGAACTGGGTGGGGACCATATGGGTGTGCGTGCACCGGTGGGTGTCGATGCGCCGGAGCATCTCCTCGGGGGTCCACTTGTCCATCAGCACCAGACGGTGACCGATGTGCAGGGACGCGCCCGCGAACTGCAGGACGGCCGTGTGGTAGAGCGGCGAGCAGACCAGGTGGACGTTGTCGTCGAACGGCTTGATGCCGAAGATCCCGAGGAAGCCGCCCAGGTACGCCTCCTCGGGCGCCCTGCCGGGCAGCGGGCGGCGGATGCCGCGCGGGCGCCCCGTCGTGCCGGAGGTGTAGTTCATGACCCAGCCGAGTTCACGGTCGGCGGGGGCCGACTCCGGCCGGCCGTCGAGGAGTTCGGCGTACGGCCGGAAGCCGTCGACCGCCCCGACGCCGTACCGGTGCGTGGCCGGGAGCCCGGCCTCGTCGGCGGCCCGGCGCGCCGCGTCGGCGAACCGCTCGTGGGCGATGAGCACCTTGGCACCGGAGTCGGCGACGATCCAGGCGATCTCGGGGCCGACGAGGTGGTGGTTGACCGGGACCAGGTAGAGGCCGGCCTGGGTGGCGGCCAGGTAGGCGGTGATGAACTCGGCGCCGTTGGGCAGGACGACGGCGAAGGCGTCGCCGCGTTCCAGGCCGGCCGTGCGCAGCCCGTGGACGAGCTTGTTGGCGGCGGCGTGGAGGCGTCCGGAGGGCCACTCCTCGCCGTCGGGAGCGACCAGGACGGGACGGTCGGGGTACTGGGCGGCCTGCGCCCAGAATCCGGCAGGGGGTGTGCTCACGACTGGCCGCTCCTTCCGGCGATGCGGTTGATGCGGTTCACGGCCTCCTCGAAGCCGCGGGTGAGGTCGTCGAAGACGGCCCGGACACTGCGTTCACTGCGCATCCGGCCGACAATCTGGCCGACGGGCGTGCCGAGCAGCGGTTCGACCTCGTACTTCTGGATCCGGGAGACGGCCTCGGCCACCAGCAGGCCCTGCAGCGGCATGGGCAGGGTGCCGGGTCCGGCCGGGTCGTCCCAGGCGTCGGTCCACTCGGTACGGAGCTGACGTGCGGGCTTGCCGGTGAGGGCGCGGGAGCGGACGGTGTCGCCGGACCCTGCGGCGAGGAGCTTGCGGATCAGGGCGGGCGCGTGCAGATCGGCTTCTGTGGTGGTCAGCCATATGGAGCCGAGCCACACTCCTTGGGCGCCGAGTGTGAGGGCGGCTGCCACCTGCTGTCCGCTGCCGATGCCTCCCGCGGCCAGCACGGGCAGCGGGTCGACGGCCTCCACGACCTCGGGCGTGAGCACCATGGTGGCGATCTCGCCGGTGTGGCCGCCGGCCTCGTAGCCCTGGGCGACGACGATGTCGATGCCCGCTTCCTGGTGCTTGCGGGCGTGCCGGGCGCTGCCCGCGAGCGCGGCGACCAGGACGCCCCGGTCGTGGGCACGGGCGACGACGTCGGCGGGCGGGGAGCCGAGGGCGTTGGCGAGGAGCCGGATCGGGTAGTCGAAGGCGACGTCGAGCTGGGTGCGGGCGACGTGTTCCATCCAGCCGGTGATGCGCCACCCGGACGCCTCGCCCTCGGCCAGTTCGGGGACGCCGTACCGGGCGAGGGTCTCGCGCACGAACTGCCGGTGGCCCTCGGGGATCATGGCCTCGACGTCCGCCTCCGTCAGTGTGCGGTTTCCCGGGGCCTCGGCCTTCTTGGCCGGCATGACGACGTCCAGCCCGTAGGGCCGGCCGCCGGCGTGCGCGTCGAGCCAGTCGAGGTCCCGCTTGAGGTCGTCGGGAGCGGTGTAGCGGACCGCGCCGAGCACCCCGAAGCCGCCGGCCCGGCTGATGGCCGCGGCGACGGCGGGGAACGGCGTGAAGCCGAAGACGGCGTGCTCGACTCCCAGTTTCCTGCTCAGCTCCGTCTGCATGGCCGCAGGATGCCGCAGCCGGCCCGACGACGGAAGAGCTTTTCTGACGTTCCGTCAGATTAGTTGGGCTGTCGACGCGTCAGGCGGTGGCCTCCAGGACGGCCATCGCCGCGTTGTGTCCCGGTACGCCGCTCACCCCTCCCCCGCGCACCGCCCCCGCACCGCACAGCAGCACGTTCCGGTGCCGGGTCTCCACGCCCCAACGCCCCGTGTCCTGCTGGGCGTACGGCCAGGACAGGGCACGGTGGAAGATGTTGCCGCCGGGCAGCCGCAGGTCCCGTTCGAGGTCGAGCGGGGTCTTCGCCTCGATGCAGGGGCGCCCGTCGGCGTCGGTGGCCAGGCAGTCGGCGAGGGGTTCCGCGAGGTGGGCGTCGAGCTGGGCGAGCGTGGTCTTGAGCAGTTCCTCGCGTACACCGTCGTTGTCGCGGTCGAAGAGCCGGGCCGGGGTGTGCAGGCCGAACAGGGTGAGCGTCTGGTAGCCGCGCGCGGCGAGGTCGGGGCCGAGGATGGTGGGGTCGGTCAGGGAGTGGCAGTAGATCTCCGAGGGCGGGACGGCGGGGAGTTCACCGGCGGCGGCCTGGGCGTGGGCGGTGGCGAGCTGCCGGTAGCCCTCGGCGATGTGGAAGGTGCCGGCGAAGGCCTCGCCCGGGTCGACGGCCGGGTCGCGCAGCCTGGGCAGCCGGGTGAGCAGCATGTTGACCTTGAGCTGGGCGCCCTCGGCGGGTTCGGGCACGGCGTCACCGGTGAGCGTGGCGAGTTCCTGCGGGGAGGCGTTGACCAGGACGTGCCGGGCCGCGGCGACGCCTTCGCCCTCGGCTGTGCGGTAGGTGACCTCGGCGGTGTGCCCGTCGGTGGCGATCCGGACCGCCTCGTGCCCGGTCACGATCACCGCGCCCGCCGAGCGGGCCGCGGCGGCCAGGGCGTCGGTGAGGGCGCCCATGCCGCCGACGGGCACGTCCCAGGCACCGGTGCCGCCACCGATGACGTGGTAGAGGAAGCAGCGGTTCTGGGCGAGGGAGGGGTCGTGGGCGTCGGCGAAGGTGCCGATGAGGGCGTCGGTGAGGACCACCCCGCGCACGAGGTCGTCCTGGAAGTTCTCCTCGACGGCGACACCGATGGGCTCCTCGAACAGGGTTCGCCAGGCGGTGTCGTCGTCGATGCGGCGGCGCAGCTCCTCGCGGGTGGGCAGGGGCTCGGTGAGGGTCGGGAAGACGCGCTCGGCGACGCGGGTGGTCATGCCGTAGAAGCGCTGCCATGCCGTGAACTCGCGGTCCCCGCCGGTCAGCCGGGCGAAGGCCGCCCGGGTGCGCTGGTCGCCGCCGCCGACGAGCAGTCCGGTGGGCCGGCCGTCCCGCTCGGCCGGGGTGTACGAGGAGATGGTGCGGGAGCGGACACGGAAGTCCAGTGCGAGGTCGCGCACGATCTTCTGGGGCAGCAGGCTGACCAGGTAGGAGTAGCGCGAGAGCCGGGCGTCGACACCGGCGAACGGGCGGGTGGAGACGGCGGCACCGCCCGTGTGGTCCAGCCGTTCCAGCACCAGCACCGAGCGGCCGGCCCTGGCCAGGTAGGCCGCGGCGACCAGGCCGTTGTGTCCACCGCCGACGATGACGGCGTCGTAGGTGCGGGTGTGCGCGTTGGCAGGCATGGTCCTTCGTAACACGTGATGATCCACGACGACCAGAGGCGGGCCCGGCCCGGTCACCTCGCACCCGCGGTGGCCGGCGAGCCATCCGGGCCGTCGGCGGTGCCTTCAGGCCTCGTCGGGCGTGTGGCGGCGGAGCACCGCGACCCTGCGGTACAGGTCGGCTGCCTCGCCGCGGCGGCCGAGTCGTTCCAGGCAGTGCGCCTCGTCGCTGCGGCCGGCCAGGGTGTCGGGGTGGTCCGGGCCGAGGATCTGCTCGCGGGTGGCGGTGATCCGCCGGTACTCCGTGAGGGCTTCCGCCCAGCGGCCCAGCCAGCCGAGGGCGACCGCGACCTCACGGCGGCTGACGAGCGTGTCGGGGTGCGCGGGCCCCAGGGTCTGCTCGCGGAACAGGCACACCTCCCGTGCCTCGGTCAGGGCGTCCTCCCAGCAGCCGAGACGGCCGAGGCTGACCCCGAGCCCGTGCCGGGCGCGCAGGGTCTCGGGGTGGGTGGGGCCCTGGACGCGGGTGCGGTCCCCGATCAGCTCCCGGTACACGCGCAGGGCGTCCGCGCTGCGGCCGAGCCGGCCGAGGCTGAGCGCGGTCTCGTAGCGGGCGGCGAGCGTGTCGGGGTGGTCGGCGCCGAGGACGCGCGTTCGGGCCTCGGCGACCTCGCGGTAGATGCGCAGCGCCTCCTCCCAGCGACCCGACTGGCCTTCGGCGTAGGCGACTTCGCAGCGCGAGACCAGGGTGTCGGGGTGGTCGGCACCGAGCACCCGGGCCCTGGCGGCGGCCACCTCCAGGGCCGTACGGCAGGCGTCGTCCAGCCGGCCGAGGCGGCCGAGGGTGCAGGCGAGGTTGTGGCGGCAGCGCAGGGTGTCGGGGTGGTCGGGGCCCATGACGCGCACCCGGGCGGCCAGCACCTCCGCGTACACCTGGTGGGCCTCGAAGTGACGGCCCAGCCGGCCCAGCGCATAGGCCGTCTCCTGGCGGGCGGCGAGCGTGTCGGGATGGTCGGCGCCGAGGACGCGGGCTCTGGTCTGAGCGAGGTCCGTGTAGGCGGCCAGCGCCTCGGTGACCCGGCCGGTGCGGAGGAGGGCGAAGGCGGCCTCGTAGCGGCCGGCCAGGGTCTGGCGGTGGCCGGGCCCGAGGAGCGCGGGGCGCTCCACGGGGGGTGCGGTGCCCTCCGCGGGCCGGGCGGGGCGCTCCGCGGGGAGGGGCGGTACGGGGCGTCGGGCGTCCGCGGTCGCGTCGTGGCCGGCCGTGCCCCGCGGCGGAGCCGCGAGCCGACGGGGCGCCGCCCATCGGCCCGACAGGGCCGCGCCGGGGTCCGGGGGCAGCGTGCCCAGCGCGGCGCCGAGCGCCTTGTGTCCGGTGGTCATGCCCCGGGTCCATGACGGCAGCCGGGCCGCGCCCTTCGCGTCCCGGAGCTCCACGGCCGTGACGGAGGCGGCCGGCGCGCGCCCCTCCCGGATCCGCCGGACCAGCTCCCCGGCATCGTGGGGCCGTTCCGCGGGCTCCTTGGCCAGCAGGTCGAGGATGACCCTCTCGAGGTGGCCGGGGAGCTCCGGACGCCGTTCGCGGGGCGGCCGGGGCGGGGTGTCGCGGTGGCCGATGAGGATCGCCCAGGCGTCCTCCAGGTCGAACGGCGGTGCTCCGGTGGCGATTTCGTACAGCACGCAGCCCAGCGAGTACAGGTCGCTGCGCCGGTCGACCTCGCCGCCGCCGATCTGCTCGGGCGACATGTAGTGCGGGGTGCCGAGGGCGACGCCGGTGCCGGTGAGCCGGGTGGTGAAGCCGATGTCGTGGCCGAGGCGGGCGATGCCGAAGTCGCAGATCTTGACCGTCCCGTCGGCCAGCCGCACGATGTTGGCCGGCTTCAAGTCACGGTGTACGACACCCTGTTGATGGGTGTAGGCGAGAGCCGCGGCGACCTGGGCGGCGATGTCCACGACGTCGTCGACGGGCAGCGGATGCCCCTTGTTGTCCTCCAGCAGCCGGCTCAGGTCGCGGCCCTCCAGCAGCTCCATCACCAGGTACGGGACCCCGTCGGACTCGCCGAAGTCGTGGACGACCGTCACCCCGCGGTGCGAGAGGGCGGCCGCCACCCGGGCCTCCCGGCGGAACCGCTCCCGCAGCACACGGCTGAGGGACGGATCGTGGTACGGGCCGAGCGGCTTGAGGCACTTCACCGCGACCTGCCGGCCGAGGGACTCGTCCCGCGCCCGCCACACCTCACCCATCCCGCCCCGCCCGATCAGGTCGAGCAGCCGGTACCGGTCCTGGACCAGCCTGTTCTCCCCCATAGCGATCCGCCGCCCCGTCGCCGTCCGCCCCGCTGCCGGGAGTCCGCCGCGGACGGTGCCCGCCCCCCAACGCGTCGGCCTGCCCCGCGCCACCCCTGCTCGCCCAGTATGGCGGCCTATCGTCCAACTTTGTACGGTGCCGGACGCGCCGCGGGACCGAGCCTCGCCATGGCCCGCAGGATGTGTTTGGGCGGCAGCTGCCAGCGCACACGTGCCGGAACGCGGCGCAACAGGGCGCCCGTGGCCCGCAGCCGGCGGGTGACGACGGCGGGTGCGGGGGCCGGTCTGCCGTAGAGCTCGTGGGCGTACGGCGGCAGAGCGGCGTAGGCCAACTGCGCCACACGCCGCCACAGCACCTCGCGCGCCGGGACGAGGAGGGGATGCGTCGGCGGACGGAGCAGAAAGTCGTCCACCTCGCGTGCCTCGGGTCCCACCGCGAGCTCCCCGCGCACCGTGCCGAAGTACTCGGCGAGTTCGGCCCGGCTCGCCGGTGCGTGCGCCGGGTCCAGGCCCACCAGGCGCGCGCTGACCCGGTGTTCGGCTATGTACCGGTCGGCCTGGGCGTCGGTGAGCGGGAAGCCGGAGCGGCGCAGCACGTGCAGATAGGAGTCGATCTCCGCACAGTGCACCCACAGCAGCAGCGCGGGCTCGTCGATGCCGTACCGCTCGCCGGTGCCGGGGTCGGTCGCGGTCAGCATGCGGTGGATCTTCCGCACCCGGGCGCCGGCCCGCTCCGCGGCCTCGGTGGTGCCGTACGTCGTCGTACCGACGAAGTTGGCGGTGCGCATGAGCCGGCCCCAGGCGTCGCGCCGGAAGTCGGAATTCTGCATGACGCCGCGGACGGCGCGCGGGTGCAGGGCCTGGAGGTAGAGCGCACGGACTCCGGCGACCCACATCATGGGGTCGCCGTGCATCTGCCAGGTCACGGAGTTCGGCGTGAACAGCCCGGGGTCGCCCATGCCCGCAGGCTAGCGCCGCACCCTGGGCATCCCCAGGCCGATCCACGAGATGATCTCGCGCTGGATCTCGTTGTTGCCGCCGCCGAAGGTGAAGATGACCGCCGAGCGGTAACCGCGCTCCAGTTCGCCGTGCAGGACGGCGCCCGCCGAGCCCTCCTTCAGCGGTCCCGCGGCGCCGACGATCTCCATGAGCCAGGCGTAGGCGTCGCGGCGGGCCTCGGAGCCGTAGACCTTGACGGCGGAGGCGTCCTGCGGGGTGAGCGTGCCGTCCTGGACGGCCGTGACCATCTGCCAGTTCAGGAGTTTCAGGGCGTCGAGCCGGGTGTGGGTACGGGCGAGCAGCCGGCGCACCCAGCCCAGGTCGGCCACGCGACGGCCGTCGGCGAGCTTGGTGTCCATGGCCCAGCGCTGGACGTCGTGCAGGGCGCGGACGGCCATGGTGCCGTGCGCGGCGAGGGTGACGCGTTCGTGGTTGAGCTGGTTGGTGATCAGCCGCCAGCCCTGGTTCTCCTCGCCGACGCGGCGGGAGACGGGGACGCGGATGTTCTCGTAGTAGCTGGCGGTGGTGTCGTGGGAGGCGAGCGTGGTGATGAGCGTGCAGGAGTAGCCGGGGTCGGAGGTCGGCACCAGCAGCATGGTGATGCCCTTGTGCGGCGGGGCGGCGGGGTCGGTGCGCACGGCGAGCCACACCCAGTCCGCGGTGTCGCCGTTCGTCGTCCAGATCTTCTGCCCGTTGACGACGTACTCGTCCCCCTCCCGTACGGCCCTGGTCCTGAGGGAGGCGAGGTCGGTACCGGCGTCCGGTTCGCTGTAGCCGATGGCGAAGTCGATCTCGCCGGAGAGGATGCGCGGGAGGAAGTACGCCTTCTGCTCCTCGGTGCCGAACCTCATGATCGTCGGGCCGACCGTGTTCAGCGCCATGAGCGGCAGGGGTACGCCGGCCTGCGCGGCCTCGTCGAAGAAGATGAACTGCTCCATCGCGGTCATGCCACGCCCGCCGTACTCCTTGGGCCAGCCGACGCCGAGCCAGCCGTCCGTGCCGAGCCGGCGGATGGTGTCGCGGTAGAACCGCTTCTGCGCGGCCGGGTCGGCGTACCGGGCGTAGGCGTGGTCCGGAACCAGTTCAGCGAAGTAGGCGCGCAGTTCGGCGCGCAGTCGCAGCTGCTCGGGCGTGTGGTCGAGGTGCACGGCGCCTCCAGGCTCCCCAAGGGCGGTCCTGACGGCGCACACCGTAGAACGTGTTTCAGAAATAGGGAATGACGTGTCCCTCGGAATTCCGGGCGGCGACGCGGGGTCCGGGCTCCGTGCGAGGTGTGCGGGAAGGTCAGACGAGACTCCGCAGGAAGTCCGAGCAGGCGTCGGCGCAGGCACGGCAGGCACCCGCGGCCGACTCGGCGCCGGGCTGGCCGTCGAAGGCGCGCGCGCACTCCAGGCAGGCGGAACGGCACCAGTCCAGCCGGGCCCGGATCTCGTCCTCGTCCTGCCGGCTCTCCTCGCACAGGACACGGCACGTGGAATCGCAGACCTCGGCGCACATGATGCCCAGCCTGCGCACCCGCTCCTGGCGCTCGGTGCCGTCCGGGTCGACGAGGCTCGCGCGCACCGCACAGGCCCGGGCGCACTCCGTGCAGGCCTGCGCACAGGCGAAACGGTCCTCCAGGAACCGGTACAGCTGCTGCGAAGTCGGCGTCGTCACAGGGTGCGGGTAGCCGGGGCACGAAACGGCAAACCACCACGCGGGGCGGAGGGCTGCGGTCGGGCGGGGGTGGTGCGGGGCCGAGGGCTCCGCCGGTCGGGCGGGGGTGGTGCGGGGCGGGTCATCCGGCGGATGCGGGCTCACGGGGGGCGTCATGGGCCCCTCCCCGTGGCGGGAGCCACCGGGGTCCTTGGCGGGTGGGGCCACTGGAGCCGGTCCGGTAGCGCCGCACGTCGGGGTCGCTGGACCGTCGCGCGGGACGGGACCGCCGGCAACTCGGGTCGGTGCGCGCCGAGAGCGCCGGGGCGTGGCGCGGCCCGGGACCGCCGGGGCCTCGGACCACCGCACACCGACACCGCCGGACCGCCCCGCGGCCTGAAGCCGCCGGAACCTCGGACCGCCGCACACCGACACCTCCGGGCCGCCAGGCGCCCTCGGATCGCCCCACACCGATGCCGCTGGACCCGCCACGCAGCCTCCGACCGCCAACGCCTCGGACCGCCATACACCTGCTCCCGGACCGCCAGGCGGCCTCGGACCGCCGCACACTGATACCGCCGGGCCGCCACGCGACCTGAAGCCGCCGGGATCCCGGATCGCCACACATTGACGCCGCCGGACCGCCCCACGGCCCGGAACCGCCAGGACCCTCGGACCGCCGCACACCGACACCGCCAGGCCGCCAGGCGCCCTCGGATCGCCCCACACCGATGCCGCTGGACCCGCCACGCAGCCTCCGACCGCCAGCGCCTCGGACCGCCATACACCTGCTCCCGGACCGCCAGGCGGCCTCGGACCGCCGCACACTGATACCGCCGGGCCGCCACGCGACCTGAAGCCGCCGGGATCCCGGATCGCCGCACATTGACGCCGCCGGACCGCCCCACGGCCCGGAACCGCCAGGACCCTCGGATCGCCGCCACGTCGACGCCGTCGGGCCGTCGTACAGCTCCCGGGGCGGGTGGGAATCCGGGGTCACCCTGCGCCGAGGCCGCCAGGGCTACCGGGGCCGCCAGGGTCGCCGGGGCTGCCGGAGCCGGCACGCAGGATGGCCGGCGTTGCCGTGCGGCGTTACGCATTGTGTCCGGTTCGTCCGGTTCTGGGTGGGGTATTCCTGTCCTATGAGTACCGCATCGATGCAGCTGGCCGCAGCGAGCGGCCTGATGAGCCTCGTCTTGTTCATCGTGGCCGTGGGCGTCCTGGCGCTGCTCGCCGGCGGCTTCTGGATGAACTCCCGCGTCAAGTACCGCGAGTCCCCCCGGCCGCGACCCGAGGAACAGCCCAAGCTGCCGCCGGACGGTCCGGTGCGCGAAGTCCGGGAGAACAGGGAGTCCCAGGAGGTTCCCCAGATCCCCAAGGGCGGCCGCCCGCTCACCCCGTACGAGCTGAGCAACATGGACTCCAGGCCGAGCGCGTCGAAGGATCGGCCGCGCTGGAGCCGGGGATCCAGCGGCTCGTTCGGCGGCGGCGGCCTGGGCGCCCACTGACACCGGGTGCCTCCAGCCGGCCCGGCCCGCGCCGGGCCGCCATACGCGCCTAGGAGTCCTTCCGGGCGGCGTCCAGGCGGCCGACGTGGGCCACGTTCCGCCGGTCCTCGGGATCCTGGCTGGGCTGCGCCGCGAACCAGGCTTCGAGGATCTCCTTCAGCAGCGGTTCGGAGGTCAGGCGCAGACTCAGCGCGAGGACGTTGGCGTCGTTCCAGCGGCGCGCGCCGTCCGAGGTGACGGCGTCCGTGCACAGCGCCGCGCGGACGCCGGGCACCTTGTTGGCCGCGATGGACGCGCCCGTGCCGGTCCAGCAGCAGACCACCGCCTGCTCGGCGACGCCCTCGGCCACGTCCCGGGCAGCCGCCTCCGAGCAGACCGCCCACTGCGCGTCGGCGCCCGGCCGCAGGGCGCCGTACGCCCGCACCTCGTGGCCACGCCGCTGCAGCTCGGCGACCAGGAGACGGGCCACGGGTTCGTCCATGTCGGAGGAGACGGAGATTTTCATGGTTCTCACCGTAGAGGCGGCGGCTCGCGAAGCATCCCGGGAAGGCGACTTGATCACCTATACCAGTTGAGCAACATATATGGCTTATAGGCCAGATGTGGCAATATGGGGAGGGCTCAGAGAGGCGAGAGGAGTGCACCATGATCGCCAAGCTGCTCGGCAAGCTGTCCTTCACCCGCCGCTACGGTGCGTACGGGGAACACGACTGGGATGCGTACGCCGGCAACGACTAGGTCTGACAGCACCGCCGGAGGGCGCCCCCGGGCGCCCGCCGGCTCCTGGCCTCCAGGTGCGATCCCATGGGCCGAATGAACGAGCCGCCTCGGTTGCCCGAAGGCAGCTTCGCGGCCTGGAGCCGCGACCGGCTGGCAGTGGCGCGCCGTGGTGCGGACGAGTGCGGGGACGTCTGGCAACTGGAGCCGGGTGTCTACGTGGCCGCTACGGCCGGGCCGTGTGAAGCGGTCCTCCGGCGCGCGCAGGACTTCCCCAAGGCACCCTCGCCCCTCTTCCCGCCGTTGAAGCGGTCGAGCCGAGCACCGACGCCCGAGGAGCGTACGCGCGCTCACGCCGCCCGCATGCGCGGACTGCGCGCGCACGCGGTTGCAGCCCGCATCGGTGAGATCGCGCCGGGGGCCGCGCGATGTGCCGAGCAGTGGCCCACCGGCGAGGATGTCGAGGTCCTGCCGTTGGTCCGGCACGCCCTGGCGGAGATCGGCGTGCGCTACCTCTTCTCCGACGACGCTCCCGCCCTGCTGCCCTTCGCCGCGCAGCTCTTCCTGGCCCGGGAGGTGCTCGTACGCCCCTCGCGCTGGGTATGGCCGCGCTGGGTCCCCACTCCGGCACGGCGGTTCCGTACACGGCAGCAAGTCGCCTTCACCAACGCTCTGCAGCCCATCGTCCGCCGGCGCCGTTCATCGGGCCGGCTCGGTGACGACATGCTGGGGCAGATGCTCCAACCCTCCTCGCGCTACGGCCTCCTGCCGGAAGAGGCCGTCATCGACACCCTTCCCGGAATCACCGTCGCCACGTTCGAGACACCTTCCCGCGCGGCCGGATGGATCCTGCTCCACCTGGCCCGGCACCCCGAGGCAGCGGACCGCGTCGCGGCCGAGGCCGCCCTGCTGCCCGCGGACCCGGCCGCGACGACCAGCGCCCACCTCGACAGCCTGCGATACACCCAGGCACTGGTACGCGAGGTGCTCCGGCTGCACCCCCCGAGCTGGCTGCTGACCCGGCACGCCACACAACAGACCCAGCTCGCCGACTACACCATCGACGCCGGGTCCACCGTTCTCGTCTGCCTCTACACCGCGCACCGCGACGCGCGGGAACACGCCGAGCCGGACCGGTTCCGGCCCGAGCGCTGGCTCGATGACGCGGGCTCGCCGGCACAGCCCGGGGTCTTCCTCCCCTTCGGTACAGGGCCGCACGGCTGCGAGGGCACCGCACTGGCCATGGCGATGCTGACGCTCCTGACGGCGCAGACCGCCCGCTGCTACCACTTGAGCGAGCCGCCCGGACCGGAACCCGGCTACCAGGTCGCCACCTTCGGTGGTCTCGCACCTGTCGGCCTGCGCCTGCGCGCCACCTCGCGCGACTGAGGGCCGTCAGGGATGGTCGGGGCGCTGCGCCGGAGGCACGCCGCCGCCCTCGCCGCCGCCCTTCTTGCCCTTGTCCGAGCCGTGCGGGCGGGCGCCCGCGTCCCGGTTGGCTTCCTGGCGGGCCTTCAGCTCGCCGCTGTCCTGCGGGGTTGCCGCTCCCTTGTCACTGCGCCGCTGTTCGGGCTCCTGCGGATTGGACATGAGCCGGACTCCCTCCGGATGGTGCGTGCTGCGTGCGCCGTCCGGGTTCCCAGGGCGGCGCGGGTCACCCTCACCGTCCTCGGCGGATGCGGGGGATGCGGCGGACGCGGGGGATGCGGAACCGGTCGCCGCCCGGTGGAGGTGTTCGAGGGCGTCCAGGAGCACCGAGCGGTGGTACCAGCTCAGCCACGCCGCCGTGTCGCAGGCGAGCAGGCCGAGGGCCTCGGCCTGGGCGGTGGTCGGCCGGTGCCCGGCGTCGGGCCAGTGCAGGGTGATCACGCCGGTACAGGAACCGGCCGAGGACAGCACCGGGACGCTCTGCAGGGCGCCGGTGCCCGTGGTCAGCAGGGCCCGCCGGAACTCCTCGGAGAGCAGCGCGTCAGCGGTCACGTCGGGCACGCTCACCCGGCGTCCGCGCAGCCGGGCCACCGCGTCGGCCGTGCCCTCGTCCCGGCCGCGCACGAGGTGGTCGACGAACGTCTCCGTGCAGCCGTGGTGCGTCTCCAGCATCAGCGTGTTCGCGGCCGGGTCGACGAAGCGCACGTACCCGGCGGGCGCCCGCCCGATGGCCAGGGCCTCGCGCAGCACGGCGTCGATCATCTGTCTGCGGTAACGGGGGTCCCGGCCGTCACGGGCCAGGATCCGCAGTTGCGGCAGTGGCAGGGAGCGACGGCCGGGGAACCACACCTCGCCGTCCGGGGGCCGGGCCACCACCACGGCGGAGACGAGGACGCGCAGCGGCACGTTGAACCGCTGCGAAGCCTCGCGCAGCACCCGGAAGGCGCTGCCGGAGTCGGACAGGCCGTAGCGGACCATGAGCACGCCCTGCGCCATGCCGATGACCGGGGCGGTGCGGACCCGGGCGCGCAGCGCGCGGACCTCCTTGCGCAGGTCCTCGTAACTGGGCCGCAGCGGATCCGCCATCTGTGACCGCCAGGCGGGCAGGTCCTCCATGCGGGAGGCGGCGCGGGCCAGCTCCCGCAGCGCCTCGTCGAGGGTGGCGTAGAGCCGGACGCCGTGCAGGCGGGCCAGGTGCACCGCCTCGCGCACTCCGGGGCGGGCGCGGACGATGATCAGGTCCGGGCGTCCGGTGCGCGCCCGGGTCGTCTCGCTGAGCGCATGCAGCACGGCGGCGCCGCCGAGCTGCACATGGGCCATGTCGAGGACGGGCCGCAGTCCCGCGCCGTCCGCCTTTTCGAGGTGGCCGCGCAGCTCCGCCGACCAGGCCTCGGCTCCCGCCGCGTCGAGGCTGCCCGACATGCGCAGCAGCAGCGCTCCCTCGGCGGGCAGTCCCTCGACGACGGACGACTCGATGACGAGCGGGGCCGGGGCGGCGGGCGGCTCGGAAGGATTCATGGCATCACCCGGATCAGGACGTCACAAAGGGCCCGAACGGCCTCTCCCCGACCACTGTGCACGGTAGGTGCCCGACCCGCGATCGCGCCATGCACCGCGCCGGACGGCGTACCGGCAGCTCTTCTCAGCAATCGGTACCGCCGGGCAGCGGGCTGGTGCGCCGGGCGGCCTGAAGGGGTTCCTGCAGGGAGCTCAGGGCGGAGGTCATCGTGGCGTGGGCCCGCACGCCGGGCAGCCCCGCGGCGCGCAGCGCCTCCCGTACGTGCGGCCGGGGCTGTACGACGGGCAGGGCGCGGCCGGAGAAGGCGAGGACCCCGGTCGCCCGGTCCATGGACCGCACCGCGGCCGCGCACGCGAGATACAGCTCGGTCATGTCCAGCACGGGGTGCTCGCCGGCTTGTTCGGCCTGGGCGATGTGCTCGGCGAGCGCCACGGAGAACTCCCCGGCGTTGGAGGCGTCGATCGTGCCCCGGGCCTTCAGGACGCTGACCGCGCCGGCCTCGGGCCGGTGCTCGTGCACGGTCTGCAGGAGCAGCGGGGCCGGGCCGCCGGGGCGGACCCGGGCGCGGGGGCGCAGACCGTCGTCCATGGGGAACGGCCTTCCTGGGTGGGGAAGGATCAGGATCAGCCAGCCGCGTCTTGACCGGGGAGTTCACTGTGCCTGCGCCCCGCGCCCCGCGCAACGACTCGGCCCGGGCGTGTCGCACCTCGTCCGTTCAGCCGACATACCGCCGTGCGGGTGAACTGCGGCGAGCCCGCTCCAGTGCCGCGAGCCGGCGTTCCAGGTCCGGCGGTACCGGGTCCCGCTGGCGCAGCACCCACGGGAGTCCGGCGGTGGCGTGGGCGAACGCGCGCGCCGAGGCGGCGTCCCGGGGCACGGTCCGCAGCAGGTGTCCGGTGCGGCGCAGCGCCGGGAGCAGCGGGCGGCGCAGCCAGGTGAACCACAGCGTGTTGCGCAGTCCGAGGACGCGGCGCGCCGTGCTGTCGCGCAGCCGGGAGGCGTGGTGGTGGACGGTGAGTTCCTCGGCGTAGGCGAGCCACCAGCCCTGGCGCAGCAGGTCGCAGGCGAGCAGTTCCTCCTCGCCGCCGAGCCACAGGCCGGGGTGGAAGCCGCCGCCCGCCCGGAAGGCCTCGGTGCGCAGGACGGTGGCCGCGGCGAGGAAGGAACCGAGGGCGGGTCCTGGGAGCCAGTCGGGTCCGGGCAGCGGGGAGTCGCGCAGTTCGCCCACGACGGGGTCCTCGGTGCCGTCGGGTTCCACGACGATCCGTGCGGTGACGGCGGCGAGCCGCGGCCGGGCGTCGAGCAGGTCGGCGGCGCGGCCGAGGCTGCCGGGCTCCCACCAGGTGTCGTCGTCGCAGAAGGCGACGTAGGGGGTGCGGACCTGCCGGACGGCGAGGTTGCGGCCGATGGCCCCCAGGTTGCGGCCGGGGCACAGCAGCCTCACCGCGGGGAACTCGTCGGTGATCGCTTCGGCCGTGCCGTCGGTCGAGGCGTTGTCGGTGACGATCACGCGGGGGCGCTCGGGCAGGCGGTGCAGCAGGGCGAGGGTGCGCAGCAGTTCGTCGCGGCGGTTGTGGGTGATCACGACGACGGTCGTACGGTCGTCGGGGGCGGTCCGGGTCATCGCGCGGCGTCTTCCTGCGGGCGTCCGGCCGCCTGCCGGTCGAGCAGGCGGGCGGCGTGTTCGACGTGCGGGGGCAGGGTGCGGCGGCGGGCCAGGGCGGCCGGGAACCGGGCGAGCGTCTCCTTCATCGCGCGGCGCGCACCCGGGTGGCCGGCCACGGCGGCCAGGGCGAGGTCGGTGCCGGCCCGCAGGGCCACGGGCCAGGGGCGGCGCAGGCAGGTGGTCAGCACGTGGTTGCGCCGCACGAGGAAGGGGCGGCCGGTGCGGCCGTGGTCCTCGGGGTGGTGGTGGGCGCGCAGCGCGGGTTCGTAGGCGACGCCCCAGCCCTTGGCGGCAAGGTCGTAGGCCAGCAGGGTCTCCTCGCCGCCGAAGAAGAGCAGCGGGTGGAAGCCGCCGGCGGCGAGGAAGGCCTCTCTGCGTACCACACAGGCGCAGCCGAGGAAGCCGAGCACCGGGCGGCCGGGCAGGTCGGGCTCCAGGGGCAGGGGCGAGTCGGCGAGGACGGCGTTGAGGGGGTCCTCGGCGGACTGCTCGCCGACCAGGGTGCGGGCGGCGAGCAGTCCGAGCCGGGGGTGGGAGTCGAGCAGGTCGGCGGCGCGGCCGAGGCTGCCCGGCTCCCACCAGGAGTCGTCGTCGCTGAAGGCGACATAGGGGGTGCGGGCGTGCCGGACGGCCAGGTTGCGGCCGACGGCCCCGGTGTTGGCGGCGGGCCGCAGCAGGCGGGTGAGCGCCGGGTGACCGCGCACGGCCCTGCGGGTGGTGTCGTCACGGGAGTTGTCGACGACGATGACCGGCGGCCGCTCGGGCAGCTCGGCCAGTGCGTCGAGCGTGCGCAGCAGGCTGGCGGTGCGGTCGCGGGTGATGACGGCGACGGTGATCCGCGGGTCCCGCACCGCGGTGCCCCTGCGGGTGCGGCCGGTGGCGGGCTCAGTGGGCATGTGCCGCCTCCGGTCCGGGCTGCCCGGGGCCACGGCCGCCCGGGCCGAGCAACGCCAGGCAGGCCGCGGCAACCTCGCCCGAGCGGATGCCCAGGAGGCGGGCGTCGGGAGTGCGGCCGTGCGGGTCGCCGGGTGGGCCGGGCCTCCACAGGGCCAGGTGACTCGGGCTCGGCGGCGGACCCCACAGCCGCGGCGAGACAGGCCCGAACAGGGTGACGGAACGGGTGCCGTGGGCGACCGCGAGGTGCGCCAGGCCGGTGTCGCCGCTGAGCACGAGCGACGCCTCGGCCACCAGCGCGGACAGCTCCCCGTACGGCAGCCCCCCGGCGAACACGTCACGGGCGTGCTGTCCACCGCGCTCGGCGACCGAACGCACCAGGGCGTCCTCGCCGGGCCCGCCCGTGAGTACGACGTGGTGTCCGGCCGCGCGCAGGCACCGTACGACGGCGGCGTACCGCTCCCCCGGCCAGCGGCGCGAGCCGGAGGCCGCGCCGGGGTGCACGACCACCGCGCCCGGCGCCGGGGACCGCGTCCCTGGCCGGGGCAGGCGCAGGTCCAGGGGGTCGGCCGGGATGCCGTAGGCCTGCAGGAAGGCGCACCAGCGGTCCCGCTCGTGGGCATGGGCCTGCCAGCGCGGGCCGTCCGCACCGGCGTGGGCGAGCAGCCTGCGGGGCCGTACGGCCGCGAGGGCGTCGCGGCTCTCGGGGCCGTTGCCGTGCAGGTCGATCGCCACGTCGGGCGGCGGGCCGGTCCAGTGGGTGAGGGACGGCACCGCCCGCCCCGGGGCCTCGGCCGGGAACACGGCGTCGATCGCCCCGGTGGCCAGCGCCGGTTCGGCGAGGCCCGGCGGCAGGGCGAGGACGATCCGGTGGCCGGGAAAGGCCCGCCGGATGCCGCGCAGCGCGGGCACACCGGCCAGCAGATCACCGAGTCCCAGCGCACGCAGCACCAGGACGGCCGGGGGGTGGTACGAGGGTGTGCGGGTCACCGAGTGGGTCCTCCCAAGGGGTGCAGCTGCCGTGACGGGCAGAGGGGGCAGGCGCGGAGCGGGGCCGGTGGAGTGCGGGGCCTGCCGTGCGAGGGGCGCCGAGTGCCGAACCCGGTCCGCCGGGCACCGCGCACGCCCTTGCGCTGCCGTGCGGCGGGGTCGGGGGTCACCTGGTGGGGCCTCCCGTGGGGGCCGGGGACTGGGCGGCGCGGCGGGCCAGGCCGGTGGTGGAGCGGCCGTCCAGGTAGGGCAGCAGCAGGACCTGACCGCCCCAGCTCTCCACCAGGGGCTGTTCGGGCAGTTCGGTGCGGGCGTAGTCGCCGCCCTTGGCCCAGATGTGCGGGCGCAGGTCGCCGAGGACGCGTTCGGGCGTGTCCTCGTCGAACACGGCGACCGCGTCCACGCACTCCAGGGCGCGCAGCACCCTGACCCGGTCGGCGGCCGGCACGAGGGGGCGCCCGGCGCCCTTGCGGCGGCGCACCGAGTCGTCGGAGTTCATGCAGACGATCAGGCAGTCACCGGCCCGCCGGGCGGCCTGGAGCAGGGCGACGTGACCGGCGTGCAGCAGGTCGAAGCAGCCGCCGGCGGCGACGACGGTGCCGCCCGCGGTCCGGACCCGGGCGGCCGTGCGCACGGCGTCCGCGGTGGTGTCTCCGGAGGCCGGGGCCGCCTCGGGGCCGTCCGCCCGGTCAGCGGCGGCGACCGCGCGGGCGCCGCCCTCGGTGACGTAGCGGGTCGCGGCGTGGACGGCGGCCTGGACGGCGGCCTCGGTGAGCGCGCCGTCGGCGAGCAGCTCCGCGGCCGCAGCGGCGAACCGGTCGCCGGCGCCGCACGGGTCGCCCGCCGCGGCGGCCGGGGTCGGTACCAGCAGCGGTGTCTCGCCGTGCGAGAGCAACGCGCCGCGCTCGCCCAGGGTCACCGCGACGGCCTGCGCCTGCCAGGCCCTGACCAGGGTGCGGGCGTCCCGGGCGGCGGTGCGCAGTCCGGCCTCGTCGCCCGCACCGTCGGCGTCGTCCAGCCTGCGGGCGAAGGCGCGGGCCTCCTGTGCGGAGGGCGTTGCCAGGCGGACGCCGGGGACCGGGGGCCGGCCGCGTACATGGGGGTCCCAGACCACGGGCGTGCGGGTGGCGGCGGTGGTCAGGGCCGCCCGCAGGACGTCGGCGGTGCCCCGGCCGTAGTCGGCGACCAGGACGCCGTCGGCTCCGGTCACGGCGGCCTCGGCGGCCTCCGTCGCGGCGCGGGCGCGTCCGTCGCCGTCGTCCAGGCGCAGCAGCGGCCGGTCTCCGGCCATGACCCGGGTCTTGCTGCTGAGGGTGCCGTCCAGCGGCACCTCGACCACGTCGACGCGGCCGGCCAGCAGGTCGCGCAGGGCGTCGCTGGCGGGGTCGTCGCCGAGTGCGGTGACGAGGGTGACCGGGCGGCCGTCGGCGGCCGCGAGGCAGGCGGCGAGCGCCGCGCCGCCCGGGCGGGAGCTGCGCCGGGTGTCGTGCACGACCGGCACGGGGGCGTCCGGGGCCAGCCGCTCGGCCCGGCCGCACAGGTCGTGGTCGAGCAGCGCGTCGCCCACGACGAGCAGGCGGGTGCGGGAGCTGTTCATGCCTGTCCCTTCCTGGGGGCCACGGGCCCACCGTCCACGGACCGGCCGACGGTGCGGGCACGGCCGACGAGCCGGCCGACGACGCCCGGCCTGCCGTCCGCGCCGCCGCGTTCGGGGCGGTCCGCCTCGCCGCTCTCGACCGCCCGGTCGAAGGCCTCGCAGAGCATGTGCACGGCGACCAGGTGGAGTTCCTGCACCGTTGCGGTCACCGGCGCGTCCACGCACAGCGATGCGTCGGCGCCGAGCTGGAGGGGGTTGGGGGCCCGCCCGGTGAGTGCCCACACCGTCATGCCGAGGCGGTGGGCGCGCTCGGCGGCGGCCAGCAGGTTGGCGCTCGCACCGCTGGTGGACAGCAGCAGGAGCACGTCTCCGGGGCGGCCGTGGGCGGCGGTCTGCCGGGCGAAGATCTCCTGGACGCCGTAGTCGTTGGCGATCGCGGTCGTGGAGGAGGTGTCGGCGTGCAGGGCGATCGCGGAGAACGGCGGCCGGTCGTCGCGGTAGCGGCCGACGAGTTCGGCCGTCAGGTGCTGGGCCTGGGCCGCGCTGCCGCCGTTGCCGGCGACGAGCAGCCGGGCCCCGGAGCCCAGGCGGCGGGCGAGTTCGCCGCCCCACTGCTCGACGAGGGGGCCGTACTCGCGGAAGGCGTCCAGGGCCTTGGCGAGGTCGTCGCAGTGCGTGGTGTCGGGGGCGGTCTTCGTGTCGCTTGCGGTCTTCGTGTCGCTTGCGGGCTTCATCGGACGACTCCCGAGAGCGAGGGGATCGAGGACACGGCGCCGTACACCCCCGCCACGCCGTCGGCGACGCGGTGCCAGGTGTAGTGGGTCAGCACCCGCTGCCGGCCGGCGGCGCCGTACCGGGCGAGCCGGTCGGGGTCGGCGAGGAGCCCGCGCACGACGGCGCCGAGGTCGTGGTCGTCATCGGCCGGAACCAGCACCCCCGTGGTGCCGTCCACGACCGTGTCGAGCTGGCCGCCGACCGCGGTGGCGACGACCGGCGTGGCGCAGGACATGGCCTCCAGCGGGACGATGCCGAACGGCTCGTAGCGGGGCAGCGACAGGACGAGGTCGGCGCCGGCCATCAGCCTGGGCATCCGGGCCCGGCTGATCCCGCCGAGCAGGGTGACGCGGTCGTTGACGCCGTACTCGCCGGCGAGTGCGGACAGTCGCTGGGCCTCGGGTTCGGCGCCGAGCAGATCGGCCTCGGGGCCGCCCGCGACGAGCAGTTCGGCGTCGGGGATGCCGGCCAGGGCGCGGATGGCGCGGTCGAAGCCCTTGCGGGGCACCAGCCGGCCGACGGCCAGCAGCCGCCTGCGGGCGCCGGCCGGGCGGGTCCGGGCGGCGGGCGCGAACTGGTCGGGGTCGACGCCGCAGGGTACGACGCTGATCCGGTCCTCCGGCAGGCCCATCGCCTTCAGTTCGGCGACCTCGTCGCTGCAGGTGGCGATGATCCGGGCGCACTCGTGGCCGACGGCCTCCTCGATGGCGAGGCGCTGCGGCGGGCTGGTGTCGGCGGCGCCCTGGTAGCGCTGCTTGACCGTGCCCAGCGCGTGGTAGGTCTGCACGACGGGTATGCCGAGGTCCCGGGCGCCGGCGAGGGCGGCCAGGCCCGACATCCAGAAGTGGGAGTGCACCACGTCCGGTGGGCTCAGCGACCACTGCCGGGCCAGAAAGGCCCCGAACTCGTCCATGTGGGGCAGGAGTTCGTCCTTGGGGACGGGTGCGGGCGGCCCGGCGGGCACGTGCACCACCTGCACCCCGTCGATGAGGGTCACCCGGTCCGGCAGGCCCGCCGAGTCCCGCCGGGTGTACACCGTGACCCGGTAGCCCCTCCTGGCGAGCTGCCGCGCGACCTGCGCCACGTACACGTTCTGTCCGCCGGCGTCCGGTCCGCCGAGCGCCGCCAGCGGGCTGGCGTGCTCGGAGACCATGGCGACGCGCCCGGCCGTGTGCGGAATGCGGCTCATCGGGTGACCTCCTTGATCAGGCGCTCCCAGTCGTCCAGGAAGCGCCGCTCTCCGTAACGGGACCGGGCCGCGGTCCGGGCCGCCGCGCCGGTGCGGCGGGCGAGCTCCGGGTCGGCGAGGAAGGCCCGTACGGCGTCCTCCAGTACGTCGAGGCGGTTCGAGACCACCCCGGCGCCGTCGGGGACCGCCTCCCGTACCTCTGTGGTGTCGAGGGCGACCACCGGCATGCCCAGGAACATCGCCTCCAGCAGCGACAGTCCGAGCGAGGTCCAGCGCACGGGGTGCAGATAGAGCCGGCAGCGGGCCATCTCGCGGTGCAGCTCGTGCTGGGGCAGATCGCGGGCGCGGCAGCGGCCGGGAGGCAGGCCGAGGTGTGCGGCGAGCCCCTCGGTGCGCATGCCGAAGACGTCCAGGGGCACGGACCGGGCGAGGCGGGGCAGCAGGTCGGTGCCGGTCGTACGGCCCCTGCGCACGGGCTCGTTGACCACGACGGCCGCGCGCCGCTCGGTGCCCGTGAAGCGGTGGCCGGGGTCGATGATGCCGTGCTCGACGACCTCCGTCGGGGCCTGGCCGTTGTCCCACATGAGCCGGTTGAAGTGGGTGACGTGCACGATCGGGATCCCCGACTGGCCGGCCAGTGGGTGCGGTTGCCGCTCGGGGGACTCGTCGGGGCTGTTGTGCTCGACGTACACGGCAGGCACGTCCACGCCGGGCCGGCGGCCGGTCCAGCGCAGGGCCAGGTCCAGTTCGTGCGGCCGTTGCAGCACCATCAGGTCGATGTCGCAGTCCCACAGCTGCTTCGGGGTGCGCTCCAGGACGGTTGCGGGCCAGTCCCAGGTGACGGCGCGGCCGAGTCCGTCGGGACCGCGGTCGCCGGTGACCGGGACCAGGTAGGTGTGCGGGCCCTGCACGAAGGTGGTGAGCCACGATCCGTGGACGTGCCAGACGAGGATGTTCATGACTGCCGCTCCTGGATGAGCTTGTGCACCGCGCGCAGCACGTCCTGGCCGGTGACCTCGTCCAGGCAGGGGTGCCCGGGCACCGGGCAGGTCAGCGCCCTGGTGTTCGCGCACGGCGCCGACTGGTCGCCGAGGAGGATCGTGGGGACGCCGTACGGCGCCCAGCGCTCGGCCGGGACCACCGGCGCGAACAGCGACACGACCGGGGTGCCGACGGCTGCTGCGAGGTGGGCGGGACCGGTGTTGGCGCTGATCACGACGTCGGCCATGCGCAGCACCCCGGCGAGGACCCGGGGGGAGGTCCGGCCGCCCAGGTCCACGGCCTGGTCCGCGCTCACGCGCCGGGTGAGCGCGCACTCGTGCGGGCCGCCGGTGACGACCACGCGGTGCCCGGCGTCGGTGAGCAGGGCGACGGCTTCCGCGCAGCGCCGCGGGTTCCAGGCGCGGGCGGGGGCGCTGGCGCCGGGGTGCAGGACGACGTACGGGCCGTTGCCGGTCAGGTTGCTGGTGTCCGGCGGCGGCAGCACGCGCAGCCGTCCGTCGTCGCCGGGAGGCGGAGGGAAGCCCAGGGCGGCGGCGGTGTCGAGCGCGGCCTGCGCCTCGTGGCGGCCCGGCAGCCGCCGGTGCCGTACGTCGAGCAGCCGCCCGGGGTGGTCGACGCTGTCGGCGCCGATCCTGCGGACGCCGGCCAGCTTCAGCAGCAGCGCCGTGGGCAGGGGGCTCTGGTGGAAGGAGGTGAGGACGAGAGCGGCGCCGAAGGCTCCGGCGCGCAGCCGGCCGATCAGGTCCTCGATGTCCTTCCGGCTCACGTCCGGCGGATCGAACCCCTCCCAGGGCGCCTCCCACACCAGCACCTCGTCGACCCCGGGCAGCAGCCGGGCGGCTTCGGCGCCGCGCGGACCGCACAGCAGGGTGACGTGCGTGCTGTGAGCGGCGACGGCACGCACGGCCGGCCCGGCGAGCAGCACGTCGCCGAAGCTGTCGAGCCGGACGACAAGGGTCTTCACCGCGACCGCCTCCTTACGGGAGCCACCGTGCCCGGCCCGGCCGGCCACCCCCGGCCCGGCACAGCCGCGTCCCGCTCGGACAACCGCGTCCGGTCAGGTGCCGACGCGTTCCAGGGGGTCGGCCCCCCTGCTTCCGGAGGCCTCGCGTCCGACCGGGACGGCCAGAGCCCGGCCGCGCCCGGCACCTCCGGCGAAGACGACCACGGTCCGTCAGGATCCACCGCGCCCCCCGAAGACCACCGAGCGCCGTCACAGGTCGGCGCGGACTGCCCAGACGGCCGTGCCCCGGCCGCAGCCGCCGCCTCCCGCCCAAGCGACCGCATCCGGTCAGGACCGGCCGCGTCCTGCGAAGACGACCGCAGCCCTGGCGTCGCGAGGGCGGTGCGGAGCGCCGTGAGCACGTCGGGGGCGCTCTGCGCGGCGAAGCGGGCGGCCTCCGCCGGGGCCGTGGCCGCGTTGGGGACGAGCAGGCCGTGGGCGCCTGCCGCGTGTGCCGCCAGTACGTCGGCGGCGATGTCGCCGATCACCAGGCACTGGGCGGGCGGGACGCCGAGGTGTGCGGCGGCCGCGAGGACCAGGCCGGGCAGTGGCTTGCGGCAGGCGCAGCCGGCGTCCGGGCTGTGCGGGCAGAACTCCCAGGTGTCCAGGCCTCCCAGCAGGGCGTCGGCACGCTCGTTGACGCGGCGCACGTCCTCGGTGGTGAGCAGTCCCCGTCCGATGCCGGACTGGTTGCTGACGACACCGGTGGCGAGGCCGTGGGAGCGTGCGAGTTCGACGGCCGCCGCGGCGCCGGGCAGCAGCCGGACGCGGTCGGGGTCGGCGTTGTAGGGCACGTCCTCCACGAGGGTGCCGTCACGGTCGAACAGGACGGCGGCGACAGGATTCACCCGGTGCCTCCCAGCGGTTGTGCGTGCCGGTGCCGGACGACTCCGCGCAGCCAGTGCCGTACGGCGAGCGGCGGGATGAGCACGCTGGTGCCGAGCATCCCGGCGATCTCACGGGCGGTACGGGGGCCGGGCAGGATGCGGGCGAGGGCGAACTCGGCCGTGCCGAGCGTCCACAGGGCCGCGCAGGCGGTGGCGGCCCTGCGGCGGCCGGCCAGTGCGCAGGTGGCCGCGGCGAGGGCGGCACCGGTCACGGCCAGGTGGCGGGGCAGTCGGCCGCGGGGCGCCAGGGCGCGGTCCCACCAGTCGCTGCCGTGCAGCCGGTTCATCAACGCGTCGTCGGCGTTGCCGCGCTGCGCGGGCAGCGAGGCCCACCAGTGCGCCGGGCGGACCGGGTGCCGGGTGATCCGCCTGCCCCGGACCAGCGACCAGCCGGCCCGCTGCACCCGGAGGGCGAGGTCGGCGTCCTCGCGGAAGGCCCGCGGGAAACGTTCGTCGAAGCCGCCGACCCGGGCGAGCGCGTCGGTGCGGTAGGCCATGTCGGCGGTGGCCCAGGCGGCGTTCTCCAGGCCCTTGGTGTTGCGCTCCCAGTCCGTGGGCCTGCGGTCCTGGGGCAGCGGGACACGCAGCTGTCCCTGGATGCCGCCGATCTCCTCGCCGGCCTCCCGGAGGTCCTCGGCGAGCAGCCGGGACCAGTCGGGCAGCACCTGGACGTCGTCGTCGAGGAAGACCGTCCAGGGGGTCTCGACGGTACGCCAGCCCGCGTTGCGGGCCGCGGCCGGGCCCTTGCCGCCGGTGCGCAGGATCCGCACCCGGCCGAGCAGCGGCCCGGCTGCCCGCAGCGGCAGCTCGTCGTCGGGTGCGGTCCGGTCGTCCACCACGACCACCTCGTGCGGCGGCAGCCCCGGGGCCTCGGCGAGCGCGCGCAGGCACTCGGCGAGGCAGGGCCGGCCGATCGTCGGCACGACGACGGTGTAGACGGGCTCGCCGGTCATGCGAACGCCTTCCCGCGGCGGATCGCGAACGGCCCGAGCACCAGCAGGTCCACCGGTGCCGAGCCGAAGCACTCCAGGGCGTCGCGCGGGTCGTCGACCATGGGCCTGCCCGCGGTGTTCAGGCTGGTGTTGACCACCACCGGCAGCCCGGTGCGCCGCTCGAAGCCGTCGATCATCCGGGCGACCAGGGGCTCCTGGGCGCGGTCGACGGTCTGGATGCGGGCCGTGCCGTCGACGTGGACCACGGCCGGGATGCGGGCCTTCCAGTCGGCGGCCACGTCGTGCACGAACAGCATGTGCGGGCTGGGCAGCGGCCCGTCGAAGATCTCGGCGGCCCGTTCCGCGAGCACCATGGGCGCGACCGGCCGGAACTCCTCACGTCCCTTGACCGCGTTGAGCCGCTCCAGGTTCGCCGCGCTGCCGGGGTGGGCGAGCAGCGAGCGGTGCCCGAGGGCGCGCGGCCCGTACTCGCTGCGCCCCTGGAACCAGGCGACGATCCCGTCGGCGGCCAGCGCCTCGGCGGCTGTCTCGGCGATGTCGGCGGGCTCCTCGTACGGTACGGCCGCCCGCTCCAGCCACGCGCGCAGCTCGGCGCCGGTCCAGTCCCGGCCGAGCGCGGCGGTCGGCATCGGCTCCAGGGTGTCCTTCTGCCCGGCGACGTGCGCCGCCGCGCCCAGGGCCGTACCGGCGTCTCCGGCGGCGGGCTGCACCCACACGTGTGTGAAGCCGCTCTCGCGCCACAGCCGGGTGTTGGCGACGCAGTTGAGGGCGACACCGCCGGCCATGGTGAGCGCGTCCTCGCCGGTGCGCTCGCGCAGCCACCGGGCGAGGGAGACCATGGCCTCCTCCAGGCAGAGCTGGGCGCTGGCGGCGAGGTCGGCGTGGTCCTGGCTCCAGGCTCCACCGGCCGGGCGGGACGGGACGAGGTCGGCCCAGGGGACGGGCCGGGCGCGGAACCCGCCCTGCCCGTCGGCCTGGACGTACTCCCGCAGCCGGCCGGCGAAGCGCGGGGTGCCGTAGGAGGCGAGGGCCATCACCTTGAACTCGTCGCTGCTGCGCAGGAAACCGAGGTGCTGGGTGAGGTCCTCGTAGAACAGGCCGAGGGAGTCGGGCAGTTGCTGGGTGCCGAGCACCGTCAGTTCGCGGTTGGTGTAGCGGCCGGCCAGGTGGGAGCCGCATTCTCCGCGGCCGTCCAGGACGAGGACGGCGCAGTCCGGGTAGGGCGAGACGGGTCCGGCGGAGGCGGCGTGGGCCACGTGGTGCGGGACGAACCTCACCTTGGCGGGGTCGAGTCCGGGCAGGGTCTCGGCGAGGAAGTCCGGGGCCTTGCGGGCGTACTCCTGGCGCAGGTGGTCCCAGGGGTCGTCGAGGCCCATCCGCTCGGCGGGGCGGGCGAGCGCGGGGTCGTAGGAGTAGGCGACGGCGTCCAGGTCGGACGGCGTGAGGCCGGCGCGTTCGAGACACCAGCGGGCCGACCGCTCCGGCAGCTCCCAGGCGGAGAAGGGGACGGGCCGCTTGCCGTGCTTGCGGCGCGAGAACCGTTCCTCCTCCGCCGCCGCCACGACCTTGCCGTCGGTGATCAGGGCGGCGGCGGGATCGTGGAAGAGTGCGTTGATACCGAGGACGTGCATGCGCTGGCTCCAGTGCGGCGGGCGGGCGGGGGTCAGGGCTGCGGTGCCGGGTCCTGCTCCCGGACCGGTTCGGGGGGCTGTGCGGCGAAGTAGGCGATGGTCTGCTTCAGGCCCTCCTCCCAGGGCACCTGCGGCGACCAGCCGAGCAGCTCGTGCGCGAGGGTGGTGTCGGGGCGGCGCCGGCCCGGGTCGTCGACGGGCCGGTCGACGAACGCGATCGGTGAGCGGGAGCCGGTGAGGGCGACCACCCGGCGGGCCAGGTCGGCGACGGTGATCTCGTCGCTGCCGCCGATGTTCACCGGCCGCACGGACCGGCTCGCGGCGACCCGGAGGATGCCGTCGACGGTGTCGTCCACGTAGCACAGCGAGCGGGTCTGGCTGCCGTCGCCGGTCACGGTGACCGGCTCCCCGGCCAGGGCCTGGCAGATGAAGGTGGGCACCGCGCGGCCGTCGTGCGCCCGCATGCGCGGCCCGTAGGTGTTGAACAGCCGCACGATCCCGGCGTTCGTGTCCTTGCTGCCGGCATGCGCGGTGACCAGGGCCTCGGCGAACCGTTTGGACTCGTCGTACACGCTGCGCGGCCCGACGGGGTTCACGTTGCCCCAGTAGCCCTCGTGCTGCGGGTGCACCAGCGGATCGCCGTAGACCTCCGAGGTGGAGGCGAGCAGGAAGCGCGCGCCGTCGCGCTCGGCGATCGTGAGCGCGTTGCGGGTGCCGAGGCTGCCCACGTCCAGCGTCTCCAGCGGCAGCCGCAGGTAGTCGGCGGGCGAGGCCGGGCAGGCGAAGTGCAGCACCAGGTCGTACGGCCCCGGCAGCCGCTCCGCGCAGTCGGGTGCGGAGACGTCGCAGTGCACGTACCGGAATCCGGGCCGGTCCTCGAACTGGGCGATGTTCTGGCGCCGCCCGCAGGCGAGGTTGTCGGCGCAGTCGACTTCGGCACCCGAATCCAGCAGGGTCTCGCACAGATGCGAGCCGAGGAAGCCGGCGCCGCCGGTCACGAGGGCGCGCCGCCAGGAAAGCGGTGTGTCACCAGTCATGGGGGCCATTCCTTCGTCCATGTCGTCGCGCCCCGGGGAACGCCTTCGGCCGGGCTGTGGACCGCCCTGCCTGGGCGTTCGGCGCGTGCGGCGTCGCCGGACCGACCTCGTCGGCCCGCTGCGGGAAGTACGGGGAGAGACAGGACAGGGCACAGGTCCCGCTGGTCCGGAGGACCGGCCCTGCTCGACCGCCGCTGGCTGGACGGCACTGGCAGCTGTGTGCCCCTGCCAGTTGGTTTCACACGTTGGATCCTCATTGTCCGAAAGGCCGGACACTCGCGCGACTCCGGGGCGGTATCGCGAGTCCGGGGCGGTATCGCGAGTCCGGGGCGATATCGCGGCTCCGGGGCGGTGTCGCGGCTCCGGGGCGGTGTGCCGGGGACGCGCTCACCGAGCGCCAGGCGTCCACTTCGGCGGCCGGGGCCGGCCGTGTAGCGGGGCGTGGGCGGGGCACTCGGCGCGTCGACGGCAGGCCGGCATGGGCCGCCGCGATGTCTCGCAGGAGGTAACGACATGGGTCACGGCGGAAACGTCATCCAGGAGCTGACGACCGACCACCGCGAGGTCGAGGAGTTCTTCGGCCGTATCGAGGCGCTGCCGCCCGGCTCCAAGGACCGCAAGAACCTCGCCGACCAGGCCACGATCGAGCTGGTGCGCCACTCGGTTGCGGAGGAGGCCTATCTCTACCCGGCGGTGCGCGAGCACATCACCGGTGGAGACGCCCTGGCCGACAAGGAACTCGAGGATCACGCCAAGGCCGAACAGATCATGAAGGACCTGGAGGGTCTGCAGGCGGACGACCCCCGGTTCGACACGCTGATGGCGCAGTTGATGAGCGAGATCCGGTCCCATGTGACGGACGAGGAGCAGAACCTCTTCCCGCGGCTGGAGGCCGCCTGCCCCGCCGACGCGCTGATGGACCTGGGCGACAAGGTGCGCCGGGCGAAGAAGATGGCCCCCACCCGCCCGCACCCGTCCGCACCGGACACGCCCCCGGCCAACAAACTCCTGGCCCCGGGCACCGGCCTGGTCGACCGTATGCGCGACGCGCTGACGGGGCGGGGGAAGGAGCGCTGAGAGCCCGGCGACGGCCACCCGCTGCCACGGCATGCGGGTGGCCGTCCCGGTTTCGGGTGAAGGGCTGCCGGGTTCAGGTGGGGGGCTTCGGCCCCCGCGCCGGGGCCGCGGGGCTCGCCGGGGCCCCGGGGCTCAGAGCCACTCCCGTACCCTCTCCCCCGCGCGGGGCCGGCGGCGGGCCAGGCGGCACAGGAGGCGGAAGGCCTGGAAGAGGGTCAGGGGCCACAGGAGGGCGAAGCAGCACAGCAGTGCGGGGTCCGAGGTGCGGATGCCCATGACGGCCACGAACGCCGAGGCGGTGCCCAGCAGCAGTACGGCCGCGGGCAGCCAGCCTCCCCGGCCCCCGTCGCCCATGCGGCGCGCGAACCGGCGGTCCTGCCGCAGGTCGGTCGCGATCCGCAGCAGCACCAGCCGCTCCCGCGGCGACAGCCGTACCTCGTCGTGCATCTCCCACATCTCCCATTCGTCCACGGCAACGGCACCTCCTGCGCCCACCGGCGGCTTCCGCCCCCGGACGCCCGGGTTCCCCGGACGGCCGAGCCGATGCGGGCCCGCGCCCGGGGGGACGGCCGCCGTCGCGACGAACAAGGCGCCAGGGAGGCGGACACGTTGCGGACCGGCACCCTCGGGCCTGCGCCGCCGGTGCCCCGCTCACGATGCGGGCCGTGGGGCTCGCGGTCCGTGACGGTGGGCGCTTGCGCGTGACCTCGCCTGGTGCAGGGCCGATACTGCCATTAGCTCCGTACTCCACCCAGCTCCCGCAAGGCGCACTAGGAGATACCGATGAGGATGCTGATCAACGTGCCGGAGACCGTCGTGGCGGACGCGCTGCGCGGGATGGCGGCGGCGTATCCGGACCTGAACGTGGACGTGGAGAACCGGGTGATCGTCCGCCGGGACGCTCCGGTGGCCGGGCAGGTCGGGCTCGTGTCCGGCGGTGGGTCGGGGCACGAGCCGCTGCACGGCGGGTTCGTCGGCCCCGGCATGCTCTCCGCCGCCTGTCCCGGAGAGGTGTTCACCTCTCCGGTGCCGGATCAGATGGCGCGTGCCGCGGCCGCCGTGGACAGCGGCGCCGGGGTGCTGTTCGTCGTGAAGAACTACACCGGTGACGTGCTGAACTTCGACATGGCGGCCGAACTCGCCGAGGACGAGGGCATCCAGGTCGCCAAGGTGCTCGTCAACGACGACGTGGCCGTCACGGACAGCCTCTACACCGCCGGCCGGCGCGGCACCGGCGCGACCCTGTTCGTGGAGAAGATCGCGGGCGCCGCCGCGGCCGAAGGACAGCCGCTGGAGCGGGTGGAGGCGATCGGCCGGCAGGTCAACGAGAACTCCCGCAGCTTCGGCGTGGCGCTCAGCGCCTGTACGACCCCGGCGAAGGGCAGCCCGACCTTCGATCTGCCGGACGGCGAGCTGGAGTTGGGCATCGGCATCCATGGCGAGCCGGGCCGGGAGCGGCGGCCGATGATGACCTCCGGGGAGATCGCTGACTTCGCGGTGAACGCCATCCTGGAGGACATGCCCCCGCGCAGCCCCGTGCTGCTGCTGGTCAACGGCATGGGCGCCACCCCGCTGCTGGAGCTGTTCGGCTTCAACGCCGAGGTGGAGCGGGTGCTTCGCGAGCGCGGCGTCGCCGTGGCCCGCACGCTCGTCGGCAACTACGTCACGTCGCTGGACATGGCGGGCGCCTCGGTGACGCTCTGTCAGGCCGACGAGGAGCTGCTGCGGTTGTGGGACGCGCCGGTGAGGACCCCGGCGCTGCGCTGGGGGATGTGATACGGCGGACGAGGCGACCAACTCCCGCACCACGCCGGTCATCACCCCTGTCACGCAAGGAGATCCAGTGCTCGACGCCAGCTTCTTCCGCCGTTGGATGACGGCGACCGCCGCGTCCGTCGACCGCGAGGCGGACCGGCTCACGGCCCTCGACTCGGCCATCGGGGACGCCGATCACGGCAGCAACCTTCAGCGCGGTTTCACGGCGGTGCGGACCGCCCTGGACAAGGAGGCGCCGGACACCCCGGGGGGCGTGCTGACCCTCGCCGGGCGGCAGCTCATCTCCACGGTCGGCGGCGCGTCGGGGCCGCTGTACGGCACCCTGCTGCGCCGGACCGGCAAGGCGCTCGGCGACACCGCCGAGGTCAGTGAGGAGCAGCTGGCCGAGGCGCTGCGGGCCGGCGTGGACGGGGTGATGGCGCTCGGTGGGGCGGCACCCGGCGACAAGACCATGATCGATGCGCTGATGCCGGCGGTGGACGCGCTCGCTGACGGATTCACCGCCGCGCGGTCCGCCGCCGAGGAGGGCGCGGCGGCCACCACCCCGCTGCAGGCCCGCAAGGGCCGGGCGAGTTATCTCGGCGAGCGCAGCATCGGTCACCAGGATCCGGGCGCGACCTCGTCGGCGCTGCTGATCGCCGCGCTGGAAGAAGCCGCGGAGGGCTGACGGTGAGTGACGAGAAGCTGGTCGGGATCGTACTGGTCTCGCACAGTGCGGAGGTGGCCGCATCGGTCGCGGAGCTGGCGAAGGGCCTGGCGGGCGGGGCCGCGGCGGTGCCCGTGGCGTCGGCGGGCGGCACCGAGGGCGGCGGGCTGGGCACCAGCGCCGAGTTGATCTCCGCCGCGGCGGCGTCGGTCGACCGGGGCGCCGGGGTCGCGCTGCTCACCGACCTCGGCAGTGCTGTGCTCACCGTGAAGGCGCTGCTCGCCGAGGGCGACGAACTGCCCGACGGCGCGCGGCTCGTGGACGCGCCGTTCCTCGAGGGCGCGGTGGCCGCGGTGGTCACCGCCGCCACCGGCGCCGGTCTGGACGCGGTGGAGTCCGCGGCGACGGAGGCGTACGGCTACCGCAAGGTCTGACCCGGCTGCGGGGTGCGGCTGGTCACTTGTCCGCGACGAACAGTCTGGCCAGCCGCGCTCCCAGGGCCGCGACGGCGGCGTCGTCCTCGACGGGGTGCACGCGCGAGTTCCTGAAGACGACGTAGGTGACGCCGGAGGGCGCCCCGCCGCCACTCGGGTCGGCCCGGATTCCGAGGCCCCGGGCGGTGGCGTAGGAGGCCTCGCCGATGAGGTCGCCGGGACCGGTGTCGCCGACCACGGCGTACTGGACCCGGCCCCGGTAGATGACGGCGGCGATGGAGCCGCCCTGTACGCCGTCCTTGCGCGGGTTCCAGATGCGGCTGGGGGCCGGGACGACGATGTAGGGCAGGGTCTCCGCGTTCAGGTTGCGGCCGTCGGACTGCTGGACGGCGGTCGCGGCGGTGAACTGCGGGTCGGTGCGGCGGTTGCAGCGGGCGGTGGGCTGTCCGTCGCAGTCGACGTCCAGGTCGGCCTTCCAGAAGACGGCGTCCCCGGTGCCGCAGACGGGCACGGTCGCGGAGTGGTCGGCGTCGGTGCGGTACCGGCCCCGGGAGATCCGGTGGCACTCGTCCAGCCGGGCCAGCAGGTCGGTGGCGGCGACGGCGCCCCCGCCGCGGTCCGGGGAGCGTTCGCCGGGTGGTAGGGCGGCCGCCGGGACGTGGAGCGCGGCCGGGGCGAGCAGGGTGGCGCCGGCAACGGCCAGCGTCAGAGACGGGACACGCACGATGAGGGACCCTCTCCACGGGGACGGGCGGACATCCAGCACACTGTGGTGCTGGTCCGCGGCCCCGGCCGGTCCGGACAACCCCGAAGGGGCCGGATGGAGCACGCTTCTGACGCCCCGTGAGGGACGGATGAGGGACAACTGGGTCAATGAGCACGGCGATCGGTGAAAACAGGGGCCGGGGATCCGGTCCGAAGCCGGTCCGGATCCCCCGGCCACCCGCGCCGGCGCGGGTTCGGCGACGACAGCGTGTCCGCGCCGCAGGCGTGAACTCCCCTGCTCTCCAGGGCAGTTCAGCCGCAGGAAGGCTCAGCATACGTACGTTCCGGAGCGGCGGCCAACGCGGGTCCTCTTGCCGTGACCGCACCCGCCGCGCCATATTGGTCCGGACCTTTACATGATGCCGATGCCGTCCCCTGGGAGGCAGAGCCGTGCGACGCGTTCCCTGGCCGCTCGTCCTCGTCTGCGGGGCCCTGCTGCTGGTCACGTCCTGTGGCTGGAGCCGGGCCGCCGACGGCGACGAGGGCCGCGCGCCGGGTCCCCCGACCGGGGTCACCGCGCAGGCGGGCAGCGCCACGACCGTGCACGTCATGTGGAACGCGGTGGCGGACGGGCCCGGCATCCGGTCCTACGAGGTATATCGCGGCACCACGAAGGCCGAGGAAGTGCCGGGTTCCCAGCACATGGTGGACGTCACCAGGCTCAGGCCGTCCACCATGTATGCCTTCACCGTGCGGGCCCGGGACACCGAGGGCCGGCTCGGGCCGCCGAGCCGTGTGGTGCGCGCGCGGACACCGGCCATGGTGGCGGCGGACCGCTCGGCACCGACCCGGCCCTCGGAACCCGCCGGGCGGACCGTGGCCAGCCGTGCGGTCCAGCTGTCGTGGGGCGCGTCCTCGGACGACCGCGCCGTGGTGTCGTACGACGTGTACCAGGGCGGGGTGAAGATCCACAGCGTCGGCGGGAACCAGACCGCGACCGTGGTCACCGGACTGCGCCCCGGCACCGGCTATGTGTTCACGGTGCGGGCCCGCGACGCCGCCGGCAACCTCTCCCCCGCCAGTGACCCGGTCCGCCTCACCACCCCCGGCACCGACGACGGCCGGAACACCGCGCCCACCGGTTTCGGCGCGGCGGCCCACCGGTCCGGCGGGGCGTACTACCTCGACCTGTCCTGGGACCCGCCACGCGTGGACGGAGTGGTCACCGAGTACCAGATCCGGCTCGACGGCGTCTCGGCCACCTCGCTGGTGTGGGGCGGCAATCCCCCACGCGGACGGGCGGGCTACAGCTTCTACGTCGGCCGGAGCCCGGGCGAGGAGCACCGGGTCCGGCTGCGGGCGCGACTGCCGGACGGCACCTGGGGCGGCTGGTCGGCGCAGCGGACGGTGACCACGGGCGGCTGACCGGCGCATCCCCACGGCGTGTCGCCTTGCGCCGGACGAAGGAAACCGTCACCTGGCCGGGTGTCTCCCGGGTGCGGCCGGGTCCCCGGCCGCGTTGGCTGCTGCCAGGCAGCACGGACGTTTCCCGACCCCGGCGGCGCATGGGACGTACCGCCAACCGTGCGGCCGGAGGCCAGCCCATGCACACCTCGCGACTCCTCGTCCGCTCCGGTCTGTTCCTGGCGGCCGCCACGGCGCTCCCGGCCGCACTCGCCGGGCCGTCCGCCGCGGTCTCGGGCATCTCCGTCAGCACCGCCGGGTCCACCGTCTCGGTGGTCACCAGCGCGTGCTCCCAGATCAACGGCAGCTGGGGTACCGCGGCCCTGCTCAGCAGCCGGCAGGCGAACTTCGCCCAGGGCCGGCAGGTGGCGCTGTCGGGCACGACGATCAGCCAGTCCGCGGCCTGGTCGGGGGTGAGCCCGGGGACGTACACCGTGGTCGTGGTCTGCTCCAGCGGCAGTACGGCGGGCACCCAGTCGGTGATCGTCTCGGCGCCCTCGGCACCGACGATCTCCTCCACGCGCGCACCGGCGGCGCCCTCCCGGGGCGTCATGGGCGGCACGGGCGGCGCCACCCGGGACTACGGCCCGCTGACGGTGGGCATCGGCGCGGCCCTGGTCGGCTCCGGAGTGATCGGCACGGGCTGGTTCCTGCGCCGCCGTTCGAAGCCGTACCGGCTCTGAGCGGGACTCAGTCGGCGCCGGGCAGGTCGGCGAACTCCGTGAGGGCATGGGTGAGCCACTGGGTCCAGAAGGTCTCCAGGTCGATGCCGGCCCGCAGCACGAGGTGGCGCAGCCGGTCCTCGGGGGCGTCCCGGTCCGGCGGGAAGTCGCGCTTCTCGATCTCCTGGTACTCGGCCAACTGCCGCTCGTGCAGCTCTAGATGGCGGCGCAGATCCGCCTCGAGCCCCGCCGTGCCGACCACCGCCGCGGCCCGCAGCCGCAGCAGGAGCACGTCCCGCTGGGGCTTGGGGTCCTGTGCGGCGGCGGTCCAGCGGGCCAGTGCGGCGCGGCCCGCGGGCAGGACCTCGTAGCTCTTCTTCTGCCCGCGGGCGGGCTGCTCGGACGGCAGCGCGCGGATGAGCCCCTCGGCCTCCAGCTTCCCCAGCTCGCGATAGATCTGCTGGTGCGTCGCGGACCAGAAGTAGCCGATCGACTTGTCGAACCGGCGGGTCAGCTCAAGCCCCGACGACGGCTTTTCCAGCAGGGCGGTGAGGATCGCGTGCGGGAGTGACATGGGCTCATCCTAGGGACGTGCGCCGGGCGCCCTACAGCGCCGCAGCCAGCTCCGTGCCCTGCTTGATGGCCCGCTTGGCGTCCAGCTCGGCCGCGACGTCCGCGCCGCCGATCAGGTGCACGCTGCGCCCGGCGGCGGCCAGCTCGTCGTACAGGTCGCGGCGCGGCTCCTGGCCGGTGCACAGGACCACCGTGTCGACCTCCAGGACCGTGCTCTCCTCGCCGACGGTGATGTGCAGGCCGGCGTCGTCGATCCGGTCGTAGCGCACGCCCGGGACCATGGTCACGCCGCGGTGCTTGAGCTCGGTGCGGTGGATCCAGCCGGTGGTCTTGCCGAGGCCGGCGCCGACCTTGGTGGTCTTGCGCTGGAGCAGGTGGACCTGGCGCGGCGGGGCGGGCCGCTCGGGCGCCGCGAGGCCGCCCGGGGCCCGGTAGTCCATGTCGACGCCCCAGGCGCGGAAGTACGTCTGCGGGTCCTCGCTCGCCTTGTCGCCGCCGTCGGTGAGGTACTCGGCGACGTCGAAGCCGATGCCGCCGGCGCCGAGGACGGCGACCCGGTCGCCGACGGGGGCGCCGCCCTGCAGCACGTCGAGGTAGCCGAGGACGCGGGGGTGGTCGATGCCGGGGATGTCCGGGACGCGCGGGGTGACACCGGTGGCCACGACGACCTCGTCGAAGCCGGCCACGGTCTCGGCGGTGACCCAGGTGCCGAGGCGTACGCCGACCCCGTGGGCGTCGAGCTGGTGGCGGAAGTAGCGCAGCGTCTCGTCGAACTCCTGCTTGCCGGGGACCTTGCGGGCGACGTTGAGCTGGCCGCCGATCTCGCTCGCGGCGTCGAAGAGGGTGACCTCGTGGCCGCGTTCGGCGGCGGAGACGGCGCAGGCGAGTCCGGCCGGGCCGGCGCCGACCACGGCGACGCGCTTCTTCAGCCGGGTCGGGGCGAGCACCAGCTCGGTCTCGTGGCAGGCCCGCGGGTTGACCAGGCAGGAGGTGATCTTCCCGCTGAAGGTGTGGTCCAGACAGGCCTGGTTGCAGCCGATGCAGGTGTTGATGGCCTCGGGGGTCCCGGCGGCGGCCTTGGCGACGAAGTCGGCGTCAGCGAGCATGGGCCGGGCCATGGACACCATGTCGGCGTAGCCGCCGGCGAGCAACTCCTCGGCGAGCTCGGGGGTGTTGATGCGGTTGGTGGTCACCAGGGGCACGGACACCTCGCCCATGAGCTTCCTGGTGACCCAGGTGTAGGCGCCGCGCGGCACGGAGGTGGCGATGGTCGGGATGCGGGCCTCGTGCCAGCCGATGCCGGTGTTGATGATCGTCGCCCCTGCGGCCTCGATCTCCTTGGCGAGGGTGATCACCTCGGCCAGGGAGGAGCCGCCCGGGACCAGGTCGAGCATGGAGAGGCGGTAGATGACGATGAAGTCCTCGCCGACGGCCTCACGGACCCGCTTCACGATCTCGACGGGGAAGCGCATCCGGTTCTCGTACGAGCCGCCCCAGCGGTCGGTGCGCCGGTTGGTCCGCAGGGCGATGAACTCGTTGATGAGGTAGCCCTCGGAGCCCATGATCTCGACGCCGTCGTAGCCGGCCCGCCGGGCGAGGCGGGCGGCGCGGGCGTAGTCGTCGATGGTCCGCTCGACGTCGGCGTCGGTCATCTCGCGCGGCGCGAAGGGGCTGATCGGCGCCTGCAGCGGGCTCGGCCCGACGAGGTCCTGGTGGTAGGCGTACCGCCCGAAGTGCAGGATCTGCATGGCGATCCGGCCGCCCTCGCGGTGCACGGCGTCGGTGACCACCTGGTGCTGCTCGGCCTCCGCCTCGGTGGTGAGCTTGGCGCCTCCCTCGTACGGCCGGCCCTCGTCGTTGGGCGCGATGCCGCCGGTGACGATGAGGCCCACACCGCCGCGTGCGCGGGCGGCGTAGAACGCCGCCATCCGCTCGAAGCCGCGCTCGGCCTCCTCCAGGCCCACGTGCATGGAGCCCATGAGCACGCGGTTGGGCAGCGTGGTGAAGCCCAGGTCGAGCGGGGTCATCAGGTGCGGGTAACGGCTCATCGGGCCCTCCGTGCGCGGTGTCGTCGCCTCTTGTTGTAGAGGACGGCCGCGCCTTTATGCAACTAGTTGCACAACCGGGAGGACGTGACAACAGCCACTCTGTACCTACTAGTATGTACACACACGGGAGACCCGCCTCGAAAGGACCGTTCGCCATGCCCTTCGTCCGGATAGACGCGCTCGGCACCGACCCCGCCCGGCTGGACGCGCTCGGCCAGGCCGTCCACGACGCCCTGGTGGAGACGCTCGGCGTCCCGGCCGAGGACCGCTTCCAGGTGCTGACCGGCCACGACGGCGTGACCAGCACCCTGCGCTACGACCACCACCTGGGCCTGCGCAAGGACGACTCGGCGGTGTTCGTGGCGATCACCATGCGCTCGGGGCGGCCCCCGGAGCTGAAGCGCGCGCTGTACCGCAGGATCGCCGAGCTGGTGCGGGAACGCACCGGAACCGAGCCGCGCAACGTCGTCGTCACCGTCACCGAGAACACGTCCGTCGACTGGTCCTTCGGCGACGGTGAGGCGCAGTACGCCCCGGCCGGCGCTGAGCCGGCCGGGGCGCTGCCGTAGCGAGAGGGAGGGTCAGCGGCTCTGCAGGCGCAGGTGCAGATCCCTCTCCTGGTCGCCGGAGGCCGTGCAGGTCTCCTCCACGGTGAACATCGCGTCCAGGGTGTGCCGGAACCGGTCCACGGCCCAGTAGCCGCCCTGGACGTCCGCCTGCACGGATGCGCCGAGGTGGACCGGCGGGCAGCCCTGGCCGCGGGCGTCCGCGACGTCGTAGGTGCCGAGCCACACCATCGGCCGCACCTCATGGAGCTGCTGGGGGATCTCGTCCGCACCCCGGTCGGACGCGAAGCAGGAGCTCAGCGCGTCGAAGACGATCCGGGCGTCCTCCTTGTCACCGCTGATCTCCACCGTGACGGTTTCCGGATGCGACCGCTCCGTGTGTGCCATTGATCGCTCCTTTCGTGGCCGCGCTGCGGTGGAAGGGGGTACCCCGCCGAACCGCGTCCACCCTCAGGAAAGCACCACCGGCCGGCCGGCACACCCCAGGCGGGGTCAGCCGCGGGAGAACTTGTACGTCTTGCTGTCGGTCAGGATGCAGAAGCCGGGCGACATGACGATCACGCGCAGGATGCCGGTGCGGCGGTCGTAGTCGATGCCCTCCACCTCGAAGGTGCCCGAGCAGGAGCTGCGCAGCGGCAGCTGGCGCAGGGCGGTGACATGGCCGGTGACGTCCGCGGAGCCGTTCGGCGGGGCCGAGAGGTCGATCTGGAGCAGCGGTTTGGTGAGGCCGAAGAGGCTGCCGTCCGGGTCGTCGGAGGAGCACAGGAGGGTGGCGGGGCCGGAGAAGTCACAGCCCTGGACGTCGCGGACGGCGTGGTCCAGGCGGACCGTCGAGGCCTGCGGGAGGTTCGCCGAGGGCGAGGTGGACGGGTTGACACCGGGGGTCGGGAAGACCAGCAGGCGGTTCATGGTGCCCCACTCGCCCGAGAGCATCCACTGGCCGTCGGGCGAGATCGCGTCCCAGGAGTTGTTCAGGGCCTCGCCGGGGCTCAGCGTGTGGACGTACTCCGACCAGGTGCCGTCGGGCGCCTGGACGCGGTACATCTTCGAGTTGCCGGAGTCCTGCTGGTAGGGCTCGATGTAGTAGCCGTTGTACGAGGCGTCGGGGTCGCCGACGTGGTTCCAGCCCCGGCTGGAGACGCCGAGAGGGATCGTGCCGATGCCGGTGTACCGGTTGGGGCTGTTCGCCGGGACCTCGACGGAGGTGAGCCCCTGGCTCTCGTCCAGCGGGCGGGCGCGGTCGGAACCGGTCTCCGTCCAGGTGTCGGCCGCGGCGGCGGGCCCCGGTGCGGCGAGCGACACGACGGCGGCGGTGGTGAGGGTGACGAGACCGGCGAGAACTGCGTGACAACGTTGCCGGGCGGGCGCGGGCATGGCCGACTCCTCGGACGGGGGTGGGGGCACTCGGTCGGCGGACAGTCTGGCGTGGCGCAGTGGTCATGTACAGACCAACAGAGCAACATGAGCGTGAACTCTCCCGGCCCGCCGCACCGGCGTGCACGATGTCCGGGAGAGGAGGTCCCGCCCCGGCGTGGCGGCTTCGGCGGACGTGCACCGCTGTGGTGAGAGATGGTGGAGGTAACCGGCGAAGGTGCCGGAGGGTCGGGTGTGAGCACGGTGGAACAAGGGGAGTCGGCACGGTCGGCACGGCGGACGACGTGCCGTGCCCACGGGCGAAGGCGGTGCATGGCATGAGTGCAGCCGAGGCTCCGGCGACGGAGGGCGGCGAGCCGTTCCGCGGGCCGGTGCGGCCCGGCGGTCTGCTCGACGTGCTGGGCGTGGCCTCGGTGGTGCTGGACACCGCCGGGCGGATCGTGCTGTGGAGCCCCCAGGCCGAGGAGCTGTTCGGATACAGCGCCGGTGAGGCCCTCGGCCAGTACGCCGCCCGGCTCATGGTCCACGAACGGCACCTCGAACTGGTCGGCAAGCTGTTCGCCGATGTGATGCGCACCGGGCAGAGCTGGGCCGGCGGCTTCCCGATCCGGCACAAGGACGGCAGCACCCGCCTGGTGGAGTTCCGCAACATGCGGCTGCTGGACGACCGCGGTGACGTGTACGCGCTCGGACTCGCCGCCGACCAGTCGACCGTACGGCGGCTGGAGCAGGACGTGGCGCTGTCCGAGCGGATGGTGAAGCAGTCACCGATCGGCTACGCCGTCCTGGACACCCAGCTGCGGTTCGTCTCGGTCAACCCGGCCCTGGAGAGGATCAACGGGTTGCCTGCCGGCGAGCACGTGGGCCGGACGCTGGGCGACGTGCTCCCCATGCTGGAGATCGAGTCCTTCGAGGCCGACGCCCTGCGCGTGCTGAACACCGGCGTGCCGGTGATCGACCACACCCTGGGCGGCCGTACCCCCGCCGACCCCGACGAGGACCACACCTGGGCGCACTCGCTGTACCGGCTCGAGGACGCCATGGGCAACGTGCTCGGTGTCGCGGTCTCGGTGGTCGACATCACCGAGCAGCACCGGGCCTCGCTGGAGGCGGAGGCCGCCCGGCGCCGGCTCGCCATCATCGCCGACGCCTCCGCCCGGATCGGCACCACACTCGAACTGGAGCGCACCGCCTGCGAGCTGGCCGAGGTCGCCGTGCCGGAGCTGGCCGACGTGGCCGCCGTGGACCTGTTGGAGGCGGTGGTGGAGGGCCGGCGCAGCACCCTCGGCCCGTCCGAGGCGGCGGTGATCCGGGCGCTCGCGGTGCGGCCGGCGGAGGGCTCCGAAGCGGTGCTGGCGGCCGATCCGCCCGGCCAGATCGCCCGGTACGGGCCCGACCGGCTGGTCACCGAGTGCGTGCGCTCGGGCGAGGCGGTGCTGGTGCCGCACGTGAAGGACGAGGACCTGCCGCTGATCGCCCGCTCCGCCGAGGCGGCCGAACTGCTCGGCCGCGCGGGACTGCACTCGTATCTCGCGGTGCCGCTGATCGCGCGGGGCGAGGTGCTCGGCGCGCTGGACCTCAAACGCACCCGCAACCCCGCGCCGTTCGCCGAGGACGACGTGCTCCTCGCCCGGGAGCTGGCCGCCCGCGCGGCCGTCCAGATCGACAACGCGCGCTGGTACCAGAACGCCCGCAACACCGCCCTCACCCTGCAGCGGAGCCTGCTGCCCGGCCATCCGCCGGTCATGACCGGCCTGGAGGTGGCCTCCCGCTACCAGCCCGCCGGTGCCACCAGCGAGGTCGGCGGCGACTGGTTCGACGTGATCCCGCTGGAGGGCGGCAAGACCGCTCTGGTGGTGGGCGATGTGATGGGCAGTGGGATCAGCGCGGCCGCGACCATGGGCCGGCTGCGCACGGCGACCACCACACTGGCCGCCCTTGACCTCGACCCGGCGCTGCTGCTGGAACACCTGGACAAGACGACGTCGGCCCTGGACCACTCCATCGCGACCTGTGTGTACGCCGTCCACGATCCGCATCTGCGGCAGTGCCGGATCGCCAACGCCGGCCATCTGCCGCCGGCCCGGGTCCGCCCGGGCCGGCCACCGGAACTGCTCGAGCTGCCGACCGGGGTGCCGCTGGGCGTGGGCGGGGTCGAGTTCTCCACCGTGACGGTCGACTTCGAGCCCGGCGAGGAGCTGGTGTTCTACACCGACGGGCTGGTGGAGACCCGATGCCACTCCCTGGACGAGCGCCTGGACTTCCTGCTGTCCCTGCTGGACGACCCCGCCCGTCCGCTGGAGGAGACCTGCGACCTCCTCCTGCGGACCCTGCACCACCCCGACAACCACGACGACGTCGCCCTGCTGATCGCCCGGGCGCAGGAACTGCCCTAGGCCCTGTCAGGGGCGGCTGTCACGGCCGCACGCCGATCACCACGTGCGCGGACAGTTCCTCCGACACCGCGAGCCGGGTCGTCAGGCCCGCACCGGTGAAGGCCCGTACGGCGGCCGGTGCCTGGCGTTCGCTGGTCTCGGTCAGCAGACAGCCGCCCGGCGCGAGCCACCCGGGCGCGCCGGCGGCCACCCGGCGCAGCACGTCCAGGCCGTCCGCGCCGCCGTCCAGGGCGACGCGCGGCTCATGGTCACGGGCCTCCGCCGGCAACAGGGGCAGTTCGGCGGTGGGGACGTAGGGCACGTTGGCGGCGAGGATGCCGACGCGGCCGCGCAGCGCGGCGGGCAGGGCGGCGTAGAGATCGCCCGTGTGAGCCCGGCCGCCGAAGGCGGCGAGGTTGCGCCGGGCGCACCGTACGGCGGCGGGGTCGATGTCGGCGGCGTGCACCTCGGGACCGTCCAGGCCGGCGGCGAGGGCCGCGCCGAGCGCCCCCGAACCGCAGCACAGGTCCACGACCACGCGCGCGTACGGTGCCTGGGCCAGCGCCTGTTCGACCAGGAACCCGGTACGGCGGCGGGGGACGAACACACCCGGTTCCACGGCGATGCGCAGCCCCTGGAAGTCGGCCCAGCCGAGGACCTGTTCCAGCGGGAAGCCGGCGACCCGCCGGTCCACCATCGAGGACAGCTCCTCGGCGGTGCGGGCGGTGGCGAGGATCAACTCCGCCTCGTCCTCGGCGAAGACGCACCCGGCGGCACGCAGCGCGGAGACGAGGGCGGAAGGAGAGCAAGAGGAGGGCATGGAGGCGAGGGAGCCTTTCGGAGCGCGAGAACTGAGGGCGCTCCCGCGGTCACCGTGGCCGGTGTACCGCGCCGCACTGAGGAGAGAGCACCCCGGCTGACACAGCGGTGATGGGTCCCACCTCCTCGGCGCTCGGGGCCGCGACCGTCCGCGACCGGACGGCCACCATACCCCAACGGGCGCGCGTCGGTTCGGGCGGAAAACGGGTGGTGCGGTGGCGGCTCACGCCTCTCGGAGACCGGGGGTTCCGTTCGCGCGAGGTGAGCGCCGATGCTCCCTTCCACCGCGTCCGGGGATTCCCGGCCTTCGTCGTGGCTGCACGGCACGCGAGTACGCCGTGCCACCTTGCCTGATCGAAATCGCCACCGGCCGCCGCGCGGCCGGTGACTGGGCCGGGGCCTGCGCCGCCGCCCGGATCGACGTCTACCTCGGGCCGCGTTCCATCGCCCGGGCGCACGGCCGCCGGATCGCGGCCCGGCTCCGCGCCGGCCTCCGCCGACCCGCCCCCGGCCTGCTGCGCCGGCCCATGCCGAGGATCGCACCGACGGGCTGCTGCGCCCGGGGCTGACCCTCATCCTGGCCCGGTGCGAGCGGCCCGGCCGGGCCGGCGCGCCGCACCTCGTGGCCCGTACGCCACCGGCCTGTGACACGCGGGCAGGGAGCTCCGCCCGGCGTCGGGCGGTGGGCTCCCTGTCCTGGCCGGCACCGGGTCAGACGCCGACCGTCTCCTCGACCTCTTCCTCGGCCTCCTCCTCGGCCACCGACACGGCGCGCCGCTCGGCGGACGCCGGGACCGGCACGGTCGCGGAGGCGCTCTCGGACTCGGCACCGGGGTGGCCGGCCGCGTGCCGGGCCTTGCGGGGCCGCTCGTACAGGGCCGCGAGGCCGGTCACCACCAGGCCCACCAACAGCCAGGCCACGAGGGTCCACACGGCGCGGGACAGACCGTCGTCGCCGAAGTACAGCAGGCTGCGGACGCCCTCGACGAAGCCCGCGCCGTTCCAGAAGGCGTGCAGAGTGCCGAAGAAGCCGTTCTGCAGCTCGGGCCGGAACAACCCGCCGGAGCTGGTGAAGTTGAGCATCACGAACAGCACCATCATGGTGAGCGTGGTCCACCGCTTCAGGAAGGTGTGCAGGCCGACGCCGATGAAGAGGATGCCGGCCGAGTACAGCCAGGCCATGCCCCACACGCCCGCGAGACCGTGGTGCGCGAGGTGGAACACCGGTCCGGCCAGCAGCGCGCCGATACCGCTGACCACGGCGGAGACACCGAGCGCGAGCAGCGCCCGCACCCGCATCGACAGGGCCGCGCCCGCGGCGCCGAGGGCGGCGACCGAGGCGTAGGAGCCGATGCTGAGGGCGATCAGCAGGAAGAAGAGGCCCTGGCCCGTGGGGTCGTCGGCGACCGGCTCGGCCACGTCGGTGACCTTCAGCGGCACTCCCTCCTCGGCGGCGACCGGCGTGAAGACCTTCTCGACGGCCGTCGCGCCCATGTCGGACGCGGCGCTCGCCACCAGCAGTTCGGGCGCCTTGGCGTTCGGCACATAGGCGCCGGTGACCTCGCGGGACTTCAGCAGGCCGACGGCGTCGGCGCGGGTGGCGACCGTGCGGACGTCGAGCTTGTCCCCGGCGGTGTCCTTGACCGTCTGGGCGAAGACCTTGGCCTTTGGGGCAGTGCCGACGACGGCGACCGGCAGGTGGTGCGGCTCGGGGGTGACGAAGGCCCCCATGTACGCGAGCCCCATGCCCACGCACATCAGCAGCGGGGTGATCAGGTGCGTCAGCACGTGGCGCAGTGCCGGTGACCTCATCGCGGGCGACCTCCAAAGGTTGGCTTATACAACTTTCAGTTCAAGTTGTACTATACAACTAGAACGCCGGAGGAGGTATTCCCGTGAGCGCAGCCGAGTCGGCCGTCGAGACGATCCAGCGCGAGATGACCATCTTCGCCCGCCGGGCCCGCGCCTCGGCGGGCCGGATGCACCCCGAGCTGTCGCTGGTGTCGTACACCCTGCTCGGCCATCTGGAGGAGCAGGCGGGCTGCCGGGCGACCGACCTGGCGGCGCACTACGCGCTGGACAAGTCCACGGTCAGCCGCCAGGTCGCCGCACTGGAGCGGGCCGGGCTGATCGAGCGCCGCCTGGACCCGGAGGACCACCGGGTCCAGGTGCTGCACCTGACGGAGGCCGGGCAGGAGATCCTCGCCCAGGTCACCCGCAGCCGCCGGGCCGCGTTCCGCGAGCGGCTCGCGGGCTGGCCGGAGGAGGACCTGGTGCGCTTCGCGGCCTGTTTGGAGCGGTACAACGCGGGCCCGGGCGAAACGGGGCCCGCCTGAGCGCCGGCGCTCGCCCTACGGCACCGGCACCGCTGCCCGGCCGTCCGCCAGCCGCTCCGGCGCCCGGGCCGCGAGGAACGCGGTTCTGCGGCGCAGGCGGAAGCCGAGGGACTCGTAGAGCCGGATGGCGTCGGTGTTCCGGGCGCTGGTGTGCAGGAAGGGGGTCTCTCCCCGCTGCCGTATGCCGTGTGCGACCGCGCGGATCAGCCGGGTGGCGAGGCCCTCGCCGCGGAAGGCGGGGTCCGTGCACACCGCGCTGATCTCGGTCCAGCCCGGCGGGTGCAGCCGCTCCCCCGCCATGGCGATCAGCTCTCCGCCGCGGCGGATGCCGAGATAGGTGCCGAGTTCGACGGTGCGCGGCAGGAACGGTCCGGGCTGGGTACGGGCCACCAGGTCGAGCATCTCCGGCACGTCCGCCGGGCCGAGGCGGACAGCCTCCGTTTCGGGTGCGGCGTCGAGGCCGTCGTCCACGAACTGCACGCCGTCGACCCGGAAGGTGATCTCCCAGCCGTCCGGCAGCTCGCCACAGTAGCCCGCCAGCGGAATCTCCGCGCCGGGACCGGCCAGCGCCGCCAGGTCCGCCCAGTCACGCGCCTCCGGCTCGTCGGGCAGCGCCAGCCACGGGGAGACGTCGACCGGGTAGCGCAGCACCCGGCCGCGCCGCTCGGCGAAGCGGGCGTGCGGGCCGGTCAGCGAGGCGAGGGCCGGGTTGTCGAGGACGTGCGGGGTGCCGGCGGCGCTCCGGTCGCCGACGCCCGCCCCTGAGGTGAGGCTCACGCGGCCACCTCGATCACGGTCTTGCCCAGCGCGTGCCCGTCCTCGACGGTGCGCAGCGCCGCGCCGGCCTCCTCCAGCGGGAAGACCCGGGTGACGTGCGGCTTCAGGGCACCGCGCACGGCGAGGTCGGCCACCGCCTCCAGGACCGCCGCGGTGCGGGCCCGCTCGACCCGGGCTCCGCCCAGCGCGGCGACGGCCTCGGGCGAGGCGCCCGCGGTGATCAGCTTGCCGCGGTCCTTCAGCAGCTCGGCGGCCTCGGTGAGCACCTCGCCGCCCACCAGGTCGTACACGCCGTCGATCCCGTCGGGCGCGGCGGCCCGCACCCGCCCGGCCAGGTCGGGCCCGGAGGACACATGCACGGCGCCCAGCGACTCCACGAAGTCCTTCTTGCCCTCGCTCGCCACTCCCACGACCCGCAGGCCGAAGGCGCCGGCGATCTGCACGGCCGCGCTGCCGACCCCGCCGCCCGCGCCCGTCACCAACAGCGTCGCCCCGCGCGGGAGACCGAGCTGGCGGACGCCGTCGTAGGCGGTCGCCGCGGCGACCGGGAGCGCCGCGGCGTCGCGGAAGGACAGCGCGGCGGGCTTCTTGGCGGTCACGCCCGCGGTCAGCAGGGCGTACTCGGCGTACCCGCCGCCGGCGGTGTTGCCGAACACCTCGTCGCCGACGGCGAAGCCGGTGACCTCCGCGCCGACCTCCTCCACCACGCCGGCGGCCTCGTTGCCGAAGACGACCGGAAAGACCGGCTCAGGCTCACCGGGACGGCGAAGGCCCCCGCGCAGCTTCCAGTCGACGGGGTTGACGCCTGCCGCGCGGACGGCGACCAGGATCTGGCCGGGGCCGGGGCGCGGCCGTTCCAGGTCGGTCAGCGCCTCGGTCTCCGGTCCGCCGTGCCGCAGGTAGACATACGCCTTGGACATGCTCATCCTCGCTTCTCTCGCGCTGTCACCGGTGTACCGGTGTAGCGGTGCCGGCATCGAGCGCAAAGGCGAAGCGTCGCGGAGCTATTCCCCGGCCCGGAAGAGTTCATACCGGCGCAATGATCCGGAGGGTGACCAGGGACGGAGCGCCCGGAACGACCGCGTACGGTTGAAGGATGAACGTCACGCGAGGCTTCACGGGCCGCCCGCGCGCCCACCACCCGGGACTGCCGCCCGGGCAGTACGACGCGGGCGAGGACTGGCCCGTCCTGTCCGCCGAGGTCACCCCCGACCTGGCACCGGCCGACTGGTCCTTCCGCATCGACGGACTCGTTGAACGGCCGCACACCTGGGACTGGGACGCCGCGCACGCGCTGCCGGCGTCCACGTACGACGGCGACATCCACTGTGTGACCGGCTGGTCGAAGTTCGGCGTGCGTTTCGGCGGTGTCTCCCTCGACGCGTTCTTCCATGTGGTGCGACCCCATGTGTCCGCGACCCATGTGCTCGCCCACTCCCATACGGGCTACACCACCGACCTGCCGCTCGCCGATCTCACCGGCGGGCGGGCCTGGATCGCCTGGGAGTACGGCGGCGAGCCGCTGCCGCCGGAACACGGGGGCCCCGCGCGGCTGCTGGTGCCCCACCTCTATTTCTGGAAGAGCGCCAAGTGGATCGCGGGCCTCACGCTCCTCGACCACGACGAGCCCGGCTTCTGGGAGCGCAACGGCTACCACGAGCGCGGCAACCCCTGGGAGGAGCAGCGGTACTCCGGTGACTGAGACGGCGACGACGAACACGGGCGCCCCGGCGGGCGTCGCGGACCCGGTCTCCCCCGCCCCCGGCCCGGGCGCTCCCGCGAGGCGGTTCGCGGTGCCCGGGCGCATCGCCGTGAGCGGTCAGGTGGCGGCGGTGTGGCAGACCGCCACGCTGACGGAGATCCGGCGCGAGACGCCGCACGCGGCCACCTTCCGGCTGGCGGTGCCGGACTGGGCCGGGCATCTGCCCGGCCAGCACCTGATGCTGCGGCTGACCGCGCCGGACGGGTATGTGGCGCAGCGCCATTACTCGATCGCCTCGCCGCCGGACGACTCCGGGCACATCGAGCTGACCCTGGACCACGTGCCGGACGGCGAGGTCTCCGGCTGGTTCCACACGGTCGCCCGACCCGGGGACACGGTCGAGGTGCGCGGGCCGCTGAGCGGGTTCTTCGCCTGGCCGGGCGACCGGCCCGCGCTGCTGATCGGCGCCGGCTCCGGGATCGTCCCGCTGATGTCGATGGTGCGGCACCACCGCCGGCGCGGCCTCACCGTGCCGCTGCGCATGCTGGCGTCCGCGCGGAGCCCCGAGGAGCTGATCTACGCCTCGGAGTTGGGCACGGAGACGACGGCCGTGTTCACCCGCAGCGCCCCGGAAGGTGTGCCCGTGGGACGTATGACAGCCGCACACGTGGCGCCACTCCTGGCCGAGCAGCCCCCAGGTGGTTGGGAGGCCTATGTGTGCGGGTCCAACGGGTTCGCCGAGCACGCGTCGCGGCTGCTGGTCGCGGCGGGCCAGCCGGTGCACCGCATCCGCATCGAGCGCTTCGGCTGACCTCCCCGGGCGCGCGCCGGGTCGGTCGCGCGATCGCGGGGGCGCATGGCGCGTTCCGTGCTCCGGACGAGCTTGAACTCGCGGTTCGCAGCGTGAACGAGGTGCTCCGTACGGGGTACGAGACGGGTGTGGACGCTCGTGTGCGTGAGCGGTGGGGGTGACGGGCCCCCGGGGAGCGGCTCGTCGGCTCTCCGGCTCCGACGGTGCGAGGAGGTGGACATGCGTACCCGGGTGCGGAGCTGGCGCTGGCGGCGCAATCCGCTGCGGCGCCGCTCGGATGTGGTGGAGGCGTGGACGGTGCTGGTCGTCGCCGTCCTGCTGTTCGTCGTCGCGCCCTTGGCCGGGGTGGCCGCGGGCTTGCGCGCGCATGACGAGGCCGGGTCCCTCGCGGCCCGGCAGCGGGCCGAGCGCCACCAGGTGCGCGCGCACGTGACCGGAGGGCCGCCCGAGCGGGTGTCCGCCGTGGCGGACGACCGCCAACACCCCTATCGTGCCGAGGTCCGCTGGGCCGAGCCCGGCAAGGGGACCCGCACGGCGTGGGCCCGGGTACCGGCCGGGACCCGGGCCGGGGACACGGTCCCCGTGTGGCTCGACGCCCGGGGCCGCGCTGTCGCGCCGCCGGCGAGCGATGCGGCGGTCTGGCAGCACGCGGTGACCGTCGGAGTGTGCGCGGCGGGCGGTGCGGCGGCCGTCATCCTGCTCGGACACGCCCTCGAGCGCCGCATCGCGCTGCGCCACCGGCTCGCGGAGTGGGAACGGGAGTGGGCGCGCACCGGACCGAGGTGGACCCAGCCACGGGCGTGACACACGGGCCGGCCACCGCGGGGACCAATCGCTCACTGGTCAGTCCTGTGACCACGCACGTACGGTGAGCTGACGCTGTTCCCTCCGCAAAGGCGGCTGCTGATGGCTCTGTTCGACCTTCCCCTCGACGAACTCCGCACGCACCGCAGCGACTCCACCGAGCCCGAGGACTTCGACGCGTTCTGGGAGAAGACCCTCGAGGAGGCACGCGAGCACAGGCTGGACGCCCGCTTCGAGCCGGTGGACACCGGGCTGTCCACGGTCCAGGTGTACGACGTGACGTTCGCCGGGTTCGGCGGGCACCCGGTCAAGGGCTGGCTGCGGCTGCCGGCCGGCGCGACCGAACCCCTGCCGCTGGTCGTGGAGTTCATCGGCTACGGCGGCGGGCGCGGCCTGCCCCACGAGCACCTGCTGTGGGCGTCGACGGGCCGGGCGCACTTCGTGATGGACACCCGCGGCCAGGGCAGCGTCTGGGGCGCCGGTGGCGGCACGGCGGACCCGGTGGGCGCGGCACCGGCGTATCCCGGGTTCATGACGCGGGGCATCGACGCGCCCGAGAACTACTACTACCGCCGGGTGTACACGGACGCCGTACGCGCCGTCGAGGCGGCCCGCTCGCACCCGCTGGCCGACGCGGCGCGCACCGTGGTGCTCGGCGCGAGCCAGGGCGGCGGCATCTCCCTGGCCGTCGGCGGTCTGGTCCCCGACCTGGCCGCGGTCGCGCCGGACGTGCCGTTCCTGTGCGACTTCCCGCGCGCGACGGTACTGACGGACCGTCACCCGTACCGTGAGATCGGCCTGTTCCTCAAGACGCACCGCGGCCGCTCGGCCGAGGTGCAGCGCACGCTGGCCTACTTCGACGGCGTGCACTTCGCGGCCCGGGGCCGGGCGCCGGCCCTGTTCTCGGCGGCGCTGGAGGACCAGACCTGCCCGCCCTCGACCGTGTTCGCCGCGTTCAACGCCTGGGCGCACGGGGACAAGGCGATAGAGGTCTACGACTTCAACGACCACGAGGGCGGCGGCCCCTTTCACGAGGCGGAGAAGGTGCGCTGGCTGCGGTCGTACGCCTGAGGCCACGGCGGAGCGCGGACCCTTTCCTCCAGTCCGACCAGTCGGTATGTTCGGGGTACCCGGGTCGCGGCGTCGCGGTCCGGGTACCCGGCGACGACGGAGGGCCCATGCCCGCGCACGAGACACAGGTCCACGGCCACTGCGACGCGCGGTTCACCGCGGTGCGGGAGGCGTTCGAGGAGAACTTCCGGGAGCGGGGTGAGCTGGGCGCCGCCGTGGCGGTGACCGTGGAGGGCACCACGGTGGTGGATCTGTGGGGCGGCTGGGCGGACGCGGCCGGCACCCGACCGTGGCAGCGGGACACGCTGGTCAACGTGTGGTCGACCACCAAGGGCCCGGTGGCGCTGTGCGCGCATCTGCTCGCCGACCGTGGACTGCTCGACCTCGACGCGCCGGTGACCGCGTACTGGCCCGAGTTCGCGGCGGCGGGCAAGGAGAAGGTGCTCGTACGGCATCTGCTGTCGCACCGCGCCGGACTGCCCGGGCTGCGGGAGCCGCACTCCCTGGCGGAGCTGTACGACTGGGAGCTGACGACCGCCCGGCTGGCGGCGACCGAGCCGTGGTGGGAGCCGGGAACCCGGTCCGGGTATCACGCGCTGACGTACGGCTTCCTGGTCGGCGAGGTCGTCCGGCGGGTCAGCGGGTCGCGGCCGGGAGCCTTCCTGGAGCGGGAGGTGACCGGACCGCTCGGGATCGACTTCACGGTCGGGCTGCCGGTGAAGGAGACGGGACGGGTGGCCGAGCTGGTCCGTTCACCGATCGCGGCCGGCAGTGAACGGGTGGCCGACTTCAGCCAGTTGCCGCCCGCCGCGCTGGCGGCGCTGACGAATCCCGTGGTGGGCGCGGCCCAGGCGAACACGCCCGAGTGGCGGGCGGCGGAGATCCCCGCGGCGAACGGGCACGGCACCGCACGCGCGGTCGCGGACCTGTACGGCCTCCTCGCCGGGCGCGGGTCCACGGGCGGGCGGCCCCTGCTGTCGCGCAAGGCGGCGGAACGGGTGCGCGAGGGCCAGGGGAGCTGCCGTGATCTGGTGCTGGGCGCGGGCTTCGAGGGCGAGACGGAGGCCGGGCTCGGTCTGTGGCTGAGCGGCCCGCAGGGGTCGTACGGCCCGAACCCGCGGGCTTTCGGTCATGACGGGTTCGGCGGTTCGTGCGGGCTCGCCGACCCGGAGGCCGGTGTCTCGCTGGGGTACGTGATGAACCGGATGGGGCCGCGCATCGCCAACGACCCTCGCAAGACGGCGCTGATCGACGCCCTGTACAGCGCTCTGTGACGGCGGGATCGGCGCCGGGCGCCCGGGCGGCGGCGATCCGGGGTGCTCGGTGGTGCGGTTGGGTTTCGGCCGAAGCGGCAGACCGCTCTTCCCTCGTGGTTTAGACCAGTGCTAATTGTGGTCGCGCAATGAGCCCGCACGGCTACGTCTTGTCACCAACAGGAGGGCGCGGCATGGCCCGCACCACCCCGCACGAACCCGCACCGAGCGACGACCGGCCCCTGTACGGGCGGATCGCGGCGCTGCTGCTCGACGAACTGCGCGACGGCACCATTCCGCCGGGCGAACGACTGCCGGGCGAACGGCACCTGGCCGCGCACTTCCACGTCAGCCGGGAGACCGTCCGGCAGGCGCTGGAGGTGCTGCGGCGCGGCGGCCTGGTGGCCACCGACCGGCGGGGCAGCCATGCGGCGCTGCCCGCCCAGCCGATCGAGGCCCGGGGGACCCCGGCCTTCCCGCTCGGCGTCCGCTCGGCGGACCCGTCCGCGGTCGACCGGGCCACGGTGACCTGGGAGACCCCGCCGCCGGAGCACGCACGGGGGCTGGGCCTGGCCCCGCACCGGCCGACGCTCGTGCACCGCTACCGGTCGGCCACGCCCGACGGCCGGTCGCTGCGCCAGGCGGTGACGTCGTTCTCGGCGGTGGCCCTGGCGGAGGTCGCCGAGCTGGCCCGCTACCGGGACCGGGCCGACGGCGCCACCCCCGCCCATCTGCGGCGGGCCTACGACTGGATGCGCAAGGCCGGCCTGTGCCTGCACCACCGCGACTCCATCACCCAGGTCGACGGCGACTCCTCGGTGCGGGTGACCCGGCGGGTGCACGACCAGTACGCCCGGCCACTGGAGATCACCGACTTGGTGGTGAACGCCGAACGGGACACGCTGGTCTACGAGTTCACGCTGCCCGCGGCCGGCTGAGCGCGCCGGGCGACCAGCAGCCGGGCCCGGGGGCTGCCGTCGCCGCGCCGCCCGAACTCGGGCAGGGCGTGCAGGTCGACGCAGAATCCGGCACGCGCCAGTTCCCCGAGCACGGCGCCCAGCCGGAAGGCCCGGTAGTACATGACGAACGGCGGCCGCCACAGCGCGTTGCGCACCCGCATCACCGCGTCGAAGCCGAGCAGCGTCCAGAAGCCGGGCTGCGTCGGACGGGGCGGGGCGAGCACCGGGAAGGCGAACCGGCCGCCCGGCCGCAGGACGGAGTGGACCTGGGCGAACAGTCCGGGCAGTTCGCGCGGCAGGAAGTGACCGAACGCCCCGAAGGAGACCACGAGATCGAAGCCGGCCGCGAACGGCAGGGCACGGGCGTCGCCGCGTACCCAGGCGACCTCGGGCCCGCCGTCGGGCCGCACCAGGCGCCGGGCGACGTCGAGCATGCCGGCGCTGAAGTCGACCCCGGTGACGCTCCGGCGGCACAGCCCGGTCAGCGCCTGCGCACCGGCGCCCGTGCCACAGCACAGGTCGAGTCCGTCCTCGAACGGACCGAGCGGGGCCAGCGCCTTCGCCACGGACCGCAGCACCTCGTCGGGTGTCCGGAAGGGTGTGTGGTCGAACTTCGGGGCGAGCAGGTCGTAGCCGTGCTCGACGGACGACAGCGCCTGTACGGCCAGTTCTCTGAGCCGGGGGCCTTCGGGACCGAACATCTCCTCAGCCTAGGGCCACCCGCTCGGCCAGGATCGCGAGGGCCCGCTCGCACCAGCGCAGGTTCTCCTCCTCGAAGCCGATCCCGGCCATCAGGGTGAGGTAGGGGCCGACGCGGTCGGACTCGCGGAGGTACTCGTCCTCCGTGCGGCCGTCGAGGAGGCGACTGCGCACCCGCCGGTAGCGGTCGAGCTTTCCGCGCGCCCACCCCATGCGCTCCTCGATCAGCGCCCGGGTGACCTCGGGGTCGCAGCCGTCCACCGCCTGGATCTTGATGAGGAGTTCGTCACGGATGGCGGTGGGCCGCTTCGGCGGCTCGGCGGCGAAGGCACCCAGCTCGGCCCGGCCGGTCTCGGTGAGCGTGAACATCCGCTTGTTCGGCCGCCGTTCCTGCTGCACCGTGCGGGCCTGGACCAGCCCGTCCTGCGCCAGGCGCTCCAGCTCCCGGTAGAGCTGCTGCGGGGTGGCGGGCCAGAAGTTCGCGAGCGAGACGTCGAACGCCTTCGACAGCTCGTAGCCCGAGGCCTCGCCCTCCAGCAGGGCGGCCAGCACGGCGTACTTGAGCGACATGTGGACAGGCTAGCAGCCGTTGATTAGTCTCATCCGCACCTATTCAATTAATTGACTATGCGAGGTGAGCCGATGCGTGCGTTCCGCGAGGCGGTGGAGGCCGGGGACATGGACGCCGTCGAGGCGCTGCTGGCCAAGGACGTCGTCTTCACCAGCCCGGTCGTCCACAAGCCGTACCCGGGCAAGGCGATCACCGCGGCGATCCTGCGCGCGGTCTCCCAGGTGTTCCAGGACTTCCGCTACGTCCGCGAGATCGACGACCCCGCCGGCGCCGACCACGCGCTGGTCTTCACGGCCCGCGTCGGGGACCGTGAGCTGACCGGCTGCGACTTCCTGCACGTGAACGAGGAAGGCCTGATCGACGACTTCATGGTCATGGTCCGCCCGCTGTCCGGCGCCCGTGCCCTCGCCGAGGCCATGGGCGCGCGGTTCGACCAGATCGCCAAGGAGGCGGAGGCACGGTCGGCGTGAGCGAGGGGCGCTGACGGTCAGCCCTTCAGCCGGCCCAGGGTGGCCTTGGCGTCCTTCTTCAGCCACTCGTCCACGTCGCTGAGCGCGGGCGGGTTCTTGTCCTGGTCGTAGGAGGTGAAGTAGACGCTGTAGCTCATCGTGTACGTCACCCAGCCGTCGCGGACGGCGAGCGTGGCGTAGCGGGAGCCGCTGCTGGTGGAGCCGCCGGCGGTGTCCTGGCTGACGAGGTAGGCCTCGTCGCCGATGCCGCTGACCGGGGAGACGTCGTAACCGGTGTGGCTGTCACCGTAGTTCTTCCACGTGGCGGTGAACTCGGGTCCCGGATCGGTCTTCCTGTGCAGGTCCACCTGCAGGGACAGATAGGCGTCGGCGTACGACGAACCGGTCTTCTTCAGGCCCAGGCTGCAGTAACTCTCGTCCAGCGCCGGGTTCTTGAGCGCGTTCCTGGCCGGCGAGGAGTCGCCGGCGGGGTACTCGTCCTTGAAGGAGGAGTAGTCGGCTCTGGAGCACAGGTCGGAGGGCGCCGCGTAGCCGCGCAGGTCCGCGCCGTCGCCCCTGCCGCCGAGGAGGAAGACACCGGCCGCCCAGGCGGCGGAGGCGACGACCGCGCCGACCGCGGCCCACAGCACCGCCCTGCCGGCCCCGCCGCCACCGGACGGCTGGACGGGCACCGCGGGCCCGAACGGAGCAGCCTGGGCGTACGGGTTCGCCGGCTGTGGCTGACCCGGCTGACCGAACTGCCCTGCCTGGCCCAACTGGCCCGGCTGGCCGAACTGGCCCGGCACTCCCGGCTGTCCGGGCACCGGCTGGGCAGCGGGCGGGCCGACCAGCGTGGGCTGCGCGTAGAAGGCGCCCGGCGGCGGGGACTGAGGGTTCGGATAGGGATAGGCCGTCGGCTGCGGCGGCACAGCCGGTTGCTGCGCGGGCTGCTGGGGCTGTGGGGGCGGCTGGTCGGCCGGCTGCGGGGGCTGCGGGGGCGTGGACATGTCCAGAACATAGTCGACGGTTGCCGGTGAAGTCCCCTGACGTCCGGGATCGTTACGGTCTGGGCGGCCGGGCGGCGTTCCCGGGGAACAGTGGTGGGCGCCCCGATGTTGACCCGACCGAGCGCACGGGTATAGTGCGATCAGTGCATGTGCGTGTCCCGTCGTACGGACACCGGTGCCGTTCTTTCTCCATCAGCCCCTTGGCCGAGGTTTCCGACCGGCCCGGGCTTCTTCCTGGCACCACCTCGTGACCTGGGCGTCCGCGCCGTACCCGAGGTGCCGTTCCCGCCGCCCGGAGGCAGCTTCCGACGCCTCCCTCTCGCGGCCCCTCCCTCCCTTCCCCCCTGTCTTCTTCCGTCCGTGAAAGGACCTCCCACGATGACCACCGCACTCGAACACCCTCCCGTGGTCCAGCAGGCCCCTGCTCCCCGGCTCGTCACCGGTGTCCTCGACATCGACGCGCACGGGAAGGGGCATCTGCGGGCCGCGAGCCTCCTCCCCTCCCCCGCCGACCCCCAGGTCGCGCCGGCCCTGATCCGGCGCCACGGGCTGCGCAAGGGCGACCTCGTCGAGGGCCTCCGGGGTGACCGGCGCGCCCTGGCCGAGGTCACCCGCGTCGACGGACACGACCCGGCGGACCTGCGTGGCCGGCGCCACTTCCGCGACCTCACCCCGCTCCATCCGCACGACCGCATCCGCCTCGAACATCCCGCATCCGGCCCGGCCGGGCGCGTCACGGATCTCTTCGCACCGGTCGGCAAGGGCCAGCGCGGACTCATCGTGGCCCCACCCAAGAGCGGCAAGACGGTGCTCCTCCAGCAGCTGGCCGCCGCCGTGGCCGGCAACCATCCCGAGTGCCGGCTGATGGTCCTGCTGCTGGACGAGCGCCCCGAGGAGGTCACCGAGATGCGCCGCTCGGTGCGCGGCGAGGTGTACGCGTCCACCTTCGACCGGACGCCCAAGGACCACATCGCCCTCGCCGAGCTGGTCGTCGAGCGGGCCAAGCGCCTGGTGGAGGCCGGTGAGGACGTCGTCGTCCTGCTGGACTCGCTGACCCGGCTGTGCCGGGCCCACAACAACGCCTCCGCCGCCGGCGGCCGCACCCTGAGCGGCGGTGTCGACGCGGGCGCACTGCTCGGCCCCAAGCGGTTCTTCGGCGCCGCCCGCCAGGCCGAGGAGGGCGGCTCACTGACCATCCTCGCCACCGTCCTGGTCGACACCGGCTCCCGCGCCGACGGCTACTACTTCGAGGAGCTGAAGAGCACGGGCAACATGGAGCTGCGGCTCGACCGCGAAGCCGCCGCCCGCCGCCTCTTCCCCGCTGTGGACCTCGAGGGCACCGGCACCCGACGCGAGGAACTCCTGCTCCCCCCGGCCGAGTTGACGGCCGTCCACGGCCTGCGCCGGGTCCTGCGCTCCCGCGACAGCGGGCCGTCCGGCCTGGAGACCCTGCTGGAGCGGCTGCGCTCCACCCCGGACAACGCCGCGTTCCTGCGGCAGATCCGGCCCACCCTGCCGTCCGGCTGACCTGTCCGCGGACGGGCGGGGTGCGGCATCCGGGTTGCTCCGGTGGGCCGAACGGCCCCCACAGCGCGAAGGACGGCGCCCCCGTTCGTACGTTGATCATATGTTCACAGCCCTTTCTCATCGGACGGCCGTGTCGGCTTGTTCCGTGTGCGTGGCGGGCGTGCTGGCACTCGCACCGGCCGCCGCCTCCGCCGGTCCCCGTGCCGGCGAGCCCGCCCCGCCCGGACCCCGGGCGGCGATGCCCGGGCCGTCCCTGCTCTACCGCTCAGGCACCCAGGTCAGGCCACACCGGGGCGCGCCCGTGGTGCCGGAGCTGTCGGCGCTGTCCTGGGCGGTGGCCGACGCGGACAGCGGGGAGGTGCTGGCCGCGAACGAAGCGCACCGCAAGCTGCCGCCGGCGAGCACCCTGAAGACGCTGTTCGCCCTGACCGTGCTGCCGACGCTGCCCGCCGGGATGCAGCACACCGTGCGCGACGAGGAGCTGGCGGACATCGGCCCGGGCAGCAGCCTGGTCGGCGTCGAGGAGGGGCACTCCTACCAGGTGGCCGACCTGTGGCGCGGGGTCTTCCTCAGCTCCGGCAACGACGCCGTGCACGTGCTCGCCTCGCTGAACGGCGGCTGGCAGACCACGGTCGCCCGGATGCAGCGCAAGGCACGCACGCTCGGCGCCCTGGACACGCATGTCGTGTCCCCCGACGGCTACGACGCCCCCGGCCAGGTGTCCTCCGCCTACGACCTGGCCGTCTTCGGCCGGGACGGGCTGCGCAACCCCGACTTCGCCCGCTACTGCTCCACCGCCCAGGCGCAGTTCCCAGGTGAGGGCTCGTCGTACGGCATCGAGAACACCAACCGGCTGCTGACCGGCGAGGACGGGGTGGCGCCGTATCCGGGGCTGATCGGCGTCAAGAACGGCTACACCACCAACGCGGGCAACACCCTGGTGGCCGCGGCCCGCAGAGGTGGGCGCACGCTCGTGGTGACCGTGATGAACCCTCAGGAGGGCGGCGGGCTGGCCGTGTACGAGGAGGCACGCCAACTGCTCGACTGGGGCTTCGCGGCGGCCGGGCGGGTGGATCCGGTCGGCTCGCTGGACGCGCTGCGCGCCAAGTCGTCCACGGCGTCCGCGGCCGCACCGGTGGCCGCTGCCACGTCACGGGCGCAGGACGGCGACTCGGACTGGTCGGCCACCGCCGTCGTCGTGGGGCTCTCCGGGCTCGGCGCGGGAGCCGTGGCGCTGGCGTTGCGGGCGAAGGGCAGCCGGGCCGCCCGCGGCTGACCCGTCGGCAGTCCGAGCAGCAGTCCCAGCGTGATCCACGTGTAGGTGTTGCTGCCGAGGAACCCGCCGATGCCGAAGGCGCCGTCGACCCACAGCCAGACCACGCTCGTGCACAGCACCGCGTACAGGGCGCCCGCGATCCGCAGGTGCCCGGCGCGCACCAGTACCGCGAAGGACGGCAGCAGCCACACCAGGTGGTGCACCCAGGTGATGGGGCTGACCAGGCAGGCCGCCGCCCCGGTGAGCGCGAAGGCCGCCGTCCAGTCGCCGGCCGTCACCGCCCTGCGGGTCCGCCACGCCCAGACGCACAGGGTCAGCAGGACCGCCGTCGCCCACAGCGGGCGGCCCGGCTCGCCGAGGCGGGCCAGCACGCCCTGCAGCGACTGGTTGGACACGTAGGCGAGCCGGCCCACCCGGCCGGTGTCCCACAGCGCCTCGGTCCAGTAGACACGGGACGCCCCGGGGTCCGCCCAGGCCGCCAGCGCGGTCGCCGCGGCGGCGACGGCCGTGGCGAGGCCGGCCGCCCGGCGCCGCCCGGCGAGCAGCAGCAGGCCGATGAACAGGGCGGGAGTCAGCTTCACGGCGGCGGCGAGCCCGATCCCGGCGCCCGCCCAGCGCTCCCGGCCGGTGGTCAGCAGCAGGCAGTCCCCGAGGACGAGGGCCAGCAGGACCAGGTTGACCTGGCCGAAGCTGAAGGTGTCCCGCAGCGGCTCGAACAGGGCGAGCAGGCACAGGCAGAGCGACCACCGGTACCAGCCCTGCCGCCGGTCCGGCCCGGCCAGGATCCGCAGGACCACCGCCAGCGCGGCCAGGTTGACCAGCAGGGACGCCAGGATCGCCGAGGTACGGTCGAGCAGGGCCAGCGGCAGCATGGCGACCGCCGCGAACGGCGGATAGGTGAAGCCGTACGAGGTGCCCGGCACCTGGTAGTCGTAGATCCGGCCGCCGTGGTGCGCCCAGGTGTGCACGGTGCCGTAGTAGACGCGCAGGTCGAAGAAGCCGCGCAGCAGCGGCACGGTGGCGGTGAAGACCGTGACGGCCGCGACAAGCGCGAGGACCAGCAGGGCGCGGCCGCGGTCCGTACGGGGTCGCAGTGGCCCGCTCACGCCGTACGTCCCGGCACCGGGGCCTGGGCCGCCTGGTGGGCCTGCCACAGGACGATCACGCCGAGCACTCCGCCGGAGACGGCGAGCACCAGCTGGCCGGGGTCCGCCGGGCCGCCGCTCGGCAGGACGGCGAGGGCGAGGACGCCTGCCAGGGCCGCGACCCGGTGCCGTACCGAGGTGTTGGGGGCGCCGGCGGCGATGAGGAACAGGCCCCACAGCACGTACCAGGGCCGGATCGCCGGGCCGAACACGGCGACCGTCAGCAGGCTGAGCCCGAGGGCGTACACCGGTCTGAGGCGCAGCCGGAGCCATATCAGCCCGACGGCGACGGCGGTGAGCGCGATACCGAGCAGGTGCCAGGCCGGGACGGCCAGCGGGGCCAGGCTGCTGCCGAGGTGTTGCAGCAGGGCGCCGGTGGCGCGTCCGGCCAGGCTGGTCAGGGCCCAGTTCTGCGGTGAGACCGGGGTGTCCAGGGCGCCGATCCAGCCGTAGCCGGTACCGGCGACGGCGGTGGCGGTGACCGTGGTCAGGGCGGAGGCGGCCGCCGTGGTCAGGACGGCCGGCAGCGGGCGGCGGCCGGAGCGGACCTGGAGGGCCAGGACGGCCAGGAGGCCGAGGGCGGCGGGCGCCTTGACCAGCGCGGCGAGGGTGACGAGGACGGCGCCGAGCGCGGGCCAGCGACCGCGCGCGGCGACCAGACCCAGACCCAGCAGCCCGAGCATGATGGCGTCGTTGTGGGCGCCGGCCACCAGGTGCAGCAGGACGAGCGGATTGAGGGCGCCGAGCCACAGCGCGGCGGCCGGGTCGGCACCGCTGTGCCGGGCCAGGCGGGGCAGCGCCGCCGCCATCAGGGCCACGCCCAGCAGGGCGACCAGGCGCATGCCCAGCAGGCCGGCCGGGAGCTGGCCGCGGGTGAGGCCCGACAGGGCGGAGGCCACCGCCAGGAAGGCGGGCCCGTACGGGGCGCCGGTGTGCTGCCACATCGGGGCGACCTCGTCGGCGAGCGGGCCGCCGAGCACAGCGGGCCCGTGGGCGTAGACGTCCATGTGGGCGTCGGCCATGGCGCCCTGCGCGAGGTAGCTGTAGACGTCGCGGCTGAACAGCGGCGGTGCGAGCAGCAGCGGAGCGGCCCACACGGCGAGCACCACCAGCAGGGCGCGCGGGGTGGGTGGCTGGGGGCCGCGCACCAGACGGCCGAGGAGCACCCAGGCCGCGACGAGCAGCACGACACCGAAGTAGACGCCGACCAGGCCCAGCGCGGCCTGCGCCGAGGCCGGTGCCAGGAGGTCCTGGACGGGCAGAGCACCGGCTGTCTCACCGCCCAGCGCGAGGAAGGCGGTACCGGCCAGCCCGAGCAGCCGGCAGCGGCGGAGATCGACGGGGAATGCCATGGCCAACACTGGGGCAGCGTGTCAACGCCGGGTGGCCGGAAGGCGACGACAGTCCTGCCGGGCGGGGGCGGCGATGTAACCGGTGAGTGGGGGCGTGTGGCCGGCTGCGGGTTCGTCGTGGCCTGTCGTCGGCACGTCCCGTCAGAACACCGAGAGCCCGGTGAGGGTCGTGAACCGGTCGAGGGCCGCCACCCCGGCCACCGAGTTGCCGCGTTCGTCCAGCCCCGGGCTCCACACGCACAGCGTGCACCGGCCGGGTACGACCGCGATGATCCCGCCTCCGACCCCGCTCTTGCCGGGCAGCCCCACGCGGTAGGCGAAGTTCCCGGCCGCGTCGTACGTCCCGCAGGTCAGCATCACCGCGTTGACCTGCTTGGCCTGGCTGCGGGTGAGCAGACGGCCGCCGTCGGCGCGGATGCCGTGCCGGGCCAGGAAGCCGGTGGCGAGGGCCAGGTCGGCGCAGGAGGCGGCGATCGAACACTGCCGGAAGTACTGGTCGAGCAGGGTCGGCACGTCGTTGTCGATGTTGCCGTAGGACGCCATGAAATGGGCCAGGGCGGCGTTGCGGTCGCCGTGGGCGCTCTCGGAGACGGCGACCTCCTGGTCGAAGTCCAGGGAGGCGTTGCCGCTCTCGGCGCGCAGAAAGGCCAGCAGCTCCCCGGCCGCGTCTCCGGTACGGGTCTGGAGGCGGTCGGTGACGACGAGGGCGCCCGCGTTGATGAAGGGGTTCCGCGGGATGCCGTTCTCGTACTCCAGCTGGACCAGGGAGTTGAAGGGGTTGCCCGAGGGCTCGCGGCCGACGTGCTCCCACAGTTCGTCGCCCTCGCGGGCGAGGTCCAGGGCGAGCGTGAAGACCTTCGTGATGGACTGCGTCGAGAACGGCTCGCGCCACTCCCCCACCCCGTACACCGTGCCGTCCAGCTCGGCGACGGCCATGCCGAACCGGCGGGGATCGAGCGCGGCGAGGGCCGGTATGTAGTCGGCCGCCCGGCCGCGGCCGGGCGTGCGTTCCATCTCCTCGGCGATGCGCTCCAGGACCGGCAGGAAGGTGAGGGACGACGTCGTTGTCATGATCACCATTGTGCCTCCCACTCGCTCCCGGAGCGCAATCGGCCTCGCGTCGCCGCAGGTCAGGCGGCCGGTGCCCCGCTGCCGGCGACGATCTCGGGGCGCAGCAGCTCGGCGAGCCGCTCGGCCGGCAACAGGCCCTTCTCCAGCACCAGCTCCGCCACTCCGCGGCCCGTGACGAGGGCCTCCTTGGCGATGTCGGTCGCGGCGGTGTACCCGATGTGCGGGTTGAGCGCGGTGACCAGGCCGATGGAGTTCTCGACGGTGGCGCGCAGCCGCTCGGTGTTGGCGGAGATGCCGTTGACGCACCGCTCGGCCAGTGTCAGACAGGCGCTGCGCAGGTGGGTGATCGACTCCGACAGCGAGTGCAGGATGATCGGTTCGAAGGCGTTGAGCTGGAGCTGTCCGGCCTCGGCGGCCATGGTGATGGCGACGTCGTTGCCGATCACCTCGAAGGCGACCTGGTTGACCACTTCGGGGATCACCGGGTTGACCTTGCCGGGCATGATGGACGAACCGGCCTGCACCGGCGGCAAGTTGATCTCACCGAGGCCCGCGCGCGGACCGGAGGACAGCAGCCGCAGGTCGTTGCAGCTCTTGGAGAGCTTGACCGCGATCCGCTTGAGCACGCCGGACATCTGCACGAAGGCACCGCAGTCCTGGGTGGCCTCGACCAGGTTGGCGGCGGTGACCAGCGGCAGCCCGGTGATGGCGGACAGGTGCCGGCGGGCGGCCTCGGCGTAGCCGGCAGGGGCGTTGAGGCCGGTGCCGATCGCGGTGGCGCCCAGGTTGATCTCCTGGATCAGCTCGACGGCCTCGGCGAGACGGCTGCGGTCCTCCTCGATCATGACGGCGAAGGCGGAGAACTCCTGGCCGAGCGTCATCGGCACCGCGTCCTGCAACTGCGTACGGCCCATCTTGAGCACGTCACGGAACTCGACGGCCTTGCGGGCGAACGAGTCCTGCAGGACGGCCATGGCCTTGAGCAGTCCACGGACCGCGAACACCGTCGCCACCTTGACGGCGGTCGGGTAGACGTCGTTGGTCGACTGGCCGAGGTTGACGTGCTCGTTGGGGTGCAGGTGCGTGTACTCGCCCCTGGCGTGGCCGAGCAGTTCCAGCGCGCGGTTCGCCACGACCTCGTTGGCGTTCATGTTCGTGGACGTGCCGGCGCCGCCCTGGATGACGTCGACGACGAACTGGTCGTGCAGCTTGCCGTCGCGGATCTCGCGGCAGGCCGCCACGATGGCGGCGGCCTTCTCCGGCTCCAGCAGGCCGAGTTCCTCGTTGGCGAGGGCGGCGGCCTCCTTGACGGCGGCCAGGGCGTCGATCAGGTGCGGGTAGGCGGAGATCGGGGTGCCGGTGATGGGGAAGTTCTCCGTCGCACGCAGGGTGTGGACACCCCAGTACGCGTCGGCGGGTACGTCACGGTCGCCGAGCAGGTCGTGTTCGCTGCGGGTGGTGGCGGCGGTCATGAGGAAACGGTCCTCTTTCTGAGGTACGGAGGTGAAGGCGCCCCGAAGGGGACGCGGGGAACTGCGCGGCCAGCCGCAAACGGCCGGCGGGCCGCCGACGACCCGCAGTCCCCATTCCAGTTCGGCGAACTACGCGCACGCAGTGAACGGAACCGGATCGAGCGCACGCACCGCACGCACACAACCCACCGGCTCCCCACCGCCCAGCAACGGCTCCCCCGCGAACTCGGTCAGCAGCGCGGGATCCACGCCCGCGCGGGCGAGCGCGGCCGCGGCCACCGGAACGCGCGCCCGGTTCGCCCCGTCGGCGATCTTCACGGCGACGGCCCGGCCATCGGGCAGCGCGGCGACCTGCACGCCCTCGAACCCGTCCTTGGCGAGCAACCCCGGCACGGCCCGCATCAGCGCGGCGACGTCGCGTCCCGTACCGGAAGCCATCTCGGCGTGCGTGCGCATCGCGTCGGCGACCCGCGCCTCGGGCGTGCCGGGGGCGGCCGAGGTGATGCGGGACAGGGCGCGGGCAAGCCCGTGCAGGGAGATGGAGAACAGCGGCGCTCCGCAGCCGTCCACGGTGACCCGGGCGACCCGCTGGCCGGTCAGGTCCTCGACGATCTCCTCGATCGCCTGCTGCAGCGGGTGCCGCGGGTCCAGGTAGTCGTGCAGGGACCACCGGTTGAGCTTGGCGGTCCACAGCATGGCCGCGTGCTTGCCGGAGCAGTTCTGGGCGAGCCGGGAGGGCGTACGGCCCGCACGCACCCAGGCGTCCCGGACGACCGGGTCGAACGGCATGTCGGGGACGTTGCGCAGGTCGTCCTCGGTGAGCCCGGCGAGTTCGAGGATGCGCCGGGTGCCGGCGAGGTGGCGTTCCTCGCCGGAGTGGCTCGCGGCGGCCAGCGACAGGAGTGCCCCGTCGAGCGGCAGCCCGGCCCGCAGCATGGCCACGGCCTGGAGGGGTTTGACGGCCGAGCGCGGGTAGAACGCGGCCTCGATGTCGCCGAGTTGGAACTCCACCCGGCCGTCGGCGCCGAGGACGACGACGGAGCCGTGGTGGATGCCCTCGACGACCCCGCCGCGGACGAGGTGGGCGACGGGGGCGTGGAGGGGTTCGCGTATGACGGGTGCGTCGGCGGGGGAACTGCTGTACATCACTGCCTGTATCGGGGGGTCGGGGCGGTCCGGACCGCGGGTCACGCGTCGGCGCCGGTGGACTGGCGCGCTGTGCGGCCGCGGATGCCGTACCAGCCCGCGACCAGCGCTGCGACGATCAGCGGCAGACAGAGCACGGTGGTGCGTCCGGCGCCGCCGTCGGCGTACATGAGGACCAGGACGGAGGCGAGGAACGCCAGCGTCACGAGTTCGGTCCAGGGAGAGCCCGGCAGCCGGTAGGCCGGCCGGGTCAGCTCGCTCCGCTGGGTCTTCCGCCAGAAGAGCAGGTGACAGAGCATGATCATGCCCCAGGTCGCGAGGATGCCGATCGCCGCGAAGTTGAGGACGATCTCGAACGCGTCCGCGGGGACGACGTAGTTGAGAGCCACACCGAGGACACAGATACCGCTGGTGAGCAGGATCCCGCCGTACGGGACCTGGCTGCGGCTCATCCGCGCGGTGAACTTCGGGGCCGAGCCGCTCATGGCCATGGAGCGCAGGATGCGGCCGGTGGAGTACAGGCCGGAGTTCAGCGAGGACATGGCGGCGGTGAGCACGACCAGGTTCATCACGCCGCCGGCCGCCGGGATGCCGATGTGCGACAGGACGGTCACGAAGGGGCTCTCGCCGGCGCTGTAGGCGTTCCAGGGCAGCAGCATCGAGAGCAGGACGACGGAGCCGACGTAGAACAGACCCACCCGCCACATGATCGAGTTGATCGCCTTCGGCATGATCTTCTCGGGGTTCTCGGTCTCACCGGCGGCGACGCCGACCAGCTCGACGGAGGCGTAGGCGAAGACGACTCCCTGGATGATCAGCAGCATGGGCAGCAGGCCGTTCGGGAAGACGCCGCCGTTGTCGGTGATCAGGGACGGGCCGGGGTGGTGGCCGGCGACCGGGTGCTGGGTGACCAGCAGGAAGATGCCGATGCACATGAAGACCACGAGCGCGCCGACCTTGACGATCGCGAACCAGAACTCCAGTTCGCCGAAGATCTTCACCGAGATCAGGTTCACGGTCAGGACGACGGCCAGGGCTATGAGCGCGATCACCCACTGCGGGATGTCGGAGAACATGCCCCAGTAGTGGGTGTAGGTGGCGACCGCGGTGATGTCGGCGATGCCGGTGGTGGCCCAGTTCAGGAAGTACATCCAGCCCGCGGTGTAGGCGCCCTTCTCGCCGAGGAACTCACGCGCGTACGACACGAAGGCGCCGGAGGACGGGCGGTACAGGACGAGTTCGCCGAGAGCCCGGACGACCAGGAAGGCGAAGACGCCGCAGACGGCGTAGGCGATGAAGAGGGAGGGCCCGGCGTCGGCGAGCCGGCCGCCCGCGCCGAGGAAGAGGCCGGTGCCGATGGCACCGCCGATGGCGATCATGTTGACGTGCCGGTGCTTCAGGCCTTTGCTGTAGCCGGCGTCTCCGGCGTCGACATGGCCGGACGAGGGGCGCGTCTCGTCTTTGAGGTGCTGCTCGCTCACGCCTCGGGTCCGCCTTCCGTGGGTGGGTCGTCCGTCCGCTGGGGACGCACGATGTCGGTGAGGGTCGTCTCGACGCGGTCCAGGTGATGGCTCATGGCCTGAACCGCGTCGTGTTCGGAACCGTCGATCAGCGCCTCGACGATCGCCCGGTGCTCGCGGTTGGACTGCTCGCGGCGCCCGCCCAGTTCGTTGAGGAAGGCCGACTGACGCGCCAGTGCGTCACGGATCTCCTCGATGACCCGGCGGAAGACCGGGTTCTGGGCGGCCTCGGCCACGGCGAGGTGGAAGAGGGTGTCCATCGCGACCCAGGCGGTGGTGTCCGTCTCCCGCTCCATGCGGTCGAGCAGGTGGGCCAGGTGGTCCAGGTTCTCCGGGGTGCGGCGGGCTGCCGCGTACCCGGCGACCGGGATCTCGATGTGCCGGCGCACTTCCAGCAGGTCGCTGGCCGCGTAGTCGCCGAAGGTGGGGTCCTCCACGGCGTTCGCGACGACGAAGGTGCCCTTGCCGGTCCGGGAGACCGTCAGGCCCATCGTCTGCAGCGCGCGCAGCGCCTCGCGGAGCACCGGCCGTGACACCTCGAGGGTGCGGCACAGCTCGGCCTCGGAGGGGAGCTTGTCGCCCATGGCGTACTCGCCGCGCTCGATGGCGCCGCGGAGGTGGGCGAGCACCGCTTCCATGGCGCTGACGCGCCGCGGTACCGGACCACCTGTCTGGCTGTCTGACAGGTTCACGGAGCGATCCTGCGGGTTGCGCGCCAGGGCTGTCAAGGCGTCCCGTAAGGAAACATTTACGGGGCGCGGCGCCTGAATGCAGGCATCCGCACCCCGTGGGTGATCAGGAGAGCTCGGTCAGGCGCTGAGGACACCCGTGGCGAGGAGGCCGATCAGGCCCACGCCGATGACGATGCGGTAGATCACGAAGGCGTTGAAGGAGTGCTTGGCGACGAACTTCAGCAGCCAGGCGATGGAGGCGTAGGCGACCACGAAGGAGATGACGGTGCCGACGGCCAGCGGAGCGGCGCCCACGCCCGCGCCCAGGGCGTCCTTCAGCTCGTAGATGCCGGCGCCGGTGAGGGCCGGGATGCCGAGGAAGAACGACAGGCGGGTGGCGGCGACACGGTCGAGGTCCCGGATGAGCGCGGTGGACATGGTGGCGCCGGAGCGGGAGAAGCCGGGGAAGAGCAGGGCGAGGATCTGGGAGCAGCCGACCCACATCGCGTCCTTGAAGGAGGTGTCATCCTCCCCGCGCTTGTGCCGGCCCATCTGGTCGGCCGCCCACATCACACCGGAGCCGACGATCAGCGAGCCGGCGACCACCCACAGGGAACCGAGCGGGCCGTCGATCAGCGGCTTGGCGGCAAGGCCGACGACGACGATCGGGATGGTGGCGGCGATCACCCACCAGGCGAACTTGTAGTCGTGGTGGTAGCGCTCCTCGCGGTTGGTCAGACCGCGGAACCAGGCGGAGACGATCCGCTTGATGTCCTTGAAGAAGTACACGAGCACGGCGGCGATGGCGCCGACCTGGATGACGGCCGAGAACCCGACGACGGACTTGTCGTCGACGGGAATGCTCATGAGCCCCTCGGCGATCTTCAGGTGACCCGTGGAGGACACCGGGAGGAACTCGGTCACCCCCTCGACTACTCCGAGGACGACGGCCTGACCGACGGAGATGGCGCTCATGGGATCCAGTTCTGAGGAGAGTTGGTCGACAGTGTTGTAGACAGTACTTGCTGCGCCCCGCCGTATGGCAAGCGCCTAGGCCCACAGGGCGCCGGCGAGCGAGACGCCGGCGAAGGCCGCGGTGAGCCCCGCCATCACGCTCGCGACGACGTTGACCGCAGCGTAGAGGCCGGAGCCGGCCTCGGTCAGCCGCAGGGTCTCGTAGGAGAAGGTCGAGTACGTCGTCAGCGCGCCGCACAGCCCCGTACCGATGAGGAGCTGCAGGTGTGGTCCGGCGGCCCCGGCGGAAACGGCGCCGGTGAGCAGTCCGAGGACCAGTGAGCCGGTGACGTTCACCACGAAGGTGCCCCAGGGGAAGACGGAGTCGTGGCGGGCCTGCACGGCACGGTCGGTGAGATAGCGCAACGGAGCCCCGACCACGGCCCCCGCGATGACGAGCAGCCAGTTCACAACGACTTCTTACCCTTCGGATCCGTGTCCCGCGGGCCGCCGGAGCGCCCCACGTACCTCACGACCTCGCACTCCTCCAGGGTCACGAGCCCCTCGCCGACGAGTTCGTCGAGTTGCGGCAGGAAGGCCCGTACACGCTCCTCGCTGTCCACGACGACGACCGCCACGGGCAGGTCCTCGCTCAGCGACAGCAGCCGGGAGGTGTGGATGCGGGAGGAGGCGCCGAAGCCCTCGATGCCCCGGAAGACGCTCGCCCCGGCGAGCCCGGCCGCGTGCGCGCGGTGCACGATCTCCGTGTAGAGGGGCTTGTGGTGCCAGGTGTCGTCCTCGCCGATGTAGACGGTCAGCCTGAGGGCGCGGCCGGTGAGTGATGTCATCGCTGCCTCCTGATCAGCACCCGGCGGGCGGCCGCCGAGGCGAGCCACACCGCGGGGAGGGCCGCGCACAGCGTCGCGGCGAGATAGGCGACCGCGAGTCCCGGGCGGCCGGCGTCGGCCAGCCTGCGGATGTCGACCGCGTAGGTGGAGAAGGTCGTGAAGCCGCCGAGCACGCCGGTGCCGAAGAAGGGGCGGACGAGGCGGTGGGCGGCCCATACGTCGGTGATGAGCACCATGAAGACACCGATCACCGCACACCCGGTGACGTTGGTCCAGAAGGTCGCCCAGGGGAATCCGCCGGGCGGTGTGGGCCAGGCGAGGGTGAGGCCGTAGCGGGCGCACGCGCCGAGGGCGCCCCCGACGGCGACGACCGCGACGACGGGTATCTGGGTACGCCACTCGGACCGCCGCCGTGGCGTGGGGCGGACACGGAGGCTCTCGGCTTCCGGGGCTGTCATGCGGTTACGTCTCCTGTTCGGCCTGCCCCGACGGGTGATCACGGCCGGGCACCAGCGTACCGCCGTGTCAGGGGGCGGCAGGCCGTGCGCAGACCGCGACGCCGGGTTCCCGGAGGCTGCCGAGCACGAGGTGGTCGCCGGCCGCGCAGACACTGGTGACCATGCGGAAGCCGGAGTGGCGGCGGGTGAGGTGGTGGACGGTCCGTCCGGCGTCGTCGAGGGCCATCACCCCGATCGTTCCGCTGGGGCGGTAGGGCGCGTGGACGGCGGCACGGGCGGCGGCGCCGCGCACGGCGGGCGGGGTGCGGTGCAGCAGGTCCAGCGGCGCGACCCGGGGGCCGGCGAGCGCGACCCAGAGCGGGCCGTCGGGGCCCTCGCGCCAGAGGTTGTCCGGCATCCCGGGCAGCGCGGCGAAGAGATCGCTGTGGCCGGCACGCGTACCGGTGAGGTGGTAGCGGGTGAGCCGGCAGGCACCGGTCTCGGCGAGCACCAGGAAGGAGCCGTCGCCGCCGGCCGCCAGACCGTTGGCGAACTGCAGCCCCTCCAGCAGGACTTCCGGCTCAGCGCTCCCGGGTGCGAGACGCAGCAGCCGTCCGGTGCCGGTGTGTTCGACGATGTCGCCGATCCACTGCTCCAGCGGGTAGCGGCGACTGGAGACGGTGAAGTACACGGTGCCGTCCGGCAGGGCGACCACGTTGCTGCAGAAGCGGAGCCGCTCCCCCGCCACCGAGTCCGCGAGGAGGCGGACGGTGCCGGCGGCGCCTTCGCCGGGGTCGACGCGCAGCAGGCCGCGTTCCGCGTCGCAGACCAACACGCCGCCGTCCGGGAGCGGTTCGAGCCCGAGCGGACGGCCGCCGGTCTCGGCCAGCACCTCCACGCGGGCCGTGCGCGGGTCCCCGAGGTGGTGGACGCGCAGGATCCGGCCGTCCTCCATCCCGGTCAGCACGCGTCCGTGCCCGTCGGCCACCACGTCCTCGGGGCCGCGGGCGCCCAGGGAGACGTAGTGGAGCGGGACGAGTGCCGTGGATCGGTTCATGCGCGGTGCCCTTTCGCCGTCGGTCGCCGCCTTCTGCCCGGCCACTGTGTCCTGCCCGGGCTCCTCTCACCACCCCTTCTCGAAGAACCGGGCCACCTCGGCGATGCGGATCTCGTCACGCCGGTAGTAGGTGCGGCAGCAGACGCGCCGGGTGCGCAGGAGGCCGAGGCGGGTGAGGAAGTCCAGGTGGGCGCGGGCGGTCCGGCGGGGCACGCCCAGTTTGGCGGCCACCGCGCGGGCGGTGACGCCCCGCTCGCCGAGGCCGCCGCGATGGTACGCCGGGAAGTGGGCCGCCGGGCCCTTGAGCCACTCCAGGATGGTCTGCCGCATCCGGCCCGAGGGAGTTCCCATCATCCGTCCGCCTCCGTCCCCGGCCTCCTCGTACGCAGTCTTCCCACTGTCGCCCGGGCGACTCCGGCACGTCCGGGCATCGTCGGTCGTTGTCCGGTACCGAACGGCCGTGCGGCCGCGAAGCGCCGGGCGGGCCCGGAAAACAGGGCGGGGCCCGGCCGCCCCTTAAGGCCGGGCCCCGCGGGGGTGGTTCGGCGATGGCTGAACCACGTCATGGAGGACAGCGCCTTGTCGTCGTAGCCGAACAGGGCCCGGTTCTCCCAGCCGTTGCCTGAGCCGGCGCCGGAGGGGTCCCAGCCGTTGCCGGTGACGGCGGTCCAGGTGGCCTCCCAGGCGGGGCGGGCGAGTGGCAGGGTCCCAACTTCGACGTGCTGCTGCGCGGTTGCACCCAGGCGCCGGCCGCGCACCACATCCCGCTGCTGCTGATGCCGGCGGGGACGGAGGACGAATGACGCCGGATAACGCGGTACATCACCGCCGGGCACGCCGACGGGGTGCTGCCGGCCTCCGGCCACTTCGGCGGTCCGGTCGCGGAGGAGCTGCGGGAGGCGGGCGTACCGCTCGTCGCCTGCGGCAAGCCGGTCGGGCTCGGCTCGAAGGTGAGTTACGTGGCCGCCGACGACCGGGACGTCGCCCGGGGCATGGTCCGGCACTTGCTGTCGCTGGCCGGCGCCGGATCGGCGTGGTCACCGGTCCGCTGGACACCCCGGTGGTGTGGAGCGGCTCGCCGGGTACAAGGAGGTGCTGGCCGAGGCGGGGATCGGGGTGGACGAGAGCCTGATCCTCCCCGGGGACTACAGCCGGGCCAGCGGTGAGGCGGGCGCGGCGCGGCTGCTGGCGCGGGCACCGGACGTCGACGCGGTGTCGCCTCCGGCCCGATGGCGCAGGGCGTGCCGGCGGCGCTGCACCGGGCCGGGAAGCGGGTGCCGGACGACATCGCTGTCGGCGGTCTCGACGATTCACCGGCGGCCACGGCGGCCACTTGGGAACTGACCACCATCCGGCAGCGGTGATCCTGCCCACGGAGGTGGTGCGGCGCGCTTCCGCGTGAGCCGGGCGGGTACCGCACCACGACGAGGAGCGGTGGGGATCCCGCAAGCGGTCAGGATCGAAGAAGCCGTGGCGGGCTCCCCGGCCCTAGCGTGAGGTGCACCGGCGGAAAGCCCCCGCCGGGCCACGCACCTCAGAGGGAGAGCCCCATGACCGCCGGCCTGCAGACGATCATCTACCCCGTCAAGGACAAGGACCGCGCCAAGGCCCTGTTCACCGTACTGCTGGGGGTGGAGCCCTATGTCAACGAGCCGTACTACGTGGGTTTCAAGGCCGAGGGCCAGGACGTCGGCCTCGACCCGAACGGGCACGCTCAGGGCCTGACCGGACCCGTGCCGTTCTGGCACGTCACCGATCTGCGGGAGCGGCTCGCGGGCCTGCTGGAGGCGGGCGCCGAGGTGGTCCAGGACGTGCGGGACGTCGGCAACGGCCGGCTGATCGCCTCGGTGAAGGACCCCGACGGCAACCTGGTCGGCCTCCTCCAGGACCCGGCCGCCTGAGCCCCGTTCCTCGCCGCACATCCGAACTAGTTGCACACTCAATAATTGGCTGGATCGGTGCTACGGTGCGGACATGGCAGTCAAGACGGCCGACGCCCGGCTCGAGGAACGGTGGCGGGACATCCTCGCCGTGCACGCGCGCACCATGTGCGAGATCGACCGGGTGCTGCATCCGCACGGGCTGGGCGCCAGCGACTTCGAGGTGCTGGACATCCTGGCCTCCGAGTCGCCCGCGGAGGGCGACCAGTGCCGGGTGCAGAACCTGGTGGGCCGGGTCCACCTCAGCCAGAGCGCGCTGTCCCGGCTGATCGGCCGGCTGGAGAAGGACGGACTGGTGGAGCGCTCGGTGTGCGCGGAGGACCGGCGCGGGGTGTGGGTGGCGCTCACGTCCAAGGGCCGCGCGCTGCACACCGAGGTGCTGCCGCTGCAGCGCGCCGTGCTGGGGCGCATGCTGAGCGAGCAGGAGCGTTAGAGCACCAGCTCGGCCCCGTCGGGCAGGACCTCCAGGCCCGCCCCGGCGACACGCGCGTGTGCGGGTGAGGCCGGGTCGAGCAGCGGGTTCGTGTTGTTGAGGTGGGTGTAGATCCGGCGTGCGCCGGGATGACGGGCCAGGGCCGCGAGCGAGCCGTCCGGGCCCGTGACCGGCAGGTGGCCCATGGCGGCCTGCCCCGCAGGGGACCGCACCGCCGTGCCCATCTCGTCGGCGGCGAAGAAGGTGCCGTCCAGCAGGACGCAGTCGGCCTGCGCGCACAGTTCCTCCAGCGCCGGGCTCCAGGCCGCCACACACGGCGCGTACACGAGCACTCCCCCGCTGGCCAGGTCCTCGACGCGGTACGCCGTGACCCAGGGGCCGGCCGACCGGGGCGCCTGCACCGGTACGTACTTCGGGATCTTCACACCCACCGGATGGGCCGTGACCACCAGCCCGCCGGCCAGCACGAATCCTCCGTCGGCCACGCTGTCCACCCATTCCCAGGGGCCGTAGCGGTCCAGGGCGGCGCGGGCCGGGGCCAGGACGGCGCGGACCGGCGGAGCGGCGTAGACCTTGAGGCCTGCCGCTCCGCGCAGCACGCCGAGGCCGGTGACATGGTCGGCCTCGGCGTCGGTGAGCAGGACACCGCGCAGCGGGGTGTCCCGCGGACCGGGCCCGGGCCACAGCGCGGGCGTGGCGGTGAGCTGGGTGCGCAGATCGGGTGAGGCGTTCAGCAGCCACCAGTCGCGGCCGTTGCCGGTGACGGCCGCGCACTCCTGAGTACGGGAGGGCAGCTTGCCGTCACGGGCTGCCACGCACAGCGAGCAGGCGCAGTTCCACTGCGGGAAGCCGCCCCCGGCGGCGGTGCCCAGCAGGACGACCTTCACGACCATCGGCTCCTTCGCGCGCGTCCGTATCCGTCTCCGCTGGATCTTCCCGCCTCGGGCCGGGGGCTATCCGGTGGCAGGGGGCACTTCCGGCCGTCCTTGGCCGGGCCGGCGGTCCGCCGGGCGCTCGGGCGGGATCGGGCCGCCGGGGAAGTCGCGGGGACCGGTCCACAGCCCCGGTACGGCGTCGCAGCGGCGGCACAGCTCGTAGGCGATCGCCTCGTAGTTGACCCGCCAGCCCTGGAAGTGCGGCCAGGCGTCCTTCGGCGGGCGCTCGGCATGGAACCCGGCCGACTCCAGCATGGCCACGGCCGCGTCGAACTCGGCGAAGGTGAGCCGGATGGGGGCGTCCGGTGAGGGGTCGGCGTCGAAGGGGATGCGCAGCGCGCGGGCGATGTCGCGCAGGGCGGTGAAGCCCGCCCGCAGCACCAGCCGGGCCTCCGGCGGGGCGAGGCGCGGGTCCAGGGACAGCTGCATCGCCGCCGCGTCCATCACGGCGACGAGTCCGACCAGCCAGCTGCGGTGCGGGCGCGGCGAACGGAACGTCAGCAGGACGGGATAGGTGGAGTGACTCTCGCCCATGTCCGAGGCGAGGCGTTCCCAGGCGTGGTACAGCGCCGGCAGCGCGGTCTCGGTGTCGACCAGCCACTGCCGGGCGAGGATCTCCGGGCCCCAGGCGGGCTCGCCGGCCCGCGCCTGGAGCAGCGTGACCTCGAGTTCGCGGCGGTTGTAGGCGGCGTACAGGGTGGGCAGATAGGCGATCTGCAGGGCGATCAGGACCGGTCCGGTGGCCGCGGCGAGGAAGTCGAGCACCGACAGTCTCAGCCGGGCTCCGCTGGCGAAACCGAGCGTGAACAGGCTGGACCCCGCCTCCCGGAACGCAGTGGTCCAGGACAGCGGGGACAGCGAGTACAGCATGAGGCCGAAGCCCAGCAGCGCACCGGCCAGCCAGCTGGCGAGCATGCCGATGAGCATGAGCGGGGCGAGCCAGGTCTGGGCGCGGTCGATCGCGTAGTAGCCGCCGCGGACGGCCGTGAGGCGCAGGATTCTGCGCAGGGTCCACCACAGGCGGAACACCAGCACGGAGTAGAGGCCCCTCGGTACCACGAGTGTGCGCAGGATGCTGCTCATGACCAGCACCAGGACCAGTGCCCCGGCCACGCCGGCTACGTATTCCATGGGCCCATTTTCGCGCCCGAGGGCGTGGATGATCAGTTCGGTACGCGAGCGGGGTCCCTTTCAGGGGGCCGCGCTCAGCGGGCCAGCAGCGTGCGCACCCCCTGTGACGTGAGCGTCAGTGCGTGGGTGGAGTTGCCGTCGATGGCCAGGGAGAGGTCCTCTTCGGGCCATTGGGAGGCCAGCGCGCCGAGCGGTATGAGCCGGTAGCGGGAGACGAACGGCAGCAGCTCGGCCATCTCGCCCTCCGTGGTGAACACGGGGACGACCGGTTCGCCCCCGGGCTGTTCGAGAACGGGCAGGGCCACGCTCGTGGCGTCGGCGCCCTCCCCGTCGACCGCGTCGTCCGGGACCGGGACGAGCACGTCACTGTGGGCGAGGACGTCCAGCGCGGCCTGGTCCTCGGCGTTCACGGTCAGCGCGTCCAGCGCCTGCTGGGCAGGCGTCGGCAGGTCGTTGTGTGCGGGTGTCTCCATGGCAGATCCCCAGGTAGCGGCGGTCGTACGGGCCACCCGGGGCACATGCGCGCCCGGGCGTGCTCCCGCCTCACGTACCCGGGGGAAGGGCGCGGCATGCGTGAGGATCGGCGGGAGGTCCGGTGGTGGCCCGTGCCCCGCGGTGTCGAAAGAAGGTGAAACCCGGGCGGGTGTGAGGCCGCGCAGGACCACGGGCGCGGTCGTACCGGGAGGTCGTGGGCGCTTTCGGCGGCAGGTCAGCCGAAGGTGAGGACCAGCTGGAAGTGGCCGGGGTCGAGGAGGCCGACGGCGTGCTCGACGAAGGAGCCGTCGGCCGCCCGGCTGGTCCGCCGCGTCTGCAGGAACCAGTCCCCCGGCGTGCGCCGCAGCAGCTCCGCCTCCTGGGCGTCGACCGGCCGCCCGGAGACCCGCTGCTCCCCGTTGTCGGGCCGCAGCCCGGCCCGCTGCAGCAGTTCGGTGAGCGACTCCTGGCCGAGGCCGCGTGCGGGCAGCTCGCGGATGACGGGCACCGGTGGCAGGAAACTGCGCTCGTACGACACCGCGGTGCCGTCGGCCACCAGCTCACAGGTGCGCTCCACGCACACGAACACCTCCTTCTCCAGGCCGAGTTCGGCGGCGAGTGCGGCGTCGTGCGTCTCGCGTACGGCGAGGGTCCGCACGGTGGTGTCGAGGGCCCGCAGGGCCAGGGCGTGGGCCCAGCCGGGCCGGTCGGCCGGCGGGCGGCCGTCGAAGAGGACGTAGGAGCCCTTGCCGGTGCGGGTGGCGATCAGGCCCTCCTCGGACAGTTCGGCGAGGGCCGCGCGGAGGGTCGTGCGGCTGACGCCGAACCGCTGGGCGAGGGCGTGTTCGCCGGGCAGCCGCTCGCCGGCGGCGCGGCTGCCGTCGCGGATCTCCTGGGCGAGGATCCGGGTGATCCGCTGGTGCTTGAGCGGGACGCCGGTCATGGCCCGTCCTCCGCCAGCAGGTCGTCGACGGTGGTGACCCGGACCAGCGGCCGGTACAGCTCCATGATCTGCAGGGTCTTGAGGTGGGAGTCGTCGTCCACGCCCGCACAGGCGTCGGCGACCACCAGCACCTCGGTGCCGGCGTCGGCGGCGGCCAGGGCGGTGGACAGCACACAGCAGTCGGTGCTCACACCGGCCAGGACGAGACGGTCGTCCGGGCCGACGCGGGCGGCGAGTTCCGGGGTCCACTTGCCGAAGGTGGTGGCCTCCACGACAGGGCCGGCCAGGTCGGCGAACTCGTCGGACAGCTGCCAGAGTCCGGCGTCCGGGGGCTGCAGGGCGAAGGGCCACCGGTCGTAGTAGGCGCGCCAGGCTCCGGCCGGTTCGGCGGGGGCCAGGAAGCGGGTGAAGGTGACGCGGCCGGCGAAGGCGGGCAGCAGGCTGCGGACGCCCGCCGCCGCGTCGGCGTACCGGGGAGTGGCCCAGGGACTCGCCGGGTCGGCGAAGACACGCTGCATGTCGATGACGGCGAGGTGTCCGGCGGTCATGGGTTCAGCACCCCCTCGTCGGTCACGGGGCTCGGCGCCTGCGCCTCCTGGGCGCGCACCCGGCGCCGGCCGAGCAGCAGGGTGCCGGCGAAGGCGAGAGCCAGCGCGACGAGGACGCCGAGGTTGGCGTACGCCCAGGCACCGGTCCTGCCGCCGAGACCGGACGGGCCGAGCAGGTAGCCCTGCCAGGTGAGCCAGCTCGCGGCGGTGTTGGTGACCAGGCCCCAGCCGACGGCCGTGGCGCCGAGGGTGAGCAGCAGGGGTGACAGGGCGATGTCGCCGTAGCGGCCGTGCGGGCGGTACAGGTCGCCGTCGTCGTAGTCGCGGCGGCGCAGTGCGAGGTCGGCGAGCATGATGCCGCACCAGGCGGCGATGGGAACGCCGAGCGTGGTGAGGAAGCCCATGAACTGGCCGAGGAAGTTCCCGGCGAAGAAGACGATGTAGACCGCGCCGGCGATCATCAGGACGCCGTCGAGGAACGCGGCCAGGTAGCGGGGCACGCGCAGTCCGGCCGAGAGCAGGGCCAGGCCCGAGGAGTAGATGTCGAGGACGGCGCCACCGACCAGGCCGAGCACGGCGACCACCGCGAAGGGCACCAGGAACCACGTGGGCAGGATCGTGGTGAGCGCGCCGATCGGGTCGGCGGCGATGGCCTTGCTCAGGGCCGGGGAGGAGCCGGCCAGCAGCAGCCCGAAGACCAGCAGGAGCAGCGGGGCCGCGGAGGCGCCGAACGCGGTCCAGCCGATCACTCCCCGGCTGGAGGAACTCCGGGGCAGGTAACGGGAGTAGTCGGCGGCGGCGTTGACCCAGCCGAGGCCGAAGCCGGTCATCATGAACACCAGCGCCCCGACGAACTCCTGCGCGGAACCGGCCGGGACGGCGCTGACCGTGCGCCAGTCGACGTGGTCGGCGACGAGGGCGACGTAGACGATCGTGAGGACGCCCGTGATCACGGTGATGGCCGTCTGCAGCCGCATGATCAGGTCGAAGCCCATGACCCCGCCGACGACGGTCAGCGCGGCCACGACCAGGAGGGCCACGACCTTGGTCTCGGTGCCGCCGCCCCAGCCGAGGCGGCTGAAGACGGTCGCGGTGGCCAGCGTGGCGAGCGCGGTGAGGACGGTCTCCCAGCCGACGGTGAGAATCCAGGAGATCACGGACGGCAGCCGGTTGCCGCGCACCCCGTACGCCGCCCGGCTGAGCACCATCGTGGGCGCCGACCCGCGCTTCCCTGCGACCGCGACGAACCCGCACAGCAGGAACGAGACGACGATGCCGAGCACCCCGGCGGCGAGGGCCTGCCAGAAGGAGATGCCGAAGCCGAACGCGAAGGCGCCGTAGCTCAGTCCGAGAACGGAGACGTTGGCCCCGAACCAGGGCCAGAACAGGGTGCGCGGGGTGCCCTTGCGGTCCGCGTCCCCGATCACGTCGAGCCCGTGCATCTCCAGCTGTACGGGCCGGCCGGAGGATCTGCCGTCGGTGGTTCCCAGCGGGTCCTGCGGATGCGTCATCGCCGAGCCACCTGCTCCTACCTGTCCAGACGTGTCTGATCACGCACGCTAGGCCGGGGCGCCAAGGGCGTCAAGGGACACCGGGTGGCGCCCGGGGAGACGGGACGGCGCCGGGGACGCCGGCGCCGGCTCAGCGGTCGAACTCCTCCTGGATCGGGGTCTTCGGCTCTTCCCGCAGATGCTGGGAGAGGCCGGGCCTGCCTCCCTGGCGCGCCTGCTCCGCGCGCTGTGCGGCGGTGTGGCCGAGGTCCGAGTCCGGGTCCACCCGTACCGACCTCGCCACGTCCTCACGGCCCGTGTACCGCTCGGCGGGGATGCCGCGCAGGGCCTTGACGACCTCGTCCGACGCACCCGCCTCACGCGCGGCCGTGACCAGGTGTTCCTTGTCGGTGGGGTACGACACGTCCTTCAGCGCGGCCAGCACCTCGGGGACGCTGGTGTGTGCCGTGCTCATGGCGCCTCCTTCATTCGTCGCCCTGCTCGGCGGAGTCGGGCGTCCGTGCCTGTTCCGAAGCCCCCGGGTACCCGCCCGGCGTAGGTCCCATGACCGGCGGGGATCCGTGAATCCGCGGCCCCGGGATGGGTACCTGACCGGTCCGGCGCCGCGTGCGGCGCCGGGTCACCGACCGAGCACCATCTCACCGCCTGGAGGAGCCATGGCGGGTATCAAGCCCCCTGATCTGCAGAAAGCACTGTCCGGCGCGGAGTACCCGGCCGACTCGGAACAGCTCCGGAAAGTCGCCGAGAAGAACCACGCGTCCAAGGAGGTCACCGAGCGCATCGCGCATCTCGGCAAGAAGGAGTTCCAGAACCCCGCCGAGGTGAGCAAGGCCGTCTTCCGGAACGAGTGACCGGACACGACGTGCGGCGGCCGGGCCTCCCGCTCGGGCCGCCGCACCGTCCTTGCTTCCTCAGGTGCCCGGGCGCCGCCCGCGTGCGCGTGGCGTGCCGAAGCGGTTCGCTGGCGAGGGAGGGCCAAGCAGGACAGCGGGCTGGGAGGCGGGTATGACGGTGAACCGGGTCGGCCTGGTGGTGCACGGCGGCCGCGCCGAGGCCGTGGCCGCCGCGCGGGCGGTGCGCGAGTGGTGCGCGGAGCACGCCGTGGGGTGTACCGACATCGACGTGTGGCAGGAGGGTGCGCGGCACAGCGCCCGGGAGGAGGTCGAGGCGGCGGGCGATCCGGATCTGATCGTCACCCTCGGCGGCGACGGCACGTTCCTGCGCGGTGCCCGTCTGGCGGCCGAGAACGACGCCCTGGTCCTCGGCGTCGACCTGGGCCGGGTCGGCTTCCTCACCGAGGTCCCGGCCACCGCGGTGCGCGCGGCGCTGGACGCGGTCCTGGCCGGGCGGATCACCGTGGAGAGCCGGATGCTCCTCACCCTGCGGGCGTCGTGCCGGCTGGAGGTGCCCGCGCAGATGGAGGCGCTGCTGCGGTACGGCCGGGGGCCGATGCTGCCGCCGCCCCAGGTGCGGGCGGAGTGCGACAAGGGTGACGAGTGGGGCGTCGCGCTGAACGTCACGGCGCTGAACGACGTCGTCGTGGAGAAGCTCGCCAGGGACCGGCAGGTCTCGGTCGGTGTCTATCTGGCCGGCCGGCTGCTGGCCTCCTACTCCGCCGACGCGCTGCTCGTCGCCACGCCCACGGGCTCGACCGCCTACAGCTTCGCCGCCGGCGGTCCCGTGGTCTCGCCACGCGCGGAGGGCCTGGTGTTCACGCCGGTCGCCCCGCACATGGTGTTCAACCGCTCGGTGGTCGCCGCCCCCGACGAGCCCATCGCCCTGCGGATCCTCGAACGGTCGGGCCAGGCCGCCGTGAGCATCGACGGCCAGCTGCGCGGCGTGCTCAGCCCCGGGGACTGGATCGGCGTGTACGCCGCCCCGCGCCGGCTGAAGGCCGCCCGGCTGGGCCCGATGGACTTCTACGGCCGTCTGCGCGAGCGCATGAACCTCACCGACGCGCCGGCCGCGCTCGCCGACGGGGAGGCCGCCCCCCTGTGGCCGGTGACGACGCCCAGGCCGGGTGACCTCGCCCACCTCGCGCTGCCTCCGGCTCCCGAGCGGTGACGGGACGCGGGGCCGGCAGGGCGGTGGCGTCCCCTGACCGTTTCCCGCGGGTCGCGTTGCCCACGTGTCACGCCCGCCGAGGGATCACAGCTCCCTGCCCTCCTGGAGCCACACCCCGTCGACGGTGATCCGGTCGGTCCGCTCCGAGCCGCCGACGACGCGGATCCAGCTGTCCACGGTCAGCTCGCGGCCGCACAGCTCGATCTTGAAGCCGCCGTACATCCCTGGGACGGGGAACCAGCACATCCGGTGTGGCAGTTCGGTCAGCACCTCCACCTCCGGCAGGCGCATCCCCTGGCCCGTGGCGAGGTCCGAGCCGTCCTCCAGGCCCGCCCGGTGCCGGATCAGGCGGTGCAGGTGGCCCTGGAGACGGGCGATCACGTCGGGGTGCAGGGGGTGTGCGAGGTCCGGACGGAGCAGGTCGGTGAGGTGGTGGTGCCGGCGCCGGGCGGCGATGTCCACGGCGCGGGTCCCGTCGCCGGTCCTCAGCGTCCGCCAGCCGCCGTACCGCAACAGCCGCCGCACGGTCTCCGCGGAGGCACCGTGCCACGCGGCCTGGTGCAGCGGCGTGTAGCCGCTGCGGCCTTCCAGGCGTGCGGAGTTGACCCAGGCCGGCTCCTCGTCCAGCACCTCGAAGACGGTCCGCCAGTCCCCGTCCCGGGCCGCGTCGGCGAGCCGGTCACGCAGGGCCGCGAACCTCTCCTTGGGACTCGACCGCCGGGTGACGCCGTCCCACTCCGCCACGCGTTGCTCCACCACGCGGCGGAGTCTACAAGGCCGGTGAGTCGCCCCGAACTTCCGTGTCCGTTCGGCTACTTCGTCGCGGACGACCCTCGTCGCGGCAGCTTCCAGTTCGGTCGCGGGAAGTGGCACGTGTAGCCGTTGGGGTAGCGCTCCAGGTAGTCCTGGTGCTCGGGCTCCGCCTCCCAGAAGTCACCCACGGGCTCCACCTCGGTGACCACCTTCCCCGGCCACAGCCCGCTCGCCTCCACGTCCGCGATCGTGTCCACGGCGACGCGGTGCTGCTCCTCGTCGCCATAGAAGATGGCGGACCGGTAGCTGCGCCCGATGTCGTTGCCCTGGCGGTCCCTGGTGGTCGGGTCGTGGATCTGGAAGAAGAACTCCAGGATGTCGCGGTAGCTCGTGGCCGTGGGATCGAAGAGGATCTCGATGGCCTCGGCGTGGTCGCCGTGGTCGCGGTAGGTCGCGTTCGGCGTGTCACCGCCGCTGTAGCCGACGCGCGTGGCCACCACACCCGGCTGCTTGCGGATGAGATCCTGCATGCCCCAGAAACAACCGCCCGCGAGTACGGCCCGCTCGGTCTCCACGCTCATCGGTCACTCCTGACGCTCGAACCCGGCACGGCTGTCGACGTGCGGTTTACACGGTGACCCAGCCTAATACCGCCCGCGAGAAGCCGGCCAACGGTCCCCTGGGACCCGGTCCGGGTCGCGGTGGCGCCGGCCAACTCGCCCGGAACACCGGGGATTCAGTTGGTCTAGTCCTCTTGACGGAGTGGGGCGTCGGCGGTTTGGTATGTACCAACGTTCGGCCGCCACACCCCACCACACCCCGCCCCCGAAAGGGGAACTGTCATGCACCTGGCAAGATTTGCGACCTCCGCATGCGCGCTCGCGCTCACGGCCACCGGCGCGACCGTCGCCCTGGCGCCCGCCGGCAACGCGGCGGCGAGCAGCGTCTACTCCGTGGCCCCGTACGTCGACATGTCGAACGGCCAGGAAGGGCTGCTCGACACCGCCGTCACCGGACACCACCTCAAGGCGTACACCGCGGCCTTCGTACTCGGTGAGGGCTGCAACCAGATCTGGGGCGACACCCTCCCCATCGGCAACGACTCCTACACCGACCCCGAGATCGCCAGGGCGAGGTCCGAGGGCGCAGCCGTCATCATCTCCTCCGGCGGGGCGAGCGGCGAGCCGCTCGCCTGGACGTGCTCCACCCAGAGCAGTGTCGACGCCGGATACCGGGCCCTCGTCGACGACTACGGCGTCACCCGGCTCGACTTCGACGTCGAGGGCGCCGCCGTCGCCGACACGGCGGCCGCGGCCCGCCAGATGCAGGCGATGAAGGACCTCAAGGCGTCCGACCCGGGCCTGCAGTTCTCCATGACGCTGCCGGTGCTGCCGAGCGGTCTGACCGGCGACGGCGTCAACATCCTCAAGGCCGCCAAGAACGCGGGCATCAAGATCGACGTGGTCAACGTCATGGCCATGGACTACTACGCCGGCACCGGCACCGAGATGGGCCGGGCCGCGGTCTCCGCCGCCGAGGCGACGCTGGCCCAGATGCGGTCCGTGGATTCCGGCTACAGCCATGCCAACCTCGGGATCACCCCGATGATCGGCAAGAACGACGACGGCTCCACCTTCACCCTGGCGGACGCCCGGACGGTGGAGAACTTCGCCGCGCAGAACGGGCTCGGACTGCTGGCGTTCTGGTCGGTCAACCGGGACCAGCCGTGCAGCGGAAGCGCCAACTCACTGCCCACCTGCAGCGAGATCAGCCAGAACAGCCTCGCGTTCACGGACGCGTTCGTGCCGTACGAGGGCGGGGGCGGAGGCACGAGCGGCGACTTCTCCCTGTCGCTCGCGCCGGGCTCCGCTTCGGTCGCCCAGGGCGGGTCCGCGACGGCGACCGTCTCCACGGCTGTCACCTCCGGCGCCGCCGAGTCCGTGAGCCTCTCCGCCTCCGGCGCCCCGGCCGGCGTCAGCCTCTCCTTCAGCCCGGCCTCCGTCACGTCCGGCGGCAACGCGACACTGACGGCCGCGGTCGGGCCGTCCGTGGCCGCGGGCAGCTACCCGATCACCGTCACGGGCACCGCCGCGAGCGGCAGCCACAGCGCGACGTACACGCTCACCGTCACCGCCGGTGGGGGCGGGGGCGGCCCGCTGACCAATCCGGGCTTCGAGACGGGCGACCTGAGCCCCTGGACCTGCACCGGCGGCAGCGCGGTGATCGCCGGCCCCGTCCACACCGGCGCCCACTCCCTCCAGGTGACGCCTAGTTCCAGCGGCACCGGTGAGTGCGACCAGGCCGTCACCCTGTCCCCCCCACCACAGCCACACACTCACCGGCTGGGTCCAGGGCCCCTACGCCTACATCGGAGTCAGCGGCGACGCCACCGCCGGCTCGTGGTCGAACGGCACGAGCTGGAACCAGCTGACGGCCACCTTCACCACCGGCAGCAGCGGAACCGTCACCGTCTACGCCCACGGGTGGTACGGCCAAGGCAACGTCCACGCCGACGACTTCACCCTCACCTAGTTCCGCGACCGGGGGCGCCGGTCGGGTTCCGGTCATAGTGCGGAATGCCTTGGCGAGGCTTTTCCATAAGGCTTCCTTGAATCTCCCTCAACCAGCGGTTATGGATACCCGGTTGAATGTGACCACCGTCTCCGCCGGTCAAGGAACCCGGGACTCCCGCAACGCGTCCGCGAGGCATCGAATGGCCTTCAGGGTGTGGCCAGTTGATGCAAGTCCGTTCCGAATGGTGAGATAGCCTTGCCTTCGGCCGCCCCGCTCTTCACGGGCGCGCCGCACTTCACACCCTCAGCGACCCGGTCCACGTCAGCGGACCGGTTCCGTCGCACCCCGCCGGCCCTTTCCCGTGCCGACGGCGCACGCTTTCGAGCAGGAATTGATGCCCGTTCAATCATTTGCGGAACTCATACGTTTCGTGCGACACAACTCGCCTTTCTACCGTGAGCTCTACGCTCACCTTCCCGAGCACGTGACCCGGCTCACGGATCTGCCGGTGGTGCCCCAGGCGGCATTCTGGCGAGCCAATTCACCGCGCAACAACCGGCTGCTGACCGCTCCGCTGGACGAAGCCGTCGTGTTCCGCAGCGGCGGCACCACGGGGTCCCCGAAGTTCTCCTGCTACACCCGCACGGAATGGCGGGAGTTCACCACCGCGTTCGGTGCCGGTCTCGTCACTGCCGGGCTGCTGCCCGGGCACCGGGTTGCGGATCTCTTCTACGCGGGTGACCTGTACGCGAGCTTCAGCTTCGTCCTCGACTCGCTGCACCGCTCCCCCGTGGCCAACGTCCGCCTGCCCATCGGCGGCGCGACGCCCTGGGAGTCCACCGCGGCGACCCTGGAGGAGTTCCGGGTCCAGGTCGTCGCCGGCACACCCACCACCCTGTGCTCGCTCGCCGAGCGCCTCACCGCCGCCGGCCGGACGCTGCCGGACGTGGAGCTGCTGTTCTTCGGCGGGGAATGCCTCTTCGGCGACCAGCTCCCGCTGCTCCGAGCCGCGTTCCCGAACGCCGAGCCGCGCTCCCTGGGGTACGCGAGCGTGGACGCCGGGCTCCTCGGCGAGGCCGTGCCCGGTAAGGACACGCGCGTGCACCGGGCGTTCACCCCGCACACGGTGGTCGAGATCCTCGGCGACGACACCGGCGAACCCGTCGACGGCAACGGCGTACCGGGGCGGCTCGTCGTCACCGACCTGCGCAGGCGGCTCATGCCGGTGCTCCGCTACCCGGCCGGCGACCGGGCCGAATGGGTGGACCGGGACGCGGGCGTCTTCCGTATTCTCGGCCGTGCCGAGGAGGGCGTGCGGGTCGGACCGGTCTCCCTGCACACCGAGGACGTCCACGACGTCGTCACGGCCGCCGACGGGGCCGGCGAGGTGACCGGCCTGCAGCTCGTGGTGCGGCGCCGGGACGGGCGCGACGGTCTGGTGCTGCGGCTCGCGGTCGCCGATCCGGGCGCGGACCATGCCGGCCTGGGTGAGTCCGTCGTGGCGGCGGTCCTCGCCCAGCGCCCGTTCTACGCGAGCGCGACCGAAGCCGGCCACGTGAACCCGCTCACCGTCGAGTGGGTGCGCCACCGGGACCTCGCGGTCAACTCCCGCTCCGGCAAGCTCGTCCGAGTCGTCGACGAACGGCCGCACTCGTGAGCGGGGCACCGGCGCGCGCCCCGCGCATGCCCCTCGTCCTGCGCAACGCGTCCTTCGGCAGGGTCTGGGCCGGTCAGCTCCTCACCCAGGCGGCGAGCAGGATGTTCCAGGTCGGCGCGGTCTGGTGGCTCGTCGGCTCGGCGGGCGGCGCGCACCGTGGTCTCGCCTCGGGCCTGTTCCTCATGGTGAGCACCCTGCCCGCGGTGGCACTGGCCCCGGTGGTCGCCCGTATCGTCGCCCGCCATGCGCACCGCACGGTCCTCGCCGGCGCCGCCGCCGTGGCGGGGTCGGTGGCGGTCGCCGCGGCCGTCCTGGCGTACGCCGGAAGCCTGCCGCTGGCCGCCGCCTACCCGGTGGGGCTGGCGCTGGCCGGCTGTCAGGCGGTGTTCGACCCGTGTCTGACCACCTCGGTGCCGGAACTCGTCGAGGACGCCGACATCGAGTCGGCCACCGGGTTCGAGCTGTCCACGCAGTCGGTCGCCGGGCTCTGCGGCGGGCTGCTGGGTCCCCTCGTGGTCGACGCGGGCGCGCTGGCCGGCGTGGTCGCCGTCTGTGGTGCCGCATACCTGCTCGCCGCTGTGCTGGTCGCCTCCGCCCGCTTCCCGCACGCCCCGGCCGGGCACGCACCGGGGGACGGGCCTGCCCCCGAACGGCGCACGCTGCGCCAGGTGCTGGCGGACCTGCCGTTCATCCGCCGTGTGCTGCTCTGCTTCGCCGCCGCCAACGTCTTCACCACCGCCGTGTACGTCGTGATGCCGCTGTACACCCGGGAGGTGCTGCACGCGAACGGCTCGACCGTCGCCTCGCTGGAGGCAGCCCTCGGCGCGGGCACCCTGGTCGGATCGTTCACCGGCGGGCGGCTGCCGGGCCGTCCGATCACCGTCGGAAGTCTGTGTCTGGCGGTGATGGCAGGGGCGCTCGGTCTGCCGGGCCTCTTCGCCGGGCACGCGGTGGCGGTCGCCGCGATGGCCCTCGCAGGCTGGTGCGTCGGCGTGATCGGCGTGCGGTTCGTGGCGCTGTTCCAGCGACTGGTGCCCGCCGACGACAAACCGGGCTTCTTCGCGGTCATGCAGGCGGTGCTGGGAGCCACCTTCCCCGTGTCGTCGCTCGTGTTCGGCGCGCTGGGCGACCAGCTCACGGCCCGGACGCTGTGCCTGGCCCAGGCCTCGGGTCTGGTGCCGGTCGCGGCGGCGCTGTGGTGGCTCGGCCGCCACGCGGACGGCGCCGAGCGGCAGGCGCCCGCCGCACCGGCGCGGGTACCGGCCGGAGAGCCGTCATGAGCGCCGGGCTACGCCCCGCGTCCGTCCAGGACATCGCCGAACTACGCCAGTTGTACTTCGAGGTGTACGGGCACGGCTACCCGGTGCCACTCGGCAGCGACCCGGTGGTGATGCGCCGGCTGATGACCGACGGCACCGCGCACTGGCTCACCGCCCGTTCCCGCGACGGTGCCCTGGTCGGCTCCGCCGTCGTCCAGACCGAACCGGGCAGCCGCATCGGCAAGCTGGTCGGCCTCGCGGTGCACCCCGGGCACCGGGGCGGCGGGCTGGCCTCCCGGCTGACCGGGGCGGTCTGCGACGAGGCCTTCGCCACGGGCCGCCTCGACTCGGTGTACGCCACCGTCCGCCTGGTCACCGAAGGTCCGCAACAGGTCGTGGCACGCAACGGGTTCCGGCCGCTCGGCCTGCTGCCGAACGCCGTCGAGGTCGACGGCTGCGAGACCCTCGCACTGTTCGCCCGCTACGCCGACGGTGCCCTGGAGCACCGCGCACCCGTGACCGGCGTGCCCGAGGGGCTGTCGGCGCTGCTGACCGCCGCCTCCGCAGGCGTCGGCATCGACTACGCCCGCACCCGGGCCGTCCCCTGCCGGGACATGGCGCACACGGCCGCCGGCGCCGAGCCGATCGAGCTGATCGCGGCCCCGGCCTTCGTACGGCGCCGCTTCCTGGAGCTGTTCCCGAAGGCCGGCGACCGCTTCTTCCCGCTGCACACCCCCAACGCGGTCCTGGTGGCCGCCGACGGCCGGTTCGAGGCGTACGCGGACCTCGACCCGGTGGCGGGAAGCTGCACGCTCGTCGCCGTCCATCCGCGTCCGGCCGAGGTGGCCGGTGCGCTGGAGCCGCTGATGGCCAGGGTCACCCGGGCCGGAGCGGACTACGCCGAGGTGCTGCTGCCGCTCGCCGACACCGGGGCGCTGGAGGTGTTCCTCGGCTCGGGGTTCGTACCGAGCGCGGTCTACCCGGCGATGCGCCGCATCGGCGAGCGGCTGCACGACTACGTGGTGCTGTCGCGCACCAGCCGTCAGATCGACTTCCGCAGGATCGCCGCAGGACCGCTGCTCCAGCCGTACGTCAGTGCCTACCTGAGTGCCTGGACCACCACTTATCTGCCCCTACACGAGGTGTCCCGATGAAACCCCATCTCGCCGCCGTCGAGGTTCCCGACCCGGCGGCGCTCGCCCATGTGCAGCGGCTGTGCGACCTGGCGGAGCCGTACGCCGCGGGCCCCGCCGCCGACGAGCTGTTCACCGCCGCCATGGCGGAGACCAACGCCTGGCACGCCCGGCGCTCCCCCTTCTTCGCCGCCCTGCTGCAGGACCCGCCCGAGCTCCCCGCGCCCACCGTCGGCGACGGGGTGCGCACCCCCCTGGTGCCGGCCGCGTTCTTCAAGCGCCACGAGGTGCTCTCCGTCCCGCGCGACGAGGTGTTCCTGCACCTGACCTCCTCGGGCACCACGGGCCAGAAGTCACAGATGTTCTTCGACGAGTGGACCATCCGCTCGGCCCAGCGCATGGTGGCGAGGATCTTCGACCACTACGGCTGGATCACCCCCGAGCAGCCGGTGAACTACCTGCTGTACAGCTACGAACCGGCGCCGACGCTGAAGCTGGGCACGTCGTTCACCGACAACTACCTGTGCGACTTCGCCCCGGCCCGGCACACCACACACGCGCTGCGGCACACCGGCAGCGGCCACGAGTTCGACGTGCACGGCTGCATCGCGGCGCTGCACCGCTACGCCGAGGACGACGTGCCGGTCCGCATCCTGGGCTTCCCCGCGTTCCTGTACTTCACCCTCGAGCGGATGCGCGCGATGGGGTTGCCGCCGCTCCGGCTGCCCGAGGGATCCCTGGTGGTGCTCGGCGGCGGCTGGAAGGGCCACGCCGACCGGCAGATCGGCAAGGACGCCTTCTACACCGAGGTCACCGACCGTCTCGGCGTTCCGGGCGACCGCATCCGTGACACCTTCGGCTCCGTCGAGCACTGCGTGCCCTACGTCGAGTGCGCCCAGCACCGGCTGCACGTGCCGGTGTGGTCCCGCGCGGCCGTCCGTGACCCGGGGACGCTGCGCCCCCTGCCGTACGGCGAGCGCGGCTTCCTGCACCTGGTGAGCCCGTACATCACCTCGGTGCCCGCGCACAGCGTCGTGATGGGCGACCTCGCGTCGCTGCACCCGGGCGGGGAATGCCCCTGCCCGCTGTCCACCGACTGGTTCACCGTGCACGGCCGTGCCGGGGTGAGCCGCAACCGCAGCTGCGCGGTCGCCGCCGCCGAACTGATGAAGGGAATGTCGTGACCACCTCCGCGCTCCACCTCTGGCAGGGCGAGTTCATCGACGACGCCGAGGCCGGCCGTCGGCTCGCCGGGCTGCAGCAGCAGGCCGAGCGGGTCCTGGCGCGCCCCCTGCCCACGGACGTGGTGCTCGGCGCCTGCGCGACGGTCGGCCGTGACCTGGCCGACCCCGCCTCGGCCGGGTACGGCCGGCTGGCCGCGCACCTGCCCGCTGGCGAGGCCGCGCCCGTCCTCGCCGAGCTGGCCGGCGCGCTCACCCGGGAGGCGCTGGAGCGCAAGCTGCGGCGGGAGCTGGGCGGGCTGCGCCCGGAACGGCTGACCCGGCCGGACGCCCGCGAGACGGTGTACGAGGCCTGGGCGCCGGTCGGCGTGCTGGTGCACATCGCGCCCGGCAACGCCGCGGCCGTGGCGCCCCTGAGCGTGGTCGAGGGCCTGCTGGCCGGCAACCTCAACGTGCTGAAGGCCAGCAGTTCCGACCCGGCCCTCGCCCTCGACCTGCTCGCCGCGATCGGCGCGGCCGACCCGTCCGGGATGATCGCCGAGCGGGTGATCGCGCTGCGCTTCCCGTCCTCGCGCCGCGAATGGCTGGAGACGCTGTGCGGGCAGGCCGACGCGATCGCGGTGTGGGGCGGCGAGGACGCGGTGCGCACGGCGGGCGAACTCGCACCGCCCGGCTGCCGGGTGGTCGAGTGGGGCCACCGGATCTCCTTCGCCTATCTGACCCTGCCTGCCGCCTTTGAGGACGGCGTGCTGGACGCGCTCGCCGAGGACGTCTGCCGCCTCGACCAGCAGGCGTGCTCCAGCCCGCAGGTGGTCTACCTCGACACCGAGGACAGCGGGGAACTGTTCGCGTTCGCCGGACGGTTCGCCGGGCGGCTGGCGAAGGTGTCCGCCGCGCACCCCGCGGCCGTGCCCGACCCGGCGGAGCAGGCGGAGATCACCACCGTCGAGCGGCTCGCGCGCCTCGAACAGCACCTGGGCCTGACCCGCGTGTTCGCCGCCGACGACGGTTCCTGGCGGGTGCTGGCCGACACCCGTTCCGCGCTCGACGCCTCCCCGCTGCACCGCAGCGTCTGGGTGAAGCCGCTGCCCCGGCAGGAGGTCACCGCGACGCTGCGGCCCATGCGCCGCTATCTGCAGACCGCGGCGATCGGGGGCGGCCGTGCGGACGTGGCCGCGCTGTCCCGGGCGATGTTCGCCGCGGGTGTCACCCGTGTCACCCCCGTCGGGTCCATGCTGGACGGCTACGAGGGCGAACCGCACGACGGCGTCTACGCGTTGCAGCGCTACAGCCGCAGGGTGAGCGTGCGCGCGGCGGACACGGACTTCCGCACGGTGGCCTGCCTGGACGACCTGACGGCTCCCCCCGTACTGCCCCCTGCGCCGAACGGGCCGCTGCTGGGCAAGGAGGGCGTGCAGCGTGCCCTCGACGCTCTGGACCCGCGCCACGCGCAGCTGTACTTCCGCAGCGGAGGCTCCTCGGGCGCACCCGCGCTGTCGGTGTTCACCTGCGACGACTACGACAACCAGATGCGCGCCGCGGCGGACGGTCTGCTCGCCGCCGGGTTCGACCCGGCTCGCGACCGGGCGGCCAACCTGTTCTACTGCGGCGGGATGTACGGCAGTTTCATCAGCTTCTTCTCCATCCTGGAGCGGCTGAACGCCACCCAGCTCCCGATCGCCGCGGGCGCCGACCACGCCATGGTCGCCGAGGCACTGGTCGCGCACCGGGCGGACACCGTCTTCGGCATGCCGTCCTACCTGTGGCAGCTGCTGCACGCCGAGGCCGGCCGGCTGCGCGCCTACGGCGGCATCCGCAAGGTGTTCTACGGCGGCGAGCACTTCACCGCCGAGCAACGCAGGGTGCTCACCGACGAGTTCGGTGTGGAGGTGATCCGCTCCGCGGCCTACGGCAGCACCGATCTGGGACCGCTGGGCTACCAGTGCGCGTCCTCGGACGGCTCGGTCCACCATGTGCTGACCGACCTGCACACGCTGGAGATACTGGATCCGCGCGAGGACCGTGCGGTGGTGCCGGGCGAGCCGGGACGGCTGGTGTTCACGTCGCGGGCGCGGTCCGGTCAGCGGCTGGAGCGCTACGAGATCGGCGACCTGGGCCGGGCGGTGGAGGGCGCGTGCGCGTGTGGCAGCCACGTGCCTCGCCTCGAACTGCTCGGGCGCTACGGCGATGTGCTGCGGGTGGGCACGTACTTCGTCAACTACCGCCGTGTGGTGCGGGCGTTGGAGGAGCGGATCGCCTATCACGGGGAGGTGCAGCTGGTGGTGGCACCGGGCGCCGACCGGGAACGGCTGACGGTCAGGCTCGACGAGCAGTACGCCCCCGCCGCCGACGTCGCACGGGCAGCCGTCGTCGCGGAGGTGCCGGAGCTGGCCTCGGCGGTGGAGGAGGGGCTGGTGGCGCTGACCGTGCGGACCCTCGGCAGGGCGGACTTCGAGCGCACCCCGACCAGCGGGAAGCTGCGCACGGTCATCGACCTGCGCTAGGTCCTGTACGGCGCCCGCTCGGCCCCCTGGCCCCGAGCGGGCGCGACCGCCCGGGCGGTGATCAGGCGGAGGGGTTCCTGCCGTCGTCCGGACTCGTGGGCGCCGGCGGGGAGTCCGGCAGGTAGCTCGCCAGGCCGCGCAGGATGATCTCCAGACCGGTGTCGAACCTCTCGTCGGAGGAGTCCGACACGATGAGCCCGGCCAGGGCGCGCAGATGGGGGAAGTCCGCTGCGGGCAGGGACGTGAAGTAGTCCCGCATCTCGTCGGCCATCTCACGCCAGTCGGGACGGGCCAGGGAGGCACCGTCACCGCCGTGCCGAGCGGCCCGGTCCTGCCACATGCCCTCCTCCAGGACGAACCCGTCGATGTAGGTGGAGATGAGGTCACCGGCCTCCGCCGCGATACGGTCGGGCAGCCCCGCGGTGCGGAAGATGGCGAGCAACGCCTCGACGTGCGGCAGCAGTTCGGCGGTGAAGGGGACGTGGGCCATGGAGATCCTGGCCATGTCCCGGTGGGACAGCAGGCGCTGCCGCCCCGAGCGGGCGTAGTCCCGAACCTGTTCCCGCCATCGCTGCGGATCGGGCGCGGGCAGTTCGAAGCCGTCGAAGAGCCGTGTGTACATCAGCTCCAGGAGCTCGTCCTTGGAGCTGACGTACGCGTAGAGGGCGGAGACCGTGACCCCCAGTTCGGCCGCCACCTGGCGCATCGACAGTCCGTCGAGCCCCTGCCGGTCCAGCACCGTGAAGGCGGCCTCCACGACCCGTTCGCGCGACAGCGGTGCGCGCGTGGGTGTCACGTGGCTGCGCGCGGGGCGCTCGCGCTCCCAGGGGGAGGGCGGAGGGGACGTACGGGTGTCGGCGGCCTCGTCGGTCATGAGGCCAGTCTAGGCGCCGGAGAACAGTGTTCACCCACGCTGCGCGACACGAAGGGGTCGATGAAACGCGATATATCTTGTCCGGTCGCGGACATTGCGCTATATCTTAATGAACGGCGTTCACCGACTGAACGGTGTTCTGTTATGGTGAACACCGTTCAGCCGAACGTGTCGTGAAACCCATCCGCCCCTTTGACGAGGAGTTCCGATGTCCACCACCGGTGTCGCGTCCGTCGAGACGCCCACCGTCACACCAGCGCCCTACCGGCGGCGCTGGGCTGCGCTCTTCGTGATCCTCGCGGCCGAGGTGATGGATCTCCTCGACGCCGTCGTCACGAACATCGCCGGCCCCTCCATGCGGGCCGACCTCGGCGGCGGTGCCTCCACACTGCAGTGGCTCGCCGCCGCGTACACGCTCTCGATGGCCGTCGGGCTCGTCACCGGCGGGCGGCTCGGGGACATCCACGGGCGCCGCAGGATGTTCCTGGTGGGAGCCGCCGGCTTCACCCTGGGTTCGCTGCTGTGCGCGCTGTCCGTGTCGCCCGAGATGCTGATCGCCGCGCGCGTCGTACAGGGACTGTTCGGCGCGGTGATGCTGCCGCAGGGTCTCGGCATGATCAAGGAGATGTTCCCGCCGCAGGAGTCACAGAAGGCCTTCGGGATGTTCGGGCCGGTCATGGGTCTGTCCGCCGTGTGCGGGCCGATCCTGGCGGGCTGGCTCGTGGACGCCGACTACTTCGGCACCGGCTGGCGGATGATCTTCCTGATCAATCTGCCGCTGGGCGCCGCGGCCTTCCTGGGTGCCCTGCGCTACCTGCCGAGGGGCCGGTCGAGCACCAGGCCACGCCTCGACATCCCCGGCATGCTCCTGGTGTCGCTGGCCGCGCTGCTCCTCATCTTCCCGCTGGTCCAAGGCCGTGAGTACGACTGGCCCCTGTGGACGTTCGTGATGATGGCCGCCTCGCTGGTCGTCTTCGTCGCCTTCGCCCTGTACGAGTCACGCCGCAACAAGGCCGGCCGGGACCCGCTGGTCGTGCCCAGCCTGTTCCGCAAACGGGGATTCAGCGGCGGCATGACCCTCGGGCTGGTGTTCTTCTCGACCATGCAGGGCTTCATGCTGGTCTTCAACCTCTACACCCAGATCGGCCTCGGCTACTCGCCGCTCAAGGCGGGACTGGTGATGGTGCCCTGGTCGGGCGGCATGATCGTCGGTTTCGGGATCGCCCAGGGTGTCGCCCGGTTCGGTCGGGCCGTCCTGCAGGCGGGCACCCTGGTCATGGCGGTCGGTGTGTTCGGCGTGTGGCTGACCCTCGACACGGTGGGCTCCGGCGTCGGCCCCTGGCAGCTCCTGCCGTCGCTGCTCGTCACCGGCATCGGGATGGGGCTGCTCATGGCGCCGTTCTTCGACATCGTGCTCGCCAGCGTCGAGCAGCACGAGACCGGCTCGGCGTCCGGCACGATGACCGCGATGCAGCAGCTCGGCGGCGCCTTCGGCGTGGCCGTCCTCGGCACCGTGTTCTTCGGCCTGCTGGGCGGCGGGATCGCCACCGCCGTCGACCACCACTCGGACGGCCTGCGGAGGCAGTTGGCCGCCGCGCACGTCGCCCCGGCCGCTCAGCAGCGCCTCGTGGCGGACCTGCGTACGTGCGCCTCGGACCGCGCCGTCGCCAAGGACCCCGCCGCGACCCCGGCGTCCTGCGCACGCCTGGAGAAGGACACCCGCTCCGCCGTGACCTCGCCCCAGGGCGGCGCCACGATACCCGGCGCGCTGCGGACCACCGCGTCGTCGGCCTTCCGGAGCGGGTTCGGTTCCGTCATGAAGACGGTCCTGTGGATCGTCGACGGCATGCTCGCCCTGACCTTCCTGCTGGCGTTCCTCCTGCCGCGCCACGCGCGCCCCGAGGGATCCTCCGGGCACTGAGCCCGGCCGCACGGCATCGTCCGGCGGGGGGGGGGGGGGGGGCCGGGGGGGGGGGGCGGGGGTCCCCCCTCCCTCCTCCCCCAGTCCTCCCCAAAAACAAAAGAAAAAAACCACAGGAAACCACCCCCCCCCCA
>NZ_JBVJVZ010000004.1:438825-575518 GCF_055603245.1 Streptomyces sp. NPDC037290 | reverse complement strand
CCTCCTACGACTCAACGACCACATTGCGGGCTCCCCCGTGGATCGGCCGTGAGGGCACCGCGTGGCTTGGGGGCGGGCCGGCGTGGGTTCCCCGGGGGCCCCCCCCCCCCCCCCCGCCTCCGTCGTCACCGGCTGCGCACAAGGCCTAGAGGAAACGGCCCGGGGGAATCCACCGGCTCCGGACACGCCGCCGTGGACCGGATCGCGCGCGGGCGAGCGCTCAGCCCCTCAGGGCTTGTGGGTTGGCGCAGTGGGCGAGCGGCTCGGCGCGCAGGAAGCGGGCGGTCTCGGCGGCGACGATCCGGGCGGCCTTGTGCGCGACCTCGCGGCTCGCTCCGGCGATGTGCGGGGTGAGGACGACGTTCGGGGTGGACAGCAGACGCGAGCCGGCCGGGACCGGTTCCACGGGGAACACGTCGAAGCCGGCGGCGGCCAGATGCCCCGAGTCGAGCGCGTCGCACACCGCGTCGTAGTCGACCAGGGCGCCCCGGGCGCAGTTGACGAGGACGGAGCCCCGCGGCATGGCCTCGATCCGGGCCCGCCCGATCATGCCGCGGGTCTCGTCCGTCACCCGCGCGTGCAGGGAGACGATCCGGGAGCTGCTCAGCAACTCGTCCAGGGACACGAGCCGTGCGACGCCCCGCACCGCCTCCGGCGGCACATAGGGGTCGTGGACGAGGACGGAGGCTCCCATGGCGGTCAGGACACGGGCGACGCGCGAGCCGATGGCGCCGAAGCCGACCAGCCCCACGACCGAGCCGTCGATCTCCACTCCGCAGCGTGTGTAGTCGTAGTAGTCGCCGCGCCAGGTGCCCTGCTTGAGGTCGGTGTGGACGTCGCCGAGTCCGCGGGCGGCGGCGAGGATGAGCGCGAGGGTGTGCTCCGCGGTGGCGACGGCGTTGCGGCCCGGGGCGTAGCAGACGGCGACGCCGTGGCGGGTGGCGGCCTCCAGGTCGGCGTTGACCGGTCCGCCCCGGCTGACGCAGAACAGCTCCAGATCGGGGCAGGCGGCCAGCACCCGCTCGGTGAGGGGGGCCATCTGGGTGACGCAGATCCGTACGCCCCGCAGCGCCTCGATCATCTCCTCCTCGGTTCCGGACGCCTCGTCGACCTCGGCGACCTTCCCGAACGGGGTGTGGGGCCAGGGCAGTTGGAGCTGCCGGACGTCCAGGTCGGCGCCGGCGGGCGCGGCGGCGCGCAGTTCCTGTTCGAGCAACCCGGGCAGCACGAAGTGGTCGCCGGCGGCGAGGACGGTGGTGGGCACGGTGCATCTCCCAAGCAGCGGTGGTCAGCGAACGGGTGCGTTGAGGCGGAGCAGGGACGCCTGGCCGTCGCGCAGCCGCAGCTCGGTCAGGGCGCCGTTGTGCAGGGCGGGAAAGACCTGGCGGTAGCGCGCGAGGGGAATGCCGAGGAGCCGGCACAGCACCAGGCGCAGCAGAGTGGAGTGGGCCACGACGAGGACACGCCCGTCGGGGAGCTTGTGCGCGGCCTCCTGGAGGCAGTCGACCGCGCGGTCCGCCGCCGCGGCGGGGTGCTCCCCGCCGGGCAGGTGGTGGGCGACCGGGTCCGTGAGGAAGGCGGCGAGCGCCTCGGGGAACACCTCGGCCATCTCGGCGCGGGTGAGGCCGTCGCCGCGGCCGAAGTCCACCTCGTACAGGCGCTCGTCGACCCAGGGGGTGAGGCCGAGCGCGGCCGCCGCGGGCTCGGCGGTCTGCCGGGCCCGGGACAGCGGTGAGCAGAGCACGGCGTCCAGGTGCTGCCCGGCGGCCCAGGCTCCCAGTTCGGCGGCCTGCCGGCGGCCGAGTTCGGTGAGGGGCACGTCGGTGCGGCCCGCGTAGCGGTTGTCGGCGTGCCAGACGGTCTCCCCATGGCGTACGAGGACGAAGTCGGTCACTGTCCGGCCTTTCCGCGCGCGTGGCCGGCCACGGCCGGTGCCAGCCAGCCGCGGCGGACCAGCGCGTCGACGAAATCGAGGTAGACGGGACGCAGGCGGGCGGTCCGGGCGGGGTCGGGGCGCAGCTCCGCGCGCAGCCGCACCATGGCGCCCGCCGCCTCCTCCAGCGTGACACCGCAGCCGGTGGCCGCGAGCACCGCCATGCCGAGGGCGCTCTCGGCCTGCTCCGGCAGCCGGGCGGGGCGGCCGAGCACATCGGCGCGCAGCTGCGCCCAGTAGCGGTTGCGGGCCCCGCCGCCGGTGAACGTGAGCGGGCCGTCGACCGGGGCGCCGAGGTGGTCGAGGTAGTCGAAGCAGAGCCGTTCGAGCAGCGCCACGCCCAGCAGGCAGGCGTGGAACTCCTCGGCTTCGCCCGCGAGTTCGCCGAGGACGAAGGGCGCGGCCTCGGGCGCGCGGAACGGGAAGCGCTCGCCGCCCGAGCCCACCAGGGGGTAGACGACGGCGGTGGAGCCGGTCGCGGCGGCCCGCGCGGTCAGCGCGTCCAGGTCGGCGGGGCTCGCGCCGGGGAACCGGTGGGCGAGGACCCCGGCGCCACTGCTGGAGGCGCCGCCGGGCAGCCAGGTACCGCCGGGGCCGCGGTGGCAGTAGACGACGCCGGGGTCGCGGACGAGGTGGCGGCTCGCCCCCTTGAACACCAGGGTGGTGCCCAGCACCGAGTTCCAGGAGCCGGGGGTGAGCGCTCCGGCTCCGATCTGCGCCGCGCAGCCGTCGGTCATGCCCGCGGTGATGAGGGCGCCGGCGGGAATACCGGTCTCCTCGGCGGCCTCGGCGCACACCGTGCCGAGGACCGTGCCCGGCCGTACGACGTCGGGCAGCAGCTCGCCCGAGACGCCGAGCGCCTCCAGCTCGGCCTCGGGCCAGCGCTCGGCGATCAGGTCGTAGCCGGTCTTCAGGGCGTGGCTGGCGTCGCTCGCGACCTGGTGCCCGGCGAGCTGCCAGGTGATCAGGTCGGCCTGGTGCAGCAGGCGGGCGCCCGCCGGGAGGACAGGGTCGCCCGCACGGGCCGGGCCGTGCAGCAGCCAGAGCAGTTTGGGCAGTGCCCAGGAGGGCTGCATGGCGCGGTAGCCGAGCTTCTCCCACACCGGCGCGCCGCGCGTGTTGACGCGGTCGGCGTACGCGTCGGCCCTGCGGTCGTCGTACATCAGGCCCGTGGTGAGGGGGCGGCCCCGGGCGTCGGCCAGCAGCACGGTCCCGGAGGTGGCGTCCACGGCCAGGCCCCGCACCCGGCGTGCGTCGATGCCGGTCAGGGCCTCGCGGCAGGCGGCGGCGAGCGCCGGCCACCACTGCCCGGGGTCCTGCTCGTGCCGTACGCCGTCGCGGTGGCCGGTCAGCGGGCGGGAGGCGGCCGCCAGCAGCCGGCCGGTGCCGTCGACGGCGACCGCGCGGGCGCTCTGGGTGCCGAGGTCGAGTCCGAGGTGGACGGCGTCGGGTGACAGGGCGTCAGACATGCGGGGCCTTCGGGGTGCGGGTCGGGGAGGCGGCCGGTACGCCGGCGGACGGTGCGGTCGGGACAGCGGCGGACGTGGGCGCCCAGCCGAGGGAGCGGGCGGCGTCGCGCCAGGTGAGGTACGTGTCGTAGAGGCCGTCGTAGAACGCGGCACGTTCGGGGTCCGGTTCCCAGTTCGCGCACATCCGGACGTACTTGGCGGCGGCGCTGTGCATGCTGCTCTCGGCCCCGGTGAGGACGAGGCCGGTCAGGAACGCGCCCTTGGCGCCCAGCTCCGTGCCGGCGCTGCGCGCCGTCGGCACGCCGGTGACGTCCGCGATGAGCCGGCACCAGGCGTCGCTGGCGGATCCGCCGCCGCACAGGCGCAGTTCGTGGACGTCGGTCCCGGACGCGGTGAGGCAGTCGCGGACGACGAGGGACAGTCCCTCGAAGACGGCGCGGGCCACGTGGGCGGGGGTGTGGTCGAGGGAGAGGCCCCAGAAGGCGCCGCGGGCGCGCGGGTCGAGGAACGGGGCGCGCTCACCGGCGGGCGAGAGGTAGGGCAGGAACGCGAGTCCCGCCGCGCCCGGTTCGGTGCCGAAGGCGAGTCTGCCGAGGGCGGCGGGGTCCTCGACGGCGAGGGTGCGGCAGGCCCAGTCGAGGACCTCCGTGCCGGAGAGGGTGGGGAAGGCGCGCAGGATGCGTTCACGGCCGCGGTAGGCGATGTTGATGCCGCACGGCTCTCCCCCGGTGTCCGGCTCACGGGTGACGATCTCGGTGCACAGGGTCGTGCCGAGGATGGCGCACGCCTGGCCGGGGCCCACCGCTCCGGCGCCGCGGGCGGTGGCGGCGATGTCGTAGGGGGCCATGACGACGGGAAGCCCGGCGGGCAGGCCGAGTTCGGCGGCGGTGTGGTGGGTGATCTCGGCGATGCGCTCGTGCTCGCCGAGGATCCGCGGCAGCAGCGGCTCGGCCCACTCCATCGCGAAGAGGTCGAGGATCACGGGGTCGTAGGCGCCGGTGGAGTGGTCGAGGAAGGGCGCCGAGGCGTCGGACTCGTCGATGGCGGTGACGCCGGTGAGCTTCAGGAACAGCCAGCCGGCCGCCGTCAGCGCGGTACGGGAGCGCTCCAGCCGCTCCGGGTCGTGCGCGGCGAGCCAGCTGAGCACCGCGTTCGGCATGCCGCCGCACGTCAGCGAGCCGTTGCGGCGGAACGCCTGCTCCAGGACGCCGTCGGCCTGCCAGCGGGTGAGCAGGTCACCGGCGCGGCCGTCGGACCACAGGATCGCCGGGCCGGTGGGACGGCCGGCGCCGTCCACCAGCCAGCAGCCGTCGCCCTGGGCCGTGAAGCTCACCAGCCAGACCGGGTCCTGGGCGGGGCCGGGCTGGGACAGGACGCTGCGCACGGTGAAGACGACCCCGTTCCACACCGCCTCCATGTCCTGCTCCGCCCATCCGGGACGGGGCCGCAGCACCTCGGTGCCGATGCGCGAGACCGCCAGCTCCTGACCCTGGTCGTCGAAAACGACGGATTTGATGACCGAGGTTCCGACGTCGATCGTGAGAACCGACATGACTTCAATACCTGCCCCTTCACAAAGGCCCGCGCCCATGGAGCGGATCCGTCGGACCGGACGGTCCGGCCGCAGGCGGCTCGCAGAAATCAGGAAACGCGCCCGGAAGGGGGCCGTCAATCGGCCCGGCGACTTATCCCGCGGCCGAGCACCGGTGCCGTGTTAAATCTCCAGTCCTGTCCGGCGCGGCTGGCTGCGCGTGCGCCGCTCGCCCGGACACGGGCCAGGCCAGGGCCCGCCTCCCCCGTGTTACGTTCATGTGGGGTTCTCATGCACTTCTTCTCAGGAAGGAGCCGCCGCCATGGCCGGTCTCGACGCCCGGACGGACGCCCAGGAGGGGCGCCGGAACCGGCTGCGCGAACTCGTCACGAGCAAGGGGTTCGTCCGTACCACCGACCTCGCTGCCGAGTTCGGCGTGAGCGTCATGACGGTTCACCGCGACCTGGACGCCCTGCAGGCACAAGGGTGGCTGCGCAAGGTGCGCGGCGGGGCGAGTTGTCTGCCCTCGACGCAGTTCCACGGCAGTGCCAGCGAACGCCTGTCGACGATGGTGCAGACCAAGCAGCTGCTGGCGCGGGCCGCCGCCGAGGAACTCGCGCCCGGACAGGTCGTGATGATCGACGACTCCACGACCTGTCTGCACCTGGTCCGGCACCTGTCGGACCACACCCCCATCACGGCGATCAGCAACTCGCTGCCGGCCATCTCGGCCCTGGCCCGCGAGCCGGGCGTCGCACTGGTCGCCCTGGGCGGCACCTACTTCCCCGCGTACGACGCCTTCATGGGGGCGCACACCGCGCACAGCGTGGAGGCGTTCAGGGCCGATGTGCTGTTCATGTCCACGACGGCGGTGACCGGCGGCCGCTGCTATCACATGTCGCCCGAGACGGTGCAGGTCAAGCGGGCCATGATGGCCGCCGCCTCGCGCCGGGTGCTGATCATCGACCACACCAAGTTCGCCAACCAGGGCCTGTACGCGCTCGCCCCGCTCACCGACTTCGACCTGGTCGTCGTCGACGACGCGGCCCCGGCGGGAGAGGTACGCCGGCTGCGCGACAACGGCGTCCACGTCCGCACCGTTGCGGGGAACACAGCCACGTGAACATCACACGGTTCTCACGCGGCGTGCCTCACCACCCGACGGGGCGCACACCCTCTGAACTGGAGTGACACAGCCGCCCCGGCTTCCCCGGGGAGCGGCGGGACGACGACTTAACGCCACGGGTCACACGGGCGGCGAGGTCTTTCCCACGACGGATTGACCCCGCTCGGGAGCGGACTTTTCATTCTTGCCACGCCGCAAGGCACCTCCGCTCTCCCCTTCCCGCACAAAGGTGGCTGACGTGTCCGTCCCCCTCTTCCTGGACCGTATCGGCATTCCCAAGGCCCTTTCCTGGGGATTTCTCGGTGTTCTGATCTTCATGATCGGTGACGGTGTCGAATCGGGATTTCTTTCGCCCTATCTGCTGCACGACGGCATCTCCAGGGAACGCGTGGCGCTGCTGTTCACCGTGTACGGCGTCACGGCGAGCATCTCCGCCTGGTTCTCGGGAGCGCTCTCCGACCTGTGGGGTCCGCGCCGCGTGATGATGCTGGGCCTCGGCATCTGGGCCACACTGCAGGTGGCCTTTCTCGGCCTCGCGGTCCCGACGCACCACTACTGGCTGCTGCTGACCAGCTATGGGCTGCGCGGCTTCGGCTATCCGCTCTTCGCCTACGGCTTCCTGGTCTGGGTGACGGCGGTGACGCCCAGGCACCGGCTCGGCTCCGCCGTGGGCTGGTTCTGGTTCGCCTTCACCGGCGGGCTGCCCACGCTCGGCTCACTGGTCGCCAGCTTCACGGTGCCGTGGCTGGGCACGTACCGCACCCTGTGGTTCGCGCTGGCCCTGGTGGCGGCGGGCGGCCTGATCGCGCTGTTCCTGGTGCGCGAGCCGACGGGCAGGCAGCGGCTGGCGCCCACCGGGGAGCGTCCGGTGGCCACCCTGCTCGGTTCGCTCTCCATCGTCTGGCGCCACCCGCGCATCGGCGTCGGCGCGGTGGTGCGCACCATCAACACCGCGGCCCAGTTCGGCTTCCTGGTCTTCCTGCCCGTCTTCTTCACCGACACCCTGGGCTTCTCGCTGACCGAGTGGCTGCGGCTGCTGTCGGCGATGTTCGCCACCAACATCTTCTTCAACCTGCTCTTCGGTCTCGTCGGCGACCGCCTGGGCTGGCAGCGCACCGTCGCGTGGTTCGGCGGGGTGGGCTGCGCGGTCACCACGCTCCTGCTCTACTACGGCACTGCCGCCTCTGGCGACAACTTCGCCCTGGCCACGGTGCTGGTGAGCCTCTTCGGCGCGACGCTCGCCGGTTACGTGCCGCTGTCCGCGCTCATGCCCTCGCTGGCACCGGAGCACAAGGGCCAGGCGATGTCGGCGCTCAACCTCGGCGCGGGGGCCAGCACGTTCGTCGGCCCGGCCGTGGTCGCCCTCTTCCTCGGGCCGCTCGGTGTCCAGGGCGTGATGTGGATCTTCGCCGGCCTCTATCTGGCGAGCGCCGGCATGACCTTGTTCCTCACCCTGCCCGAACAGTCGTCCGCGGCCGGCGCCTCCGTGGTGCCGGCACCGAGCAGAGCCGAAACCGTGTGACCGACCGCCGGAGCGCACCGCTTCCCCGCCTGGGACGGGGAAGCGGTGCACGTCAGCGCGGAGCCGGGCCCGGCGTCAGCGCAGGGTCCTGGCCCACTCCCCCGGCGCCAGGTCCACGCTCGGCAGCACTGTCCGGGGCAGCGCCGTGGCCGAGTGGGAGCCGGAGGGCGGGGCCGGTGTGGTCGTCGGGCACAGCGCGCGGACGACCTGGCGGTTGAGGGCGTCGTCGATCGGGCTCGGTTCAAAACCGGACCCGTCGGGCTTGAGCCGCTCGTACTTCATGAGGTTCCAGCCCATGGCGACCTGGCGCCTGCCGTCGGGGCTGGAGTAGACGAGGGTGCCCGCGCCGAAGACGGCGCCGTCGTGGCCCCAGAAGCGGCCGCAGCCCGGGATGTCGAGGCTGTAGATGCCCAGGCCGTAGTTCATGCCGTCGGCCGGAACGGTGCGCTGCATCTCGCGCAGGGCGGCCGGGCCGATCAGCTTGCCGCCCAGCAGGGCGCGGTAGAAGCGGTTGAGGTCATCGGTGGTGGAGACGATCGCGCCCGCGGTGTACGCCCAGGACATGTCGTAGTCGCTGTAGTCGCGCGGCGGGTTGATCAGGCCGTAGAACGACTCGTACATGCGGGCGTGCGGACCCTGGATGTACGGGGTGCGCGGGAACGAGGTGTGGTGCAGGCCGGCCCGGGCGATGACGTGGCGGGTGATGTAGGCCTCGGCGTCCTGGCCGGTCAGCTTCTGAAGGAGCAGCCCTGCGACGACGTAGTTGGTGTTGGAGTACGACCACTTCTCGCCGGGCTTGCCCGTGGCCGGCGCCGCCAGTCCGAGGCGGACGAGTTCCTCGGGACGGATGGAGCGGAAGCGCTCCTCGTCGAGGCTGGCCGTCGAGTTGCGGGCGAGCGAGGGGAAGGCGCCGAGGACGTAGTCACCGATGCCGCTCGTGTGGTTCAGGAGCATGCGGACCGTGATCTCGCGGCCGCGCTCGCCCGGGACCAGGCCGGGGAGGTAGTCGCCGATGGGCGCGTCGAGGCGGAGCCGGCCGCGTTCCACCTGCTGGAGGAGGGCGACGGAGGTGAAGGCCTTGCTGACGCTGCCCACCCGGTGGAGCAGACCCGGCCGGACCGGACGTCCGGTGTTCACGTCGGCGACGCCGGCCGCGCCGGTCCACCGCTCGGAGCCGTCACGTACGGAGGAGTAGATGCCGTACATGCCCGCGTCATGGACGGCGCGGAGGCCGGAGTCGAGTGCCGCGTCGTCCAGCTTCCCGCCCTGTAAGGGGGATTGGGACGCCTTCGTGGCCGCTCTGGCGTCCGCCTGTGCGACCGGTGCCGTGGCGGTCAGCACGAGCGTCGTACCCAGGACGGTTCCGACGAGCCGGAGGATGCGCAAGGGGTTCCCCTTCCCTGCGGTCCGGACCCCGTGTCCGGACCTCGCCCGGTCATCGTCGTCGATCATGGATGTGCCCTACATCCTTCCTGCGGAGGATCAGGGCCGGCGCACAGTACGACTCGGGTCTCGGTGCGGTGCCATAAAAGGAATGCGCGTGTTCGAGCCGGTCGGGTACGTTCCTGCCAGTTCGAAGGGGGACCCGAAGTGGCGAAGCTGAACCAGATCATCGCCGTCGAGAAGGGTGTCAAGAGCAAGTCGCTCCAGGACATCACCGCGGCGCACCACAAGGTGCAGAAGCCGGCACTGCTGGCCGGTATCTCGCGCACGTACCAGCCGAAGGACGAGGAGGGCGAGCAACTGCCGCCCGAGTCCACGCGGGTACAGGTGCAGGCCGAGGACGTGCTGCGGGAGATGTCCGCGTCGCTCACCCGGCTCTTCGACGTGACCGCCACCAAGGACTGGGCGAACTGCACGGCCCGCGCGGACGTCTCGGTCGACGGCCGGACGATCCTCACCGACGTCCCGGTCAGCTATCTCCTCTTCCTGGAGAAGCAGCTCACCGACCTGCACACGTTCGTCAGGAAGCTGCCCACCCTCGACGCCGCGGAGTCCTGGTCGCACGACCCTTCCACGGACTGGTGGAAGACGGACCCGGTGCGCACGATCCGCACCAGGAAGGTCCCGCGCAACCACGTCAAGGCGGAGGCGACCGAGAAGCACCCGGCGCAGGTCGAGGTGTACTACGAGGACGTGCCCATCGGGTACTGGACGACCGTGAAGTTCTCCGGAGCACTCCCGGCGCGGCGGGTGAACGAGCTGGTGGAGCGGGTCGAGAAGCTCCAGCAGGCGGTGAAGTTCGCCCGCGAGGAGGCCAACGGCGCCGAGATCACAGACCAGCGGGTCGGCGACGCGGTGTTCGGCTACCTGCTCGGCTGACGCCGGCCACGGGTAGCATCCATGATCGCCCCCGCGTGCGAGCGCGGGGGTGCGCAACAGGCGCGGGCCGGATTGAGGACCGGTTCGCGCGATGAGCGCAAGCTGACACTGAAGTTCAGCCTGAAGACACGGTGACAGTGAAGGTTCGAGTCCTTCCCCCGGCACAGCACCATCCGCGACGGGCCGGGGTAGCCCAACATGGCAGAGGCAGCCGCGATCAATCTCAGACTCTCGCTCCAGTCTCAGCATCGCCGCCGATCGCCGGATCGACCGGGGCCGGACGAACGCCGTCGGATGCGAGTTCGACTCTCGCCTGCACCTCTCACCTGGTGCGGTAGTTCAAAGGAAGAACACGACGGCATGATGACTGATCCGTCCTCTTAAACGCCGCCGGCGTGCGCAATTGGGTGGCATCCCCAGGGGCCCGGGAGCTGGATACGACTCCCGGGCCCCGCCACGTTCACCAGGAACTGGTCCGGTGGCGACTGCGGAATTCGGCCAGGAGCTCATCGGTTGCCTCCGCACCGGCGCTCACGGCTGCGTGGACTTCGCGGAAGTAGTTCTCGTAGCCCGCAGGGGTGTACAGGCACAGGGCGCGGGCGACGACCGTGCCGGCGTTGCGGAAGCCGTGCGGGGTTCCCCGGGTCGCGGCGAGCAGGTGCCCGGGGCCCGCCGTCACCTCGCCGTCCCCGGTGTGCAGTGTCAACTCGCCCTCGAGGACGTAGAAGTACTCGTCGTGTCCTTCGTGTACGTGCGGCCTGGCACCGATGGTCCCAGGTGCGAGGCTGAACTCCTCGAAGGCGAAGTGCCCGTCTGTGTGTTCTCCGGTGAGCCGGAAGAAGTGTGCGACGCCGGCGACGTCTATGAGTTCGCCGTCCGAGGGGTGGCGCAGCAACGGCCGTGCCGTGCCCGGGAGCTGATCATCGGTCATGCCGGCATTGTGCCCCAGGGGCGTGGCGTGCACCGGGGGACTCGGACGGTGGCCTGTGGTTGTGCCGGGTCGAGGTACCGCACGGCGGTCTGCCCCCGCGTGCCGGGCGAGGAGCGCGTCAGGACGCCGGTGGGGGCCGATCACCAGGGTGCGGTGGAGCAGGGCGAACGCGGCGGCGGAGGCGACCCCCGACGCTGCGCCCCAGCCGAGACCAGCGGCGGCAACGGCGCCTACTCCGCAGCCACCGGCTGGGGCTCGTACGACGCCGCGACGCCGGCGAGCAAGCTGCCCGGCTGGCGCCCGGCCGACACGACGCAGCGCGGGCCGGCAGCCCTCGCCCACGTCATGCGGTCCGGGCGCCCTCCCCGGCCGGTGCGTCGCCGTTCTCGCCGGCAGGGGACCGGGCCAGTGGCTGGGCGGCGTACGTGATGCGGACGACACCGTCGGGGTGCCGCTCGGCGTGTGCGCGTACGCCGAAGACGTCGGCCAGGAGTCGCGGGGTCAGCACCTCCAGGACCGGTCCCGCCGTCACCACGGCTCCCTCGTGCAGGACCACCAGGTGGTCACAGAGGCGGGCGGCCAGGTCGAGGTCGTGCAGGACCGCCAGCGTCGTGACGCCGGTGGCGCGGATCAGGTCCAGCAGCTCGAACCGGGCGCGGATGTCCAGGTGGTTGGTCAGCTCGTCGAGCACGAGCAGGCGGGGGGCCTGGGCCAAGGCCCGGGCCAGCAGCACGCGTTGGCGCTCGCCACCGGAGAGGGAGGCGTAGTCTCGGTCCGCGTACGGCCGCACACCGCAGCGGTCGAGGGCGGCGGCGACGGCCTGGTGGTCCTCCGGGCCGTCGCGGCCCAGCAGGCCGTGGTGGGGGGCGCGGCCGAGCGCGACGATCTCGGTGACGGTCAGACCGGTGGTGTTGCCGCTGGCGTCCTGGAGGACGGCGGCGGTGCGGCGGGCGGCGGTACGCGCCGACAGGGCCCATACGTCGTCGTCTCCGACCCGGACCACGCCCCGGGCCGGACGCAGCGAGCGGTAGACGGCACGCAGCAGGGTCGACTTGCCGCTGCCGTTGGGGCCGACGAGGCCGACGATGTCGCCCTTGCCCGCCTCGAGGCTCACGTCGTGGAGGATCGGGCTGCGGTCCAGGGTGATGTGGAGCTGGTCGACGGTGAGTTTCATGCTTCAGTCCAGACCCTTGTTACGGCGCAGCAGCCACAGGAAGAAGGGCGCGCCGAGCAGGGCGGTGAGGATGCCCAGCGGGAGTTCGTTGGGGCGGTTGAGGGTGCGCGAGAGCAGGTCGACGAGGACCAGGTAGAGGGCGCCCAGCAGGGCGGTCAGGGGCAGGAGCCTGCGGTGGTCGGCGCCGAGGGTGAGCCGGACCAGGTGCGGGATCATCAGGCCGACGAATCCGATGCTGCCGGCCACGGCGATCACGGTTCCGGTCAGCAGTGCGCTGAGCACCAGGAGCAGTGCGCGCAGCCGGTTGACGTCGACGCCCAGCGCGGCGGCGGAGTCGTCGCCGGCGAGCAGGACGTTGAGGCGTCGGCCGAACAGTGTGAGGAGGGCGGTGCCGGCCAGCACCACGACGGTGACCGCGGGGAGTTGGTCCCACTGGGCGCCGGCCACGCTGCCCAGCATCCAGAACATCACCGTGCGCAGCTCGGTCGGGGTCGCCTGAAGCTGTACGTAGCTCGTCGCCGAGAGGAAGACGTAGCCGACCGCGACCCCGGCCAGGACCAGCCGGGTGGGGGCCATCCGGCCCCGCCGCTGCCCGAGGGCGAACACGAGCGCGCCCGCCGCGACCGCGCCGAGGAACGCGGCGGCCGACACGCCGAGCCCGGCCAGCGCCACGCCTCCGCCGAGGGTGATGACCAGCACCGCGCCGAGTGTGGCGCCGTAGGAGAAGCCGAGGACGATGGGGTCGGCGAGCGGGTTGGCCACCACGGTCTGCAGTACCGCGCCCGACACGGCCAGGCCCGCGCCGACCAGAGCGGCGAGGACCACCCGGGGGGTGCGGAAGTTCCAGACGATCTGGTCGAGTGCGAGGTCTCCCGTGGTGCCCTGCCCCGTCACGTGGTGCCAGACGATTCCCCACACGTCACCGAGCGGGACCGTGACCGCCCCGATGCTGATGGCCACGATCATGGTGGCGGTCAGCGCGACGGGCAGCAGGGTGAAGGCTAGGGCGACCCTGAGCCGGGCCGGTCGGCTCAGAAGGCGTCCGGGTGCAGCATCCTGGCGATCTTCTCCACGGCCAGGTCGTTGCTGGGGCCGAGGTACATCGAGTCGGACAGCACCACGTACGCGTTCTTCCTGGCGGCCGGCCACTGGGGGAACTCCTTCAGCAGTTTCTTGGCGTAGGCCGCCGGGTCGGGGTCGTTGTAGCCGATGACGACGAGTGCGTCGACATCGGTGGCGGCGACCTTCTCCTTGCTCAGGTCGGCGAAGGAGGTCGTGGAGGCCGACGCGAAGGCGTTGGATCCGCCGGCCCTGGTCAGGATGTCGTTGTAGATGCCCTTGGCGACGACCGAGCTGAAGGCGTTGCCGCCCATGGACATGTGGGAGAAGAGCACCATCACGCGGGGTGCCTTCTTACCCTTGATCTTGGCGGAGACCTCGTCGATGTGTTTCCGGGAGGCCGCGATCAGCTTCTCCGCACGGTCGGAGACGTGGAAGATCCTCCCCATGTCGCGCAGCAGCGTGTAGCTGTCGGCGATGGTCATGTGGGAGGTGTCCTGATTGCAGCCCTGCGGTGAGACATAGGTGCCGGCGCCGACCTGCCCCAGCTGGTCGCGGGTGGCGAAGCCGTTCTTCTCGTCGAAGCCGTACGACGTGGTGGACAGCACCAGGTCCGGGCGCAGGCCGAGCATGGCCTCGCCGGGGATGTCGTAGGCGTCGTTGAGCCTGATGTTCCCGGTGGGCAGGGATTTGACGGCCTTGGCCCGGCCCGGCACCTCGCTCATGCCGTAGGACTGCTCGTTGGCGACGATCCTGCCGCCGAGTCCGAGGGCGAGCAGCGTGGAGACCTCGGCGACGGAGGCGCCGTTCATGACGACCACACGGCTCGGGGCCTTCTGGAAGGTCTCGGTCCGGCCGCAGTTCTCGATGGTGACCGGGTAACCGGTCTTCGACGCGGCGGCCCCGGACTGCTTGCCGCTCGTCCTCTCGTCCTTCGAGGAGTCGGCGCATGCCGCCGTGACCAGACAGAGGGCCGCGGCCAGGGCTGTGGCGACCGGCCGTTTGAGGGACATGCTGGCTCCTTGCTTGCGGGGCTCGGTGGTGTGTCGTTCCAGTAGTCGTGGCGTGGTGCCCGTCAGTTCCCGGCCGGCTCCGACTACTGTGTGCCGGGCGCCGGATGGAGTTCTCCTCCGGCCGGCGGGGGCAGCACCCCCGCGGCCACACAGTGGTTCAGGTACCGGAACACCAGGTCTCGGCCGACGGGCGGGCAGGCGATGCCGCTGCCGTGCAGCCCCCGGCGGACGTTGTCGGTGTGGATGCGGCCGAGGCGCAGGTCGGGTGCATCGCTCCCGCTCGTCTCGTTCGCGTCGAAGAAGGCGAGCGTGGTGGTGGCGACGTCGGCTGAGCGCGGCAGCCGAGCGCGCCATGTGCCCAGCGGCAGACGTCGTAGGGGGTAGCCGTACTCCTCGATCCAGTCGTACAGGTCGCTGAGCCGCACCGCGGGTACGGCCGCGTGGTGGAAGACCGGGCCGGCGGCGGTGAGGCCGAGGTGCACGATCGATCTGGCCGTGCAGTCGGCCGGCGTCCAGATCTCGTCCTCGAACAGCTGCGGGACGATCCCCGCCGGGATGCCCGCCCGCAGCACGCTCCACAGGAAGTCGCGTGTGTTGACGTATCCGGTGGCGGCCGGTCCGACCACCCGCCCCAGGCGGTGCACCGTGACGGGGAGGCCGCGCTCGGCGGCCTGTTCCAGGAGCCGTTCCGACGCCCATTTCGACTGCTGGTAGCCGTAGCGCAGAGCGGCGTGCGGCGGCAGGAACGCCTCCGGAACCTCCGGGCTGAGGCTCACGGGAGGAGCCACGGACAGGGTGGAGACGTAGTGGAGGGGGATCGAGCGTGCGGCGGCCAGGCGCAGCAGCTGTCGCGTGGACTCGGTGTTGACGGCGCGCAGGGTGCCGTAGTCGCGCATGATGCTGACCGTCGCCGCGTTGTGGAAGATCGCGTCGCAGGTCTCGGCCAGTTGACCGAGGGCGGACGGTGCCAGACCGAGGTCGGGGCGGGCGAGGTCGCTGGGGATTACGGTGATGCGCTGTTCCAGCGCGTCCGGGAGTGGCTGGTGGTGCCGTTCAAGTGCCTGACGCAGACGGGCGGTTGCCTCACCGTGGGTGCGTGCACGGACGGTGCACACGATCTCGGCCCCGGTGGCGGCCAGGAGTTCCGCCAGCAGGTGGACGCCCACGAACCCGGTGGCGCCGGTCAGCAGGATGCGTCGGAGCGCGTCCGGTCGGCGTCCGGTGCCGGGGCGGATGCCGGGGTCGAGGACCGTGTCGGTGACGAGGGCTGCCGGAAGGCCCGCCGGGTTCGGTGACCGGTCGTCGAGGAAGCGGGCGAGTCCGGCGGCGGTGGGGTGCTGGAAGAGCCAGGCGACCCTGATGTCACGGTGGAGTTCGACGCCGAGACGGTTGGCGACCTGGATCGCCTGGAGGGACTGGGCGCCCAGGTCGAAGACGTCGTCCTCGGCGGTGACGGCGTGGGCGCCGAGCACCTGCTGCCAGATGCCGGTGATCGTCCGCTCCAGCGCGTTGCCGGCGGTGGTGGGACCGTGGCCCGGGGTGGGGGTGCTCAGCGCGGCTCGGTCGATCTTGCCGGCTCCCGTGCGGGGCAGGCGGTGGTGGAACTCGACGGCGGAGGGGATCACCGCCGCCGGGAGTTTCGCCCGCACGTGGTCTCTCACCTCGGCGGCGGAGGGGGCGGGCTGGTTCGCGACCAGATGGGCCGCGAGGCGCCGGGTGCCGTCCGGCAGGGTCTGTCCGACGACCGCCGCCTCGCGGATTCCGGTGTGGGTCAGCAGGGCGCTCTCGACCTCGGCGGGATGCACCCGGTGACCGCTGATCTTGATCTCCTCGTCGGCCCGGCCCAGGAACCGCAACTGCCCGTCCTCGCCGATGTGCACCAGATCGCCCGTGCGGTAGGCACGGGGGCGTCCCGGAAGTGCGGCGAGAGGAGCGAACCGGGTGTCGTCGGCGGCGTCCGCTCCTCGGTATCCGCGGGCCAGGTTGTCGCCCAGGAGGTACAACTCGCCGCCGATCACGGCGGCTCGGGTGCCGGGCAGCGGGAGTCCGATCGGTACGTCGCCGGGGGCGAGCGCGGGGTCGTGCAGGTCGGCGACGGTGGCGACCACGGTCGCCTCGGTCGGCCCGTAGGTGTTGAACAGCTCGACCGAGGTGCCCACGGCCTTGCGCCAGCGCTCCACCCGTTCGGGCAGGGCCGCCTCGCCCCCGATGACGACGGCCCGCACTCCTTCGGGCAGTGCGGCCGTGCCCGTCGAGAGGGCGTAGGCGAGTTCGTGCCAGTAGGCGGTGGGCAGGTCCAGCACGCTGATCCGCAGGCGCGCGCACTCCTCAAGGAACCGTGGGACCGACTCCGTCATGTCCTCGGTGCGGATGACGAGTGTGGCTCCGGCGCACAGGGTGAGGAAGAGTTCCTCCACGCTGGCGTCGAAGTGGAGGGGTGCGAACTGCAGGATCCGGTCCTCGCCGCGCAGTCCGTAGCGTCGGGTGGCCCCGGCCACGAAGTGCGCGAGGGCACGGTGGCTGATGTCGACGCCCTTGGGCCGGCCGGTGGAGCCGGAGGTGTGCAGGACGTAGGCGAGGTCCTGGGGCGAGGGCTGTGGTGGGGTCGGGCCCGGCGGTGCATCCGGCTCGTCGACCGTGAGGACGGGCGTGCCCGCGAAGGTGCTCGCACGGGTGCCGGTCGTCAGGACCAGGGCGGGTTCGGTCGTGTTCAGCAGGTGCGCCGTCCGGTCGGCGGGGGCGGCCGGGTCGAGGGGACAGTAGGCCGCGCCCGACAGCAGCACGCCGAGGATGGCGGTGACGGCGTCGATGCCCCGGGGCAGCGCCACGGCCACCACGTCGCCCGGGCCGATACCCCGCGCGGCGATGCGGCGGGCCGTGTCGCGTGCTGCGCCGAGGAGTTGGGCGTAGGTGACGCTGTCCCCGGCGTGCTCCACGGCGACGGCTGCGCCCCGCCGGGCGGCGTGACCGGCGATGAGGCTCAGCACCGGGCGGGCGGGAACGGGCAACGGCCCACCGTCCAGGACCGGTACGGATGCCCGGTGCAAGGGCCGGTCGGGGGCGGCCACGGCCTCGGCGAGCAGCGTGAGCAATCCGTCCTGGAAGGCGGTGACGTCCGCCTCCTCGTACAGGTCGGGGTTGGCGTCCACGGCGATGCGCAGCCCGGTGCCGTCGGAGCGGTCGTAGACGTTGACCGCGAGGTCGTCCACGGGACCGGCGGAGACGTTGTGCACGGTGCTGCGGTGCCCGGCGAACCGCAGGTCGTACGCGAAGGGCATGATGTTGACGCCCGGCCCGGACAGCCGGCGCTGTCCGCCCACCAGCTTCAGGTCGCGGCGCAGCTGTTCGTAGCGGTAGCGCTGGTGCGGCAGACCGGCGCGGAGTTCGCGGGAGACACGGACCGCGAGGTCACGCAGGCTGTCGTCGGCGTGGACGGCGACGCGCAGCGGCAGGATGTTGCGGACCATGGCCGGGACGCGCAGCGACACGGAGCCCAGACGGCCCATGGCCGGGAGGCTCAGGACGATCTCCGGCGCTCCGGTGACCCGGTGCAGATGGGCGGCGGTGGCCGCGAGCAGCACCTCGGACCAGGTCACGGACAGCTCACGGGCGACCGCGCGCAGGGCGTCGGCCCGGGTGGGGTCGAGGTCCGTGACGCGGCGGTGGAAGGTACGGGCGGGCAGCGCCGAGCGGCCGGCCGGGGTGACGACCGGGGGGCGGTCGGCGTAGCGCTCGGTCCAGTGGGTCCGGTCCTCGGCGTGGCGGGCGGACTCCCGGTAGGCGCGTTCCTCGGCGCGTACGGATTCCAGGGTGCCGAAGCCGCTGCCGGGTACCGGTTCGTCCGCCATGAGGGCCGTGTAGACCTGGGCCACCCGGCGGGCCACCAGGGAGAGGCCGAAGCCGTCGAGGGCGATGTGGTGGACGCGGTGGTACCAGAGGTGGCGGTCCTGCGCGGTCCTCAGCAGGGCGTGCCCGAACACGGGCCCACGGGTGAGGTCCACCGGGCGGGCCACGTCCGTGGCCATCCAGGCGAGCGCGGCGGTGTGCGGGTCCGGGTCGTCCGTGAGGTCGGCGGTGTGCAACCGCCAGTCTCGCGCGGGGGTTTCGACCTCCCAGGGGCGGCCTTCGCCGTCGGCGACGTAGGTGACGTTGAGGGCTTCGGTCTCGGCGACGACGTGGTGGAGAGCGGTGTCGAAGACGGCGGCGTCCACCGGTCCGTCGATGCACAGGTACTCGGCCGTGTTGTAGGCCGGGCTGTCCGGGTCGAGTTGCTGGCCGGTCCAGATGCCTTCCTGGGCGGCCAGCAGCGGGTGGCGGTGCACGGGCTCAGGTGTCGGCATGCGCCGCACCTCCCCGCCGTTCGGCCAGCAGTTCCCACCACTGGGCGAAGGAGGTGCGCTCGGCGAGGTCGACGAAGCTGACGTCCGCGCCGGCGGCCTGCCACCGCTCCAGCAGGGTGACGATGCGCAGGGAGTCGAGGCCGGCGTCCAACGGGCTGTCCCGCAGGTCGAGTTCGTCGGGCCGCAGGTACAGGAGCTCAGCGAGGTCGGCGCGGAAGCGCTCCTCGGTGAGGGGTTCAGGCATGGGCATGGGGGCTCTCTCTGGGACGGTGTTCTTCGCGACGGCGCCCGGCGGCGTCAGTTGACCTTGCGGGCGGCGTCGCCCCAGAAGCGGTCACGCAGCTCGCGGCGGAGGATCTTGCCGCTGGGGTTGCGCGGTACGCGGTCGATGAACTCGTAGGCCGACGGCAGCTTGAAGGCGGCGAGGCGCGGCACCAGGTGGGTGTGCAGGTCCCGCGGGGTCGGCCGGTTCCCGGGGGCGGGTACGACGAACGCGTGGACCCGTTCCCCCCAGCGCTCGTCGGGGGCACCGACGATCACTGCCTCGGCCACGCCCGGGTGGCTCTCCAGCACGTTCTCGATCTCGGCCGGGTAGACGTTCTCACCGGCGACGAGGATGGCGTCCTTGATCCGGTCGCGGATGAAGAGGTAGCCGTCCCGGTCGACGTATCCGGCGTCACCGGTGTGGATCCATCCGTCGACCAGGGTCTCGGCGGTCTTGTCCGGCAGGCCCCAGTACTCCACCATCCGGGCCGGGGTGTGCAGACAGACCTCGCCGATCTCACCGCAGGGCAGTTCCCTGCCCTGGTCGTCGATCACTTTGGCGCGCACGCCGGGATAGGGGTGTCCCGCGGCCTGCATGCGCGGCCCGCCCGGGACATGGTCGGCCGGGGGCAGGCAGACGGCGGTGTTGCCGGTCTCGGTGAGCCCGTAGATCTGGGCGAAGTCGCAGTCCAGTACGGCGAGGCTCTCCTCCAGCAGGCTCTGTGAGATCGGGGAGCCGCCGTAGACGGTCTTGCGGAGCGTGGCGAAGTCCTCGGCACGGACGCCTGGTTCGGTGAGCATCATGCGGAGCATGGCGGGAACCACGCAGGCGGTGGTGATGCCGATCTCGCGGATGAGGTCGACGGCCTGGCGGGCGGCGAAGGCGCGCATCGCCACGATCGTGGTCCCCGCGTTGAGGTTCTGCGTGGCCCACCACAGGCCGCCGATGTGGAAGCCGGGAATGCCGACGAGGGCGATGTCACCGCTCCGCCAGTCGATCCAGTCGAGGCCCTCGCGCGTGAGGGCCTCGCGGATGGCGAAGAAGCTGCGGTGGGCGAGCACGACCCCCTTGGGGAGTCCGGTGGTGCCACTGGTGTAGAGCTGGGCGACGGGGGTGTCGGCGGTGGCGTCCACGTCCGGGTCGGTGTCCGGGTGTCCGGCCTTCCACTGCGCGAAGTGCGAGCCGAGCGGCACGACCGTCTCGGGCGGCGCGGACGGCATGCGCCGCACGATCGGGGCGAACTCCTCCTCCAGGAAGAGGAGTCGGGTGCCGGAGTCCTGGAGGATGTGGCTCACCTCGGGAGGGGCGAGCCGCCAGTTGACGGGCACCAGTACGGTGCCGCTCTTGGCGCAGCCGAAGAGGATCTCGTAGTAGTGCTCGGACTCCTTGCCCAGGTACGCCACGCGGTCGCCCTCGGTGAGTCCGGCGGTTCGGATGGCATGGGCGATGCGGTTGCTCTCGCGGTGCAGTTCGCCGTACGACAGGCTGCGGCCCTCGCAGAGCACGGCCGGGGTGCCGGGCCGGCTGCCGGCGTGGCAGCGGATGGTCTGGACGAGCGTCTCCATGGGAGGTCCCTTCAGCGGCTCAGCGGACGTTGACGAAGGCGAGCGTCGCCTCGCCGTCGCACCGGCCGCCGTCGGCGTCCCAGTAGCGGTACGAGGTCTCGGCGTGAAGGAACGGCTTGCCGCCGGGATCCCGCCTGGAGAGGGACAGGAACGCCATCTCGCCAAAGAACGAGCGGGGGTTGACGGGACGGCGGAAGGTGCCGGCGAAGCGGGCGATGAGGATGTCCGGAAGCTGGTGCCGCCAGAAGTCGTCCAGGGTCCAGTCCTGGAATCCGGCCAGGAGTCCTTCCTTCACGGACTTGGCGACGAGGTAGTACATCATCTGGTTGTAGGCGATGTTGACCTCGACCGAGTTCAGGTGGCCGGTGTCGTCGATGTAGCAGGACTCGGCCACGGCGAACTCGCAGCGCGCGGAGGTCCGTTCGGGTCCGGCCGTGACCTCGGCCGTCCTCAGGTACTTGCAGTGCTCCTTGTACGGCACCAGGACGCGCTCGAGCAGGCCGGCGTCGGTGGCGTAGGAGCGGTCGGCGGCGAGTGCGGTCATGGCAGCCGTATCCCGTCGTGCAGCCTGCGCTCGTCGTGCACGGTGACGCGGTGGGAGACGGTCGGTTCGGGGGTGCTCGTGTGCCGGGCCCGGTGGATGAGACTGCGGTTGTCCCAGATCAGCAGGTCGCCCTGCTCGAAGCTCTGCAGGTGGATGTTGTCGTGTTCGAAGGTGTCGTCGAGCTGGCCGGTGGCCTCGAAGAGGCGCCCCAGCAGTTCCTCGTCGAGTGGCTCGCCGTGCGCGTCCTCGATGCCGACGGTGAAGCCCTCGCTGATGTAGAGGACCGTTTCGCCGGTCATGGGGTGGGTGAAGGTGGTGGGCTGCCGGACGGCCGGCGTCCTGCGCTCGACCTCGTCGATGATCTCGGAGAGCGGGCGGTAGACGTCATGCGGGCGGATCTTGAAGTACTTGCGGACCGAGTGCCGGCAGTACGTGCCGCTGATCTCCTTCTTCAGGTCCTGGGGGAGCTTCTCGTGGGCCCGGCCCATGTCGATGAAGTAGGTGCCGCGGTTCCGCTGCGGAATGACCTGGGGATGGATGAGAGTGATACCGAAGGGGTCGGGCATGAACTGGTAGTCGGCGTGCCAGAACTTGCCGGTCTTCGGCACCCCGATCTGCCTGCCGTTCTCCGGCACGTTGGAGGAGACGAAGATCTCCTTGATCTCGGGGTGGTGGTACATCGGCTCGTAGTAGGTCTCGGGGCGGCCGAGGAGTCTCGCGAGGTCCAGGAACTGCCGGGGGGTCAGGTCCTGTCCCTTCAGGACAGCGATCTTCTTCGTGTAGACGGTCTGCTTGAGCGTCTCGATGTCCGCGGCGGAGGCCCGGGTGTGGTCGAAGTCCTCGACCGTGGCGCCGAGGGCCGAACCGAGCCGTTCGGTGATCTTCATGGACGTCTTCTTCCTTCGGGTGGGGTCAGCCGGCCTTCTTGGCGTCGATCAGTGCCGCGGTGCCGGCGAGGGTGAGGGTGGGCCGCAGCTCGCTGTCGTGCACCGTCACGCCGAGGTCGCGTTCGAGGCGGATGCTGATCTCGACCATCGTCAGCGAGTCGACGTCCAGTTCGGCGAAGGTGGCCTCGGGGGTGAGGCGGTCGGCCGGAGCGTCGTGCAACGTCGCGAGGATCCCGGCCAGTTGGTCGTAGGTGGTGGTCATGAGGCGGTCTCGTCTCCTCGGTCGTACGGGTCGGTGGGCGTGGCCGGTAGATCGGGCCAGGTCAGCAGGCAGGAGCCCCAGGTGAGGCCGCCGCCGAAGGCGGTGAGCAGGAGCCGGTCGCCCGGGCGGATCGTCTGCCGGGCGGCCGCGTCGGCGAGGGCGAGCGGGATGGAGGCGGCACCGGTGTTGCCGACGGCGTCGACGTTGGCGACGCAGCGGTGCCTGGGCAGGCCGAGGTCGTCGGCGACGGAGTGCAGGATGCGCAGGTTGGCCTGGTGGGGGACGAAGTGGTCCACGTCGTCGGTCTTCCAGTCCGCCGCGTCCAGGGCGGCACGCGCGGATTCGGCCATGCGGAGGACGGCGTGCCGGTAGACCTCGTTGCCGCGCATCGCGAAGTGCCGGTCACGGGGCTGCACTTCGCCTGCGGCCGAGCGCTGACGGGAGCCGCCGGCGGCGACCGTGATCAGGTCCTCGTGGGCGCCGTCGCTGCCGAGGTCGAAGTGGCCCACCGCGCCGGGCTCGCCGACGTGTCCGGCGCGCAGGACGACGGCCCCGGCGCCATCGCCGAAGATGATCGCGTTGGCGCGGTCGAGCGGGTCCACGATCGTGGAGTAGGTGTCCGCCCCGATGAGCAGGACCCGGCGGGCGACGCCGGACGTGATCAGGCCGGCGGCGCTGGCGAGGCCGTACACGAAGCCCGTGCACACCGCTCCCACGTCGAAGGCCGCGACCCCGGCCAGGCCCAGCCTCGCGGCCACGGCGGGGGCGGTGGCCGGACAGGGGTGGTCCGGCGTGGTCGTCGTGACGATCACCACGTCGACGGAGTCGGCTCCGGCATGGCGCAGGGCGCGGCGCCCCGCCTCGACGGCCAGGTCCGAGGTCGCCTGGCCCGGCTCGATGACATGGCGGCGCAGGATCCCGGTCCGGGTGCGGATCCAGGCGTCGTCGGTGTCGAGCCGCTCGGCGAGTTCCTCGTTGGTGACCACGCGGGGCGGCACCCATCCGGCCAGTCCGCACAGCACGGCGGCGGGTGGGCTGGGAGCGTTACGGGGCACGGCTGGTCTCCAGGTGTGGGCGTTCCGGGGACTTCGGACGGGGGTGGCGGCGGGAGGGGGCTAAGGGCTCGTGGCCGTTCTGCGCACGGCGAGGGTCAGGGGCACGCCGCACGCGATGCCGGCCGCTGCGGCGAACACGGCGGCCCTGATGCCGGCCAGTCCGGTGCCGTCCGCCGGGTGCGCACCGGCAGCACCGGCCAGCGCCACCAGCACCGCGAGACCCACCGCGCCGCCGATCTGGAGGCTGGTGGAGGCCAGCCCGGATGCCACGCCCTGGTCGTCGGGAGGAACCCCGGCGCCGGCGGCGATCCACATGCCGGTCCAGGCGGCTCCCTGTCCCAGGCCCACCAGCACGATGCCCGGCAGCAGCGAGGGGTACGAGCCGTGCTCGGTGAGGGCCAGGCCGAGGGCGGCCGCCCCGGCGGCGCCGAGAACCATGCCGCCGAGCAGCATGCGGGGTACACCGACGGCTGCGACGGCCCGCTCCCCCACCTGTGTTCCGGCCGCGACCACCACCGCCGGGACGAGGAAGGCGAGGCCGGTGGCGAACGCGTCGTAGCCCCGGACGGTCTGGAAGTAGAGGGTCAGGAAGTACGGCAGGGAACTGAAGGTGGCGCTGTACACGGCGGTCACCGCCATCGCGGCGACGAGCCCGCGATGCCTGAACAACCGGGTGGGCACCAGCGGTTCACGGGAACGCGTCTCGACGAGCGCGAAGAGCGCCAGCAGCGTCCCCGCAAGCGCCCCGCTCACCAGGACGGACGGACTGCTCCAGCCCGCCTCGGGCCCGTGGACCAGCAGCAGGACCAGGAAGGTGATGCCTCCGGTCCCGGTCAGCGCGCCCGTCATGTCGAACCTGCGCGCACCGGCCCGTGCCACGTCCGCGGGGAACAGCACCCGGCCCGCCCATGCGATCGCCACCGCCACGGGGACGTTGACGAAGAACACCGACCGCCAGCCGAACGCCTCCACCAGGACCCCGCCGAGCAGGGAGCCGAAGCACAGGCCGCCGGCCCCCACCGCTCCCCACACCGCCAACGCCCGGTTCCGGTCGGGTCCTTCGGCGAAGATCGTGTTGATCAGGGCCAGCGTGGCCGGGAACAGCAGGGATCCGCCGATGCCCTGCGCCGCCCGCACGGCGACCAGCGCTCCGGGGGTCTGCGCGAACCCTCCTAGCAACGAGGAACCCGCGTAGACCAGTGCCGCGGTGACGAACGCCCGGCGTCTGCCGAGCAGATCCGCGGCCCGTCCGCCCAGCAGGAGGAAGCCGCCCGTCGTGACGACGTACGCGCTCACCACCCACTGCAGGTCGTGCCGTGAGAAGCCGAGACCGGTCCCTATGCCGGGGAGGGCCACGTAGACGATGTTGTAGTCGAGGGCGATGACGAGCTGAGCCAGCGACAGGACGAGAAGGCGTATTCGTGCCGGCATCGTCCAGTCCCCCTCACCAACGAAAGATAAATGTGAAACGGCGACGAATATGAAATCCGTCGATCATTTTCGGTCACCGTAACACCCAGAAGATAGCTCGGGAATGACCGCTCCGCAAACCGCTATCGGCACGGATGTTCCCCATTTTTGGGCAGCGCCGAAAACCGACAGTGGAATACTGCCGGTTCCTTTTCGTGAGCCTCGGACGGTCAGCCGTCTCCCATCATTCGCCTGATTTCCGAGATGAGTGCCACCAGCGCCCGCCGTTCCGGAACGGTGGTTTCCGGGTGCCAGAGGTCCATGAGGAGACAGGTGCGCGGACGGTCGCCGTCGTTGCGCGCCGCATGCTCGAAGGAGTAGTCGAAGAGCAGGCAGCGCCCCTCCTGCCAGGAGCGGGTCGTACCGGCGACGGTGATGCTGCACCCCTCGGGGATGGTCACGGCGAGATGCAGGTTGATGCTGAAGTTCCACAGATCACAATGCGGGGCTATGGACGCCCCGGGGAGCAGGGTGGAGAAGTGGCACTCCAGAAGAGGACATATCGTCTCCGTGTCGACGGCGAACTCCTGGAGCACCTTGTAGGCGGTGGGCGCGGTCACCGCCGATTCCTCCACCAGCGCCCCGCCGCGATAAAGATGGAGAGCTTGCCAGTCGTGCTGCCGGGTCAGGTAGTGCTCATAGTCGGAGAATTTCTCTCGCTCTGCCGCCCAGACCGAGTCCAGCTCGTCCTTGATGGGCGGATGAGCGGATTCCAGCGCCTCGACGACGGGGACCAGCTCCGGATGGGCGTAGGGATCATGCCACGGGGTGGGCGACAGCCCCGGCAGGATCCACTTGGCCCCCTTCTGCAGCGGATGCCGGGGCCCACCCCCTCCGGGCTCCAGCATCCGCTCGACCCTGCTGAGACAGTCCGCGCCGTGATCGCTTCTGATCGCCGCGAACGCTCTCTCTATCTCGGGTGTCATGAGGCCCTCCTGGCTGATGCCGCGGCCGTGCGTCGTGCCGCGCCGTCGCATCAGTAGTCGGACCGCGGACCGCGCCGGTTCCCACGACTTTCGGCCGACGTCCCGGGCGGGCTGCGTCCGGAACCACGGTCGCCCACCACCCGGTTCCGCTAGTCGACGTCCACGAGCATGCTCATCAGGGTCATCCGGGCACGGGCCACGCGGGAGCGGATCGTGCCGACCGGGCAGCCGCCGAGCCGGGCCGCCTCTTCGTAGGACAGGCCCACGACCTGGGTGAGGAGGAACGCCTCACGACGTTCGTCGGGGAGCGCGTTCAGCAGGTCGAGAAGTGCGATCCCGTCGTCGAAGCCCGGAAGCCCGTGCGGCTGGGCGCACTCGACGTCCCACTGCCAGTCGCGGGTGTCCGCCGTCCGGGGGCGGACGGCGGCGCGGCGGAAGCTGTCGATGACCGCGCAGCGCGCGATGGACAACAGCCAGGTGCGCGCCGAGGCACGCCCCTCGAACCGGTGCAGGCTGCCGAGAGCGCGCACGAACGTGTCCTGGGCCAGGTCGTCGATGTTCTGCGGATCCGCGCCCAGATGGGCGACGTAGCGGAGCACATCGGCGTGCAGGGCCCGGACGAATCGTTCGGCCGCGTCCGTGTCGCCGCTTCGGGCGGCCAGGGCCCAGGCGGTCGCCGACGCGTCGGCCGCGGTCTTCTGGGAACGCGAGGCATGCAGGACTGAAGTGATCACGAGGTGTCCTTCTCAGTCATCCGGAGTACGGCTCGTAGGGCCCGTGCTGAGGGCGCACCGTCTCCGGGTAAGTGGGCTGCGGCCGTACCGGGGGTACGGCGGGGCCCGGGGCTCGCGCAGGCTGGTGAGCATGCCGCGGTCGGCGCGGGTTCCTCAGGAACCGCTCACACCGCTCTGGCTGATGAAGACATCCCTGACAGGTGGTACCTGCCCAAGGAGGAAGCGAAAAGAGCCCCGGTGGATCCGGCTGTCTCAGGCGACAGCGGCACCCACGGGCGGCCCGCGCGAGATGATCGCGTAGCAGAGAAGGAGTCGCGCCAGGGTCCGGCGGCCGAGGTCGTGGTCCCGCCGCCGCACGGAAGGACGGCAGGGCGGCACCGGCAGGGCGAGCAGCATCCGCAGCGGCGCCACGAGGCGTGCGGCGGTGGCCCGCAGGATGCGGAAGACCGCGCGCTCGCCGTACGCGAGCCACAGGCCGCACAGGACGGCGGCGAGCAGGTGCGCCGCGAACATGCCGAACATGCCGAACGCGGCGGTGCCCACCATGTGGTGCGCGCCCTGCATACCGGGCCCGCTGTGCGTCATGGAACCGGCACCCATGTGCCCCATGCCCGCCATGTCCATCGCGTGCATGTGCGTCGGGCCCATGTGCATGGAGCCCATGCCGGTTGTCGCGCCCGAGGCACCCGCCTGCGGGCCGGGCGCGTGCGACTGCGCCAGGGTGAAGGTCTCGTGCAGCACCGCCTGGGCGGCGACCACGACGCCGACGATCAGCGCGCGTCCCCGCTCACGGCCGGCGAGGCACCAGCCGGTGCCTCCCGTGCCGGCGGCTCCCGCCGCCATGGCCCACCAGGGGACCGAGGCGCCTGACATCATCACGTGTCCGAGGGCGGCAAGCAGCACACAGGCCGCGGCGAACACCCCGGCCCGTAGCGTGCGGCACCACCCACTGACAGTCATGACGCGCCCATCTTCGCACCCGTGGTCCGGTCGTCGTCAGGGGGTACGTACGGACACGGGCCCCCGGACTCATCCAGAGCAGGGTGACACACACCACACCGAAGAGCCGGGAACTCCACGGGCGTCGGCAGCGACTTCCCGTACGGGACCACTCACGAGCGAGGCCTGACGACGTGAAACCGACTACTGACTGAAAGTGATCATTCCAGGTCGAGCCACGACAGCGGGAAGCTCGACCCGGCCGCTGCGGCTGAACGTCAGTGTGAACGAGACCAGGTCGCCCGCCCGCCACTTGCCCGCAGGGGCCGCCACCGTCAGGTCCACCCCGTACGGCGACATGGCGAGGTCCTGCCCCGCCCGTATCTCGACCGAGTCGATCGGGGCGCGGTATGCCGTGGCGCTGCTCCCCATGTGGTGGCGGGCCAGGCTCACTCCGCCGGGAGCGTCGGGTGAGGTGACGCCGACCAGGCGGTCGGCCGCATCACCCTCGTTGGTGATGCGGAAGAACGCCGCCGTCACGCCGGAGCCGGCGGTAGGCAGCAGGACACGTCCCTCGGTGACGCTGATGCGAGGCGGAGTGCCCGCGTTGCCCGTGCCCACCCAGGTGGTCAGACCCGCCAGCGCAAGGCTGGACGCGGCGACCGGCACGAGCGTCGCGAGCAGGGTGTCGGTCAGCCGGCGCCGTTCGGTGAGCCGAGCCGCGTGGCGGGTGAGGAATCCGTTCACCGGTGACCGGCACTCCCCTGCCGACGCCCGCGCGCCGGGGCCGCCGACGGCTGCCAGGCACGCAGACGCAGGCTGTTGCCCACCACCAGCACGGAACTGGCCGACATGGCCGCCGCGGCCACCATCGGACTGAGCAGGCCGACCATGGCGAGCGGCACGGTGACGACGTTGTAGCCGAAGGCCCACACCAGGTTCGCCCGGATGGTGGCGAGCGTGCGCCGCGCCAGCCGGACGGCGTCACCGAGGGCTTCGATGTCACCGCGCACGAGCGTCAGGTCGGCCGCCCCGATGGCCACGTCCGTACCGCTGCCCATGGCGATGCCCAGATCGGCGGCGGCGAGCGCGGCGGCGTCGTTCACGCCGTCGCCCACGACCGCGATCCGGCCGCCCTCGTCCTGCAACCGCCGTACCAGGGCGGCCTTGTCCTCCGGTGTGCAACGGGCGTGCACCTCGTCGATGCCGAGTGCGTCGGCCACCGCCCTGGCGGGTGCCTCGCGGTCACCGGTGGCGAGCACCGGGCGGACCCCCAGCCTGCGCAGCCGGTCCACGGCGTGGTAACTGCCGGGACGGACGACGTCTCCGACCGCGATCAACGCCTCGGCCACCCCGTCCACCCGTACCAGCACCGGTGTGTGCGCGGCGTCCTCCGCCGCCGCCAGCGCGTCCGCCAGGACATCCGGCAACTCGCCGTCCGGGGCCAGCACTTCCACCGTACGACCGTCCACCCGGCCACGGACTCCCCGCCCCGGCATGGCCGCGAAGTCGTGTACCGCCGGCAGCGGCTCCTCCGCCGCCGAGCGCCGCGCGCAGGCGGTGACGGCCCGCCCCAGCGGATGCTCCGAGCCCTGCTCCACGGCGGCGGCCAGGCGGAGCACCGCTTCCCGCCCCGGACCCTCCGGTGCGGTGGTGACCCGCGCGACAGTCATGTGGCCGGTCGTCAGGGTGCCCGTCTTGTCGAGGACGACGGTGTCGATGTGCTGGAGTGCCTCGAGCGTCCGCGGACCGCTGACCAGCACGCCGAGCTGGGCGCCGCGGCCGGTGGCGGCCATCAGGGCGGTGGGCGTGGCCAGGCCGAGCGCGCAGGGACAGGCCACGACGAGCACGGCCACGCATGCGGTGATCGCCGCCTGCGGGTCCGCCCCGGCGCCGAGCCAGAAGCCGAGCACGGTCACGGCGATGGTCAGTACGACGGGCACGAACACCCCGGCGACGGCGTCGGCGAGCCGCTGCGCCCGGGCCTTGCCCGCCTGGGCCTCCGTCACCAGACGGGTGATGCGAGCCAGCTGTGTGTCGGCCCCGACGTCGGTGGCGCGGACCAGCAGCAGACCACCGGCGTTGACGGCTCCGCCGACCAGTGCGGACCCGGGCCCGACCTCGACGGGCTCGCTCTCGCCGGTGACCAGCGAGAGGTCCACCGCGGAGCTGCCCTCCACCACACAGCCGTCCGTGGCGACACGCTCCCCGGGCCGCACGACGAAGACCTGCCCCACCCGCAACCGCGCGAGGGGAACGGAACGTTCGCCCTGTTCATCACGTACGGACACGTCCTTGGCCGCGAGCTGGGCCAGGGACCGTAGAGCCGCCCCGGTCCCTCGCCTGGCCCGCGCCTCCAGGTGACGCCCGGTCAGCACGAACAGCGGGACTCCGACCGCGGCTTCCAGGTACACGTGCGCGGGCCCGTCCGACGCGGACGGCAGCAGACTGAACGGCATGCGCATGCCCGGTTCGCCCGCTCCGCCGAGGAACAGCGCGTAGGCCGACCAGGCGAAGGAGGCCAGGACGCCGAGCGAGACGAGCGTGTCCATGGTGGCCGTGGAGTGCCGAAGCCCGCGCAGCGCCCGCGTGTGGAAGGGCCAGGCGCTCCACACCGCGACCGGGGCCGCGAGCACGAAGCACAGCCACTGCCAGTTGCGGAACTGCAGGGCCGGCACCATGGACAGCACCAGAACCGGCACGGCGAGCAGCGCGGTGACGACGAGCCGCTCGCGTTCCAGCCGGGCAGCCGCCCCGGCGCCGTCTCCGCCGCCTTCCGTCCCGGCCCGCCCTTCCGGCTCGGCGGGCTCGGCGGGCCCGGGCAGCGCCGCCTGGTATCCCGCCTGTTCCACGGCCGTCACGAGGTCGTCCGGCAGGATGCCGGCGGGATGACGGACACGGGCGAGCCCGGTCGCCAGATTGACGGTCGCCGTGACCCCGTCGAACGCGGCGAGTTTCTTCTCCACCCGCCGCACGCAAGCGGCGCACGTCATGCCGCCCACCGTCAGATCCGTGACCACCAGAGGCGCCGTCGGCCCGGTCTCCATCACGCACCGCCCCCGTGCATCCCGGACATGCCCCCACCGTCACCGTCGCCCCCGCCGCCTGTCCCGCCACCGGTCGGTGTCCCGGTGCCGTGCATACCGGGCGCCACCGGGCCGGCGGCCGATCCCACGGCGTACGACACCGAGAAGATCAGCACCAGCAGCAACAAGAAGCCACAGAGAGCGGGTGGGGGCGTCAGCCCGCGGGGGATCAAGCCCGCGATGCGGGACGAGTGTCGGGACTCGGCCATGCTCGGCCTTCCTGGTCGCGTCGAACCGTCGTACGGCCAAGCACCGTGGCAGCCGTACCGCTACAGGAGTCGGACGAAGCGGAGGCCGAGTTCCGGCCTCGTTCTATGGCGTGCGCCACATGGCGGACACGCGCCCTCACCGCAGAGACGGTAGATTTCTCAACCAAACCTTCCTGATGTGAGAGCGGACGGAATCGGTGTGAGACTGGGCACGCAAGGGGGTGATCCCCGTGTCGGACCCACCGCACGCGTCCGCCGGTCCCGACACCGCCGTCGGCGAGGAGCGGCTGGAAGAGCTGATCATCGAGGCCCAGACCGCCCTGCCCGTCGAACTGCCCGCCCTGGCGAACCGGTGCGCCTCGTCGCTCGGCCTGGACACCGCGCTGATCTACCTCGCCGACCTGCAACAGCGGCTGCTCATCCCCCTCGACGAGACCATGGAGCCGCTGCTGGTGGACGGCTCGCCGGCCGGGAGGGCGTACCGCACGGTCTCCCCACGGGTGGCCGAGGCCGGCAACGGATGGATCATCTGGATGCCCCTGGTCGACGGTGCGGAGCGGCTGGGCCTGCTGGCGGTACGGACCGGCTCTCTTGACGAGGTGCTCCTGCGCCGCAGCCGGATGCTGGCCCATCTGTTCGCCATGCTGATCACCTCCAAGCGCGCCTACAGCGACTGGCTCGCCGCCCGCACCCGCACCGCGGCCATGGGGTTGCCCGCCGAGATGCTGCGGGCCTTCCTGCCACCCCGCACCATCGGCAGCAGAAGGTGCGTCTCGACCGCGGTCCTGGAACCGGCGTACGACATCGCCGGCGACGCCTTCGACCACTCGGTGGTCAAGAACGTGCTGCACACCATGATCCTCGACGGCATGGGGCACGACCTGACCGCCGGCCTGACCACGTCGGTGGCCATGGCGGCGGCGCGCAACGCCCGCCGTGGCGGTGGCGCCGTGGGTGACGTCGTCGGCTCCGTCGACCAGGCGCTCGCCGAGTGGCTGCCCGAGCACTTCTGCACCGGCGTGCTGTGCCGGCTCGACGCCGTGACCGGGGTGCTGCGCTGGGTGAACTGCGGTCATCCCCCGCCGCTGCTGATCCGCGCCGAGGAGGTGCTCGCCGGGGCGCTGGACAGTCCCCCGCAGCCGCCGATCGGTCTGGCGGGCCTGCTCGCCCCGGCAGCCCGGCAGGTCCACGAGACGAACCTGGAACCGGGCGACAGCGTCCTGCTCTACACCGACGGAGTCGTGGAGGCTCGCGACGCGGACGGTGCGGAGTTCGGCCTCGACCGGTTCACCGACTTCATCATCCGTTCCTCCGCCGCCGGACAGCGCCCGGCCGAGGTGCTGCGGCTGCTCATCCACGCCATCCTCGACTACCAGCGCAACCAACTGCGGGACGACCTGACCATCCTGCTCTTCGAATGGCGTCCGCAGCGGTGACGGGTGGTCCTGGGCCGGTCGGTGCGGATGCACCCTCGGATGTCTCAGGTTCACACCCGGGCTCCGGTGCTCTTCACTGATCACAGAAAGACAGCAACTCGAGCTCACGGGGGTACACATGCACAACAAGAAGCGCGTCCTCGCGGCCGGGCTGGCCGCCGCGGCCTCCGCCGTGGCCCTGACCGTCGCCGGTGCGGCCGTTCCGGCGCAGGCCGCTGCCCAGGGGACCGTCGACTGCGAGGGCTGGGTGCACAACAACGACCCTGATGTCGGCATCGCGGGCTGCCAGAACAACACCGACCACTCCGTCACGTTCCGCGCCGAGATCGTCTGCGGCTGGGCCCCGGACGTCTCCGGCAACTGGGTGACGCTGAACCCGGGGCAGTACGGCGAGTCCACCGGCAACTGCGCCTTCTACAGCACGGGCGTCGGCAGCGTGGGCTGGACCATCCAGTGACGCACGGGAGTTCGGGCGGCGCCTTCCTCCCCAACTCGCTGTCATCCACCCGGTCGACCTGATTGAATGAACAGGCGTTGAGGCAGGGCTGGGACGTTGCAGGGCGGGTCACCGCCCGGAGGGACGGGTCGTGACCGGGGGAACGCCGACGTTGGACATCAAGCACGGCGATTTCCCAGCCCTGTACCGTGCCGCTGACTCCAACTCCCTGAACGGACAGCGGAGATACCTGCGGACGACCCGGCTGCAGCTCGGTTCCCTGGTCGCCGCCGCCCTGTTCGGCATCTTCGGATGGCGAGTGGGCCGGACGGACCTGGCCGCCGTCCTGGCGGCGGTGGCCTTCGCGTCCGCCATGGTCAGCGAGGTCTACCTGCTGAAGGAGCGGCCGGACAGGCAGTGGTACACCGGACGCGCGGTGGCCGAGTCCACCAAGACGCTCACCTGGCGTTACATGGTCGGCGGCGCGCCGCTTCGGGTCGACGCCTCCGACAGCACCAGCGCCGACGCGCTGCTCCTCGAACGCTTCGCCCAGATCGAGGCCGACGTCCGGGGACTGTGGCTCATCCCCGACGGGGGCACTCCGGAACAGATCACTCCTGTGATGGCACGCGTTCGTGAGCTGCCGCTCGACGAGCGACGCGTCTTCTACCTGGAGCACCGGATCAAGGATCAGCTCGACTGGTACGGGCGCAAGGCACGCTGGAACGCACGCGTCGCCGTCCGCTGGTCCGTCACCCTGGCCGTACTCGAACTGCTCGGGCTGGCCGCGGGCATCGCCAGGGCCGCAGGCATGGTCGACGTGGACCTGATGGGGTTCGCTGCGGCGTTGGCGGCGGCCGGCACCGCCTGGGTGCAGGCCAAGCAGCACCAGAACCTGGCGACCGCATACGCGGTGACGGGGCATGAACTGTCCGCGATCGCTGTCCGTGTGCCTCCCGCGCCGTCAGAGGAGTCCTGGGCGGGCTTCGTGGCCGACGCCGAGGAGGCGATCTCCCGGGAACACACACTCTGGCGGGCCTCCCACGGCGGCTGAGCCGACCGACCCGGGCGTCCGAAGCGTTCACTCAGGCGTCGCCCGCCGACGAGTGCAGCAACCGCCCCCGTCGGCGGTCTCCGAGACCGCGTCGAGGCGGCAGAAACAGGACGCCTCGACCGGCACGTCCGCCATCGCCATGGCGATCCTCAGCTTCTGAGCCACGATCTGCGCCTCTCCCGCCTTGCCCAGCCGGACCAGACACTCGTGCAGCCCGTGCAGCGCCCAGACATTGTCAGGGTGCTGCACGGCGCGTGGGAGGGTGTCGTCCAGTCCCAGGTCGGCCCGGTAGACCGCCTCGGCCTCCGCGACGCGTCCCCGTTCCAGCAGCAGGGCGCCGTACGCGTGCCGGGTGGGCTGCATCCATCCCCAGGGCTCGTCGTAGGGAAGGTTGTCATCCAACTCGATCGACCGCTTGAGTGCGGCGAACGCGGCGTCATGGTCGCCCTTGCGGTACGCGAGTTCACCGTCGAGCATCGCCGACGCGATCGCGAGGATGTCGGCACAGGTGTTGTTGAACAGCATGCGTGTCTCCGGCACCCGGGCGAACGCCTCGCCGAACAGGCGGCGTTCGGCCTCGGCCTCGGCGATACGGCCGGTGGCCGAGAACGCGACACCGCGGGCGTAGTGCAGCATCGCCGTGCTCACGCTGTAGAGGTCCGGGTCGGCGGGCATCGGCACCCGCAGGATGTCGCTCCAGCGGCCGAAGCGGATCAGTACATGGACCCGCATGGCCAGGAAGCCCTCCAGCCAGTCGGCCATGGGCGGGCTCTGCACGCGCAGCAGTTCCTCGGGGATCGACGCCTCCAGCTGGGCCGCGGCCTTAAGTGCGGTCCGGAACCGGCCGAGGAACATCGCGCCGTAGATCTTGAAATGGTGGTTGTGCGACCGGTACAGCGTGTAGAAGTTCATGGCTCCGGCCCGCGCGTGGAACTTCTCGTCGGCAACGATCGCGGCGTCGTTGTCCGACACCACTCGCCGGTAGTCGCCGCAGAGCACCTCGATGTGTGACGGCATGTGCAGCAGGTGGCCGGCGTCGGGCACCAGGCCGCGCAGCCGGTCGGCGACGGGCAGGGCGACCTCGGGTGTCGGGGACATCTCCATCAGGTGGATGTACATGTGCAGGACGCCGAGGTGTCCCGCCCCCGCATCCGTCGCGAGCGCCCGGTCCAGTACGGCCTTCGCCTCCCGCGTGCGGGCGCCCTCGGCCGGCTCACCGGTCCGCAGGTTCCACAGCCGCCATGGGGTGAGGTTCATCAGCGCGTCGGCGTACAGGGTGGTGATGTCGAGGTCGTCGCGCGCGAGTTCGTGGACGGCGCGCATGCTGTCGGCGTACGGCGCGTTCCACACGGAGCAGTCGTCGACGGCCTGCGGCTGCGGACAGCGGGCACGCAACGCGCCGATCAGGGCTCGTTCGACGGGCGTGGCGCCTGCTTCCGCCTTCTCGTGGGCGAGTTCCACGGCGGCGTGGGTGCGTTCGACGGTGCGTGCGAGGTCCAGTTCGTCGAAGAACTCCCACGGTTTGTTGTAGTTGGGGCCGAGTGCGTACGCGATGCCCCAGTACGCCATGGCACAGTCGGGGTCGGCGGCCGCGGCGGCTTCGAAGCAGGAGACGGCTTCCTCGTGGTTGAAGGCGTACGTCCAGACCAGCCCGCGGTCGAACCAGAGCTGTGCCTCGGGTGAGGAGGTCGTCACGGGGCGGCTGTACGTGCCGAGATCGTAGTAGTCCATGCGTCGTCCCTCACCACCCGACCGCGAAGGGCCGGGTACCGGCCGCGTTCCCTGGGCAAAGCGTGTACCGCGCAGCGTAGTCGGCCGGGCCGTGACGTGGTGTCATGTGATGGGGCAGGGTGGGGTGAAGTCGACCGCCGGGAAGTACCGTGCCCATTCGGCTCTGGTGATCCGCGGGTACGCGCTGTCGCAGATGCGGGTGACGACCCTGTCCGGACCGGTGTCCCACAGCCGGACCGTGAAGTCGTTGCCGCCGGTGGCCAGGGTGCTGCCGTGCGGGCCGAACGCCACGCCCGGTACGGGGTTCGTGTGGCCGGTGAGGACGGTGGGAGCGGCCGAGCCGTGCACGTCCCACAGCAGGATCCTGCCGTCCCCGGCGCCGGCTGCCAGCCTGCGGCCGTCCGGGGAGAAGGCCAGCCCGTAGACCCACGAGCCGGCGGTCCGTAGCCGGGTCACCTTCGCCCGGCGGCCGCTGTCGCGGGCATCGATCAGCCACACCGTCCTGTCCGTCCGGTGGACGGCTGCGAGGATCCGGTTGTCGGGGCTGAAGATGCCGTCGGTCAGCGGGTCGGACCGGAACGGGGCCGGCAGTTCCCGGGGGCTGCGCGGATCGCTGATGTCCCACAACCGCAGCGAGCCGGACTCGCCCGTGCTCGTCACCAACGTGTGGCCGTGTGGCCGGAACGACGCCGTCGTGACGACCGGCCCGCCCTCGGCGATCCGGCTCAGCGGCCGGGGACGGGCGGGATCGGTCAGGTCCCACAGTCCCACCGCGTGCTGCGTCCACACGGCCAGCAGGTGACCGCCCGGGCCGAAGCCGGCCCCGCCGACTTCGCCGGCGTGGGGTTCGACGACCGACATGAGCCGCGGTCTGCGCGGGTCGGTCACGTCCCAGACGCGGACGGTGGTGTCCTCGCTGGCGGTCACGAGGGTGCGCCCGTCCGGGCCGAACGCCACGGACCGGACGAACTTGGTGTGCCCGCGCAGGACCGCGAGCGACCACAGGGCCCGGCCGCCGCCGACCTGCCACAGCCGGGCGGTGCCGTCCCAGCTGGCGCTGGCCAGGAGGTGGCCGCCGGGGGCGAACGCCAGCGAGGTGACCACGTCGTCGTGGGTCCCGAGCGACAGGTCCCGCAGGTCCAGCAGCCGGTCCGAGTCGGCGAGCACGCGACCGTCCGGACTGAACGCGGCCTGGTAGGCCCCACCTGGAATCGCGCTGACGCGCCTGGGGTGTGCCCGGTCGGTGAGGTCCCAGAACAGGGTGGACCCGCCGACCGAGACGAGTGTCCGGCCGTCAGAGCTGAACGCCACCGACCAGACGATCGCGGGATGGCCTTGCAGGACGGCCGGTGGCCGCGTCCGCGGACCGCTGCCGATCTCCCAGATCCGTGCGGTGTGATCCCAGCTGCCGGTCGCCACGGTCCGGCCGTCCGGGCTGAACGCCACCGAGGTCACCGTGTCGGTGTGGCCGCGCAACACGTCGAGGGGGCGCGGACGCACGGGGTCGGTGACGTCCCAGAGCCTGGCGCTGGTGTCACCGGTGGTCGCCAGTGTGTGGCCGTCCGGGCTGAACGCCACCGAGGTGACCACGCCGGTGTGGCCGGGGAGGGCGGCCAGCAGCGACGGGTGGCGGGGATCGTGCACGTTCCACAGCCGCGTCATCCCGTCGGTGTGGCCGGTGGCGACGAGGTCGCCGCCGGGCCGGAACGCCACCCACGTCGGCGCGGCCGGCTGGTCCGGCAGGGTGCTCAGCCGGACGGGCGCTCGCCGGTCCGCCACGTCCCACAGCCGCACCGATCGTTCGCTCGCGGCCGCCAGGACGCGGCCGCCCTGCCCGAACGCGACCGCCAGCAGCCGCCAGGGCTGCTCCAGGACCGCCAGCTGCACGGGGCGGTGAGCGTTCCCCACGTCCCACAGCCGGACCGTGCGATCCCAGTCGGCGGTGGCCAGGACCGTGCTCCGCGGGGCGAAGGAGATCGAGACCACGTCTGAGGTGTGGCCGGTGAGCCGGCTGATGTACGGCGTCGCGAACGTGCTCATCAGCTGATCGCGGACGTCGTCGGTGGCTGCCAGCCGGTACGCGGCCAGGTTCAACTGCGCGGCGAGCGAGGGGTTCTGCTGCCGCACCTCGGCCGCGTCCGCGGCGGCCTTCCGCGCGAGGGCCACGTTGCGCTGCCGGATGGCCGAGCTGCGCGAGCCGATGGCCAGGACGCCCGCGGTGGCCGCGGTGACCACCAGTACGGTGAGGAGCGCGACCAGCTGCCGCAGGCGTACCGTCCGCCGCCTGACCGCCGCCATGTCGCTGGCCTGCGCGTCCCTGCTCGCGTCGAGGAAGCACCGTTCCCTGGACGTCAGCCGGCCGGCGTCCGCTGCGGCCAGGTCCAGTGCCGCGGCGAGGCGGGCACCCCGGTACAGGGCGTGCGGGTCGCGGCCCTGCGCCTCCCAGTCTGCGGTGGCGTCGGTGAGCTGCCGGTGCAGCAGCAGCCGGTCCCGGTCCTCGGTCAGCCAGCCACGCAGCCTCGGCCAGCACCGGATGATCGCCTCGTGGGTGATCTCGACGCACTCCTCGTCCAGCGTCACCAGCCGTTGCCGGGCGAGGGATTCGAGCACGAAGGCCGTGTCGGGGCCCGGGTCCAGCTCGGCCCTGGTGATCCGGCGCCTGGTGTCCTCGGTACCGACACCCAGCGCGGTCAGCCGGAGGAAGAGCGACCTGGCGAGGTCCTGCTGCACCGGCGACAACGCCCGGTAGGCGATCTCGGCGGTCCGCGCGAGCGCGTGCTGGATTCCGCCGGCCGCCAGGTACCCGTCCAGGGTCAGCCGGCTGCCGCTGCGGCGGCGCCAGGTCTCCATCATCACGTGGGACACGAGTGGCAACGCACCTGGCTGACCGGTCGCGTCCGCGACCACGGCCGCCAGCAGCGGGCCGGTCACCGTGCAGCCGGCGATCCCGGCCGGCCGGGTGATGGCCTCCCGCAGCTCCTGGCTGCTCATCGGACCGACCGCGATCTGCGCGTCGCGCATCGCCTCGACCAGCAGGGGTTCCTGGACGCAGTGGCCGTAGAAATCGGCGCGCACGCCGAGCACCACCCGGGTCCGGCTGGTCGCCGCCGTGGTGGCCGCGATCAGCAGGGCGATGAACGCCTCCCGTTCGTCCCGGTCCCGGCAGTGGGTGAAGACCTCCTCGAACTGGTCGGCCACGATCAGTGTGTCGATGTCCGGCGTACGGTCGATCAGGGCTTGGCGGATCCGCAGGTGCAGCGTCGCGGGATCGTCGCGCAGCTCGGTCATCAGCGCACCGGGTGCCTCCCCCGTCGTCGCGGCCAGGCGGATCGCGCACTCCTCCACGGGGTGGGGGCCCGGCGTGAAGAGCATCACCGGCCACCCCGATGTCTGCGCGTGAGCGACGAGCCCGGCCCGTAGCAGCGAGGACTTCCCCGATCCGGACGGTCCGAAGACGGCCACGAACCGGCGTTCACGCACCTTGGCCAGCACCTCGCCGGTCAGCCGCTCGCGCCCGAAGAAGCGGCCGGCGTCTTCCGGCTGGAAGGCGGACAGCCCGGCGTACGGTGCGCCCTGCGCGCCTTGCAGGCCGGTCTCCCCGGGCTCGTCGCCTGGTGCGCCGACGGCGATCTCGGCGGCGACGGTGTGCCAGCGGGCTTCCCAGGCACGACGGTCGCCCTTGCACGCCTCTACGTACGCCAGCGTGACACTCAGGCTCGGAAAGGTGCGGCCGCCCGCGGCGTCCGACAGCGTCGTCGACGAATAGTGTGCCCTCCTGGCCAGTTCCCGGTAGGGCGGCCGGCCCGCCGCCTCGCGCAGCTTCCGCAGGTCGGCCGCGAACCGCGTCAGCGGACCGGTGTCCGGGCCGAGCGGGCGTTCGGCACGTGGCATGGCCTTCCTTTCCGCGGCCTTTCAGCAGCCGCGATGCGTGGTGGAGTGTCCGGCTGTTGATGTCCGGCGTCCGTGTCCCGGCACCGGCCAACTCCCGGCGGCTAGACAGGTGCCAGCGCAACCGCACACCGGCTGTACGGAGGGAAAGCATGAAAGCTGTGAAGCGACTGGTGCCGTTGCTGGCGGCCATCGGGCTGGCGGTCGTCGGTACCTGGACGAGTCCGCCGGCGTTCGCCGCGGCACCGCTGCTCAGGTCCAACCTGAACGGACGGTGCGCCGACATCTTCGGGTTCCACCAGGAGAACGGCGCCACCACCGTGACGTGGGACTGCACCGGTAACACCAACCAGCAGTGGTTCTGGGACGGGGAGCAGATCCGCTCCAACATGAACGGAAAGTGCCTGGAGATCTACGCGTTCGCTCAGGGTGATCTGGGCTCGGTCAGCATGTGGGACTGCGACGGCGGCATCAACCAGAGGTGGTTCCGCAACGGCAACGAGATCCGTAGCCGGATGAACGGAAAGTGCCTCGACATCCAGGGCGGCCGGCCTGAGAACGGCCAGCTCCTGGTGAGCTGGAGCTGTAACGGAGCGGCGAGCCAGAGCTGGGACTTCTGATCGGTGGTCCGGCCCGGCGAGTGAAGTGCCGGGCCGGACCACGGTCGCCTGCCGGCGGAAGCTCCCCGCTCGAAGCACTGCTCCTCCTCGCCCGGCCAGGAGGAATCCCGGCAGGGACGAGACTCGCGTACAGCGGATGAGGCCGGGTCGGAAAGCCCCGCAGTCACTCGGACGGGGTACCGAGCCCCGCTTGGGACGTGTGCCGGCGGGCGCCGGTGGAGGCCAATCCTGCGGGCGCGTACGACGGTGGCCGCGCCGGTCAGCATCATCGATGTGCTGACCGCGCGGCCACCGCGGCGGATCACAGGGTCGCGGTCGTCCCCTTCCCGGACGCGCTGCCGGCGAGCCATTCGTCCCATCCCAGGTTGAAGTCGGCGTAGCCGTTGTCGGCCGGGGCCTTGGCACGGGTGGAGCCGGTGATGGTGACGGGGTCGCCCTGCTTGACCTGGCCGTAGAACCACTTGGCGTCCGACAGGGACAGGTGGACGCAGCCGTGCGAGCCGCGGGCGCTGCCGCTGCCCGGATTGGGGTCGCCGGTCGAGTAGTGCACGTACGTGCCGCTCTGGGTCAGGTGGATGTCCCAGGGCAGCGTCAGGTCGTAGTAGTTGGGGCTGCCCTTGTCACAGCTGATGCCCACGGTGCAGGAGTTCATGTGGACCTTCTCCTGCTTGTCGATGACGGCCATCGTGCCGTTCCACGTCGGAAACTGGGCGCTGCCCGCATTGATCGACAGGGTGCGCAGCAGCGTGCCGTTGCGGGTCACCTTCATGGTGTGACCGGTCACCGACACATCCGCGCGCACGTCGTCGCCGACCGTGAAGCTGTGCGTGTAGTTGCGCACGCCGTAGCGTCCGTTGCCGTTGCTGACCCCGTTCATGTCAGCGTCGATCTTCACCTTCGTACCGGAGGGCCAGTACGTCTGCGGTCGCCAGTCGACGCGCTTGCCGTCGGCGAACCAGTGCCAGGCGCCGACCACCGGCTGCGAGGCGCTCACCTTCATGTGCTTCTCCACCGCGGCCCGGGCCTTCATCGCCACCGGGTTGGTGAAGACCACCGAGATCGGCATCGCCACACCGACCGTGGTTCCCGTCTGCGGGGTGATCGTGTCCAGCAGCATCGGCGGGCCCGCGGGCTTCGTCGGAGAGGGCGAGGCGCTCGCACCCGGCTTGCCCGACGCCTTCGCGTCGTCGCCGCTCGCCTTGTCACTGCCACCACCGCATGCACTCGCGCCCACCAGCATCGCACCCGTGACGAGTGCGATCCCTATGCCGCTCTTGCGCCGCCCCACGTCCTGCCCCGCTCTCTCGCTCCTCAGCCCTGACGGGCTCGACTCCCTGTCAGACAGTGAGGGTGTGGGTAACAGTTGCGTGCGCCGTGTAAAGGGTGTGCCAAAACTCGGCGCGCGGGCCGCAGCGCCGTGGGGCGGCGGTCAAGGCCGCCGATGATCCCCGCGGGCCCGGCTTCCGCTCCTTCTTCGCACCCTGAGAGGCTTTCCGCGTGCCCATGGCCAATCCCCGGTTCAGCGTCCTGTCCGAGGACTTCGCCACCGATCCGTACCGCTGCTTCGCACGGCTGCGGGAGCAGGCACCGGTGCACCACGAGCCGGCGATCGACAGTCACCTCCTGTCCCGCCACCGGGACGTGCGGCGGGTGCTGACCGACCATGAGACGTTCACCACCGAAACGCTGCAGGTGCGCGCCGAGCCGGTGATGCGCGGGCCGGTCCTCGCCCGGATGACCGGCGCCGAGCACACCGCCAAGCGGAAGATCGTCGTGCGGGGCTTCACGGGGCAGGCCCTGCGGGACCAGGTACGCGCTCTGCCACCTCCGCGACGGCCTCGCCGAACGGATCACCTGCCCCACGCTGGTCTGCGAGGCAGTTCACGGCGACGGAGGGCGCCGACGCGCACTGCCAGGCGGGCGCTCAGCGACTGGCCCTGGCCCGTGTCTACGACTGGCTTGACGGCACACTGCGACACGGGCCTGCGGCCGGTTGGGCAGAGGGGGGGTTACGGGGCCATCTCGTACGCACCGGACAGCGCCTCGACCCGCTGCCAGACCCGCTCCGTGCGTGCCTCGTCGACGACCGGTCGCCGGACCGCAGCCAGCGCCCACTCCTGCTGCTGTTCGGTCGCCGAGTCCTTGCCGTGCAGTTCGACGGCGTGCGCGGAGAAGTCCCGCACGAGGACGGCGAAGAGTTCGTCGAGCACGTCCTCGTCGAGTCCGGTCAGGGCGGCCTGCTCCAGGACGAGCTGACCGTGCACGACGAGGGCGAAGAGCTGCCCGACCGCGAGGACGAGATCGAGGTCGCGGCTCTGCTCCGCGTCGGGAGCGGCCGTGGCGACGAACGCGCAGAGCGCGTCCGCCTGTTCGCGCAGGCGGGTCACGTTGGGCAGGTGCGCGTACGCGTCGAAGGCGGGCCGCCAGTCGTGGAAGCGCACCGAGCCGAGGCCGCGGGCCGGTCCCTGCCGGAACAGGAAGTCGTCGTCGGCCGCGTCGAGGCGGGTCGGCACGACCGGGTACTGGACCGGGTCGAGGAGGTGGCTGCGCATGAACTTCAGAATCAGCGCCAGGTTGACGTGGACCGTGCCCTCGAGCTTCGGCAGACCGCGGATCTCGACGGCCGCCTGTCCGAAGTAGTTGTCCTTCTCGAAGCCCTTGGCCGCGATGACGTCCCACATCAGGTCGATGACCTTCTCGCCCTCCGTGGTCACCTTCATCTTCGTCATCGGGTTGAAGAGAAGATAGCGGCGGTCGTCCGGGCCGGCGGAGCGGAAGTAGTCGACAGCGCGGTCGCTGAAGGACTTCATGCCGACGAGCCTGACGTACGCGTCGGTCAACTCACGCCGCACGTGCGGGAAGGCGGTGACGGGGCGGCCGTAGAGGACGCGGTTGTGGGCGTGGGTGACGGCCTCGTACATGGCGTGCTCGCAGATGCCGATCGAGGCGGTGCACAGGTTGAACTTGCCGACGTTGACGGTGTTGAGGGCGGCGTCGAAGGCGGCGCGGCCGGTGTGCAGGACGTCCTCGGCCGCTACGGGATAGTCCTCCAGGCGGAACTCGCTGACGAACTTGGAGGAGTCGACGACGTTCTTGACCAGGTGGTAGGCCGGGTGGCGGCTGTCGGCGGCGAAGAACACGTAGCCGTCGGGGCCCTCGACGTCGGTGCGGCGGCCGAAGACGGAGACGAGTCCTGCGGCGTTGCCGTTGCCGATGTAGTACTTGGAGCCGGTGGCCCGGAAGCCACCGTCGCCGTCGGGCTCCAGCAGCATGTCGGTGGAGTAGATGTCGGCGCCGTGGGCCTTCTCGGACAGGCCGAACGCGAACACCTCTCCCTGGGCGAGGAGTTCCGCGGCGCGGGCGCGGGCGGCGGCGTTGTCGCTCTGCCAGACGGGACCGAGGCCGAGGATCGTGACCTGCCAGGCGTACCAGTAGTCCAGGCCGTAGAAGCCCAGGATCTCGTTGAGCGCGGCTATCCGGGCGGTGTCCCACCGCTTGTCCGGTTCCCCCTCCCCCGCAGCGGACGACGGCGTCAGGAAGGTGGCGAACAGGTTCTCCTTCGCCGCGAAGGCGAGGAAGTCGCCGAGCCATGCGCGGGTGCGGTAGTCCTCGATCAGCCGCCTCTTCCCGCGCTCCTCGAACCAGTCGACGGTGGCACGCAGCAAGCGGCGCGTCTCGGGGTCGAAGTGTGCGGGGTCGTAACCGCGGGGGTTGAAAAGCAGCTGGTCAGCCATGGTGAGAACGCCTTTCGGCTGGTGGACGGGGGGATTCGGGAGGGAGGTGTGACGGTTGGTCCGGCCGGCTCGCAAGGAGCGGCGGTGGGTGCGGCGGCGGTCAGCGGCCCGGGCCGAACCGGGCCAGGGTGGCGAGCACGTCGTCCAGCCAGTCGATCATCATCCGCTCGTACGCGATGCCGCCGCGCAGGACGACGTGCTGGAGCTCCCGCTCCGCGTCGAGCGGCGCCTGTTCAGCGGCCGCGCTCGCCTCGGGCCCGGTGAAGTCCCGCGCCTGTCCCGCGCGATAGTGCGCCAGCCGGTCCCGGTGCGCCTGCCGGTGCCGCTCCACCTCGCGGATCAGGGCGGCCGGGTCGTCGAAGGCGGCGCCCCGGATCTTCACGGCCAGGTCGTGGCGGACGCTCTCCGGCTCGATCGGGTCGTGCAGCCAGGAGGACAGCGCGGCCCGGCCGAGGTCGGCGACGCTGTACTCCTTCTTGTCCGGCCGGCCCTGCTGGGGGACGTCCCGGACGTCGACCCAACCGTCGTTCTCCATGCGCTTGAGCACGCGATAGATCTGCTGGTGCGTCGCGGTCCAGAAGTAGCCGATGGACCGCTCGAAGCGCCGGGCCAGCTCATAGCCGGACCCCGGCTTCTCCAAGAGCGACACCAAGATCGCGTGTTCGAGCGCCATGACGCCGATCCTGCTATGCAACTCGTTGCATAGCAACCCTCGCCCGCCCGGATGCGACACGACTCACCCCGCTGACGGCCCTGGGGGAAGGCAGCAGTCGCCGACCTTGCAGGCCCGGTGCTAGAAAAGGGACATGAGCGGACGTTTCCGCAGGCCATGGGCCAGAGCGGCGCCGCCACCCGGAACCCGGTGGTCATGGGGCGCTTACCGTCGGCCGGGGTCCGCTCCGCCCGACAGGCACCGCATGTCGTCCTCCATGAGCGTACGTACCCTTGCCGCGCAGGTCTTCCTGCTCCAGGCGCTGGTGGTGCTCGTGCTGGTCGCGGTGGCTGCGGCAGCCCTGGTCGTGCAGGGGCGGTACGACGGTGAGCGCGACGCGAAGAACCGGTCGCTGGCCGCGGCGGAAGCCTTCGCACACGCGCCCGGCACCGCACCGGCACTCATGTCACCGGATCCGACGGCACGGCTCCAGGCGGCGGCGGAGCAGGCGAGAACGGGTTCCGGCGTCGACTTCGTCACCGTCCTGGACAGGAACGGGATCCGGCTCACCGACCCCGATCCCACCCTGATCGGCAAGAAGGCACAGGGCGTCGGCCGGGCCGCGGCGGGAGAGACGTTCACCGAGACGTTCCACGGCCGTCCGTCCGACGCCGTGCGCGCGGTCGTACCCGTGAGGGTTCCGAGCGGGCGTGTGGTGGGGATGGTCAGCGCCGGTATCGAGTACGCCACCCTGGGCCACGTGCTGAACCAGCAGCTGCCCATGCTGCTCGGGGCGGCAGCCGCTGCGCTCGCGCTGGCGACCGTCGGCACCGCGCTGGTCAGCCGCCGCCTGCGCAGACAGACCCGTGGACTCGGTCCGGCCGAGATGACCCGGATGTACGAACACCACGACGCCGTGCTGCACGCGGTGCGCGAGGGAGTCCTGATCGTCAGCGGCGACGGGCGGCTCCTGCTCGCCAACGACGAGGCACGCCGGCTGCTGGGCATTCCCGACGGTGCCGAACAGCGCCCGGTGACGGGCCTGGCCCTGGCACCCGCACTGAAGCGGCTGCTGGTGTCGGGGGAACCCGCCTCCGACGCGGTGATCCCGGCGGGCGACCGGCTCCTGGCCGTGAACACCCGGCTCACCGCCCCGGTCGGCGAGGGGCCCGGTCTGGTCGCCACCTTCCGCGACACCACGGAGCTGACCGCCCTGTCCGGCCAGGCCGAGGTCGCCCGTGGACGCCTGTCCTTCCTGTACGAGGCCGGCATGCGGATCGGTACCACACTCGATGTGCGCCGTACGGCGAAGGAGCTCTCCGACGTCGCGGTCCCCCGCCTGGCCGACTTCGTCACCGTGGAACTCCTCGAATCCGTCCTCCGCGGCGACGAGCCCACCGGAGCCGTGCACCGTATGCTCCGCACCGCGCTGAGCGAAGCGCGGACCGGACACCCGCTGCAGCCGGTGGGGGACGTGATCCGGTTCGTGATGGCCGACACCCCGATGGTGGCGGCACTCCGTCGCGGCAAGGCCGTCCTGGTGCCGGACCTGCACACCGCCCAGGACTGGCGGGCCCAGGACCCTCAGGGCGCTCGGCAGGCGCTGGACTACGGCATCCATTCCCTCGTCACCGTGCCGGTACGGGCACGCGGGGTGGTCCTCGGCATCGCCAACTTCTGGCGGGCCGCGGACACCCCCCGGTTCGAGGAGGAGGACGTCGCCGTGGCCGAAGAGCTGGTGGCGCGTGCCGCCGTCGCCATCGACAACGCGCGCCGGTACGCCCGCGAGCACGCGATGGCCATGACACTGCGGAGCAGCCTGCTGCCCCGGGACCTTCCGGAGCAGGACGCGCTGGAGATCGCCACGCGCTATCTGGCGGCGGAGTCCGGCGTCGGCGGCGACTGGTTCGACGTCATTCCCCTGCCCGGCTTCCGCGTCGCCCTGGTCGTCGGTGACATCGTGGGGCACGGACTGCAGGCCGCGGTGACCATGGGACGGCTGCGTACCGCCGTGCTGAACTTCTCCTCGTTGGACCTGGCCCCGGACGAACTGCTCGGGCACCTCGACGAGATGGTGACCCGGCTGGACGCCCAGACGGAGCAAGCCGACGGCGACCGTGTGCCGCTCACCGGCGCCACCTGCCTCTGCGCCGTCTACGACCCCGTCGGGGGGCACTGCACCTTCGCCCGCGCCGGGCACGTCGCACCCGCGGTGGTGTCTCCGGAGGGCGGCGTGACCTTTCCCGACCTGCCGCTGTCTCCACCCCTGGGGGTGGGCGGGCATCCTTTCGAGGCCGGCGAACTGGACCTCGCCGAGGACAGCCGCCTCGTGCTGTTCACCGACGGCCTGGTCGAGAACCGCACGCGGGACATCGACGAGGGCATGGAGATGCTCCGCTCCGCCATCACCCGAGCGGGCGAGACACCTGAGGAGATCTGCGGCACCCTCGTGGAAACCATGCTGACCGAGAGGCCCAGCGACGACGTGGCGTTGCTGGTGGCCGGGACGCGGCTGCTCGACCCGTCCTGCGTCGCGGCGTGGGACGTGCCGTTCGACGTGACGGCCGTGTCACCGGTCCGCGGCGAGGTGGGCCGGCGACTCGCGGACTGGGGGCTGGACGACCAGGCGTTCGCCACGGAACTGATCATCAGCGAACTCCTGACCAACGCGGTCCGCTACGGCGCCCCGCCCGTGCGCGTGAGGATGCTGCTGGGCCGCACCCTCGTGTGCGAGGTGTCGGACGGCAGCAACACCTCGCCTCGGCTTCGGCGGGCGGCCACCACCGACGAGGGAGGACGCGGCCTGTTCCTCGTCTCCCAGTTCGCGGACGGCTGGGGTACGCGCTACGCCGCGCAGGGAAAGGTGATCTGGGCCGAACAGAATCTTGACCGCACCTCGGCCCCGGACATGTCCGCGCTGTTCGACGACATGGCCCTGTGAGGCCGCTCGGCGTCCCTCAGACATCGGCTGCCGGAGTGGCATCCACCTTGGTCAGCTGGGTGCCGATGGAGTAGACGGCTGGTTTGCCGCCCGCGGAGATGACTCCGATCTCCGTCTGGGCGTAGTGGCGGACGACCTTGTCCATGTGTGCGTCCGGGTCGCGCTTGACGAACGGCTTGTCCGTGTCGCCGAGGTTGATGTAGGACTGCAGGTCCTTGGCGAGGAAGGTCTCGTCGACGGCGCTGTCGGACAACACGAGTGCGCCACCGTCAGCGGTCTTGGCGGCGAAGACGTCCCCGGGGTGGGGGGCGGTCCTCTTGAAGTCGACCCAGGCGTGCCCGCCCAGGTTGTCGGTCCGCTCGGTGTGCCAGGACCTGCCGATGCGTCGGGCCGCGGTGTCGGCGAGCGGGGTGTCGCTGCCGCCTGTCACCCACAGATCGGTGACCAGTTCCGGCAACCGCGAGGGCGCCGTCCCACCGATCCTGGCGTCGGGGTCGGCGACCTTCATCAGCCCGCCGCTGTCGAGGGCGATGTGCGGCACCTTGGCCAACTCGGCCCCCGCGAAGTCGCGGGCGACGACCATCCGCCAGCCGTCGCCTGAGCGCTTGAAGACGAGGAACCTGATGTCCTTCGACCACAGCTTGCCCGGCTTGCCGTGGGTGAGTTGCGCGCCTTGGGTGCGCACCAGGAACCAGTCGGCCTTCGAGGAGGCGGGCGGGATGTAGAAGGTGCGGTTGACGTACACGAACGGGGCGAGATTGTCCGCGACGTCCTTCTTGTCGAGGGCGGGGATCTGCGTCAGGTACGCCTGGTCCATCGCAAGGACGGCGCCACCCTCCGCCCTCGCCATGAGTGAGGCGGAACGCTGGGAGTTGGCCTCGTTGTTGACCTTCTGATAGGCGTCCACCGCCTTGTTCGCCTCGGCCTTGGTGAGCAACGGCCTCTCGGCCGGCGTGGCGCCCCCGCGCGCTGAAGCGCTGTCGGCGGAGGAGCAGCCGGTCAAGGAAGCCGCGACGCAGAACACGGCCCCGACGAGCACGCCGATGCGCATGGCACGGACTGTGTGAGCAGGGCGGGCCCGGTGAGCCATGGCAAGGTTTCCCCGTTTCTCGTGTGCTTTCGGCGACCGTCCTGTGCGGCGCGCACCGGATGATCGCTGTGCCACGGTATCGACCCCCCTGACCCCGGCGGCAACTCACGCCCCACTCCGGAACCGGACCGTGACCTTCCGAACCGGCAGGCACCCACAGGCCTTTGGGCTCTGGGCCACAGTGCGCCGCACGGGCTCCCCGACTCCTGTTCCGGCCTCAGTCCAGGAGCAAGGGATTGGGCAGGTCCGCCGCAGGATGCATGCGCAGGAGCGTGTGCAGGACCCCGGCGAGGCCGGACATGAGACTGGGCGAGAACGCCTCCCGGGCCAGGCCGCCGACGGGGCCGCGCTGCTCGAGACCGGTGAGGATCTCCGCGTCGAGGTCCAGCGGGTCGCCGAAGCCCAGGCAGGTGAGGAACTCCCAGAGGCCGAGGTCGCCGTGGCAGAGGGTGTGGCTCCAGCCGAAGCCCTCGGCGGCGCAGGCGCGTGCGGCGCGGTGGGCCATGTCGAGGTGCAGGGGGTCGCCCGTGCGCCGGTGCAGGTCGAGCATGCCGATGCCGATCCCCGCGCTGCCGTGGCACCAGCTGGTGAAGAAGTCCTCCTCGGCGCCGATCCGGACGTCGAGCCAGTTGCCCTGCTCGGACTGCCAGAGGGACTCCTGGAAGGCGAAGGCCTGCTGAGCCAGGCGCCTCCAGCCGCGGCGTTCGGCCTCGGATCCGGCGTCGCTGAGGGCGAGCCGGGCCAGCGACCAGCCGATGCCGGTGGCGCCGTGGGCGAAGCCGCCGATGCCCTCGGGGTTGAGCCGGGTCGTCCAGCGGGCGCCGCTCGCGTCGAGGGTGGCCAGCCCGGTCAGCCGGCGTCCGATGTGCGCGGCGGCGCCGAGCCACCGGTCCTGCCCCGTCGCGGTGGCCAGGCCGAGCAGGGGGACGATCGCGCCGGCGGCCCCGTTGAGGAGGTCCACCTCGATGTCCTCCTCGACCAGCGGAGCGCCCTCGGCGAGCAACTGGGCGCGCTCGGCGGCCCGCTCCAGGAACCGGTCCTCACCGAGCACCCGGTGCAGGGCCAGCCACGTCCACACCTGGGAGGCGGCACCGCTGAACGCCCCGGCCGACGGCGTCGGCGTACGGTCCTCTGTGGCGAGCAGCACACGCAGGGCGCCCTCGAACGTCTCGGCCGCGCCCGGCACGTCGTCGGCCCGGCCGGCCCGTACCTCGGTCAGGTACTCCGCGAGCGTCAGCGCGACCCCGCCCTGCCCGGTGTAGAGGTCGGCGGGCAGCACCCTGATGGACCATCCGGCGGGTGTGAAGACGGGGCTGATCCAGGTGGCCGTACCGTCCGCGCCGCGCACCGCACCGTCGCACAGCCGCCGTACCATCTGCGCGGCCAGGTCCCGTCGGCGCCGTTCCCGGTCACGGGCGTGCGGGTCGCGGGCGGCGGCCTGCACCCGGGCGGGCAGCGAACGCTCGTTGAGATAGGCACCCACCAGGGCGTCCTGGATCACCGCCTCCTCCAGTGCGAGGTCGGCGGTGCGCCAGTCCTCGACCGTGTCGCGTACGGCGGTCGCGTCCACGGCGAAGGCGAACATCGGTACGTCGCCGGCCAGCAGGTCCGCGATCTCGCTGTCGATGGTCGCGCGGTCGGTGGGCGCGCCGGGCAGCACCTCGGCGTTGCGCCGCAGGATGTCCCGGGCCCGCTCGACGGCTGCCGCCTCGTCGTGCAACGACGCCGGGTGCCACAGCATCCGCCCGATGTCGACGTACGCCTGCGTGGGCCGCCGGATGCGTCGCGCCCGGGTGTCCTCGAAGCGGTGCAGCAGCCGGTACGGGTCCCGGCCGGGCCGGTGCAGATGCGCGGTCATCTCGCGGAAGCCGGCCAGGATCCGGTCCCAGTACGTGCTCAGGACCGGTGTGGGGCTGGGGTGGTTGCCGGTGGCGGGCATGGCCACCAGGTCCACCTGGAAGCGGGCCGCCGCGGTGCCGCCGTCCGCGATCACCGGGTTCGGGATGAGCGGCTGCTGACCGGGCAGCGCCCCGACCCCTGAGATGTCCACGCCGCCGAGTGCGAAGCCGGTGCCGCGTACGGGCAGCAGTCCGGTCCGCAGCACCGTACGGCGGATCGCCGCCGCGGCCACGTCCACCGCGTCGCCCCGGTCGCTGGGCGGGAACGGCGCCGGGGCGTCGAAGAGTGTCTCGGCGTCCACGATCACCGGGACGGGACCGGCGGCGATCATGTTCTCCGCGTGCATGTCGGTGCCGCCGGTGAACCGGAGGACGGCCAGCCAGTGTCCGACTCCCCGGTAGAACGCGGCGAGTTCGGTGTCGTCCACGCAGTACCGGTGGGGGACGAACTCGGCCCAGCCGTAGCCCTCGCGCGCCAGTGTTCGCGGCACACGGATGCGCTCGTGCGCCGCCGGGGCAGCGGGGAGGTCCGCGAACAGCTCCTCCAGCAGGGCGCCCAGTGCCACGTCGATGCCGGACGGCCGGGGCTTGTACATGACGCTTCCGCCCGCGAGGTCGACCCGGCTGACGGTCAGTCCGCCCCGGTGGCTGTCACCCGCACCGAAGCTGACGGCGCGCAGCTTCCCCGGCGGTCGGCCCAGCAGCGGCGCCAGCGACGAACGGTCCGCGGCGAGCCGGGCCGCGAACGCCGCCGTCGCCGCCACCGACAGCCCAGCCACGGTGGCGATCCGCCGGCCGAGGCTCGGGTACCGGCCGGCCAGCCGGTCGAGGTAACCCGGCTCGCCGGCCAGCTCGATGAAGGCGGACCACGTCTCCCTGTCGGTGTCGGCGTCGTCCCCGCCACCCCCTGTTCCCACCCCACTCGCCGTCAGGCGCAGCGCGTGCAACTCGATCAGGAACAGCCGGGAGAGCTTGGCGTGCAGGGACCTGAGCAGGGCGGTGTGCCCGGCCTCCAGCACCACGTTCCGTTCGTCCCGGCCGAGTGCGTCCACGTCGGCCAGTCGCCGGGCCAGGTCGTCCTGCCAGGGCCGTGCGATGCCCCGTACGGGTTGGGTGAACCATTCCGCCTGGTCCCGCGTCTCCAGCCCCGAACCGCTCACCGTCCACCTCTCCCGTCCACCGCGTCGCGCCCTCGAAGGCGCCCGGACGGAGCGCGGGGAATCGATTCACCAGCCCGGGCGGGGCGGCCGCCTCGCGCGTTCCCCGCGCTCCTGCTCGTAGAACCTCGTCAAAGGGCGAGGCGGACGTGTCAGCAGCACCAACTGCCGTGCGAACCGCTCGGGCTGGAACAGAAGCCGTAGAGGGAGTCGCTCGGGTCGGTGAGTGCGGCCTCGGCGGCCGTGCCGCCGACGTACAGCGGCCCGGCCGGGTTGGACTGGCCGTACGCACTCTCGGCGCCCGACAGCCAGGCTTCGATCACGGCGGTGTGGGACACACGGGTCTGGGGCATGGGTGGCCTCCGGACGTAGGAATGGGGCGGATTGCCCAGCCCTGAGTATGGCCGTGTCCGAACGGACGCCAGATGGCCGATTCGGCCACACTCATGTGGTACTGGTGCGGCGCCGCGCCGTCTCCGGGGCCGACGGGACGCCACGACGGGCACACCGCGCCACGTTCTGGGCAAGGGCGGACTCCGGCGCACGGCGCGGTGAGGTGGTGGGAGGTGGCGGAATCCGGTCTCGACGTTCGCGCGAAGGCGTGCGAGGGGAGACCCTGATCGGTCACCGGCGCGCTTCACCGGCCTCAAGGCGCCCTCGGGGCCGCCCTGGCGGCCTCCGCTGATCGCAGTCCTTCCCGCGCGGCGCCGGCTTGGGCCGGCAGTGGCAGTGACCAGGTGTAGAGCTCCGGGTCGAAGGCGTGCAGGCGCTTGACGAGCCTCGTGGTCGACCAGGGCCAGCAGAAGGTGTTGATGCCCGGGAGGCCGAAGTAGTAGCCCGTGCCGCGGGTGGCGTTGTAGACGGTGTTGCTCAGCGCCTCGTGCAGGGTCCGTTGGTGGGCTGCCTCGGCCTCGGGCTTGACGTCCAGTGCGGATGCCCCGCTGGTGCGCAGGTGGTCGAGGGCGGCGGTGACGTAGCGGAGCTGGGCTTCGAGGACGGTGGGGACGGCGGTGGTGCCGGTGAGCAGATTCGGTCCGATGAGCAGGAAGAGGTTGGGGTATCCGCTGACGCTGGTGCCGAGGTAGGCACGGCGGTTGTCGGCCCAGGCCTGGGCCAGTGTGCCGTCGGTGCCATGGAGGCGGGGGGCCAGCGGGATGTCGCCGATGTGGTATCCGGTCGCGAGGACGATGATGTCGGCGCGGGTGCGGGTGCCGTCGGCGCCGATGACGTCGGAGCCCTCCACGGCGGTCACGCGGGTGGGGTGCAGGCGCACGTTGGGCCGGGTGAGGGCGGCGTAGTAGGTGCTGGAGGTGATCAGACGGCGGCCGCCGAAGCGGTAGTCAGGAGTGAGGGCCCGGCGCAGCGCGCGGTCCCGTACCGAGGTGTGCAGATGGAAGCGGGCCAGGGCTTCCAAGGGCCGTAGCAGGTGGGGGTGCCGCAGGGGTACGCCGATGGCTTCCTGGGTCCAGTGGTGCAGGCCGCGTAGGGCGCGGCGTGCTGCCGGGTGGCGCTCGAAGTAGCGGTGGAGACCCGGACGGAGGGCGTAGTCAGGCTTCGGAAGCACCCACTGCGGTGTGCTCTGGAAGACGTCGACATGAGCCGCCCTGGGCTGGATCTCGGGCAGGAACTGGACGGTGGACGCACCGGTGCCCACCACGGCGACGCGCTTTCCGGTCAGGTCGGCTTCGTGGTTCCAGCGCGCGGAGTGGAAGGCCGTACCGGGGAAGGTGGTGAGACCGGGGATGTCGGGACGGCGGGGCCGGTGCCAGGGCCCGGTGGCGACGATCACGGCGCGGGCGGTGTACGACGTGCCCGACGCCGTGTGCAGGTTCCAGCGGTGCGCTTCCGCGTCCCAGCGTGCGCTCAGCACCTCGGTGTCGTAGCGGATCGCCTTGTCCGCGCCGTGTGTTGCCGCGGTGGTGTCGAGGTAGTCGAGGATCTCGGACCGGTCGGCGAAGCCCCGGCTCCACGCGTGGGGTGCGAAGGAGTACTCGTACAGGACCGACGGTACGTCGCAGCCGCATCCGGGGTAGGTGTTGTCGCGCCAAGTCCCGCCGAGGCGGCCGGACTTCTCCAGCACCACCACGTCGTCGAAACCGGCTCGGCGCAGCGCGATCACGGCGGCGACGCCGGAGAGACCGGCCCCGATGACGACGACTTCCGCTTCATGACGACGGTCGTCGGTGCTGTCGCCGGCCACCGGCACCCCCTCTGGCCTGCCTCGTGCGGGTATCCGCCACCACGTGCTCAGCACTACGGATCGTAGTGCCGTCCATGTTCAACTATGGCGATATGACCGGTAGATACCCCATAAGAGTGATCTCGGCGGGGTCAAGCAGGCAGCGAACACCGGGCAAGGCGGCGCACAGCACACGAGGTTTTCCATGCAAACATTTGATCTGGCTGTGGGAAAGTCATTAAGGTCTTGCTCCACCCCCTCAGGTGATCACTCAGCGGGAGTGGCGGTGGTGGGACCGCCCGCCGACGTGTCGGCAGGCGGCCGGAGGATCAAGGAGCCCGCCCCTGTGGCGTCCCATCGTCGGCCCAAACAGCCGAGCCGCACGCGCGTGACCGTGCTGACCACCGCAGCCGCCGCTGCTGTCGCCCTGAGCGCGAACGCCGCGAGCGCCGCGCCGAGCGAGAAGCCCGGCAAGGACGAGGTCAAGGCCAAGGTGGACAAGCTCTACGAGGAGGCGGAGCAGGCCACCGAGAAGTACAACGGGGCGAAGGAGAAGCAGCAGAAGCTCCAGAAGGAGATCTCCGCCATCCAGGACAGCGTTGCCCGCGGTCAGCAGGAGCTGAACAAGCTGCGCGACGGCCTGGGTTCGCTGGCGACCGCCCAGTACCGCTCCGGCGGCATGGATGCCTCGGTCCAGCTCTTCCTGTCCTCCGACCCGGACGACTTCCTCGACAAGGCCTCCACGCTCGACCAGTTGAGCCGGCAGCAGGTCGACGCGCTGAAGAAGATTCAGTACAAACAGCGCGAACTCGCTCAGGAGCGCGCCGAGGCCACCGAGAAGCTCGAGGACCTCGCCTCCACCCGTACCGAGCTGGGCAACAAGAAGAAGGAAGTCCAGGGCAAGCTCGCCGAGGCGCAGAAGCTGCTCAACACCCTGACCGCCAAGGAGAAGGCCGCACTCGCCGCCGAGCAGCAGCGCGCCGACCGCTCCTCCACCCAGCGCGTGGACCTCGGCGACGACACCTCCGCCTCCGGCCGGGCCGGCGCCGCGTTCTCGGCCGCCCAGAGCCAGCTCGGCAAGCCCTACGTCTACGGCGCCACCGGCCCGTCCTCCTTCGACTGCTCGGGCATGACCTCCTGGGCCTACGCCCAGGCCGGCGTCTCCATCCCGCGCACCTCCGAGGCCCAGGCGAACACCGGCACCCGCCTCAACCGGAGCCAGCTCCAGGTCGGCGATCTGGTCTTCTTCTTCAACGACCTGCACCACGTCGGCCTCTACGCGGGCAACGGCCAGATCCTCCACGCCCCTCGCACCGGCACGGTCGTACGGTACGAGTCGATGGACACCATCGGCGGCCCGTTCATGTTCGGGGTCCGAGTCTGACCTGCCCGGCAAAAAGGTTTCACCCCGATGCAACCCGCCTGTGAGCCCGTGCGTATGGGAGGCGATACCGCACCTCACGCAGGGGGATTACATGTTCGTGGACCGTTCGGCCGGTTGGACCGCCGGCCGTTTCGGCGCTGTTGTCGTGGCCTGTACGGCCCTGTTCTCGGCCGTCGGTTGTTCGGCGGACGCGGGCACCGGCGCCCGGGTGACCGCTGACGCCCGGGCCTCCGCCGCGGCGGACCACAAGGCACCGGGCAAGGGCAAGGACGGCGCGGGCAGGACGTCCGGCGCACGCCCGGTTCCGTCGGGGCCGGAGCCCGCGGTGCTGGGCGAGGCCCGGGTGAACATATCCGACGGGCAGACGGTGGGTGTGGGCATGCCGATATCCGTCACCTTCTCCCGGCCGGTTCCCGCTGCCGAGCGCAAGGGAGTGGAGAACTGGCTGCGCGTACAGACCTCGTCGGGCACGACGGGGGCGTGGAGCTGGGTGAAGGACACCAGCCTCCTGGACGGGCAGCGTGTCGACTTCCGCCCCAGTACCACCTACTGGCAGTCCGGCACCCGAGTCACTCTCCGTCTCGGCTCGCACGGTGCCCGGCACCTCACCATCGGCCGGTCGCTGGTCGCCACGGTCGACGCGAAGACGCACACGATGACCGTCCGCACCGGCGGTACGGCGCAGCGCATCCCGGTCACCACCGGGGCACCGGGGACGGACACCTGGAACGGGACCATGGTCGTCATGGACAAGCAGCACAAGGTGCTCATGGACTCCCGCACCGTGGGCCTCGGGAACAAGTACCGCGGCGACTACTTCTGGGCCGTGCACCTGACGGCGTCGGGGACGTACGTGCACCAGAACCCGCGGGCCGACACCGAGGCCGGACACCGCAACGTCACCCACGGGTGCGTCGGCCTTGCCTCCGACGGCACCGCCCAGCGCTTCTACGACCAGGTACGGGTCGGCGACGTCGTCACGGTCACCGGGGCGGACAAGGACACCGTCGCCGCCGGCAACGGCTACGGCGACTGGAACCTCACGTGGAAGCAGTGGCTCGCGCACAGCGAGGCCGGCGCCACCACGACCGCATGACCCCCATCGCACCGGCGGTAGCCCGCACGAGCCCGCGCCACGCGCCACGCGCCGTAAGAAGAGAGCACGACAAGGTGACCGAGGACGAGTTCGACCTCTTCTACGCGGCTGCCTGCCCGCGGTTGGTCGGCCAGCTGTACGCCCTGACGGGTGACTACGCCGAAGCCCAGGACGTGGTCCAGGAGGCGTTCGCGCGGGCCTGGGAGCGGCGTTCGTCCGTCCTGAGCGGCGACCGGGGTCCCGAGGCGTGGATCCGCACGGTGGCACACCGTCTGGCGATGAGCCGCTGGCGGCGGGCGCGCCGCTGGTGGGAGCTGGTCCGGCGCGAGTCCGTGCCGCGGCCGGCGCCCGAACCGAGTCCGGACCATGTGGCGTTGGTGGCCGCTCTGCGGCGCCTGCCGGAGGCCCAGCGGACCGCGATCGTGCTGCATCACCTGTGCGATCTGAGCGTGGAGCAGATAGCCGCCGAGACCGGTGCGGCCGTCGGCACCATCAAGGCCCGCCTGTCACGCGGCCGTTCGGCGCTCGCCGCTCACCTGGCGAGCGAGGAAGTCCACTCCACGGAGGAAGCCTGTGTCTGACCAGCTGCCACCGCATCCGCTGACCGAGGCGGATCTGTCGGCCCGGCTCCGTGGCCTGGCCGCGCAGGGCACGGCACCGGCCACGGGAGCCCAGGCGAGGAGCCGGGCGCAACGCCGCCGCGGCCGGCGCGTGGTGCTCTCCACCGGCGCGCTGGCGGCGGCGGTCCTCACCGCTGTCACCTCCGGCGGCTTCGGCTCCGACGCCGGGTCGGCCGCACCCCCTGCGGCGTCGTTGCCCCACACTCCCGCACCGGCCCGGGCCCCGGCGACCGTCCAGCGGGTGACGGTCGACCTGGACGCCCACACTCTGACCATGAAGGGCAGGAGGTTCCCCATCAGCGGGGTGCAGGACAACTGCCCGATCGGCGAGACGGCGGTCACGGTCACCGCCAAGTACCCCACCCTGACCATGCCCCCCAGCTTGTACAGCAAGTTGAGCAAGCATGTGGACGTCAGGCGGTGGGCCGTCACCTTCACCGACCGCCGTCACCACGAGCGGCTGCTGGTGTGGGCCCTGGACCCCTCCGCCGGTCTCAACAGCATCGGCGACGACGCCGGCCCCGGCTCCATCGCCCTGGCGCCCGAGGCCGGGAAATGGGTGTACGACGCCATCGAGCCCGGCGCGCGAGTGGAGATCAAGGGCCGGCAGGCCGCGAGCGCGGACCCTGACTCCGTGTGCTACGACCGCCGCCCGGTCACCGGCCACCACTGATGCCGAACCGGCGCGGTCGAAGGGATTCAGCCCCGTTCCGCCTCGGTGACGAAAGGGCACCGGACGAGTCCGGAGTCATGGGAAACCCTCTGTTGATGTCCGGCGTCCGCGTCCCGGCGCCGGACAACCCCCGTCGGCTAGACCTGGGGCCGGCGCACCCGCGCACCGGCCAGACGGAGGGAAGCATGAAAGCCGCGAAACAAATGATGCTGTTTCTGGCGACTACCGCGCTCGCGCTCGCCAGTACCTTCACGCCTTCACCGTCGGTTGCCCCGGCGCCGCTGCTCAGGTCCCATCCGACGTCCAAGACCCCGAGGCGGGACACTCGTCGCGGGGGTCTGCACGCCGACCCGGCAGCTATGCGGTCTCCCCCACCTGAGGTCCGGCCCACAGCGGATAGGTCACGACGAGAGGGAATCCGCGTGGCCGACTGCCCTGGTACGTGAGGGTGATCCTTGAGTAGCGTTGCAGTTGGGGATGTTTCGTCCACGACCCGGGACGGTCGAGCCGTACGACGACCGGGTATTGGCGGAACCGGCCCACTGCGCAGTAGGGCTTGCAGTCGTTGACCGCGTTGATCCCCTCTGCGGTCGCCGAGTTGGTGCCCCACTGCGTCCAGCGGAGTCCCAGAAGGCGACTGTTGCCGTCACCGCAGGCAAGAATGAAGTCCCCGGGGCGTACCTGTGCGTGGCCGAAGCAGTCGACGAGCACAGGGCCTGCGACCTGACGGCGCACCGTGTCCGGGGCCGAGGCCGTCACCGACGGCGTCGAGGGGGCCGCAGAGGCGGTTCCCATCGACGCGACGAGCCCAGCTGCGGCACAGATGATCCCCACGGCGTTGAACGTGTGCTTCCTCATGCCGGCTCCTGGTTGCCCTACCGAATCCGGACTCTTTCGACGCTACGACCACATCACCGGATCCACCACTTGCGCCAAGATGACCTTCCCGTGCCGCGGACCCGTACACGGCGGCGGTCGCCGGTCAGGGCAGTGTCCACAACCGGACCGTGACGAGGTAGAACACGACGGCCCAGAAGGCCATCGCCACCGCGACGACACCGAGGCCACGGAGATCGGCCCCTCGCGCTCGGTCCGGCGACGGCCGCAGCCACCGGCCGAGCAGCGGGTTCACGTAGTAGGGCATGGTCAGGAAGCTCATGATGAAACTCGACAGCAGGTTGCCCACGAGCAGGCCGATCCAGAGCGGCATGTGCAGCGGGGACAGAGCGAGGGTCAGCAGCACGACGGTCGGGTACAGACCGACCCAGACGGCGAGGGAGGTCCTGGTCCCGGAGGGCGGCTGCGGTGCCTCCTTCCCGTTGCCCTCGAAGGCGAACCAGCTGCCGAACGAGTTGTCGATCGTGTGCAGTGTGAAGTCGCTGAACCTCTCGCCCTCGGCCAGGATCCGCCGGCGCTGGGGCGACGTCAGCCAGGCGTCGAGGTGCTCGGCGCTGTCGTAGCGGTACAGCGTGGTCCATTCCTCCTGGAGCCCCTCGACGGGGCGGAAGAGCTCGGTCCCGCGAAACCCCTCGAACTTGCTCTCCTCCTGGACCATGCGGTGCTGCCAGGCGAGGAAGTCGTCGACCTGGTTCGGGAGGACCCGGTGCGTGACCACCACGGTGACCAGCGGATCCAGTGCCTGGGTGTCGCTGCTGACCACCTGCTGGGTCGCCGGACCGTCGAAGTACCTGGCACCGGCGTCGAGATACGTCTGTCTGGTCGCGCTGTTGATCCATGCCTGCAGATGCGCCACCGAGTCGAACCGGTACACGACGACCCAGTCCGGTTGCAGCGGTGTCGGCGGGGAGATCTCGGCGCCGAGGAAACCGGGGTAGTGGGCCGCCGCCGCGTTGAGGTCCTCCTGCCACGACTCGAACTCGCGCTCCATCCCGGGCAGGACCTTCTGGCCGATGATCGCCGTCGCTGCGGCGGCTGCGTTCTTTGCGGTGTTCATGGTGGCTCAGCCTGCCGCCACCGGCCGCTCCGCGGGGAGCCGGCCGTAAATGCGTTCCGGAGTCAGCGGCAGCGAACGGTAGCGGACGCCCGTGGCGTCGTGCAGCGCGTTCGCGAGCGCGGGGGCCACCGGGTTGATGCAGCACTCGGCCATGCCCTTCGCCCGCATGGGCCCCACCGAATCGGCCGAGCGCACCAGGAGCACCTCGGTACGGGGAATGTCGGCGTAGGTGGGAATGCGGTAGTTCCGGAAGTCCGGGTTGACCATCACGCCGTTGTCGTCGACGTGATGGTTCTCGGTCAGGGCGAAGCCGATTCCCTGGGCGACACCGCCCTCCACCTGTCCCCGGACCTGCGCCGGGTTGATGATCACTCCGGCGTCCGCCGCCTGCACGCTGTACAGGATCCGTATCTCCCCCGTCACGCGGTGCACGGCGACCCGGAACCCCTGTGTGTTGGAGGTGACGCTCCGGGGCGAGCCGTAGGCCTTGCGTGCGGCGGTGAAACGGATTCCCCGCGTCCGGGCCAGCGCGACGAGTTCGGCGAGCGTCACCCGCCGGTCCCCGCAGACGACACCGTCGTCGTCCATCGTGCACATCACGACATGGACGCCCGTGTGCGCGGCGGCGAAGTGCAGGATGCGGTCCCGCACGGCGCCCGCCGCCCGCAGGACCGCGTTGCCCGCCACGAAGAGGCCCGCGCTCGCGAAGGCGCCCGTGTCGAATCCCGTGCGGTCGGTGTCGGACTGCACCAGACGGATCCGCGACGGCGTCGTGCCCAGCTGGTTGGCCGCGATCTGGACATGGGCCGTGGAGGTTCCCTCCCCGAACTCGGGCGTCCCGACGGCCAGTTCGTAGATGAGATCGTCGCCCAGCGTGACCCAGGCCTCGGAGATGTGTTCCGTCGGGGGCGCGGTCTCGTGCAGGGAACTCGCCACGCCGGCTCCGACGAGCCACTCGGGGCCGGGGGGCGGCTGGTCGGCCGTACGGGCCAGGGCGTCGCCCACCAGGTCGATGCACCTGGCGAGTCCGTCCTCGGTGAAGATCACGTCGTCGGGGCCGTCGTGCAGCGCGACCAGGGGCTCACCCGGCCGCACGATGTTGCGCCGGCGCAGTTCCAGCGGGTCGATGTCCAGGGCACGGGCCAGTTCGTCCATCGCCGACTCCACGGCGAACGCCGGCTGCGTCATCCCGTATCCGCGCAGTGCCCCGCTCGGCACGGTGTTGGTGTAGACGGAGTACGCGTCGTACTTCTTGTGCGGGCAGCGGTAGATCATCACGGCGGCTCCGCCCGCGTACAGCGTTTCGCCGCCGTGGTTGCCGTAGGCGCCGGTGTTCGACACGTTGCGCACCTGGAAGGCGGTGAGCGTTCCGTCGGCCTTCGCGCCGAGCTTGACCGTCAGGGTCATCGGATGCCGCGGCGAGGCCGTGGTGAACTCCTCCTCGCGGGTGTACTCGAGACAGGTGGGCCGCCCGGTGTCCAGGGTGGCGAGCGCGACCAGGTCCTCCGCGATCACCTCCTGCTTGCCGCCGAATCCACCGCCGACACGCTTGCAGAACACCCTCACCTGGTCCGGGCGCAGAGCGAACAGGTACTCCAGTTTGACCTTCGCGATCGACGGTGACTGCGAACTGGTGCGGACGTTCAGCCGGCCGGCCTCCATCCAGGCGATCGATCCGTGAGTCTCCAGATGCGCGTGCTGCACCCGCGGTGAGAAGTACGTGCCTTCGTGGATCACGTCGGCCGCGGCGAATCCCGCGTCGACGTCGCCGATGTGCGTGTGGAGTTCGAGCAGGATGTTGTGGGCGGGGTCGCGGACGAACGGATCGCCGGAGCCGTGCAGCTGGGGTGCGCCGTCGGCCATCGCCACCTCGGGGTCGAACACCGCCGGCAGCACCTCGTACTCGACCGCGAGCAGGCGGCAGCCCTCCTCGGCCGCCCCGGCCGTGTCGGCCAGGACCGCGGCGACGCGCTGGCCGGCGAAGCGGACCGTGTCGTCGAGGATGTAGGTGTCGTCCGGGTCGACCAGGTGGTCGGTGTGGATCGCCGTGGTGAAGCGCCTGCGGGGTACGTCCTGCCAGGTGTAGACCCGGTGCACGCCGGGCACCGCGAGGGCGGCGCTCTTGTCGATCGAGAGGATCCGGGCGTGTGCGTGGGGAGAGTGCAGCACCTTGAGGTGCAGCATGCCGTCGATATGCGTGTCCATGGTGAACTCGGCGTGCCCCGTCACCACGTCATGGCCCGCGGGCGCGCCCACGCTCGTTCCGACGGCCCTGCCCGGTGCCGCCGTCTCCACCGCGCTGACGCCCTGCACGGCGTCCTCGATCGCCCGGTATCCGGTGCAGCGGCAGAGGTTGCCCTTCAACGCCCGTGGCAGGTCCGCCTTCTGCTCCTCGGTGAAGGCCGACGACGTCATGATCATCCCTGCGGTGCAGAAACCGCACTGGAATCCCGGAGCGTCCTCGAACTGCCGCTGCACGGGATGCAGGGCGCCTGGCCGTCCAAGGCCCTCGATCGTGGTCACCTCATGGCCGTCCGCCCGGAAGGCGGGGGTGATGCAGCTGTGTACCGGTGTGCCGTCCAGCCACACCGTGCAGGCGCCGCAGTCGCCCGCGTCGCACCCCTTCTTGACGCCGAAGTGGCCGAGTTCGCGCAGGAAGGTGCGCAGGCACTGGCCGGGGGCTGGTTCCCGGTCGAATTCCCTGCCGTTGACGACGTAGCTCATGCCAGGTCCCCGGCCGTGAGTTCGCGGCAGATCTCCTCGGCGAAGTACCGCGTCAGATGCCGACGGTGATCGGGGGTCCCGTTGGGATCGGCGAACCAGACGCCGGCCGGGACGGCGTCGAGGCTCTGCCGCAGGGTTCGCACATCGGGCACGCAGTCGAAGGCGATGCGGACCGGCCGCGTGGTGCCGGCGGTGACCGTGAGCAACAGGTCACTCGCCCCCAGCCGTTGCGTGCCGACGAGGAACACCGTCGAACGACCGAGCCGGGTCAGCGCGAAGCGACGGTGCGCGGTGCGTTTGCGCAGCGCGTGCTCCGGAATGGTGACGCGCCGAAGGAGCTCCCCGGGGGCGAGGACGTTGCGGTGGTCGCCCGTGACGAAGTCGAGGGCGTCGACGAAGCGCACGGAGCCGTCGGACGCCCAGAGTTCGTACTGCGCCTCCAGCGCGACCGTCAATGTGATCATCGGGCCGGCGGGCAGGGACATGCAGATGTTTCCGCCGACGGTCGCCGCGCTCCAGACCTTGAACGAGGACAGGAATGCCTCACAGCTTTTCCGCAGGAGGATCCCGGCGGTCCAGGCCACCGGCCAGGGGAAGGCGTACAGGTCACGAATGGTGCACGTGGCGCCGATCTCCAGGCCCTCGTCCGTCGGGACAAGGGGCTCCCAACGCAGCGCCGTCAGGTCGATCAGCCGTCGCAGCTCCGGCTGGTCCGTGGAATAGAGCCATGTTCCGCCCGCGAGCCATGCGTCGCCCTCGTGCCAGTCCACGCCTGGCCGCTCGGACGGTTGGCGGACCACTTCGGTGATGGTGTTGAGGTCCATGAGAAACCGGCCTCCGGGAGAACGGACCCTGGCCGCCGTTGGCCGCGAGGGACCGACGGGCACGGACGCCCATAGCGCAGCGTATCGCAGCCTGCGGTCGAGGGCCGGGGGCCCAGGACGACCGAAAGTGACCGAGGCATCCCGGACTGCTACCCCACATCAGCGCGCCGAGTGCGGCCCGGGGTCTCGATGCGGCCACGCTGTCGTAGCCGTCCCGGGCCACGCCCGCGTGCCGGAGCTTCGCGCGCCCTCAGCAGGGCGTAGGTGCAGGCTTGTGGCATGGCCCTTCGACCGTGGATGGAGTTCCGGCCTGCCTGGCGACCGGGACATGCGCCCGCGCTGATGGTGATCCCGCTCGGGCTGATCGTCGCGGTCTGTGTGGCCGATGTGCTGTCCCCGTCGCACATCCACCTGGGTCCGCTGCTGGTGGCGGCTCCGGCGATCACGGTAGCGCTCGCCGGCGCCCGCACGACGGCGCTGATGGGGGCTCTCGCGGTCACGGCGCAGGTGCTGATCGGAGCGCTCCGGGGAGTCCTGTCCACGGCCAACGTCGAGGCCCAGATCGCCGCCCTGGTCCTCGTCTCCATCCTCTGTGTCGCCTTCTGCGTGGTGCGGAGCCGGCGCGAGCGGCAGTTGCACCGGGTGCGGTCGGTGGCCGAAGCCGCGCAGAGCGTTCTGCTTCAGCCGCTGCCGGGACGCAGTGGCCCGCTGCGGATCGGCGGCCTGTACCTCCCGGCCGAGGAGGAGGCCGACCTGGGCGGAGACCTGTACGCGGCAGCGCGGACCGCCCACCACAGCACCCGGCTCCTCATCGGCGACGTACGCGGCAACGGCCTGGCCGCGATCAACAACGCGGCCCTGCTGCTGGGCGCCTTCCGTGCGGCCGCCCATCGGCAGGCCACGCTGCCGCGCCTCGCCGTCCACCTGGACGCGGCGTTCCGCTGGGACACGAACCAGTGGCGGGAGGAGGCGGAGCAGGATGCGAACGAGGACTTCGCCACCGCCACGCTGCTCGACATCCCCGACCACGACGCGGTGGTCCACCTCATCACCTGTGGCCACCCGCCACCGCTCGTGCTGCACGGGAATCGCACCACCACGACGCTCGCGGCCGAGGCGAACCACCTTCCGATCGGATTCGGCGGGCTCCTGGGCGTTGCCGGGTACGACGTGCAGACCTTCCCGTTCGAGGTCGGTGACCTGTTGCTCCTCTACACGGACGGCGTCATCGAGGCACGCGATGCCGAGGGTGTCTTCTACCCCTTCACCGAACGGGTGCCCGAGTGGGCCAAGGAAGACCCCGAGGAGCTGCTGCGCCTTCTGCGGGACGACCTGCTGGCCCACGTCCACGGCCATCTGAACGACGACGCGGCCGTGGTCGCGGTCCGCCGCCTGGCCGTCTGACCCGGGCTCGGTCCGCGCCGGCACCACGGAGCAGCCGTGGCGAGCAAGCGCAGCAGCTGATCCGCCGCCCTCACCGGTCAGCTCGGGACGGACGCGGGCAGCCACGAGCGGTAGCGGCGCAGCGCACGCCGCCGTACCAGGTGGTCGGAGATCAGCGCGACCACCGGGCGGGTGCCCAGCGCGGGTTCCGCTCCGCGGGCCATCCGGCGCATCTGGTGGCGGACCAGCGCCATGCCGGCTGCCGAGGCGAGGAGCTTGTCCGGCCAGGTCACCGGTCGCAGCCGTCCGTCGGCCTCCCGGCCCTGCCGCCAGCGATCGGGAAGGTCCGGCGTGGCGGCCAGCGCCGTGCCGATGCCGACAAGCGCGACCCCGCCCGCGAACACCCGCTCGGCGGTCTCCCGCCGTGTGATGCCACCGGTCAGCATGAGCGGGACCGGGCTGGTGGCGACCAGCTCCGTCGCCATGTCGAGGAAGTAGGCCTCGCGGGCCTGGGTGCGCGTGTCCGCGGGGCGGCCGGACATCGCCAGGCTCTCGTAGCTGCCGCCGGACAGCTCGACCAGGTCGACGCCGAGCGGTTCGAGCATCGCGATCACCTGCCGGGCGTCGTCGACGTCGAACCCGCCGCGCTGGAAGTCGGCGGAGTTGAGCTTCACCGCGACCGCGAACGACGCGGACACCGCGGCGCGCACCGCCCGTACGACATCGAGCAGCATCCGGGCCCGGTTCGCGAGGGAGCCGCCCCACTCGTCGGTGCGTCTGTTGACGAGCGGGGACAGGAACTGCGACAGCAGGTAGCCGTGTGCGGCGTGGATCTCCACCCCGTCGAAGCCCGCCTCCTCGGCGCGCGCCGCGGTCACCGCGAACCGCTCCACGGTGGCCTTGATCTGCTCCGGCGTCATGGCGGTCGGGCGGCCGAACCGGCTGCTGTGCCTGCCCAGATCCACGCCGACCGCGGACGGCCCCCACACCACGCCGGGCATGCCGGCCTGCACCTGGCGGCCGGGGTGGTTGATCTGCATCCACATCGCAGCGCCGCCGGCCTTGCCGGCCTTCGCCCATGCGACGAACGGCTCCAGCGGTGCGGCGGCGTCGAGGACGATGCCTCCCGGGCCGGTGAGCGCCTCGGCGTGCACCATGACGTTGCCGGTGATCAGCAGGCCGGCTCCGCCCGAACCCCAGCGCCGGTACAGGGACCACAGCCGCTCGTCCGGCGCCTGACCGGCCCCGGCCATACCTTCCTCCATGGCCGCCTTCGCGATCCGGTTGCCCAACACCGACCCGGACCGAAGCAACAGCGGCGAGAACAGCTCTGTCGACACCCCGGGACCTCCCTTCCACCGATACAATGTGTACACCGCTCACATTAGGGCGACAATGTAAGCAGCGTCAACTTTCGAGGTGCCCCATGCCCAAGTCCAGTGGCCCGTACCATCACGGCGACCTTCGGGCCGCGTGCCTGCGCGCCGCGCGGGAGCTGCTGGAGGAGAGCGGCAGTGGTGGACTCTCGCTCCGGGCGGTGGCACGACGCGCCGGTGTCTCCCCCACGGCTCCCTACCGCCACTACGCCGACCGGGACGCGCTCGTCTCGGCGGTCGCCACGGAGGGCTACCGCGAACTCGCCGGGCACCTGACCGCTGCGCACCCCTCACCCGCCGCGCCCGACGACCTCGCCGTCGTCGCCCTCGCCTACGTCAGGTTCGCTCTCGAACACCCGGCACTGTTCCGGGTGATGTTCGCGGAACCCTGCGACCCCGAAAGCGACGACCGCGCCGACGCCACCGCCGCCGTCACCGAGTACGTCACCGCTCTGGTCCGGAACGCCTTCCCCGACGCCACCGGCCCCCACGCCCTGGCGACCGCCGTCTGGGCCCTCGTCCACGGCCTGGCGTTCCTGCACCTCGACGGGAAGCTCGACGCGTCCACGCCCGATGCGGTCGCCGCCCAGGTGCGCACCGCCGTACACGCCCTGCTCACCGCCTGCGGCCCAGGAGGCCGCTGAGGGTTCGATGCGGTCCGCGGGGAGGCGTGGAACTACGGCAAGGTGATGGTGGACGGGCGGCCGCGCACGTGTGTGGCGTACTACATGAACAAGCTCCACGGCTTCGAGTCGCAGACCGACTACTTCGTCACGCTCGACTGTCCGCTGGACATCCGTGAGGACTCGGTCATCCGCACATTCGGCTCCCACGAGGCCGCGTTCTCCTCGGGGCGGGAGGCCGCGGCGCAGCTGCTGCGAGAGCTGCACGGCTGACGGCGCGCGTCAGCCGTCGGCGCCCGCGTGACGCCGTGCCGACTCGTTCTCCTGGGCCATGCGCCGCAGCGCCATCAGCGCGGGCTCGAGGAGCACGGTCAGCAGCAGCGCGCGCTCGGCCAGCTCCAACGGGTCGTCGATACCGTCCAGTTGGTCGAGGTCGAGGACCGCGGTGCGCTCCGCGAGCCGTGCGTAGGGCAGCAGTGCGCGATGGTCCAGCGGGACTCCGAGCGCGCGCAGCGAGGCCAGGGTCTCGGCGAGCGTGGCGCGCGCGGGGGCCTTCTCGTGCACGTCCCAGCCCAGCTCCTCGACGAGCGAGTCGACTTCGGCGGCCTCCGGAGCCTGCGCGGCGGGTTCCTCGGCGAGCCGGATGGCGCCCAGGGCGAGGCCCAGCGTGCGGTGGGTGTCGCCAGTGTGCTCGGCGAGGGCGTCCAGCAGCTCCCGGGCGGTGCTCACGGACAGCCCGCGGACGCCGGTCAGCGCGCGGATCAGGCGGAGCCGGCGCAGATGGTGGTCGTCGTACTCGGCCTGGGTCGCCGCCGTCTGCCGCCCGGGCGGGAGCAGGCCCTCACGGAGGTAGTACTTGATCGTCGTGACGGAGACGCCACTGCGGCGGCTCAGTTCGGAGATGCGCATCGGTTCGCCCCCGCTCTGGAAACTGGATACCCCTACTGTCTAACATAGATAGTAGAGGTATCCAATTTGGGGCCCTCTCCCTCGCCCTGCCTCCGACCCGAGAAGGCGGCAGCCATGCCCACCCTGCGTTGGACCACCGTCAACAAGCCCGCGCCGGGCGCCGAGGCGTTCGTCATGGCGTCCCGCCTGGAGGTCCGCTCCCTCACCGACGTACCGCGCTTCTTCCTGCGCTCGCTCACCGCGTGGAGGCAGGTCACCGGCGCGCCCGGCGCGTTTGGCGCCTCACTGGTCGCCGAACCGCTGGGGCGCACGTTCTGGACCCTGTCGGCATGGGAGGACCGGCAGGCCCTGTACACCTACGCGCGCACCGAACCGCACCGCGCGATCATGAACGGCCTGCGGTCCACCATGAGCCACTCGGTCTTCACGTTCTGGCAGGTGCCCGCCTCCCACCTCCCGATCGACTGGTCGGACGCCCGCCGCCGCCTCGCCGGGCAGGAGCGCGCGGACGCCGACCAGGGCGCCGCCTGACCTGCGCACCCGCTCTTCCTGGACACCCCCAGCACTTCGCCGAGGAGACTCCCCCGCCATGACGCTGTCCGAAGAAAACCCGGTCCTGGACGACCCGGTCGCCCCCGCCCCGGCAGGGCCGGGCCGGCGGGTGCCGCTGTGGCTCGCCATCGTCGCGTGCAGCGTGCCCATGTTCATGGTCGCGCTCGACAACCTCGTCGTCTCGACGGCCCTGCACACCCTGGCCGTGGACCTCAAGGCGACCACGCAGCAGTTGCAGTGGTTCGTCAACGCCTATGTCCTGAGCTTCGCCTGCCTGCTGATGACAGGCGCGGCGCTCGGTGACCGGTTCGGCCGGCGCCGTGTGTTCCTGCTCGGCATCGCGATCTTCACGCTGGCCTCCGCGGGCTGCGGGCTGGCCGACACGAGCGCCCAGCTGATCATGTTCCGTACGGTCCAGGGCTTCGGTGCCGCGGCCGTGATGCCCCTCTCGCTGACCCTGCTGGCCCAGGCGGTGCCGGACCGGCTGCGCGGGCTCGCCCTGGGCCTGTGGTCGGGAGTCAGCGGACTGGCCGTCGCGATGGGCCCGGTGGTGGGCGGTGCGGTGGTCGACGGACTGGACTGGCGGTGGATCTTCTGGATCAACGTGCCGGTGGGTGTCGTGGCGCTGCCGCTCATCCTCCTGACGTTGCGCGAGAGTTCACTGCCCGGCGTCCGTCTGGACCTGGTCGGCATGCTGCTGGCCGCCGCCGGGCTGTGCGCGGTCGTCCGGGGCATCGTGCACGGCGACACGGACGGCTGGACGTCGTCGAAGGTGCTGGGCGCGTTCGTCGGCGGCGCGATACTCCTCGCCGCGTTCGTCCTCTGGGAGTCCCGGGTCTCCGAGCCGATGCTGCCGCTGTCCTTCTACCGCGTCCGTGCCTTCACCCTCACCAACATCGTCTCCGCGGCCATGCACTTCGGGGTCTTCGGCTCCCTGTTCCTCCTGGCCCAGTACCTGCAGATCGTGCCCCCGCGCACGCCGCTGGAGGCCGGGGTGCGCACGCTGGCCTGGACCCTGATGCCGATGTTCGTGGCCCCCGTCGCGGGCGTCCTCACCGACAAGGTGGGCGGCGGCCGCCTCATGGCCCTCGGCCTCTTCCTGCAGGGCGTGGGCCTCGGCTGGATCAACCTGGTCGCGGACACCGACACACCGTACTCCGCCCTGGTCGGCCCGATGATCGTGGCCGGCATCGGGATGGGTTTCGTGTTCGCTCCCACCGCCGCGGTCGTCCTGGCCTCGGTGAGCCGCGAGCACGCCGGCAAGGCGTCCGGCGCCAACACCACGGTCCGGGAGATCGGCGGCGCGCTCGGCATCGCCGTACTCAGCACGGTGTTCGTGGCGCACGGCAGCACGCAGGGCCCGCAGCAGTTCATCGACGGGCTGCACCCCGCGGTGTGGGTCGGCGTCGCGGTGGTCCTGGGCGGCGCGCTGTGCGGCCTGGGCATCCCGCGTCGGCCGCGCCCGGAGAACGCGCCGGCCGAAGTCCCGGCCCCGGACAAGGCCGGCCGTTGATCACCGGCCCCCTGCCATGTCCCGGTTGAGCGCAGGCGGGAGGCGCGAGCGCTTCGTCCGCGCGGCGGTCACCGAGTTCAGACCGGGCTTGCGGGGTTCGCCGCCGCCGAGGAGCGGGGCGGCCAGGTCTGTGAGGAGAGGATGCCGAGCACGTAGGCTCGGGCGACCAGCGCCGGGCGGGTGGCGGCGTCGAGCAGGGCGCGCAGGCGGCTCAGGTGGTAGTCCAGCGTCTGCCGGGACAGGCGCAGTGTCCCTGCGATGTCCGCGTTGCTGTGCCCGGCCGCCAGCAGGGCGAGTATGCGGACCTGGGCGGCCGTCAGGTCCGGCCGGGCCTGATGGCGCAGGCCGAGGTGAGTGCCGACGGCCCATACACCGGACACACCGGGTGTCGTACCGCCCACGGCGCTCAGATGGATTCGGGCCCGGCGCCGCCAGCCGTCCCGGTCGACGAGTACGGCACAGGCGCGGGCGCTTCGGCGCCGGCCGCTGATCAGGTCGTCCCAGATCCGGTGCAGGGCGGTTCGTTCGGGTGTCCTGGCGAGCAAGGCGTCGGCCGGCAGGCCCAGCAGGTCGGAGAGCCGGATGCGCAGGACATCGGCGACCGCGGTGCCGGCCTCGCTGACCCGGCCGTCCGGGGTCAGGCGGACGCAGAGCAGTCCGCTGCGGTCGCGCAGGGCCTGTAAGTCGGCCTCGGCCCGGTGTCGTTGGTCCAGCACCCGGGTGTAGTCGGTGACGTCGACGTAGATGCCCGCGACACAGCGGGCCGCGCCCCAGCGGACGGGGAAGCGGTAGCCCGCCGCACGGCCCGGTAAACCGTCGACGCGCCGGTAGGTGAGGGTGTGCCGTACCGGCCGGCCGCGCGTCAGGACCTCTTGGTCGAGGGCGAGGAACCGGGTGATGTCACCGGCTTCGTCGACGTCGGCGAGGTGACGGCCGATCACGGCGTCGCGCGTGGTGCCGTACAGATGGGCATAGGCGTGGTTGGCCCACAGGTATCGGCCCGTGGCGTCGCGCACGAACGCCGCGGCCGGGGCGAGGTCGGCGAACGTGGCGTACGGGTCGTCGTCCGGCCGGTCGGCCACCTCGATCGCCACTCCCCTGCTGCCGTGCCGTCCCGGCCCGCCGCCGGGTTCCGGCCAGTGGACGTGGAAGGTTCTGCCCTCGAAACACGTGCGGTAGGGGCCGCAGCTGGACGGGCCGACGCCGTCCGCGTGGAGGGCCTCGAGGAACCGGCGGGTGGCGCGCCGGTCGTCGAACGCGGCGCCCCCGCTGTCGACCACGCTCAGCCCGCTGTCGGCTTCCCACCACGACACCGCGAGAGGCGCGAGCAACGCCTTGAAATCAGCTTCGTCCACGTCCAACTCCTTCAACCCTGCACCACATCACTTTGGGTGATACCTCATGCGTATCCCGTAAGGGATGGGGCATGCGAGCGGGGCAGACGCTGCGTGCCGTGGTGCCGGCGGCGCTAGCGCACGACCGCACCTCCATCCGGCGCGGATCGGCGGCAGCAGTCAGGCATTTGCCTGAGTGCTCCGGGAATCCCGGCGCCTCCCACGCGGGCGGGTGCTGGTTCGCTTGAGGGAGACGGCGTACCAGTGGTCGATGACACAAAGGAGTTGGAGTTCCGTGAGCAAGGTGCTGTACGTGCATGCCAAGGGCGGCCCTCCGGTGGGCCATGCCCTGACGCGGGTGGCCGCGAGGTCCGCGGTGCACCTACTGGCCCTCAGTGAACTGCCCGCACCCGTGGCCCACGACGCCGCGAGGCTGTGCGCGTCGGTCGTCACACCCCTCGACCTCCACGGTGGCGACCTGGTCGAGCTCATCACCGCCCGGGCCCGCGAGGTGGGGGCGGACGCCGTTCTCACCTTCTCGGAGTACGCGGTGGTCGCGGTCGCCGAGGCGTCCCGGCGACTCGGGCTGAGGGGCGCCGGGCCCGCCGCCGTCCTCGCACGCGACAAACGCCTGATGCGCGCCGCGTGGAGGCGCCGCGACATACCGCAGCCGCGGTTCCGCGCCGTCACCGGCGCGGCCGAACTGGAGCGCGCGACCACCGAGTTGTCATGCCCACTTCTTTTAAAGGCGGCCTGGAGCGCCGGCTCGACCGCACACCAGATCATCGAGCGGCCCGCGGACGCGCCGGCCGCCTGGCAGCGGTCGCGCGCGGTGATGGCCGATTCCGCGCTGCTCGGATTCGCGGAACTGCACGTTCCCGGCGCCTCGGAGGACTTCATCGTCGAGGAGATCGTCAGCGGATGTGCCGAGGAGTGGTTCGACGGCCCCGGCTGGGGTGACTACGTCAGCGTCGAGGGCGTGGTCGCCGACGGAGAGTTCCGCCCCGTCTGCCTGAGCGGGCGGATGCCGACGGTGGCGCCCTTCACCGAACGCGCCGGTATCACCCCGGCCGCCGTGGGAAGCGAGGCCCAGCACACCATCGTGGACCTCGCCCGGCACGCCGTGGATGCCCTGGGGCTGGAGAACTGCGGCACCCACACGGAGATCAAGCTGGGCAGAAACGGCCGTATGTGGGTCATCGAGACGGCCGCGCGGTTCGGCGGGGCGATGACGGTGCCGCAGATCGAGGAGGTCTTCGGCCTGGACCTGGTCGGTATGTTCACCGACCAGCTGCTCGGCGGCTCACCCGCCTGGCCCGCACGGGCGCTGACGCCCGAGGACGCCCGGGGCGCGGCCGGGTCGCTGGTGGTCCTCGCCGTGCGGGGTGACGGCACCCCCTGGCCCCGCCGCCATCGGTGGGACGCCTCGGCGGTCGTCCGGTCGGCGCCGGTCGGCGCCGGCAGCACGTTGTCCGTCGTCCGCGAGAGCTCCCTGCCCGACGGGGCCCCCGTGCCGGTGTACGAGCCTGCCGCCGGGGCCAACACCATGGCGGGCCTGTGCCTGTTGTCGGCGGACCGGCCGCAGTCCGTCGTCCGTGACTTCACCGCCCTGGTCGACGCGCTGCCGCGCATCCTGCCCACGGCCGCCCCCGAGGAGGCCCGGCCATGACCCACGCACCGCACCAGGCCGACGTCCCCGACACGGCGGGCGATCGTACCGTCGTCGGCGCCAACCTCACGCTGCCGTTGTTCCGCGCGCTGTCCGGCGTGCTCGCCGGACACCCGTACCTGAAGATCGTGGTGGACAGGTCCGAGGACACGTGGCACCTGCTCGACACCCGGGTGCACCCCTTCCACGTCGACTACGTCGCCACGCGCGTCCTCGGCATGAGGATGGACGAACTCGACACGGGTCTGGACGCGTTCAACGCATCCGTGTACATGGCGCCCGACCGCCGCTTCCTGCTCGGGGTGCTGTCCCTGCACAGCGACGAGGACGCCGAGGGCTCCGAGCGGCCGTTCCTGGTCCTGGAGACGACCGAGGCGGACACCATGCACGCCGCGCTGCTGGAGGAGCTCTACGAGTATGTGCGCGCAAGGGTGGACGGACGCCTCCCCCTGCTGCTGAAACCGGCGAACCACGGGCAGGAGCACGAACTCGCCTCGGTCAGCGAGGCACGCGTACCGCGCATCCTCAGCCAGGAGCTGTTCGGCAACCGGACCCGGACCTGCCTCAACCCAGGCGTGGCCGAAGGCCGGCTGCGCTGGTTCCGCCATCCGGCGGAGTTCCGCGCAGCCGCCCCGCAGCTCGGCTGGGCGGACATCGTCGCGATGGCCTGCCTGCCCGACGACGTGCCCCGGGTGGCGGGGTTCGTCAACACCGAACCCACGACACCGCTTTCGCACACCAACGTCCTGGCGTCGGGCTGGGGCATCCCGAACGCCATCGTCCGCGACCTGGACGCTCTGGTGCGGCGAGACGGCCTGGACGGCGCATGGGTCCGCTACCGGGTGTCCGAGGACGCCATCACCCTGGAGCGGCTGTCCGACCCCCCGGACCTGGAGAGGCCGGTCTGGCACCAGCAGCGCATCCGCATCGACACACCCCTGCTGGACGAGGCGCCGGTCATGGCTCTGCACCGGCTGCGGCGCGCCGACCGCGACAGCTACGGCACCAAGGCCGCCAACCTCGGCGAACTGCACCATGTCCTGGACAGCCGCACGGCGGACCTGACCGCGTTCTACGCGCGCCCGCGCCCGCCGCGGCCCGATCTGCTCAGCCACCTGGCCCTGCGGCTCGGCGAGCCGGAAGCGCCCGTGGAACGGCTGCAGGCCGCGGCGGCCGAACGCGTGGCGGCCACCATCCGGGCACCCGAGGGGGTGGCGCTCCCGTTCCGCCTGCACCATCTCTTCCTGACCTCGTCGGCCGCTCTGCAGCAGGGCATCGGCAAGCTGAAGATGGCGCTCGAACTCGAAGCGCTCGACGTGATCGACTCCCTCTGTCTGGACCTGCAGCGCCTGATGCACAGCACACCGATCCCCGACGAGGTGTCACGCGCCGTCACCGGCGCGGTGCCGGGTCTGCTGGCCGACGGACGCCGTCTCGTGGTGCGCTCGTCCTCCAACGCCGAGGACCTGCCCGGTTTCTCGGCGGCCGGGATCTACGACTCGGTGACCACCGTGCGCGGCGAGGAACAGTTGCTGGACGCGGTGCGGCAGGTGTGGACGTCGCTGCTGTCGCCACGGAGCGTACGTCTGCGGCACGAGGCCGGCATCGTGCTGGACGACACCTACATGGGAGTGATCATCCAGCGGTATGTGCCCGCCGACCTCGGGGGTGTGCTGGTCACCTGCAATCCGACCCGGCGGGAGGACTTCCGCAACGTGTACGTCAACTGCACCGCCGGTTCCCCGGAGCGGGTGGTCGACGGCACGGTCCTGCCCCACCAGTACCTGTACAACACGGTCGAGGGCGGCGGGCGCACCGTGGACGTCGGCTCGTCGGGTGAGGACCTCCCGTCGGACACGCGCACGTCACTGGGCGAACTCGCCCTGGTGGGGCGTCTGCTGCAGTCCCACTTCAGCGCGGACGACCCCGACGACGCGCTGGACATCGAGTGGCTCATGACCGCTGAGGGGGCGTTCCATCTGGTCCAGGTCCGCCCGTACGCGCGGTGAGGCGCTCCATGACCCCTGTGTGGCGCCGCTCCACGGATCCGGCCATGACCCCGGCCGCCCGCCGCATCATCCGCCTCAACAACGGGTTCCAGCTGTTGTTCAACCTGTTGTGGTGGATGCCCGTGTTCTACGCCTACCAGCGCGCCGCGGGCCTGTCGGACGGGCAGATCTTCGGCATCCAGAGCATCTACTACGTCGCCTTCTGCCTGTTCGAGATACCCACGGGAGTCGTCGCCGACCGCCTCGGTGCCCGCAACTGCCTGCGCGCGGGCGCGGTGGTCATGACGGCGGCGAACCTGGTGCCGGTGCTGGCGCCCACGTACCCGGGCTTCCTCGTGCACTTCCTCGCCATCGCCGCCGGGCGCTCCCTGACCTCCGGCGCGGCGAGCGCCTGCCTGTACGACGGCTTGCGCGCCGAGGGAGCGGACGCCCACTACCTCAGGGCGGAGGGCACGGCGCGTGCTCTCGGGCTCGCCGCCAAGGTCGTCTGCTGGCCACTCGTCGGACCGCTGATGTCCGTGGCCCACCAGTCGCCTTATGTGCTCAGCGCGGCGAGCGCGGCGGGCTCTCTCGGCTGTGCCCTCGCCCTGCCGAGGATCGCCGCCGGTGACACGGACGCGGGGGCGAGCACACGGGGAAGGCGGAGGGGAACCCTGTTGCGGGACACGGGCGCCGCCCTGCGCGCCCTCCGGTCCTCGCCGTGGCTGGCCCTGCTCATGGTGCAGGGTGTGGCGGTCTTCACGCTGTCGCGGATCTGCCAGGTCAATCTGTTCCAGCCGGTGCTGCTCGAACACGGCATCGCGGAGAGCGGTCACGGCAGTGTGCTCGCGGCGATGACGGTCGCCGAGGCGGTGGCCTCCGCCCGGCCGCAGTGGCTGAGCCGGCGGTTGTCGCCCGCGGCCTGGGTATCCCTGCTGAGCGTCGCGCTCGCCGCCGCACTCGCCGGTACCACTGCCGGCGGCCCCTGGGCCGTGGTCGGGCTGCTGTGCGCGTTCGCTGCGATCACCGGGTTCGGCTATCCGGTGCAGCGCAAGCTCATCAACGACGCCATCCCGAAGGGGGCCCCGCGTGCCACGCTGCTGTCGGTGGAGAGCATCGTGGACCGCGGTGTGTGTGCGGTGGCCGCGGTGGCCGCGGGTGTGTATCTGGCGGCGGGCCGGCTCGACGCGCTTCTGTGGCAGTCCGCCGCGGTCACCTGCGTGCTGATGCCCGTGCTGCATCTGGCTCTGCGCCGCGTGAGTCCGGCGTCGGCCGCGCGGGGGGCGCGTGGAGCACACGGTGCCGGCGCGGTCTCCGCCGAGGCGGTCGCACAGCCGGTGGAGGAGCCCGTCGCGCTGCCTGTCGACGAGGGCGTGGCCCCGCACCCCTGAGCCACGTCGAGTGCCGGGGGCGGCACCCGGGGTTGTGTCCCGGCTGCCGCCCCCGGCGTGAGGGATCAGCTCACGTTGACCGCGGACCAGGCCGCCTCGACCGTCTTGTACTCGGTGCTCGAGGCACCGTAGAGGTCGGATGCCGCCTTCAAGGTGCCGGCGCGGGCGCCCTTGTAGTCGGTCGTCGAGGTGAAGTACGTGGTCAGCGCCTTGTACCAGATCTGCAGCGCCTTGTCCCGGCCGATGCCGGTGACCGTGGAGCCGTTCTGGGTGGGCGAGTCGTAGTTCACGCCGTTGATCGTCTTCGCGCCGCTGCCCTCGGACAGCAGGTAGAAGAAGTGGTTGGCGACCCCGGACGAGTTGTGCACGTCCAGGCCGCCCACGCTGGAGGACCAGTAGTCGGCGGAGCCGCCGTCCTTGCTGGGCTTGTCCATGTAGCGCAGCGGCTTGCCGTCGCCGTTGATGTTGATCTTCTCGCCGATGAGGTAGTCACCGGGGTCGGAGCTGTTGTTGGCGTAGAACTCCACGCCGGTGCCCATGATGTCGCTGGTCGCCTCGTTCAGGCCGCCGGACTCCCCGCTGTACTCCAGACCGGCGGTGTTGGAGGTGACGCCGTGGCTCATCTCGTGCCCGGCCACGTCGAGCGCGGTCAGCGGGTCGTTGTTGCCCTCACCGTCGCCGTAGGTCATGCAGAAGCAGCCGTCGTCCCAGAAGGCGTTCACGTACGAGTCGCCGTAGTGGACGCGCGAGTAGGCGCCGACACCGTCGTTCTTGATGCCGCTGCGGCCGAAGGTCTTCTTGTAGAAGTCCCAGGTCTCCTGGGCTCCGTAGTGGGCGTCCGCGCCCGCGGTGGCGGCGTTGGAGTTGGCGCCGTCGCCCCAGGTGTCGCCGGACTGCGAGAACAGCGTGCCGTTGCCGGAGGTTCCGTGGTCGAGGTTGTAGGTCTTGTGCCCACCGCGCGAGGCGTCGGTGAGGGTGTAGGACGAGCCTGACTGCGCCGTCGACAGGTCCACCTTGCCGCTGTAGTGGGTGTTGCCGACGCCGGTCTCGATGCCCTGGTACTGGAAGAGCTTCTTGCCGGTGGCGGCGTCGGTGATGACGTGCAGCTGGTTCGGGGTGCCGTCGTCCTGCAGACCGCCGACGACCGTCTCGTAGGCGAGGACGGGCTTGCCGGAGCCGGCCCAGATGACCTTGCGGGCGCCGTCCGCGGAGGTCTTGGCGGAGCCGAGGGTCCTGGCGGCGGACACCGCGGCCTTCTCGGCCCTGGCCGCGGTGAGCTGCGGCTTGAGCGAGGCCACCTTGATGGTCGCCTTGGTCGCTCTGGTGACGCCCTCGGTCCTGCCCGACTTGGCGGTGTGGACGACGAGGTCGCCGCCGAGCACCGGCAGGCCCGCGTAGGTGCGCTCGTAGCGGGTGTGGACGGTGCCGTCGGCGTCCTTCACGACGTCCTTGACGACCAGCTTCTCCTTGGCCCCGAGACCGATCTGCCGGGCGGTCGCGGCCGCGTCGGCCTGCGCCTTCTGCATCAGTCCCGTTCGGGCGGCCGCCGACAGCGCGAGCGGAGCTGCGGCGAGGCGCCCGGCACCGGTGGTGGGCTGGGCGGTGGCAGTGGTGGTGGCGAGCGCGGTGCTCAGAAGTGCCGTGGTGGCGGCGACGGCTGTGGCCGCGGCCAAAGCGGTGCGCCGGCGGTGTGTGTCGCGGGAGGTCACACAAGCTCCTTTTGTGGGGGGAACGTCCGGCCGGTGTGGGGCCGACCGGGACGGTTGTGGATGTGGTCGTACTCGTGCGGCGGTGGGAGAGAGGGTGCCATGAATGACATGAACATGCCATCAGCGGAAGGTGATGTTGATGACATGGCGCCAATCCGCGAAGGGGGTCCGGGGCGGGGCTCAGGGCATGCCGACTGCGGCCCGCACGGCTGCCGCATGCGTGCGGGCCGACTCTCTCCGGTCGGCGCCGTCAGCCGCCGGACTCGCTTGGCGCGCGCGTCACGCCGGGCGTACGCGCACCGGAAGACCTGGCTGGACTTCGGCAGTCCCTCGGCACCGGATGCCGGAGGGTGGTGCGGGAGGCCCGGTCAGGGCCTGCGGCGGCGCCGGTTCCGCCCGGGAGGAGAGTGGAAGGGCAGTCCGAAAGCGGCGGGGTGCATGAAGTCTCCGTAGAACGTGGGGGGTTGGAGATACACACACGAGGCAACCTCAGTCTCGGCAGGATCCGCTACGCGCGTGGACCAGATACGACAACTCCCCCACCCCGCCTTCACCAGCAGCGCACAGACACAGACCCGAACCGCGCTCACACACGACTTCCCCCTTTTGCCGCGGCCGACCCGACGTCTCGTCCGTAGCGGTGTGCCATGCCTTCGGACGCCGGGTCACCCTCTTCGAGCTCGAAGCGCCCATCACGTCCACGCCCGCTTACACCACGGCACCGACGGACACTCGGCGAGGAGGAGATCGGCGCAGTATGGCTGGAACGGCCCGGTCCGCTTCGGCATCAGCACCGTCGTCCGCGGCCCGGGCCGGGCTCACTCCGAGGGTTCACGCAGACGCACGGCGAGGGCGGCGATGTCGTCGTCGAGCAGTCCTCTGCTGTAGTGGAGAAGGTCGCGGTGAAGGGCCGTGAGGAGCTCGTCGGGCGACGTCGGGGGCTGGCGGCGCATCCAGGCCGCCAGCGGGAAGAACTCGCCGTCGTGTGCGCGGGCCTCGGCAACCCCGTCGGTATAGAGAAGCAGCAGGTCACCGGGGACGAAGTCGAAGGTGTCGATGTTGTAGTGATCGCCGATCAGCTCCGCGAGATTGAGCAGCGGCGAGGGCGTTGTCGGTTCGAGCGCACGCAGTTCCCCGCGGTTCAGGAGCAGCGGCGGGGGGTGGCCGCAGTTGAGGATCTCGATACGCCCGCCCCCGTGCGGGATCTCGACGAGCAGGGCGGTGGCGAAGCGCTCCATCCGCCCCTCGGGGGGAAACGCGGCGTTGTAACGGGTGCAGCTGGCGTCCAGCCGGCGCGCGACACCTACCATGTCGGCCTCGCCGTAGGCCGCCTCACGGAAGGCGTTGACGATCGCCGCGGCCGCTCCCACCGCCGGCAGGCCCTTGCCCCGCACGTCACCGATGAGCAGCCTGACCCCGTATCGCGTGTCGACCACCTCGTAGAAGTCCCCGCCGATACGGGCCTCCGCCGCTGCCGCGAGATACAGGGACTCGATCTCGATGCTCCCGAACCGGCGCGGCAAAGGACTCAGCACCACCTGCTGTGCCGCGTCGGCGACGAGCCGCACCTGAAAGAGGGTCCGCTCCCGCTGGAGCCGGACATGACTTCCGTACGCGGCCGCCACGGTGACCGCGATGATCCCCGCAGCGGTCCACCACGTCCCCAGACCGGGAAACACGAGACTGAGGCCGATCATCAGGAAGAGGCAGACCGTCCCCAGCAGGACGGTGGGGAGCACCGGCCACATGGCGGCGGCGAGGGCCGGCGCCGCGGGGAGGAGGCGACTGAAGGCCATCTCCGGTGGAGTGGCGTACGCCAGGCTGGCGATGACGACGGTCAGGAAGACCGGCGACAGCCGCACGAAACTCCCCCGGCCGTGGCTACCACGGACCCGCGGCCGTCCAGACTCGATCACATCTCACAGAATATCTACGCAATGAGGGCATAGCGCTCTGACGTCGGCGACTCGCTCCGGGTGGTCCGCGGCCAGCGCGTAGGCGACGGGCATTCCGGTGTCGTGGCCGACCACGGCGAACCGCCGGTAGCCGAGTACGTCCATCGGAGTGACCATGTCGCGAGCCAGGGCGCGGGTGTCCTGTCCGGTCCTGGGCTTGTCGGTCAGGCCGATGCCGCGCGGGGCGACGGCTCCCTGTCCGATCCCGGCGAGCGCACTTCAGTGACGTGCAGTGACGGCGGAACATCTCAGGCGTCGTAGTGGCGAATCGTGACAGCCACCATGCCCCGCACGCGCACGCGTGCAGGTCCCACGTTCGCCGAACCTCATGCTCGGCCGCGGCCCGGCGCCCCGCAATCGGACCAGGCCGCCGTCGGCGCGCGTGCCGCCGACTGTGTGGTGAGACTGGAAGTGGCAGGAGGGAGGCAGCTGTGAGTCGGATGGCGCTCTCTGTCCGCTTCACGCCGCGTGAGCTGCTGGCGAAGCACACGCGCAGTACATGGTCAGCGAGCAGACCGGCGCCGAACCGCCCCGGTAGGGCCGGCGCAGGGAGGAACCATGGCCGAGACCTATGATCTTCGCCGCACGGCCGTTCTGCTGGTCGACCCCTACAACGACTTCCTCTCGGAGGGCGGTAAGGTCTGGCCGCGCCTGGAGCCCGTGGCCGTCAGCGTCGGTCTGCTGGACCATCTGCGCTCTGTGATCGCCTCGGCCCGTGCGACCGGCGTGCGCGTGGTGTTCGTGCCGCACCGCCGCTGGGAGCCGGGTGACTACGAGACGTGGGACCACCCGACCCCCTCGCAGCGGATGATCCAGCAGTTCCACCACTTCGCCCGGGGTTCCTGGGGCGGGGAGTTCCACCCCGACCTCCAGCCGCGGCCGGGTGAGGTCGTCGTCCAGGAACACTGGGGGTCGAGCGGGTTCGCCAACACGGACCTGGACATGCAGCTCAAGCAGCACGGTGTCACCCACGTGGTTCTGATCGGGGTGCTGGCCAACACCTGTGTGGAGGCCACCGCTCGTTTCGCCATGGAGCTCGGCTACCACGTCACACTGGTCAGCGACGCCACCGCGGCCCTCAGCCCCGAGATGATGCATGCAGCTCACGAACTCAACGGCCCCACCTACGCCCGGGCCATCGTCACCACGGACCAACTCGTCGCCGCACTCGACGGATCGCAGTGACCAGTGGCCGATCCGCCCCGGCCGCAGCCCTGCCCGGCCGGCCTCGGCGGATCGTCCGGCAAGCGGCTTCAGCGCGTGAACAGCTCGGGGTTCTTGCGGACGAAATCGCCTACTCCAGCAGCGGACCGCCCGGTGACCTCGGCCATGCCGTCCGCCTGGCGGTCAAAACGGCCGGCCACGTGCAGGCGAGCCATGGTGGAGATGTGCTGGAAGACATGGTCCGGCAGTCCCAGCGCCCCGAGATCGTCGTCCAGCCATTCCTGCAAGGGGACATCGGTGTAGCCGACCGTGCGGTGCAGAGCATCGGAAATCTCCGCGGTCAGAGCGGCGATGTCCTGTGACCGGGGACCGGTCAGCTCATAGATCCGGCCGATGTGCCGGGCCGGATCGGCCAGAATCTCCTCGACGGCCGCGGCAACGTCACCGGCCGCGATCGGGGAGGTCTTCGCCCCGCCGAGGGGCCACCTGATGGCGCCGTCCTCGGCGATCGAGGAAAACGCGGTCTGGAAGAGCGGGTTCTCCATGAAAACGGTGGGCCTGACCTGGACCACGGGCAGGCCTGACCAGTCGAGGACCTGCTCGGCCAGCCACTGCTGGCGATGCTGATGCGACTCGGAGGTGCTGGTGGCGTCCATCTCGGAGACGGTCAGCTGCGACATGTTCACGAACGCCTCCAGCTCTCCGTAGGCGCGCGCGACCGCCGCTGTGGTCACGGCGGCCAGCAGATACTGTGCCGACACGGCCATACCGAAGTACACCCGTCCGCAGCCGTCGAGGGCGTCGGCGACATCACGGGCACGCGTCAGATCCCCGACCACGACTTCGGCGCCCGTCGCGCGCAGCGCCTCGGCACGGTCGTCATCCCGGCGCACCAGAGCACGGACCGGTAGGCCCCGGCGCCGAAGACCTTGGACCACGGTCCTGCCGACGGCCCCGACGCTGCCCGCGGCACCGGTCACCAGAATGGGCCGCACGCCTGTTTCCGGGCTGTAGTCCATGGGGGCAGCCTGCGGTCCGCACGACCAGGGCGCAACCGGGGTGACGTCCATCCCCGGACACCCAGGGAACGCTGCTCCGGATGGGAGCGCGGCTCACACCGTGACGCCGGAGATGTCACCCAAATAGAATTCGTCTGACCATGCCCGCTATTGCCGGCAAAAGAGGTCCGACCATGGATGGTATCGCCGACATGGGAGGAGCCCCGGGCTGGGGCTCCGTGCATCCGCCGAGACGCGATGAACCTGTTTTCGCAGAGCCCTGGGAGAGCCGGGCATTCGCGCTCGCGATCCTCTCGAACCGGGTGTCCGGGGGAAACCTGGACTCCTTCCGGCACGCGCTGGAGCGCCTGGACCGAGCGCACTACATCGACGACGGCTACTACGGGCGCTGGCTCAACGCCGGAGAGCTGCGGCTCCTCGACAGCGCCGTCCTGGCACCGGGTGCGATCGACGCCCGCGCGCGCAACCTCCGCGGCGAACACGTGGAGGAGCCCCCGGCCCCGCAGCCGGCCAAGCCCGACTACGCGCCGACCGCCGAGGGCACGCTGCGCTCCCTCGACACCGCGCCCGCCTTCGCCGTCGGCGAGCGCGTGCGCGCCAAGGACATGTCCCCGTCCGGACACACCAGGCTCCCGCGCTATGTGCGGGGGCATGCCGGCGTCGTCGACATCATTCAGCCCGCCGGGGTGCTGCCGGACACCAACGCACACTTCCTGGGCGAGAACCCGCAGTACGTCTACTCCGTCCGCTTCGACTCACATGACCTGTGGGGCACCGACGCCGAGCCGTTCGAACTCTCCATCGAACTGTTCGAGAGCTACCTGGAGACCGCCTCATGACCACCACCGCCGGCTCGGCCGAGCACCTTCCACCGGCCCTGCGCACCGAGGCGCTCGAGCAGTTGCTCACGGAACGGGGCCTGATCGACCCGAAGGCGATGGACGGGCTCATCACCACCTACGAGACCACCATCGGACGCTCAACGGCGCGAAGGTCGTCGCGAGGGCCTGGACGGATCCCGAGTACCGTCGCCGACTGCTCGAGGACGGCACGTCCGCCATCAGGGAACTGGGCTTCGGGGGGTTCCAGGGCGAGCACATCGTCGTGGTGGAGAACACCCCCACCACGCACCACGTGGTGGTCTGCACACTGTGCTCCTGCTACCCCTGGCCGGTGCTCGGCCTGCCGCCGAGCTGGTACAAGGATCCCGCCTACCGCGCCCGGGTGGTGAAGGAACCGCGCGCGGTGCTGTCCGAGATGGGACTCGAGCTGGCCGACGATGTACGGATCACCGTCCACGACTCCACCAGCGAGGTGCGCTGGCTGGTGCTGCCCGAGCGTCCCGCCGGCACCGAGCACCTGACCGAGGAAGAACTCGTGCCGCTGGTGACGAGGGACGCGATGGTCGGCGTGGCCAAGGTGGCGGCACCATGAGCGCACCCCTGGACATCGAGGGCCCCGCCGCGCCGCCCCGCTCCAACGGCGAGCTGGTGTTCGCCGAGCCGTGGGAGAGCCGTGCCTTCGGGATGGCCGTCACCCTGTACGAGGCGGGCGCGTTCACCTGGCCGCAATTCCAGGCCGCACTGATCGCCCGGATCGCCGCCTGGGAATCCTCGGCGGAGCGGGGCGAACCGTACAACTACTACCGGCTCTGGCTGGCAGCCCTGGAGGATGTGCTCACCGGCTTGTGTGCCGTGTCCACGGACGAGATCACCGCACGCGCCCAGGCCCTGGCCCAGCGCCCCCCGGGCCACGACCACCGTGACCACCCCAACCACCACGACCACCCGCACTGACCGCAGCGCTGAGCGTGTAGGTGGTTCCGACGCTGGTCTGCACCCATGCGTCCGGGAGGGCTGCGGCGAGGGTGTGCTGGGCGCGCCAGCCGGTGCAGTGAGCGGGGACGATCAGCTGGGGTGCGAGTTCGGTGAGCGCGGCCACCGTCGGGCCGATGACCGGCTCGAAGGCGGGGCCGCTGAGGTGGAAGCCGCCGATGAGGGCCAGCAGTTTACTGACGCCGGTCAGTCTCATGGCGTGCCGGATGATGTTGACCACTCCGGCGTGGCCGCACCCAGTGATGATGACAAGTCCCCGGCCGCGCACGTTGATGACGAGTGCCTGGTCGTCGATGACGGTGGGGTCGTGTCGCCAGCCGTTGCCGTCCCAGGCCTGGTGTGCCTGCGGCATGCCGTGCTCGAACCCGGTGACGCGGTCCACCTCGCCGGTGATCAGGATGCCGCCGGCCAGCAGCGACGGCTGCCGCCGCTCGATCACCTCGAACCCCTCGCGTTCCAGGGCTCCCCGGGACAGCGTGGGCATCTCCAGACCCTGGCCGGCGGGCAGTGCCAGGCGGCGGCGGGTCCAGACCGCGGGGTGGACGGTCAGCGGCAGGCCGGAGCGCCCGCGCAGCCGGGCCAGGCCGTCGAAACCGCCCGCGTGGTCGAAGTGTCCGTGGCTGAGGACGACGCCCTGCAAGCCGCCGACATCGATGCCGAGACGCTCGGCGTTCACCGCCAGCGCGTCCGGCGACGCGCCGGTGTCGAACAGCAGCGTGCTGCTCGCGTTCCCGCTGTGGACGGTGACCAGGGCGGAGAAGCCGTGTTCGGCACGCAGCCCCGCGAGGGCCTCGCCGCCGGCGAAGTGCCGCGCGGCGGTCCGTCCGGCGCCCACCGGCGCCCGGGTGACGCCTTCGGCGGATGTCAGCAGGGCGTCGAAGCTGTTGTCGACCATCGTCGTGACCCTGACCTCGTCGACCTCGGGCAGCGTCACCGGGTCGACGGCCGTTCCCTCCGCGGCGCGAGGCGCTGACCACGCCGCCTCGGCCGCCGAGCGCCCGTGGTCGTCGCACATGTCAGAAAGCACCTCCCCGCCGATACGACCGGCCCGGGAAGCAGATCCCGGTACACGGCCCACGGCGGTCGCGCCGGCCGGACCGGCCGCAGGCGCCGGGCGGTGTCATGCTTCCACTCGGTCCTGCGGAACGACGACGTCGATGAGCCCGGTCGCCACTTCGTACACGAGCCCCGAGACGAAGGCCCCGGCCGGAAGCTTCCGCTTGAGGGTTCCGACGTCGACGCGGACGGCGGCGACCGGGTCCGTGACCGCCTTGGCGGCCAGGTCCGCGGCCGGAACCTCGAAGTAGTCGGCCAGCAGATCGGGGAACGCGGCCAGGTCCGTGATCCCGCAGTCGGTGTGGTGCAGGACCGCATAGTGGACGCCACCCGGGCGAGGGCCACCCGTGCGGGCCTGGAGGACCTTCGAGAGCATCTCCAGCGTCCGGAGTGTCGCGGGCGTGACCCGCCCTCCGACGTTGCGGATCACCGCTGCCTCGCCGAGCTTGAGCCCGAGCACCTGGGACGGGTCGACACGAGGGTCGACGCACCCGATGACCGTCAGACTTCCCCTGGGCATGAGCTTGAGGCCGGCGAACGATCCGCCGTCCGCGAACCCGGCGTTCCGCCCGGCCAGCTCGTCCGTGTCGATCACTGTGACGGCAACCCCTTCTCGCTCTGGGCCTGGACGCCCGGCGACGCCGACGGCGACCTCCGGCTGCCGCCCATCGTGGCCCGCCGCCGCCTCCCAGGCCACTCGGCGGCCGATCACCGTCCTGTTGACGCAGTCGGCATGATCTCGAGTCCACAAGGTCATCCAGGTCACGGCGACGACGGTCGCTCCTGGGCTTTCGTCTGGTGCATGTCGCCGATGGTCTGCCACAGCCGCTGCGCCCGTTCGTGGTGGCGGCGTGCCAGGACGTGGGCGCCGGCGGCGGCGTCCAGGTCGCCGATCAGTTGCCAGCACGCGGCCTCGTCGTGGCGGTCGCCGTGCCGGTGGAAGAGGTCCGCCGCGCGTTCCAACGCCGGGCTCGCCCGGTCCCGGTCGTGCTGACCGGCGTACACACGGCCGACTTCCAGCAGCGTGTACGCGGCGCACCGCTCGTCGGTCAGTTCCTCGAAGGTGGCCAACGCCTGCCGCAGGCAGCGCAGGGCCTCGTCCGGATCACCGCGCCGATCGTGCAGCCGGCTGAACCGCCGCAGCACGACCGCCACCCGATGCCCGTCGTCGAGCGCCCTGGCCTGGCCCAGTGCCTCGTCGAACCAGGACTGCGCCTCGTCGAGTTCGCCCTGCATGAGCCGCATCACGGCCATCGAACAGGACAGCTGCGCTTCGAGGTGCCGGTCGCCCTCACCGACCGCGATGGCCAGGGCCTGCTCGACACGCTCGGCGGCTTCGTCGTAACGGCCCTGCACCCGGCTGATCGTGCTCAGCATCGCCATCGACAACGCCTCGCCGCGCTTGTCCTGGCCGTCCTGGCACAGCGCGAGCGAGGACTCCAGGGCCCGGGTCGCCCCGCCGAACTCGTCCCGGTAGATGTGCAGTTGGCCAAGGCCGCGCAGCAGCACCGACGCGCCGCGCTTGTTGCCGGCGGTCTCGGCCGCTTCCAGCGCGAGCCGGTGCCCGTGCTCCCAGTCCTGGTACAGGCACCGGTGGTCGTAGTAGGTCGCCGGGCCGGCCGCCAACTCCCAGGCCAGCTCGTCCAGTCCCCAGTCCACGGCCAGTTTCACCGCGCCGAGCAGGTTGTCGCGTTCCGCGTCGAACCATCCGGCCGGGTCGGCCATCAGCCGGTCCACGACCGCGTCGGGCAGCGACAGGCGCGGCGCCGAACCGGGCGCGGCGGCCAGCGGCCCGGCCGGCAGCAGATCGGTGCCGCGCCGGACCAGATCGAGCCAGGCGGACAGCACGCGGACAACAGCGTCCCGCTTGTCCGCCGCCGGCAGCTGGGCGGCGATCTCCACTGCACAGGTCCTGATCAGGTCGTGCAGCCGATAGCGCGGCTGGCCGATGGCGTCGGTGGCGGTGAGCCGCACCAGGCTGGCGTCGACGAGGGTGTCCAGCACCTCCTCGGCGTCCGAGCGGTCCAGCAGCGGGCCGACCACCCAGCCGGGCAGGGTGTAGGCGCCGAGCAGACCCAGCAGGCTCAGCGCGCGCACCGCGTCGGCCGGCAGCAGCCGTAAGCTCAGTTCGACGCTGGCGCGCACGCTGAGGTCCCCGATCCTCAGCTCGGCCAGCCGCCGGGACTCGTCCTCGATCCGTTCCCGCAGCACTCGCAGCGACCAGGCCGGGCGGCCGGTGAGCTTGGCGCCGGCGATCCGGATCGCCAGCGGCAGGTTGCCGCAGCAGTCGAGGATTGCGTCGCCCTCCGCCGGTTCCCGCTCCACCCGCCGCCGCCCGACGATGCCGGTGAACAACTCCCGCGCCTCAGCGGGGCTCAGCACGTCCAGGTCGATGTGCCGGGCGCCGGGAAGCTGCGTCAGCAGGGTGCGGCTGGTGATCAACACGGCACAGCCGCCGGCCCCGGGCAGCAACGGCAGCACCTGATCGGCGTGACCGGCATCGTCCAGCACCACCAGCATCCGGCGGTCCACCAGCAACGACCGGTAGAGCGCGGCCCGCTCGGACAGTCCGCTCGGGATCGCGCTGCCGGCGATCGAGAGTGCCCTCAGCGCCTCGGCCAGCATCAGCGCCGGGTCCCGCGGCTCGGTCGATGTCGCGGCGAGGTTGAGGTAGAGCTGGCCGTCGGGGAAGGCAGGGCTCGCCAGCCGCGCGGCGTGCGTCACCACAGTGGACTTGCCGACTCCGGGACCGCCCACGATGACGGCCACCGCAGGCCGGTCCGGCTCCGAGGCGTCGAGTAATCGGGCGACCTCGGCCAGCACGTCCGCTCGGCCCACGAAGTCGGGGACGTCGAGCGGCAGTTGGCGCACCGGCATCGCCATGACCGGTTCGATGGCCGCCGCGCCAGGACCTTCCGGTCGTATCTGAGGGGGGCCGCTCGTCGGGACAGGGGCCGCCAGGGTGGGATCGGCGGCCAGGATGCGCCGATGCAGCGCCTGGATCGGCGGGGTGGGGTCGACGCCGAGTTCGCCCGCCAGCGTCCTGCGCAGCCGCTCGTACACCTGCAGAGCCTCGCCTTGTCGTCGGCACCGGTACAGGGCGACCATCAAGTGTTCGGCGACTTGCTCGTCGTAGGGGTGCTCGCGTCGCAGGACGGTCAGCTCCTCGATGACCTCACGATGACGCCCCAGACCGAGTTCGATGCCCAGACACAGTTTGAGCGTGGCCGCGCGCTTCTCGTTCAGCCGCGCAGCATCCAACTCCAGGACCCGGCTGGAGATGTCGACCAGGGCGTTACCGCGCCAGCAGGCCAGCGCGCGCCGCAGTGCGACAGCTGCCTCGAGCGGGACCTTGTGCCGTTCGGCGAGGTACCGCTCGTGGTCGAACTCCAGCAGGTCGAGCTGGTCCGGAGCCAGGTGGATCTGGTAGCCGCCGCGCCGCGTGCTGATCAAGGAGCCGGGTGCTCCGCACGCGGCAAGGTTGCGGCGCAGCCCGGACAGAGCGTCCTGGACCTGACGGACCGCGGTGGCGGGAGCCTTCCCGTCCCACATCACGGCGACGAGCCGTTCCTTGGCGACGACGTTGTTGGCGTCGACCAGAAGCGCGGCCAGCATCTTGGCCTGCCGCGGTCCGTCGAGCCGGACCTCACGCCCGGTGATCTGGGCGTGTAACGGCCCCAGCACGCCAAATCTCATGTTCCCCCCGGTACTTCAGAAACAGCACCGATCCCCTGGCCGACCTGGCACTAGGACGAATCTAGGACGGCCAACGGAGCCGTGTCCATAACGTCACCGTGCGCCACTGAGCCATTCCCGCGCACCGAAAGGAACAGCGATGAATCGTTCGGTCAAGGCAGCAGGGGCAGCCACGACGATGGCCGTCGCCGCCGTCACCACGGCGTAAGTGGCTCGGGTCCATGGCGGGCCGATGGGTCGGTGGGACGGCAGCTTCCCACCGGGCCCAGCACCGGCCCGGTTCGCGGTCCTGCCCTGAGCAGGCAGCGACCACGACGGCTGCTGTGGCCCAAGGCGGAGGCGGGCCCCGGACCAGCCCATCGGCCTGATGGTCGTCGTGATCCCGGCCCGCGTCCCGTGCACCGCTGACCAGGAGTGGAAGTTGACCGAAATGAAGCACCTTCCCTCGCCGCTCTCGCGCCGGCGCATGCTCGCGGCCATCGCGGCCGTGACCGTCGGCACAGGAGTCAAACTCGGACTCGACCTGGGCAACCCGCCGGCCGCCTCGGCCGCCACCAGGCCGGGGGCTGGACTTCAACACCTATCCGCATCCGAGACCCTCGACGATCAGAGCAACCGGCTACACCTTCGTCTGCCAGTACCTCGCCGGCCCTGGCGCACTGAGCCGCAGCAGCGCGCTGGCTTCATCGACGCCGGGATCGACGTGGTGTGCAACTGGGAAATGGCGCAGTACGCCCCGCTGAACGGCTATTCCCAGGGCGTCAGCGATGCCCAGAAGGCGCAGAGCGCGGCGACTGCGGCCGGAATGCCGCCAGCCCGGCCGATCTACTTCAGCCTTGACTGGGACGTGCGGTCCGGAGATCTGCCGGCGATCGAGGCGTACTTCGACGGAATCGCCTCGGTGATCGGCCGTGACTGCACCGGTGCGTACGGCGGGTACTACGCGATCCAGCAACTGTTCAACAGTTCCAAGATCAGGTGGGGCTGGCAGACCTACGCCTGGTCCGGCGGCAACTGGGATTCCCGCACCCAACTGCGCCAGATCCACAATGACATACAGGTCGATGGCACGGCAGTTGACGAAGCATCTGCTGGTGGCCGCCCTCGCAGCAGTACTGCCGGTACCGCGTGCCGTCGGTGGTGCTGAGGTTGGTGTCGTCCAGGCACTGGCCGCTGTTCTCCCTCACCGCGACCGTGGAGACGGTCCTGTTGGACGGCGGCAGCAACGTGACGGGAGGCCGATGCACCACGTGGGACCACCGGCACTCGCCCCGTCAGTTCGAGCCGACACCGTCAGCGCGTCGGCCACATGACTCTGAGGATCGCCTGTACCTGCCCGATGAGGCGTGGCGCGGGGAACTTGCCGGGATCGGTGAGCGCCATGCGGCCGAAGTGTTCCGCGCAGGCCACCAGAGCGTGGGCGAGGACCTGGGGATCCAGTTGCGGGTTGCTCCGGTCGGCCAGCGCGAGGGAGATCCACTTCTCGACCCGGAGCCGGAACCGCTCCCGGTCCGCCTCGATGCGGTCGCGGACGACCTTGGGCGTGTTGTGCGGGGTCAGCAGGATCAGCCGCCAGGTGTCCGGATCCTGGTGGAGCATCACGGCCATGCGGCGCACCGTTTCGGAGGCGAACGCGGCAGGGTCGCGCAGGCTCTGGGCGTGGGGAATCGTGCCGAGCAGCCGGTCGAAGGCGCGCGCCTGCTGCCGGTCCAGCAGTGCGGTCAGCAGGGCTTCGAGATCACCGAAGGCGCCGTAGACCACCGACCGGGCGACCTGGGCCCTTTTGGCGATGGCGTCGATGGAGACCCGGTCGTAGCCGTCGCTCACGATCACGGCGAGGGCCGCGTCGAGGAGTTGTTCACGGCGCTCGGCGATCGGCAGGCGCGGGGCGTACGGGCGCCGTTTGCGCGGCCTGTCGGGCGAGGAGGTGGACGCTGACACCTTGCCAGCTTACGACACACGTGTCTTATATTTACGACAGCAGTGTCGTAATCAGGGCGGCGTTCGCCGCGGGTGCACAGGGAGCGGCTGCATGGCGAGGCTGAGGCGCAGCGAGGTCGAACCCCACGAGGACTACGGCTTCTTCGGGCCGGGCTCGGTGGTGTGGAAGGTCTGGGGCTATCCGACGGCGCCGACGGTGGGCTTCCAGCGGGCCGTGGTGGTGGAGGAGCTGGACCCGCCGCTGGTGGCCGCGGTCCACGCCACCCAGGGCATCTACCAGCGCCCCCGCACGCGCTACGACCGGACACTGCGCTACTTCGCCATGGTGGCCTTCGCCGGTTCACGACAGGTGTGCAAGGCCGCGGACGTCCTGGTGAAGGTCCATTCCAAGGCCATCGGCCACCTGCCCTACGACGGCGGCACCTACGACGCCAACGACCCCGCCTCACAGCTGTGGATCCAGCTCACCGGCTGGCACTCGATCCTGTACGCCTACGAGAAGTACGGCCCCGGGAAGCTCACCGCCGAGGAGGAGCAGGAGTACTGGCAGGCATGCGCCGTCGCCGCGGAACTGCAGACATGTTCTCCCGACGACGTCCCACGCGACCGTGCAGGCGTCCGCGCGTACTTCGAACGCATGCGGCCGCAGCTGTCCGCCAGCCCGATCGCCCGTCAGGCCATGCACCACCTCCTACGGAGCGAGCTCGTCCTGCCGCCGGCACCACGCTGGGCGAAGCCGGCGAGCCTGGCGGCGGCGAAGGCGCAGCGGATCGCGACGATCGCCACCCTGCCCCGCTGGATGCGCGAGATGGCGGGGATCCGCCAGTCACGCCTGCTCGACATGCTCATCGTGCCCGTCATGAAGGCGGCCTTCGCCGTCGCCCACCTCAACGCCGGGGTCGAACTGCGCCTGCTGGAAAGGCTCTCCCCTTCCACCGTCGCGGTGATCGCGCCGATCAAGCTCGGCGTTCCTCCGCGTACCGCGGAAGTCCTCACCCCCGCCGAGGCCTGCGCCCGCCACGGCTACGTGAAGCCGGCCGAAGCACATCTCGAATTCCGGGCCCGACAGGCCGAGCGCGTCTTCGGTGACGGGAAGGCGCCCTGCGAACAAGGGCTCATCGAGTCCCAGGACATCCTGGGACCGCTGTCGTAACCAGAGCCGTGACAGGTGGGGCACGGAGGCCGGTCCACGACCGTGCGGTGCGACCGGCACCAGCGAGTCACGTCCGCGCTACGGAAGCTCGGCACTTTCCGCCCGCTGACGGTGGGAACGATGCCCTGGCCCGCCCGGGCAACCCGCTGGCAGGGCTCGGCGAGGGAGAGCGAACCGCTGGGTTCGGCGTACCCGGCTCAGGATCCAGCGGTCGAACGTGTGCGCGCCGCCGTGGTGGCCGCGCGCACACCCGCGAAAAGAAGCTCGACCGTGGCGCCTCGCCGGATCGTGTCGGACCACTGACACGCTAGAAGTCGCCTGCCGCCGCCAGGCCGCCGAAGAGGCCCTGACCGCCCTCGGGTTCGAGCTCTCCGCTCACTGACGCGGTGTCATCGAAGCCCTGAAAAGCCGTCCCGTCGGCGTGCGCGGTCACGGCGCCGGCCGGCGGGCGGAAGACATGGATCCCATGAACTGGACCGTGCGGCGTGTGCCGGTGAACCTTCCGCGCCCGCCCCGCGTCTTCCCGCGCGACCGCCACCAAACCCCCAGGAGAACAGACCGTGGCCGACAAGGACGTTGAGCAGACCGACGAGCGGGGTCACGACCCCGGGCCCTGGTGGGCGGCCCTCGAGACGTGGGGGACTGTCGGACTGATCGTCTTCGGGGGTCTCGCGGCAGCGTGGGTCTTCTTCCGGCTGCCCGGCACCTCCGAGGAGCCGGCGTCCGGCTACTACCAGGCCGCGAGGCTCATCACCATCGGCCTGGTGGTCGCTGGAGGCGCCCTGCTGAGCCGCCGTCGCGCCCGGACCGCAGCCGCCGAGGAGACGAACGAGCCGGAACACACCTGACGCCGTCGGCTCTGCTTGCTTTGGCCCAAGCAACCCTCGCGCGCGCCGGTCGACGATGTGCTGAGCACCCGAGTGCCCGAGTGAGGGTGGAGATGACGGATCTGAACACCGTGGTGACGTGGGTCGACGTACGCGAGAGGCTGCCTCGGAGCGGTACACCGGTGGCGGCGGCGATCACGGGCCGGTATCCGGCCGGCAGTGCCGATGCGTCCGAGGCCGATGCGGCGTCGGGTGAGGAATTCTGGCTGGTGAGGCCGATGGTCTTCACGACTCTGCACTGGAGCGAGGACGGGGCGGAGCACCGGGACTGCTTCGTCGACTCCGACGGGGTTGTCCGTTTGCCTTACGGCCTCACCAGTGAGGAGACCGTGACTCACTGGGCTGAGCTGCCCACCCTTCCAGCCGGGATGACACACCTGGTGCTTGGGGACAGCGTGCAGTCAGCCCTCCAGAACGCGTGGGACGCTCGCCCCTTCAGCTGATCCACAGCGGACACCTCGAGCGCCCGCGTCCCTCTCCCGATGGGCCCGGGCCGTGGCCATCAGACCGTCCAACGCGGCCCGGGTCCGCACGAGTTCGTCGATGTGCTCGGAAAGCCGGTTGCGCTCCTGCGCCATCCGCTCGAGAGCGGCGTCGTAGTTGCCCTCGCTGGGCGTGTCGACGCAGGGCAGCAGCTCGGAGATCGTACGACTGGACAAGCCCGCCGCGTACAGGCGCTGGATGAAACGCACCCGTTCGACCTCGGCATCCGTGTAATGCCGCTGCCCACCGGCGCTACGACTGCTGGTCAGCAGCCCCTGCTCCTCGTAGTAGCGCAGCGACCGGACGCTGACGCCGGTACGCGCCGCGAGCTCGCCGATCCGCACGACTGCCTCCCATGGTGAACCACGCCACACCGCTTGACTCTGACATCCGTGTCAGATTTTAGCGTAGCGCTGTGCCCGGCGTCCGGGCACAGCGCTACGGATGAAGGAGCCCCACGTGACGACGTTGTTCAGCAGCTACCGACTCGGCGACCTGACCCTGCCCAACCGGATGGTGATGGCCCCGATGACCCGCGTCCGGGCCGCGGCCGGCGGCCTCGCCACACCGTCCATGGCGGCGTACTACGCACAGCGCGCGACGGCCGGACTGATCGTGTCCGAGGGCATCCAGCCCAGCCTCATCGGGCAGTCCAACCCGGGCACGCCCGGACTGCACACCGATGAGCAGGCCACCTCATGGCGTGCCGTGACCGACGCCGTGCACATCAACGGCGGACGGATCTTCGCCCAGATCATGCACGGCGGCCGGGTCTCGCACCCCGACACGACCGGCCACCAGCCCGTCGGCCCCTCGGCGATCGCCGCGGTGGGCGACGTCTTCACCCCGACCGGCCCGCAGCCCGCGCCCGTGCCCCGCGCACTGGACACCGCTGAGGTGCCCCAGCACGCCCACGCGTACGCCGAGGCGGCCCGCCGCGCGATCGACGCCGGCTTCGACGGAGTCGAACTCCACGGCGCCAACGGCTACTTGATCTCCCAGTTCCTCTCCTCCAACGCCAACCGGCGCACGGACCGCTACGGCGGCACGATCACGGGCCGGATCCGGTTCGCCGTGGAGGCCGTGGCCGCGACGGTGGACGCGATCGGCGCGGCCAGGACGGGCATCCGCCTCTCCCCGGGCGGCGGCTTCTGGGGCGTCGAGGAGACCGACGCGCTCGCCCTCAACACCGAGCTGCTGACGGAGCTGGCCCGACTCCAACTCGCCTACGTCCACCTGGAGGTGACCGCGGACGAGGAGGTGCTCGTCGGTCTGCGCCGCGCCTGGCCCGGCACCCTGATCGTCAATCCGGTCCTCCCGATGGGCCCCAAGCAGGCCGGCCGCGCGGAAGCCGACCACTGGCTGGGCCTGGGCGCCGAGCTGATCAGCTTCGGCCGCGGCTTCCTGGCCAACCCCGACCTCGTAGAACGCCTCCGCACCGGCCTGCCCATCGCCCCCGTCGACGAGGCCACGTACTACCAGGGCGGCGACACCGGCTACCTCACCTATCCGGCCTACCAGCACACGGCCTGACGCCCACGCGGGCGGGACGGCACAGACGGCCCGGCCAGCCATGCGCTCCCACCGCCGACGGCGGAACAAGCCAGCGGTCTCTTCCTACGGGGCTTTCGGGGCTGCGCGTCTGTCCGAGGCCCAGCGACGCACTGGTTCGACGGTCTCCCACGACACGGTGGCCATGGCCAGCAGCGCCAGCAGCAGGTAGAAGACGAAGAGCTTGTGCAGGTCGTCGAGGAAGTACCAGATCGACGCCGTGGCAGTGAACCAGAAAGCGATCAGTGAGCCGGCGCCGCGCTCCTGGCTGCGTGCCGCGCTGACGAGGCAGCAGGCGGCGGCCACTGCGAGCAGAGCAGCGAGGGCGACGTAGGAGTGGGCCCATCCGACGTAGGCGCGGCGCAGTTCAGAGTTGACCGCCGCGGCCTCGGCCACCGGTCCCCAGCCCACCACGCACGACAGGCGTGCCGACCACGGCAGCGCCACCAGTCCCAGCACGCCGGCCGCGATGGCGACCCAGCCGAAGTGAGCGGTGTCCACCAGTCGGCCACGTGCGCACAGCAGCGAAAGCAGGCATCCGAGCAGCGCCAGAGCGCTGTCGGCGGACGGGCGCAGTGAGATACGGAACGTGTCCCGGCGAGCGGTTCGGCCGCCGGATCGCGTCGCCGGGGGCTGGGGCGTGGTGGCCTGGACCGTCGGCATGGAGGCCTGTGTCAGGGCGTCGGCGAGGGCTGCGCGCATCTGCCCGGCATCGGCGAACCGTTCCTTCGGGTCCTTGCCGAGGGCGCGCAGGATCACCGCCTCCACCGCCGGTGGTATCTGCGGCCTCAGCCGGGAGACCGGTTCGGGTGCGGCGAACAGGTGCTGATGCATGATGGCGAAGGGCGATGCGCCACGGAACGGCGGCTGCCCGGTCAGCAGTTCGTGCAGCAGACACCCCATCGCGTACAGATCGGCTCGATGGTCGATCTCCGACCCGTTGATCTGCTCAGGGGAAAGGTAGGCCGGAGTCCCGATCGCCGCACCGCTCCCCGTGATGCGGGTGGCGGTCTCGGTGAAAGCCTTGGCGATGCCGAAGTCGAGGACCTTCACGGTGGCGGGTCCGGTGAGCATGATGTTCGAGGGCTTGATGTCCCTGTGCACGATCCCGCACTCGTGGCTGTGCCGCAGCGCGTCCAGCACCGCGCATGCCGCGTTGACGGCCTCGGCGACCGGCAGTGGGCCGTCGCGCAGGACCTCGGCGAGGGTGGTGCCCTGCACGTACTCCATGACCAGGTAGGGGCGTGGGCCATCCGGGTGCGGCTCCTCGCCGACGTCGTGGATGGTGGCCACCGCTGGATGGTTCAGCGCGGCAGCCGCGTGCGCCTCGCGCCGGAATCGGGCTCGCGACTGCGGATCATGGGCCAGCACCGAGGAGAGCAGCTTCACCGCGACAGTGCGGCGCAGCCGCTGATCCACCCCGCGATGGACCGTTCCCATGCCACCTTGACCGAGCTTCTCGACCAACTCGTACCGGCCACCGAGGACCATGTCCCGCCCCACCCACGCCTCCCGTGAATCAAAACCCGACGCAGCTTACGGCGCGACCTCGACCGGCCCAACGCCTCCCCCATACCGATTCTGAGGTGTGCCGGCTCGCCCTCCGCCGGGGGCAAAACCAGCGTCCAGCCATGACTTCGCCTCTGCGAAAGCACTCCGATGTCACCGGAGTCCGCCCACTCGGTGGTGGGGCTCGTGGCACCACGGGGCCACCGTGCTTCCTCGACGGCGGCGCAGCGCCCCGATGGTGCCCCTTCGCCTGATGGAAACCTGGGCACACGGGCAGGACGTCTTCGATGCCGTGGGCGTGGCACATCGCCCGACGGATCGACTGCAGCACGTGGCGTCGCTGGGGGCGTTGGGACGGGCGCTGTCCTTCGCCGCCGTCGGGCTGACCGCACCTGACCGACGGACCTGGGTGTGGGGCCCCGAGACCGCCGCGCAACGGGTACAGGGCGGCGCTGTCGACTTCTGCCTTTGTGTCACCCGGCGTCGCCGCTGGTCCGCGTCGTCCCGGCCGGGTCTCCAGAACCGCGCATGCGGTCAGCGCAAGCATGACGACCAGAGCCGTGCCGTACGCCGCGCTGACCGCGAGGGTCGGGCACCTCGGCCGGACGCTCCAGCAGCCCGCGATCTCCCCGGGTACGGCCCCGGAGCACACGCAAAGTCACTCAAAGGCAAGAGGGATCGGCGATGGCGCGGCGGCGGGCACGGTTCATTCGCCCGCGGTGTCCTCGGCCTCCCAGCGCAGCAGGTCGCCCGGCTGACACTCGAGCACTTCGCAGAGCGCGGCGAGCGTCGCGAAGCGCACCGCTTTCGCGCGGCCGTTCTTGAGTACCGCCAGGTTGGCGGGCGTGATCCCTACGCGGTCCGCGAGTTCGCCCACGGACATCTTCCGCCTGGCCAGCATGACGTCGATGTCGACGGCGATCGGCATCAGATCACCTGGTCCAACTCGGCCTGCATCTGCGACGCTTCGGCGTCGCGGGTGACGGCCTGGGCGAGCAGCATCCGCAGCACGAGCACGATGAGCGCGACTCCGAGGATGGCCACGCCAATCCCGCCCATGATGAGGGTGACGCCCGGGTCGTCCCGCTGGCCGGGTGCATTCAGGGCCGTGACCGCGAACCACAGGAGAGCAGCCGCAACGATCGCGCCGATGATGACGTCCACGTACCGGAAGGCGCCGTGGGAGAACACCGTTCCGCGTCGCACCATCGTCACCAGTCGCCACACACAGACCAGGACGACCTGGGCCGTCCCGATGCCCAGGATCGTGATCAAGCGCAGCGGGGTCAGCGGGAGCGACCCGCCCTCCGGGTCGCTCCCGCTGACCAACGTCCACACCATCAACGCCTGTACGAACAGGGAGCCGGTGAGCACCACCACGAGCACGGCGCGCAGCGCCCGCACTGTCAGCTTTCCCACGGCCCATCCCTCCATCGACCTACGATTGAAATCTATCGAATCTCGATAGGTGCAGCAAGAGCCGAGTCGGAGGGCGGCCGCACCGCGGCGGGATGCCGCCACCCCCTCCCGCAACATGGCGCGACGCGAAGGATTTCGACCTTGGCTGAGCTGTCCCTCTGGGAGCAGGGGCGGGCCGTGCAGTCCGAGGAGCAGTTCCCCGTTGCCGAGCTGGGTACCACCTGGCGCTCTGGCTCCAGAGTCCGGATGCCGGCCATGAGGACTTCGACCTCGACTCGATGCAGGCGGAGGCGGGGATGATCCGCATCGTGAACTCGAGCCAGGGCTGGCGGATCGGCTCCATCTCCACGCCACCCTTCTGGACCACGCCCGTCGGCCGGGATGTCCTCGTGTCAGAGATCAAGCACTTCGACCGCTCCGTACGCGCCGGGCGGTGACGGACGAGGGGCCCGGTCAGATCCGGCAGATCCCCCGCTCGTAGTCGACGGTCGCCGACGACCGGGAGTGGTTCCACTGCGGCTGGAGCAGTGCGCCATCGAGCTGCCGGGCGGCGGCCGGGCTCTCCACGATGTAGCCGAAGTCCTGGAGCCACGCCGGGTAGAGGTTCTTCGAACCGATGTAGAACGCCGAGCCGTCGACCGCGATCAGCTTGTGGTGCTGCGCGTAGGGGTGGCCGTCGGACCACTTGTCGCTCGCGGAGCCGCGGAACGGGGCGAGCTGGAGGTTGCCGCACAGGGCAGCCCGGGCACTCTGCTCGTCCCCGGTGAGCCGGGCGAGCCGGCTGCGCAGCACGTCGCTGATCTCGGAGAGCGACTTGATCTGCGAGTAGCCTCCGCTGCCGACGGCCCCGCGGTTGGCGGGGTCGCTGACGACGATGCGCACCTTGACCCCGGCAGCGAGCTTCGCGGCCAGGGCGTCGTAGACGCGGGTGTCGTAGCGGGGCAGCGGCGGACAGGTGGCGTTGAGGTCCTGCTGGGAGATCTCGATGTGCCCGGTTGCGCTGGAGATCAGCGAACGCAGGGCGCTCTCCTCGGGATTGACCGTGTCGTAGTCGCGGTCGCCGTTGGTGTTGTCATGCAGGCCGACCACGCACCGGGTCTCGGCGGTGTCCGGCAGGGAGGGGCGCCAGGCGGAGTCGGGGTCGGACTCCTTGACGCCCACGCCGAGCCCGCCGACGGCGACGACCGGGACGTCACCGGTGGCGGGAACGACACGGGGGTTGGTGTCCCGCTCCATGCCGGCTTGGCAGTCCGCTCCGCCGGAGGTGGCGTACCAGACGATCGCGGCGTTGGTCCGGTTGCGGCAGGTCCAGTCCCACAACTGGTCCAGGTAGCGGCCGGCCGTGCCGGCCGCGGGGCCGGACAGGGCCAGGTCGACGTCCGTCACGGGGTGCGCGGTGTCGAGGTAGTCGCCCTTCCAGTCGTTGATGCCGCCGGTGATCGCGGTCTCCCCGTCGACGACCAGGAGTTTGGAGTGGTTCCACGAGAAGGCGGTCTTCGACGTCGTCATGGAGGCGACGTCGATGGTGAGGGCGTCCGCCGCGGGACCGAGCTTGGTGCGCAGGTCGTCCAGGTACTTCGAGGGGCGCACATTGAGGTGGTACACGGGTGCGGCGCCGACGAGGACTCGGACCTTCAGGTGGTGCCCGGCATCCACGGAGGACTTCAGGCCGGCGACGATCGCGTCCTGGAAGGCGCCGTCCGGGAAGGGCGCGAGGCTGGAGATGTCCACGGTGCGGGTTGCCCGGGCGATGTTCTCGGTCATCCTCGCCAGCAGATGCCTGCTCCCGGCGCGGTCACGGCACTGCGCGTCGCCCCAGCACCCGGGGGTCTGCAGCAGCCAGCCCGTGGGATCGCCGGGTGCGGCGTCGAGCCGGTTGCCGGCCGTCCGTTCCCATACATCGCCTTCGAGGCCGGGTGAGACCTCGCGGAGGGTGCGTTCCACGGCGTCGAGGTGGGGGGTCGTCGACGGGGCCGCGGTGGCCGGAGCGGCAGGCAGTACGGCGAGGGCCAGAGCGGATATCAGCGCAAGGCGCGCCGCACGGTCTAAGCGGAGCGAAATGATCACGGCCCGAAGTTACCAGGGAGTAGGCAGTGGACACGACGCGAGGGCCCGTTGAGCCGGGGCATTGCAGCGTGTCGGTCCGCGTATGCGGTGCGGGTCGTGCGGCGGCCCGTCGGCTGAAGGACCGGGTGCTTCGCAGGGTCCCAGCCATGGCTCCAGGGGCGGGCAGCGTCGAAATCGAGGGCACGGTGGTCCATGGCGACCTCGGCGGTGACGATGGGGACGCTGATGCCGCCATCGCGGGCGTCATCCGCGAGCACCGCCACCGTACGGCCGAGTTCTGGCGCGTCGTACGGGCTGCGAGCGCTGCGCATACGGGTCACATCGGTGTTCCTGGGAGCGGGGAGGGCGCGGCCGTCCTTCGCCCCGCGGCCAGGAGGGCCCGTGCTCTGGGCGTTCCGTGATGAACAAGCCCAGCATCACCGGACCTGGGGGCGGACAGGGACATTCCGCAGCTCAGAGCAACAGCGGCGGCAGAGCGGTCCCGGTGAGAGCAGGTGCAGGATGCTTAATCCGCCCTGAGCAGGGCCGTTTCGGCCGTGAGCGGGGATCCGTCCCACGTGCTCCGCACCGGTCCCTTCGATCTCCGACAGCGGCCTCGGCGCCGGCCAATCGGCGCAGCGACTGGGAAGGCATGTGCCGCGGTCGTGTCCGGGCCGGCCTCCGCTGTCGCCCCCGGCGTCGCAGGCTCCTGTCCGCGCTGCACGGCACAACACCCGGCTGCTGCCGGAACGCGAGCTCATCGCGACCCGCACCCGCCCGGGAGCGGCAGCGGATCACCCAGAACATGCACTACAGCCTCGGCCGTCAGCCGGCGCTGATCGCCGTGCACGCGGGCGCACCGGAGGCGGACCCGCGGGCTGGCGGAGACTGTCGGGGTGCTACGGGACGGGTCCATGGCTGCGATGCACGAGCTGCGCGAGGCTGTCGGCATCCTGTGCGACGGCACGGACGCGACACGGCTGGTACCCGGGGCCGGACACAGCGCGAATATCCCGGGGCAAGACGGTCCGAGGAGCCCGACGTTCTTGGCCCATCCGCTGAACGGCGGGCCGGGCGGCCCCCGTGGGAGGGCCGCCCGGCCTCCTTTGTCATTGAACACGGCGGCCGGGCGCGGCCTTCCACGGGCCCGGTCAGCGGACGAAGGAGATCTCCGGGTATTTCTTGTCGGGGCCGTCGAGCAGGGTGCCGTGCTGATGGCGCAGTTCCTTGTCGAAGAAGGCGGCGAGGTAGACGCGCTGGATCTCGATCGCACGGTTCGGGTCGATCGTTCCGTACACCTGCTGGAGCTGGGCCGGGGTGAGCCGGAGCAGGCTCGCCTCCTGGGGCGCCATCGCCTCGTCGTCGACGAACGACACGTGCGCCGCGCCGTGGAGCTGGATGTCGACCCGGTGTCCCTTCAGATGTGACCACAGCGTGCGCCACGACCCGTCGTTGTTGCGGTTGTGGGTGCCGGAACTGAAGAGCATGAAGGGGCGGTCCAGGTCCTTGTGTGGCGCCGATCCGAAGAACTGGCCGTCCAGATTGACGCCGGCGGCGATGCGGTGGTCGAGCTGCATGGAGGTGTCGACCGCCGCGCCGCCCAGCGAAGCGCCGAACATCCCGATGCGGGACATGTCCACGGCGTGCGACAGACCGGTGGGGAGCCTGGCGTGGTCGACGTCCGGGTTGCTGCCCTTGGCGATCGTGGCGAGCTGGTTGATGACGAAGTGGATGTCGGCTGCGCGCACGTCGAGCGTGTCGGAGGAGTGCGCGCCGGCCGGCATGGTGTTGACCTCGACCCGTCCGTCGGGGAACTGCACCTCGTTGGCGTCGTGGGTGTGGTCGACGGTGACGACGAGGTAGCCGCGGCTGGCCAGGTCCTCGGCGAGAACGGTGCCCCTCGCGCGGTCCGAGTGCAGCCCGCTGGAGTACAGCAGGACCGGCAGTTTGCCGAGCTTGGTGTCGACCGGGGCGAGGACATGGCCTGCGGTCCGCGGCAACGTCACTTGTTGTGGTGTCAGGCCCTGGGAGGCAAGGAAGTGGGCGCCGGAGGCTGACGGCATCCACGGCGCCTGGTAGTGACCGCGGGTGGAGGAGGCCGGGTACCAGAACGACACCATCAGCTCGCGCGGCTTGTTGCCGGGCACGTACGGGTCCGTGCGGGACTCGTCGACGAGGTGCAGGCTGAACGTACCCACGCCGTGGCGCCCGGTCGGTGCGGGCAGACTGAGCTGGAGAGCGGACGTGCCCGCGCGGGGCGTGGCTGCCGGCGGACGGGCGGCCTTGAGCTGCGGCGGCGCCGCGTCGTGCTGGGGCGCCCAGGGGGTGTCGTCCTGGTCGGGTGAAAACCCGGTGGCCGTGGGCTTGTTGGGCGTCTTCCCGGCAGCCATCGCCGGCGTCATCCCCGCCCCCAGGGCGATGGCCAGCGTACCCGCCGTACCGACCGCTCGGGCGATCACTCTGCGACGGTGGCGCGGGCGGCGGTGTTTCATGGGACCCCTTTGTTGAGCAGCGATCGAAGAACTGGCGACCGGCAGTCGTACGCCGGTACCGCCGCAATGGCCTACGGATGTGGGGGCCTTGGCGTTCACCGCGGCGGCGGGCGGACGAGCAGTTGATCCGAGCGACCAGGTGGGATCACCGATCAGACACTCCCGCCTGCTGCCCCTCTCGCCGCGAGCGCACGTGTGGGCGAGTTTCGGTGACGCGCGCTGCCCAGCTGCCCCCCCCCATGTCGTGGCGGCTCCACATCGGGACCCTGCGGTTCGTCGCAGGCCGCCGTCAATGGGTGCCCTCTCCGCGCTGACGTTGCTCTTCCTGCGCGACAGGCTGGCGCTGCGATGGTGAACGTCACGGGCGGCTGGAGGACTCCGTTCCTGCGGCCTCACCGAGATGTCCTGGCTCGACGCGCCCGCCTGTCGTACCGGACCGTCCTGTTGGCGCTCGCGGGCAGGGCCGGCGGCGATACGACGACCCGGCGAGCAGGGCGAACAGGTCCCGGCGAGTACCTCATCCACGAACTCATCGCCAAGGCCGTGCAAGCCCGCCCGGACAGCTCTAGGCGTCCTGACGGCCGTAACGTGCCCTGTTCCATATCACTTGCTCTGCAGTCAGTGATGACGAGATCTTGTGCACGTCGCCGACAAGGTCGTTGCCGCGCCGCCGAGGCCGCCCCCAGTCGCGTTCCCGGAAGACCATGACGGACACCTGGGAAGCGGGCTGCCAGTGCAGGGTGACGGCCGGGGCGTTGGCGTCCGGCACGTCCTCCAGGCAGACGCCGCGGTTCGACAGCAGCCGCTGCAGTTTGTCGAAGCGGAGATGACGGTCAAAGCGACCGTACCGCTCGCGAATCGCCTTGTTGACGATGCTGCTGCCCCCGTAGGAAAGCCGATGCACCTGCAGGGTGAAGTGGTGTCCCTCCCACGGGTGATCGGGCGATTCCCGGCCCCAGAAGAACTCGACCAATCCGTAGTCACGCCACATGCTGTGGTCGTCGATGGAGTTCTCGGCGAAGTCGGAACCCAAGATCGCGCTGACCTGGTCGGGACTGTCCGTCGGCTTGGCGCCGAGGACCGTTCCAGACATGACCACGTCCACGTAGAACGCGAGGGAATGCGGAGTCAGCTGCTCTCCTTGACCGGTTGGCATTTCCGGGATAGTAGGCACCCGAGTCGACGATCCGCATCCGCATTTCCGTCGACGAGTACCGGCATTGTCTACATGATCGCCCGGGCAGGCTCTCGTTCCCGTCCGGGCGGCCTGGCGGGAGCTGGTCGTCCGGACGGGAAGCGTGGGCCGGCAGGGCGCGCACTTGGTGATGGGCGGCCTGCCTGAGGAGAAGTATGCGGCTGCTTGTGTGCCGCCGGGGAGACGTCACACATCCATAACTCGGCGGTATGGGTGGTGTGTCGAGGGCTGCGGCGGACGGGTACCGACGACAGGTGTCCGGCAGCTTCCGGCATGGTCGACTGACTCCACGCAGCCCCGCCGTGAGCCGTGTTCCCGCAGGTCATCGCCGGTAGCCGCGCGTCGAAAGCGCGAATCCGGGACGCCTTCCCGGCACGACCGGGGCCGGGTCGGTGACCCCGCGTCCCGAGTGCCGTCCGGGTGACGCCCCCACGGCAACCCCAGCCGTATGAAACCGAATTGAGGCTATGCGAGCCGTGGTCTGACCCTTTACGCTCACCCGCGTCCTGTGGTGGCGGGAGCACCGCGCGACACAACACGCGTCCCAATGCCCAGGAGGCATGTGGTGCTCCCTCGCCCCAGCTTGCTCGTGGCCGCCATGGTGGCCACGGCGGTTCTCACCGGCGGCACACCCGGCGTTGCCGTCCCCCGGACCCACCATCCGTCCGCCGACCGTCAGTTTGCCGCGCTCGCCAGGCAGGTCCGCCTGGGCAACACCGGCGGCACGGATCCGGCCGACGACGACGGCGGTGATCCTGACGACCCCGTCGCCGGAACCCTCCAGTCCGCCGCGGCACGAACGGCCCCGTCCGCCACGGTGTCCGGCGCCGCCCTCGCTGCGGGAGCGGCCGCCGGCGACCGGCTTCCGGTGCGTGGCGGCACCTGGTCCGAGGTGACCAGCGGTTCGGCCAACAGCGAGACCCCCGGCTATGCCGACCCGTCCTACTCCGACTACGGCTCCGGCTCCGGCTCCGGCTCCGGCTGGGGCCTGGTGACCGGCAGGGCGTCCGCGCTCGCCACGGACGGCCCGTGGGTGTACGCAGGGTTCGCAGACGGCGGCGTCTGGCGGTCCAAGGACGCGGGCAGGACCTGGACACCCGGGTTCCAGCACGCGTCCACCGAGTCGATCGGCTCGCTGTGGGTGAATCCCGCCGACCACTCCCTGTGGGCCGGCACCGGTGAGGCCAACACCAGCGCCGACAACTACACCGGCCAGGGCGTCTACCGCTCCGCCGACCACGGCCGAACCTTCCAGCGGGTCGGCGGTTCGGAGCTCCTCAACGCCCAGGTCGTCACCCTGACGACGAACGGCTCGTACGTGTTCGCGGCAACGAGCCACGGTCTGTGGCGGCGTCGGCCCTCGGGTTCGCTGGACACCCCGTGGCAACGCGTGCTCAGCCCCGACCCCGACCCGGACAAGGACCCGGCGCGGACTTCCATCATCTCCAGCGTGACCGTCCGGCCGGGCGGTCACGGCGGCACGGTGCTGGCCGCACTGGGCTTCCGCAACGGGACCCCGTACGACGGGTTCTACCTGTCCACGAAGGGCGGCGCACCGGGAACCTTCCAGCGGATACGGCCGGCCGGGCTCGACGACTCCGACATCGGCCGCACCAGCCTCGCCTACGCCCCCGACGGCAGCGCCCTGTACGCGGTGATCCAGTCACCGGCCTACACCGCCGGCAAACGGCCCTCGCCGATGCAGTCGACGTCGCTCAACGGCGTGTACAAGTCGGCGAACGGCGATCCGAACGGGCCGTGGACGCTCGTCGCGGACGCGGGGACGCTGGGCAGATCCGGATCCGCCCAGTCGTTCCCGTCCACCTACGAGCCAGGGGTGGGCGCCTGGTACAACCAGTACGTCAAGGTCGACCCACGCGACCCGCTGCACGTCTACGTCGGCCTGGAGGAGATCTACGAATCCCGTGACGGCGGCGCGAGCTGGACGACGATCGCACCCTTCTGGAACTACACACTGCCCTGCTACGGCACCGCCACGGGCTGCCCGCCCACCGTCCACACGGACCAGCACGCCATCGCGATCAACGACGAGGGCCGGCTGTACGCGGGCAGTGACGGCGGCGTGTGGACCCGGCTGACGACCGACCACGCCACGGGAGGCTGGCACGACCTCAACGCCGGCCTGCACACGCTCCAGTACTTCTACGTCGGCGCAGGTCACGACCCGCAGGGCGGAACGGCACTGTGGGGCGGCCTGCAGGACAACGGCGCGACCCTGGTGCGGGGCAACTCCCACGACGTGATCCAGCCGTTCGCCGGTGACGGCGGCGATGTCATCGCGGACCCGGAAAACGCCGACCGCGCAGCCGTCGAATACACCTACGGCGACATCGCGGTGACCACCGTCGGGGGCCGCTCCGACGGCACGGCCCCGGCATTCCGCGAGATCAGCCCCAGCTGCCGGATCAGTGCGCCGATCGCCGCCTGTGATCCGAACATGCAGTTCATCGCCCCGTTCGCCGCCGACAGGGCGAACGGTAACCGCTGGGTGATCTCGGGCCGGTACGTATGGGAGACGCGCAACGGTTTCGGCACAGTCTGCGCGAAAACCGCCGGGACATGCGACTGGCAGTCCGTCCACGACCTCGGCGAGACCGCCTCGACCACCGCGGTGGAAGCCGACAACGGCGTCGACTATGTCGGCTGGTGCGGTCCGTGCGTGCCCTCGGACGAGGAGGGAGGCGGCTTCAAGAGCGGCATCGCCACCAACCACGGCGGTACCTGGCACCCCGTCACCGCGCCTGTCCTCCCGAACCGCTACGTCACCCGGATCGTCAGCGACCCGGCTCATCCCGCCCACGTCTACGCCGTTTACGGCGCGTACTCACGCAAGTGGATTCCGGGTGGCGGCGTCGGCCACGTCTTCGAGTCACTGGACGGCGGGGTCACCTGGAAGGACATCAGCGGGAACCTGCCCGACGTCCCGGCGGACGCGATGGTCATCGCGAAGGGACTGTTGATCCTCGCCACCGACCACCTCGTCTACGTCGCCGACGTCAGTACCCCGACCCGCTGGTCCCGGCTCGGCCACGGCCTGCCCAGCTCGGTCACGGCCGACGTCACCCTCCTCCCCTCGGGTGACACGGTGGTCGCCGCGACCCACGGGCGCGGTCTGTGGAGACTCAGGCTGAGCAGGTGAACCGACCGAGCCGGCTACCAGTTCAGTGCCGGGTGCTCAGGCGGCGTCCCGTTTGACCGTCGGACTGACGGGTCAGGAAGCGAGCCGCCAGAGGTGGTCGTCGTAGCCGGAGATGGCACCGCCGGTCCACGAGCTGTTGTAGCAGGGGTACACCGTCAGGGGCAGGTTGTTGGCCAGGTCCGTTCCGTCGCCGGCCCAGCCGGAGACGTCGAGGCAGAGGCCGTCCTTGTAGTTGACGATCTCGTAGTCCTGGTTGCCGGTCACGTCGTTGAAGTACCACTCCTGGTTGTCGTTCACCGGGTTGGAGGCGCAGGGGTAGGTGTAGAGCCTCGTACCTGCCGGATCGGAACCGTAGTTGGGCAGGTCAAGGCAGTAGCCGCTCTTGTCGTTGACGAACTGGTACAGACTGACGCCGTTGGTGGTGCGGGTGTACTCCAGGTCCCACATCTGGTTGTCGGTGGTGCCGAGCGTGCATTTGTACTGAGTGACGGGGGTGTTCAGCGGGGTCGGGCCGTAGTCGGGCAGATCGGCGCATTTGCCCGTGGTGTCGTTGTAGAGCGCGTAGATGCCGACGTAGGTGGCCGCGTGCGCGCTGGACGCACCGGCAAGTGGCATCAGCGCCACGGCACCTGCGACGGCGAGGAGGCGGGCGAACCTGGGTCTGGGCACGAGGATTCCCCAATCGCGGGAGGGAGGAGCTTGAACTGCCGCGCCGACGCGGCGGCTTCCGAGCCCGCCAGGCGCGGAAGGCGCTGTGGTCGGGCACGGAGTCCAGGGAATCGGATGACATGCCGACCGTCGAATGATTCGATCATTTTCGAAGCCGATCGCACCGTGGGGGCTGCTGGTGATCCGGATCAACCTGGGAGCGCACGGTTTGGGCAAGGTCAGGTTCGCCATGTCGCCCCTGGACGTGACGAAAGATCTGCTCTTCGCCGTCGTCCGGTCCCCACGCCTGCTGGGTGCGGCGTGGCGAGTCCAAGCCGTGCAGGCTCTGTCGGACCATCGGTTAGGGTTGCTGGCCGTAGTCGCCGGCGGCGGCCCGCTCGGCTACGCCCCCGACTTCCTGCGGCCCGAACCGGCCGGATTCCAGGTTCCTCTGGACAGCGCGCTGCATCAGGTCGCCACCACACCACCAGAGCGGGTCCGCTACGAGATGACGGCGGCCCTTGGCGGTCACGCATGGGACCAGACAGTGGCCCACCGACCGCCCCGGATGCTTCTGGAGGCCATGAACCGGGGCGAGGAGTATCTGGCGCAGCGTATGGCCGTGGAGCTGGAGCGGTTCTGGCATGCCGTCCTCGCGCCGCACTGGCCCGGTATGCGTGCCCGCCTGGAAGGCGATGTTGTCGCCCGGGCTTCTGCGATCGCCCGGCAGGGGATCGCGGACACCATCAACCACCTTGCGGCCAACCTGGATTGGAATGATGGCGCTTTGAACGTCCACCTTCTCTCCACCAGTTCCCACCGCCTGAGCCTCGACGCCGATGGCGCGATCCTCGTACCCAGCGTCTTCGCGGGCCGGGCGATCTTCTGCGCCGCCGAACCCCCAGGCGCACCGGCTCCCCGCACACCGCTGATCGTCTATCCAGCTGCGCCCAACGACTGTCTCCCACCCTCGGGCGGTGAGGAGCTGATCGGCACGACGCGTTCGAGGCTGCTGGCCGAACTCGCCCAGCCCCGTGCCACCGGAGAGCTTGCCCGGCTCCTCCATCTGAGCCCCTCGACCATTTCCTACCACCTGCAGATCCTCCACCGCGCCGGGCTTGTACAACGCACCCGCCGGTCGCGAACCGTCCTGTACCAAAGGCTCGCGGCGAAGCGTGGCTACGCCGGTGACCTCGGATGACCGTGATTCGGTCAACGACCATGAGCCGCCCCGGCGCGGCGACGGTTCTCCTGCCGGAGCCGTCGGCCCGTGGTCGATGCTGATGGCCACGGGTGCGAGCCTTCCAGGCGGTGATCACGGGCTCCACCAGCCCCGTCCGGCCTCCCCCGCATCGTCGCCAGTCACATCGGCACCACCATCGAGTGGTACGACGTCGGGCCGTCTGCGACGCGGACAGTGCCGTGCATATGGACGTGTTCGCCGGCCTTTGGCCGCGATCACGCTCGGCAGCGGAACACGGCGCCCATCGCCGCTCTCCCGCCATTTCAGGTGCCGGATCCGGTGCACCCGTCCCCTCCCCTGCGCCGCAGCACCCCGCCGTCTTCGCAGCCCGGCCGCCTCACCTCGCCGTCCTGTGTGATCTGCCGGTCCCCCAGCAACATGGCGTTTGGGCTCACACACGCTTTCACCCTCGCCGGTACTGGCCCCGGCCTGCCGTTTCGGCCGCTTCATCGGCTTGGCTCCGTTCGGCCGACATTTCGGCCGCTGCCCAATCGGAGTCGCAGACAAGTAGTCGTCAAAGGAAGTGGTGTTCGGGATCCACGATGTACGTGAGGATCCCGTGCCAGCGGGAATCGGGGTTCTCCAGGGCTGCCGGATCCACAGACATCATGGCCCTCCGGACTCGGACCTGTGCGGCCTCGGGGTCGTAAGGCACCTCGATCGCGCTTTCCCATTGCGCGTCGAAGTGCGGGCGTTCCAGTTGAAGGAGGTACAGGAAGTGCACGAAAAACCGGAGCGAGCTGTTCCACAGGTAGATCTCGGAGTCGTCGGGCAGGCAGTAGACCGCGCCAGTGCCAGGATCGAAGGCGAGACCGTCATAGGGGATCATGCCCAAACTGATCCACTTGTCCGCTCCCGTCGGGACGACGGAGTAACGGTCGGTGAGTTCGCCATCCCAATCCTCGACGCGCCCGAACCGCTCTGCCAGCTCAGCGTCCATATCGAACCACGGATTGTCCCAGACCGGAATTTCCAGCGTTCCCAGGACTGCCCTGGCGTCGGGCTCGCAGATAGCGGGTAGGTTTTCTTCCGGCGCGACAATCAATTCAGCCGGAGCAAACACTGTCTCCAGCATCTCACGAGTGAGGGCGAGCGGACGGCTCATACTCTTTTTCCTGTCATTTTATTGATGACGTGCGAGAAATTCGACCACCGCGGCGGGGCGCGACCGAGGCGGCTCAGCCCAGCAACTCAGCGCTGCCGGCCGGTTCTCGCCGCTCTTGTCCGTTCATGCGGTGCCGTTCGATGGACGAGCGCCGATACACCTCCTGCCGGACCTGCTGAATCTCACCGATGGGCCGGTGTTCCTCGCGTGATCGCCACGGCGTGATCGACGTGGCGTCGGCGGCCGCCAGGTTGTCGTTGCCGCCGATATCCTGGCGCGGGAGATCCACCCGGGCGATAGTCACCCAGGGGGACAGGTCCTCGGGCCACTTGACGGACGTGTTGTCCACCGGCATACGGGCCAGATCGGTGTTGAGCTGGACCTGGAGCTCGAAGGAGTGGTCCCGCTCCGCGGCTTCCGCCACCAGGGTGCGGCGGAATGCCTCGTTGTCAGCGTGCACGTCCACTATCTGGTGCGTGAGGGAGGCCAGCGACGCGGCGGTCGGCACGGTACGGATCTTGGCGATGTGGTCGCCGTACCGGAAGGTACCCATGCTGTTGTAGCTGTACGACAGCAGGTTCATGCGGGGGACACTGGTGAACGTCAGCATGGCGAGCAGTTCGTCCCACAGCCAGCTGCCGGGATCGGTGAGCGTCTGCCGGCGGGTCAGGAACTCCGCCATCCAGGTCTTGCGGCGGGCCGGGTCCACGAGGGCCTCGGGCAATTCGGCGAACAACTCCTCGATCACCATGTAGTCGTAGGCCGTGTTCGCGAAGAAGACATCGTTGTTGATCAGGTTGAGATCGAAGGTGCCGCTGTCTCGTTCGTCGTCCAGCAGCGAGGGGCCGGCAACTCCGAACAGCTTGATACCCATTCCGCACGCCGCGCCCAGCTGATGGTCGGGGCGGTCGTGGCCCAAGCCGTTCGAGTAGCGGACTACGGCGTCGTACGCGGTCGGCCGGGCGAAGACTCCCTGCCGATAGAAGCCAGGATTGTCACCAACCGTGACCGTGGCCTTGAGGAGGCCATAGGTCTTGCCGTGGGCCGTGCGGACAGCACGGCCGACGGTCTCGCGCTCGACCGAGGCGCGAGTACGGCGCGCCACCTGGTCGATGACCGCTTCCATCTCCTGCTGGCAGGAAGGGCGTTCAGTGGGCCGGTAGTCCTCGTAGCGGACAGGATTCATTGCGCCGCCTCTCTCGCGGTGTACTGCCCCAGACGCTAGCCAGCAATTAAATTGTGCACAATCTAATTGTGGGCGATCACACGTTCCGTGATGCTTGGTGAGCTCTTACCGGCAGGAGAGGCGCTGGTGCTGCCGGAAGGACTGGCCGAAGGACTGGCCGAAGGACTGGCGGAGGGCCTCGCGGGAGGGGTTGCCGTCGGCGAAGGTGAGCCGGGGCGGCGGCCACTGGAGGCTCGGGGTGCCGGCTTCGCCTTCACTGGGGGCGGCGTACTGGTGGTGGGAGACCGTGAGACCGGTGACGTGCTGCGAATCGCCGTTGGCGGCGGACGCCGGATCCCCTCACCGTTTCGGTCCCGGACGCCCTCTCGGGCCGGGTGCGTGGTCACACGCTCCGGTGAATCCTGTGAATCAGGAACGCGGACCCCGGACTCGTGGGGGGATGGCTGATCCGGGACCGAGGCTGCTCGTGGAGCCGTCGACTGGGGAAACACCGATGCTGTGGCCAGGCCTCCGAGGAGGGTGAAGGCGGCTGCGGCGAGAGACCGGACGGCGTACTTCTTCAGCCGCGCCGGACGGTCGTACCGGGCAGCCGACAGATCTTGCGAGGCAGTCGGTGCCCCGGGGAGGGGCGACCCGGAGGAACTCGGCCCCCCGCTCGACACCTCCGGCATCGCGGCGTCGACGGCCCGAGCGCCGTCACTCCGATCGCTCAGCTGTGCCACGCCGGGGTCGTATGCCCCACACTCCGGGCAGGTTACGGCGCCGTTGAGCGTGCGGCTGCACGGGATGCAGTAGTCCATGAAGCGGCCGTCTCAGTCCTTGAGTTGACGGGAGCAAAGGTGCACCCAACCCGGGCAGCAGTCAGCGCTGGAAGGGCGCCACTTGGTTTGTTTCGGACCGATCTTTGACATGCGCGAACCTCACTTACCGGTCTGCAGGCGGGTCACCGGTTACCGGGGTCAACGGGGCGCATCGGATGAGTGCTCACACGCAGGCAGGAAAGTGGGGTATGTAACGCTGCTGGAAGCCACGTTGATGACCGGGACGGCGTGGCAGGCTCGGCCAGGAGAGTCCCACGGGCGGCAGCAACCGCACCGCCACAACCGGTCGTCTCGGGCAGGCCCGCCGAGCCTGCTCCCACGTTCGAGACCTGCCACCTTCGAGACCTGCCGCCCGCGCAAGGGCACCCGGAATTGGGCACTTACCGGCAAGCAGGCCGGTAAGTATGCCGAGGTGTGTGATGTCCACCGCGCGCCGCACCCCGGCGTTGTCCAGCCCAGCCGCGGGGCCGGACCGGTCAGCGCGTCGAGGCCTTCCGCTCGACCCTGCCCTTGCGGTCCCGCTCCTGCAACAGTCGCCCCGTCTGCGCGGACACCGGCGCGGCCAGCAGCGCGGTGACCAGGTCGACCAGTCGGCTGGTGAACAACCGGTCGTCCCTGCGAGGACGTCCGGCGGCCCGGGCGGCGAGTTCGGCGTGGCAGAACCGCATGGCGGTGAAGCGGGTGTGGAACACCGCGGTGGACTCGGGAGTCAGCAGCGGCTCCACCAGGCGCCGCCAGGGATAGATGCTCGACCCCTCCGTCACGACGGCCTCGACCAGGGGTTCGGGGCGGTTGAGCAGTTCGGCCACGATCTGCAGGAACTCGCGGCCGCCGTCGGGGTCGGCGAGTTTCGCGGCGGCCGGCAGCACCAGTGCGGCGGCCAGGGACCGGAGATCCGCGGCGCCGCTGTCCTCGTACTGCTGCAGCAGTACCTCCCGGCGGGCGTCCACCGCGGGGAGGTGCTTGTCGAGCACGGCGCGCAGCAGACCCGCCCGGTCGCCGAAGTGGTACTGCAGGGCCATGGCGTTGCGCTGGCCCGCGGCCCGCTTGATCTCGTTGAGCGACGCACCGTCGACACCCTTCGCCGCGAACAACTGCTCCGCGGCCCGGATGAGGATGGCGCGCGTCTCACCCGCCCTCCGGCTCCGAGGCGACGTGGCCTGCGTCTCATGTGCTGTCACGAATGCCCATGCTAGCGTCGCCCCGCCGAAGTAATACGTGTGCATTAATAACTGAGAAACGCGCCTTGGCGCGCTGCGGGAGTCAATCCAGTGAAGGCACTGACCTACCACGGCCCCCACGACATCCGCTTCGAGGATGTCCCCGACCCGGCCGTCACCAGCCCCACCGACGCGGTCATCCAGGTCACCACAGCCGGCATCTGCGGCAGCGACCTGCACATCTACGGCGGACACGGGTTCACCCCGGAGACCGGTTACACCCCGGGACACGAGTGCGTCGGCGTGGTCGCCGACACCGGCGACCGGGTCACCCGATTCAAGCCGGGCGACCGCGTCCTGGTTCCCGCCTCGGTCGGCTGCACGCTGTGCGGAACCTGCGCGAAGGGACTCACCGCCAGGTGCGAGCGAGCACATGCGCCGACGGACCTCTGTTACGGAGTGAGCCCGGGCCTTCCGGGAAGCCAGGCCCAGTTCCTGGCGGTGCCCCATGCCGATGTCAACCTGGTGCACCTGCCCGAAGGCATCTCGGACGAGGCGGCGATCGTCCTGACGGACAACGCCCCCACGGCCTGGTACGGCTGCCGCCGAGCCCGCATTCAGCCCGGCGAAACGGTTCTTGTCATCGGCCTGGGTCCGGTCGGCCTCATGGCCGCGCAGTCCGCCTTCATGATGGGTGCGGCCCGCGTGCTGGGCGTGGACCTGGTCGCGGAGCGCCGGGCCTTCGCCGAGACCCTGGGCGTCGAGCCCGTCGAGGGTGAGGACGCGCGAACGGCCGTACGGGAGATGACGGCCGGGCGCGGCCCGGACGCCGTGGTGGAGGCCGTGGGCTCGGACGCCACCATCGGGCTGGCCCTCAAAGCCGTCCGGCAGGCAGGACGGGTCAGCGTCATCGGCGTCAGCCAGAGCAAGGCCTTTCCCTTTCACATGGGACTGGCCCAGATCAAGGAGCTGGAGTTCGCCATCGGGCTCTGCTCGATCCATTACGAACTCCCTGCCCTGATCCCCCTCGCCCAGGCCGGCCGGATCACGCCGGAGGCCGTGGTCTCCCACCACTTCGCCCTCTCGGACGGCCCCGCGGCGTACGAACTGTTCAACAGCCGCTCCGCCGGTGTCCGCAAGATCCTCCTCGACCCCGCCCGCTGATCCTCCGCCGTCGGCCGGTCTCCGCTCGACGGAACCGCATCGTCCCTGAAACGTGACCCACAGCAGACTGACACTCATGCCGACCAGTCGGTATGGTGCGCGGCATTCCTCCCCGTTCACCTCCACGGATCCGAGCCGTGGTGGAAGGCAAGGCCATGACATACGCCGACGAGAACCCGTACCCCCCATCAGGGCCGGCCGGATCGCCGTGGTCCCGCACCGAGCCCCAGTGGTACGGACACGACGCCCCCGGACACGACTGGTACGGGCAAGCCAGCTGGGACGAGCCGTACGCGCACCAGGCTCGTCCTCAGCACGACGACCTGACCGCCCTCCGCTCGGCCTACCGGCTGCTCCGCCGGATCTCCACACTGACCGCGCTCGGCTCCTTCGTGGTGTACGTCGTGCTGTCCTGCTGGGCGCCGGGCCTGATGGGGTCCAAGATCGCCGGAGAACTGAGCCTGGGAATGGCCCTGGGGGTCCTCCAGCTCGTGGTCACCTTCGCGGCGGTCTTCTGGTACGGACGCAGCGCACGCCGCTCGGTGGATCCGCTGGCCCGCGCCGTCAGGGAACGGGCGGTCCCCACCGGCCGGAACGCGGGAGTGGCGAGATGAACAACTTCGGTTCCGGGACGCAGGCCACCGTCCTCATCCTGTTCACCGCCCTGGTCACCCTCACGCTGCTGATGTGTGTGATGGCGGGACCGGAGCGCGACGACCTGACGAACTTCTACACCGGCTACCGCTCCCTCACCCCGCTCAAGAACGGGCTTGCCATCGCGGGTGACTACATCTCGGCGGCCACGGTGCTGAGCACCACCGGCATCGTCGCGCTCGCCGGATACGACGGCTACGTCCTCGCGGTCAGCACGGCCCTGTCCCTGGTGCTGCTGATGTTCCTGCTGGCCGAACCCCTGCGCAACGCCGGCCAGTTCACCATGGGCGACGTCCTGGCCCGCAACATGCCCGGGCGGGCGGTGCGTGTCGCCGCCTCTGTGGTGACGCTTGCGGCGACCCTGCCCTTCCTCGTCGTCCAGCTCTCCGGGGCCGGGTCCCTGCTCACCTTCATCCTGAACCTGCCGCACGTGGCCGGTGCCAGGACGGTGTGCATCGTCATCGTAGGCAGCCTGATGATCATCTACGCGGCGCTCGGCGGCATGCGAGGCACCGCGCTCATCCAGATGATCAAGATCGTGCTGCTGATCGGCACCAGCGCCGTCGTCGCCGCCCTGGTCCTGAACCGCTTCGGCTGGAACCCCGGCGACGTGCTCAGGGCCGCCCAGCACGGCAGCGGCGCGGGCCCCGCCTTCCTCCAGCAGGGCCTTCAGCTGGGCACTTCGGCCGCTGAGCGGCTGGACTTCATCGGTCTCCAGATCACCGTGGTCCTCGGTGTGGCCTGCCTGCCCCACATCACGATGCGCCTGTACTCCGCGCGGGACGTGCCGGCGGTGCGTCGCTCCATGTCGTGGGCGGTGGGCACGGTCACCACGTTCTGTCTGCTCGTGATCGTCATGGGAACCGGCGCGGCGGCGCTGGTGGGATCGCGGTACATCACCGCGGCCGACCCACAGGGCAGGACGTCGGTGCTCATGCTGTCGCAGGTGCTCGGCGGGGCACCCGGCTCCGTGGGCACGACGATTCTCTACTCGGCCGTGGCGGGCATGGTCTTCATCACCCTGCTGTCGTCGGTCGCGGGGATGACCCTGGCCGCGGCCTCGTCGCTCGCTCACGACCTGTTCGCCCATGCGGCGCGGCGGGGACAGGCCGAGCCGCGTACGGAGATGACGGTGGCGGCGTGGACGAGCGTCGCCGTGGGAACCGTAGCCATCGGGCTCTCCGTCCAGGTCCAGAACTGGAACGTCGCCGTGCTGACCACGCTGGCCATCTGCATCGGGGCATCGGCGGTGGCACCCGCGCTCACCTACTCCCTGTTCTGGCGAGGCTTCACGCGCACCGGCCTGCTGGCCACCCTCTACGGCGGAGCGGCCTGCGCGCTGCTGCTGATGGTCTTCTCCAGGGCCGTTTCGGGCACACCGTCCGCCGTCTTCCCGAACGCCCACTTCGACCTGTTCCCCATGCAGTCCACCGGCCTGGTGTCCGTCCCGTTCGGCTATCTGGCGGGCTGGCTGGGCAGCCGGCTGGACCACCGGCGCCGCACCGCCGCCGGCCTCGAGAACCGGCGGCTGTACGAAGAGAGCGAGGCACGGCTGCTCGCGGCGGCCGAATGACCACGGCGGCGGGGTCCCCAGGACGGCCTGGGTCAGGCGAGTGGGCCGGTCAGTGACTGTTCCGTCCACACGGTCTTGCCCTCGCGGGTGTAGCGGGTGCCCCAGCGGGTGGTCATCTGGGCCACCAGGAACAGGCCGCGCCCGCCCTCGTCGGTGGTACGGGCGCGGCGCAGGTGAGGCGCGGTGTGGCTGGAGTCGCTGACCTCGCACACCAGACACCGTTCACGGACCAGCCGCAGGGTCGCGGGGCCACTGGCGTAGCGGCAGACGTTGGTGACCAATTCGCTGGCGATCAACTCGGTCGTGAAGGCCAGGTGTTCCAGACCCCATTCGCTCAGCTTGGCGGAGGTCAGTGCCCGGGCCCGGGCGGCGCTGGCAGGCTCCAGGGGAAGACTCCAGGAGGCGACATCGTCCGGTGGCAGCATGCGGGTGCGGGCGATCAGCAACGCGACGTCGTCGGTGGGGCGGGCGGGCACAAGTGAGTCGACCACCGCTTGGCACGTCCGTTCCAGCGCGTCCGCGGGGCGGGCGAGCGCTGCGCACAGCCTGGCCAGGCCGAGGTCGGTATCGATGTGCCGTTCGCCGATGAGTCCGTTGGTGTACAGGCACAGCAGGCTGCCCTCGGCCAGTTCGACGTCCCGGGCCTCGAAGGGCAGGCCGCCCAGGCCGAGTGGTGGGCCGGCAGGCAGGTCGAGCGGAGCCACCTGTCCGTCCGGAGCGGTCACCACCGGCGGCGGGTGGCCGGCCCGGGCCGCTGAACACCGCCCGGAGACCGGGTCGTACACGGCGTACAGGCAGGTGGCGCCGACGACCTGCTCGCCCACGGGCCGTTCGCGGAGCGCTTCCTGTTCGGCCGCCAGGAGGTTGACCAGGTCGTCGAGACGGGAGAGCACTTCGTCCGGTTCCAGGTCGAGGCTGGCGAGCGTGTGTACGGCGGTACGCAGCCGGCCCATGGTGGCGGCTGCGTGGATGCCGCGTCCCACCACGTCACCGACGACGAGGGCGACCCGCGCCCCGGACAGCGGAATGACGTCGAACCAGTCGCCGCCCAGTCCCGGGGCCGCGCTGGCCGGCAGGTACCGCAGGGCCACCTCGACGGCCGACTGGTCCGGAACCGCCCGGGGCAGGAGGCTGCTCTGCAAGGTGAACGCGGTCTGTTGCTGCTGGGTGAAGCGCCTGGCGTTGTCGATGGACACGGCGGCGCGCGAGGCGAGTTCCTGGGCGAGAGTGAGATCGTCCGCCTCGAACGGATCCGGGCGGCGCGAACGCCACAAGGTCATCACGCCCAGCACGAGGCCACGCGCGGCAACGGGTACGACGATCAGCGAGTGGACGCCCAGGTCCGGAGCGTGGGTCCCCTGGCGGCCGTCCGTCGAGAACCAGTCGGGCGGGAGAACCGGTTCCAGGACGGGCCGCCCTTCGGCGAGGCATCTGGCCTGGGGTGTGTCATGCGCGAACTGGACCGGCTCGCCCTCGGGGTGGGGCGGGCCGGCTTGCTGGACACCGACGCTGCAGGCCCCCACACGTACCACGGGACCTGCCACGGCCTGCGCCGGTTCCTCGCCGAGCGTCACCGGCCGCAGCAGGTCCACCGACGCGTGGTCGGCGAGGTGCGGCACCATCACCTCGGCGAGTTCCCGGGCGGTCTCCGCAACGTCGAGGGTGGTTCCGATGCGGCTGCCGGCCTGGTCGAGGAGCGCGAGCCGACGCTGGGCCCGATGACGTTCGGTGATGTCCTCGATCATCTCGGCCACCCCCAGGACGCGGCCGGAGGGATCCTCCATCGGGAAGGACGAGACCATCGCGACCCGCTCGCGTGCCGGATCCCACTTCAGGCGAACGAACTGCTCGGAGTAGACCGTCGGCCGTCTGGTCTCCATCACCTGACGCACACGGTCCACGGCCCTGCGTGCGTCGTCGGGGAGGAGGAAACAGCCGGTGGGCAGCCCCCGGAACTCCGCTGCCGGGACTCCGGTGAAGCGCTCGATGGCCCGGTTGACCCTGAGAAGCCTCAGGTCGGGGCCGTGGACAACCAGGCCGATGGGACACCGGCGGTACAACCCGTCGAGCACCGCGCGGTCCCGTTGCCACTCCAGGACGTCAGCCGAGGGTGCCCCGACGAGGAGCCACTCACGGATCCGGTCGTCGCGTGCGAGCGGATGGGCCCTGAGCCCCATCTCCACGAGCCGCCCGTCGCGGTGCCGCACGTTCAGCACCCCGAACCAGCCGCCGGCTCTCCTGCAGCTCGCCACGGCCTCCCTGGCAGCCGGCAGATCGCAAGGATCGACCAGGACCTCGGATGCCGGACGACCGATCACGGCTTCCGCCGGATGGCCGAGCAGTTCCTGGGCCCGCCGGTTCCATCCGACCACGGCTCCCCGGTCGTCGAGCACCGCCAGGGCGGCGAGGTGCGGGGCGAACGGATCGTCGTGGCTTTCGCTGAACTCCTTCATCCGCTTCTCCACCGCTGGACACCACCTTGTACTCGGTCGCTCGGCGCTCCCCGTGCACTCTGGCCTGCTGATGCCATGTAAGCAGCCTTATGGGGGTGTCCCCGGCTCACATGCCGCCAGGGCCCGGTCGAGTTCCACCGCGGTGTCCGGAGCGGGCGCGCTGCGGGCGACTTCGCGGATGTGCCGTCCCCGCTTCAGACGGACAGGTCACTCAGGGCGTACACCCCGCGCAGACCGTACGCGCGGGCGGCCTGAAGCATCCTGCCGGCGGTGCGGAAGGAGCGGTGGACCGCGGCCAGGTCCGTCGCCGGGCCGAGCCCCGCCGTCACCGCCAGGTCACCGGTCTCCGGCTTCGCCCCCACGACTCCGGCGACAGCCTCGTCGAGCACGGTGAGCAGTGCGCCTCGGCCGTTCCTGCGGCCGTGGGACTCCAGGGAGCGTTCCAGCGCGTCCGGACCGAGGGTGCCGTTCGGTACGGCCCTGATGGCCCGGTACGGCCGCGACGGGTCCAGTCCGTGGATCGCCGCGCCGCTGTGGATCTCCGCGGCGAGTGCGTCGATCTCGCGGCTGTGGAGGACCAAGGAGGCGTCCCCGTCAGGACGGATCTCGATGTGAGGCGCGTGCATAGCCCGGTGAACCGGGACCTGAGCACAGCCGATCCGGGTGACGACGCCGGGTTCCCGGCGCATCGGCAAGTGCCGTTCGACGAACTCGGCGACGTGGGAGGCGCTGGGGCCCGCGGCGTTCACGACGACGTCGACGTCGAGACAGCTCCCATCGGACAGAGCAACTGTCCGGATGCTCCCGTCGGCGCCGGTGCCGATGCCACAGACCGCGGTGCCGGACCGGAGTTCGGCGCCAGATGCAACGGCCTGGCCGACCAGACGGCCGACGAGATGACGGCCGTGCACCCAGGCTTCGTCCCGGTCTGGCCGGGCCCCTCCGGCTGTGACGACCTTGACGGGACGCTGGCGCCCCGGCGAGAGGGCGTGGAAAGGGACGTCAGAAGGGTGCCAAGAACTGGCGTACGGACTGTTCGAAAGCCTCGGGCAGAGGTGAGATGGAAGCGGTTCCGAGAAGAATCGCCGGCCCGGAAGCCGCTGCCGGCGCGTGCAGAACGGTGAAAGCGATGTCCGAAGCCCGTCCGTCCTCAGCAGCTCGTGTCGTGGTGGGAGTGAGCGGTTCGCCGGGCAGTCTCACCGCCTTGAGCCGGGCGGCCGACGAGGCCCGGCGCCGAGGGGCGGAGCTCTGGCCGGTGCTGGCCTGGGAGCCGCCCGGCGGAGATCCTGCCGCCCGGAGGTTCCCGGCCGCGGCCGTCATGGTCGAGGAGTGGGACCGGCTCGCGCGGGAGCGGTTGCTCAAGGCGCTGTGCGACGTGTTCGGCAGCACGGACACCGGGGTGCCCGGGCAGGCGCTCGTCGTACGAGGCGCCCCCGGACCGGCGCTGGTACGGACAGCCGGCCGCGAGGGCGACATCCTCGTGGTCGGCGCAGGCGGTCGTGGCCGACTGCGCCGTGCGCTGTGGCCGTCGGTCAGCCGCTACTGTCTCGCCCGCGCCACGTGCTCCGTTCTCGCGGTTCCGCCGTCACCGCTGCAGGCAGCGCTGGCAGCCGTGCACCGGCGGAACGCCTTGCGGCTGCCGCTGGACACGGGGCGCCTGCAGCGGGAGTCCGAGACCGTGCCACCCGGCGCCTGATCTCCTCAATGGGCAGCGGTGGCCGGCAGGTCCGGCTGCTCCGGACGCCGTGCCGGGGCCGTCGGTACGGCGAGCACCATGGTGAGGCCGCCGCCGGGCGTGTCCTCGGCGTGCAGGGTGCCGCCTACGGCCTCGGCGAAGCCGCGGGCGACCGCGAGTCCGAGGCCGACGCCGACACCGCGCGGCGAGTCGCCGCACCGCTGGAAGGGCTCGAAGATGCGGTCCTTGGCCTCGTCCGGAACGCCGGGCCCGCGGTCCACGACCCGCAGTTCGGCCTGGTCGGCCAGGGCGCTCGCGGACACCAGCACCCGCTCCCCCGGCGGACTGTATTTGACGGCGTTCTCGACGACGTTGGCGACGGCCCGCTCCAGCAGGCCCCGGTCGACCCACACCATGGGCAGGGTCTCGGGGATGTCCAGTTCCACGCTGTCCCCGGGCACCCCGCCGAGCGCCATGGGCACGACCTCGTCGAGGTCGCTCTCGCGGATGATGGGGGTGACGGTGCCGGTCTGCAGGCGGGACATGTCCAGCAGGTTGCCGACGAGGTGGTCGAGGCGGTCGGCGCCCTCCTCGATGGCCTGCAGCAGCTCCCCCCGGTCCTGTTCGGACCACTCGACGTCGTCCGACCTGAGCGAGGTCACCGCGGCCTTGATGCCGGCGAGCGGGGTGCGCAGGTCGTGGCTGACGGCGGCCAGCAGAGCGGTGCGGATGCGGTTGCCCTCGGCCAGTTCCTTGGCACGATCGGCTTCGCGCTGCAGCCGCTGGCGGTCCAGGACGACGGCGGCCTGCGCGGCGAACGCGGCCAGCACGCGGCGGTCGGCAGCGGGCAGGACGCGGCCGCGCGGGGAGAGGGCCATGTGGTCGCCGACCGGTACGTCGACGTCCGCCTCCTCCGGCACCGGTACTCGTTCAGATACTCGTCGACCCGGTCCGCCACCCACAGCAGTGCCAGCTCGCGCAGGGCGGTGAGGTTTCCGGGCCGGAAGTAGTTGGACAGGGCCGCGTCGACCTTGTCCGGTTTGTAGACGTTCCCGTGTGCCACACGGCGGCGAAGGGCCTCGGGGGGCATGTCGACCAGCTCGATCTGGTCGGCCCGTCGTACGACCTCGTCGGGGACGGTCTCGCGCTGCCGCACCCCGGTGATCGACTCGACCACGTCGCCCAACGACTCCAGGTGCTGGATGTTGACGGTGGAGACGACGTCGATCCCCGCAACGAGCAGTTCCTCGACGTCCTGCCACCGCTTGGTGTTGCGCGAGCCGGGGACGTTCGAGTGGGCCGGTTCGTCCACCAGTGCGACGGCCGGAGCACGCCGCAGGACGGCGTCGACGTCCATCTCGCCGAACGTGGCGCCTCAGTACTCCAGCTGTCTGCGCGGCACCTGCTCCAGGCCGTGCAGCATCACCTCGGTACGCGGCCGATGATGGTGTTCGACGAAGGCGACCACGCAGTCGATGCCCCGCTCGACACGTCGGTGTGCCTCCGACAGCATCGCGTAGGTCTTGCCGACGCCGGGTGCCGCGCCGAGGTAGATCCGGAGCTTGCCGCGTGCCATGTCATCCTTCGAAGCGATAGCCCATGCCGGGCTCGGTGATCAGATAGCGGGGGTGGGAGGGGTCCGTCTCCAGCTTCCTGCGCAATTGCGCCATGTAGACCCGCAGGTAGTTGGACTTGTTGCTCTGCGAGACGCCCCACACCTCCTGAAGCAGCTGCCTCTGTGTGATCAGCCGACCGGGACTGGTCACCAGTATCTCCAGCAGATGCCACTCGGTCGGGGTCAGTCGTACGTCCCGCCCGTCCCGTACGGCCTTCTTGGCCAGCAGGTCCAGGGTGAAGTGCTCCGTCTCGACCAGCTCCGCCGAGGGGACCAGCGGTGTGTCCTCGGTGCGGCGGACGGCGGCCCGCAGCCGGGCGAGCAGCTCGTCCATGCTGAACGGCTTGGTGACGTAGTCGTCTGCGCCGGCGTCGAGTGCGGCCACCTTCTCGTCGGACGCCTGGCGGGCGGACAGGACCAGGATCGGCACGCGGCTCCAGCCCCTCAGGCCCTTGATGATGTCGACGCCGTCCATGTCGGGCAGGCCGAGGTCCAGCAGCACCACATCGGGCTGACGGGCCGCGGCGAGCCGGAGCGCCGTGGCGCCGTCGGGGGCGGCGTCCACGCCGTAGTGCCGTGCCTGCAAGTTGATGACGAGGGCCCGTACGAGCTGCGGGTCGTCCTCCACCACGAGCACCCGGGTCATGGGTGTGTGCCCTTCCTCTCGTACGCCGGGCCGAAGGGCGCCGGACGCGAGGCAACCGACGTCATGACCACGGGAGTTGGCGGAACCAGGATGCCTCCCGGCCGCCGACTCCCGCGTGTGTCGCGTCATCCCATCAGTGCTTCGCCACAAGGTCCTTGAGCGCGATGTTGAGCTCCAGGACGTTCACCCGGGGCTCGCCCATGAAGCCCAGGGTGCGGCCCTCGGTGTGGTCCTTGACCAGCTTCTCCACCTGTGCGAGCGGCAGGTTGTTCTTCGCGGCTACGCGGTGGACCTGGAGTTCGGCGTAGGCCGGGGAGATGTCCGGGTCCAGGCCCGAGCCGGAGGAGGTCACCGCGTCCGCGGGCACCTCCGACGACTTGACCGTGTAGCCGGCAACGGAGTTGTCCTTGACGACGGCGGCCTTGGCGTCCTGCACCTGCTTGATCAGCATCTTGCTGTCGGCGGACAGGTTGGTGGCACCGGACAGGATCAGCTTGTACCGCGTGTTGACGCTGTTCGTGCCGAGGCCGTTCGCCGGGCGGCCCTGGAACCACGTCAGGTCGGCGTCCGGCGTGTCCTGGCCCTTCTTCAGCGGCAGGTTGTACGACTGCCCGATCAGGGACGAGCCGACGACCTTGCCGTCCGCCTCGACCTCGGAACCGTTCGCCTTGTTGGAGAACAGCCCCTGGGCGATGCCGGTCACGACCAGCGGGTAGATGACGCCCGTCACCAGGGTCAGCACGAGGAGGGCGCGCAAGCCCGCACCGAGCAACCGGGCGGTGTTCGTAACGGAGTTGTTCATGGCGATCAGCACGCCTTTCAAAAATTACAGCCCGGGGATGAGGGAGATGAGCAGGTCGATGATCTTGATGCCGATGAACGGCGCGATCAGGCCGCCGATGCCGTAGATCCCGAGGTTGCGCCGGAGCATCTTGTCGGCGCTCATGGGCCGGTAGCGCACGCCCTTCAGGGACAGCGGCACCAGCGCGATGATGATCAGCGCGTTGAAAATGACCGCGGACAGGATCGCGGAATTGGGCGAGGACAGGTGCATGATGTTCAGCTTGTCCAGGCCCGGGTAGACCGCCGCGAACAGCGCCGGGATGATCGCGAAGTACTTCGCGACGTCGTTGGCGATGGAGAACGTCGTCAACGCGCCCCGGGTGATGAGGAGTTGCTTGCCGATCTCGACGATCTCGATGAGCTTGGTCGGGTTGGAGTCGAGGTCGACCATGTTGCCGGCCTCCTTGGCGGCCGACGTACCGGTGTTCATCGCCACGCCGACGTCCGCCTGCGCGAGCGCGGGCGCGTCGTTGGTGCCGTCACCGGTCATCGCGACCAGCTTGCCGCCCGCCTGCTCCCGCTTGATGAGGGCCATCTTGTCCTCGGGGGTGGCCTCCGCGAGGAAGTCGTCGACGCCGGCCTCCTCGGCGATCGCCTTCGCGGTCAGCGGGTTGTCACCCGTGATCATGACCGTTTTGATGCCCATGCGGCGCAGTTCCTCGAACCGCTCCCGCATGCCCTCCTTGACGACGTCCTTCAGGTAGATAACACCCAGCACCCGGGCGCCCTTGTCGTCGTTCACGGCGACGAGCAGCGGGGTGCCGCCGGCCTCGGAGATGCGGTTGGCCGTCGCGTCCGCATCCTTGGCGACGGTGCCGCCCTGCTCCTCGACCCAGGCGATGACCGAGGCGGTGGCGCCCTTGCGGATCTTCCGCCCGTCGACGTCCACACCCGACATGCGGGTCTGGGCGGTGAACTCGATCCACTCGGCGCCGGCCAGCTCGCCCTGGTGGCGCTCGCGCAGCCCGTACTCCTCCTTCGCCAGGACGACGATGGAACGGCCCTCGGGCGTCTCGTCGGCCAGCGACGACAGCTGGGCCGCGTCGGCGACCTCCGCCTCGGTGGTGCCCTTCACCGGCACGAACTCGGCGGCATGTCGGTTGCCGAGGGTGATGGTGCCGGTCTTGTCCAGCAGCAGGGTGGAGACGTCACCGGCGGCCTCGACCGCACGCCCCGACATGGCGAGCACATTGCGCTGCACGAGTCGGTCCATGCCCGCGATGCCGATCGCGGACAGCAGGGCGCCGATGGTGGTCGGGATCAGACAGACCAGCAGGGCGACCAGCACGACCATGGTCAGGTGCGTGCCCGCGTAGTCGGCGAACGGCGGCAGGGTGGCCACCGCCAGCAGGAACACGATGGTCAGCGACGCCAGCAGGATGTTCAGCGCGATCTCGTTCGGCGTCTTCTGCCGGGCCGCGCCCTCGACCAGGTTGATCATCCGGTCGATGAAGGTCTCGCCCGGCTTCGTCGTGATCTTGATGACGATGCGGTCGGACAGGACCTTCGTACCGCCCGTCACGGCGCTGCGGTCGCCACCGGACTCACGGATCACCGGGGCGGACTCACCCGTGATGGCCGACTCGTCGACGCTGGCAACTCCCTCTACGACGTCACCGTCACCCGGGATGACGTCACCGGCCTCGCAGACCACCAGGTCACCGATGGTCAGCGCGGTGCCGGGAACCTGCTCCTCGGAGCCGTCCTTCAGCAGCCGGCGGGCCACTGTGTCGGTCTTGGCCTTGCGCAGGGTGTCGGCCTGCGCCTTGCCACGGCCCTCGGCGACGGCCTCCGCCAGGTTGGCGAAGATCACCGTCAGCCACAGCCAGACGCTGATCGTCCAGCCGAACCAGTCGCCCGGGTCCTTGGCGGAGAATACGGTGGTCAGGACCGAGCCGATCCACACCACGAACATCACGGGCGACTTGACCATCACCCGCGGGTCGAGCTTGCGGAGGGCGTCCGGCAGGGACTTGACCAGCGCCTTGGGGTCGAACAGGCCCGCTCCGACACGGCCCTCGGCAGGCTTGTGTCCGGTGGGGACGTCGCTGTGCGGCGCCCGGGTGGGTGTGGCTGTGGACATCGAGTCCTCTGACTTCTCTGTTTTCTCTACAGGGGTGGTCATCACGCCAGCCCTTCGGCGAGTGGGCCCAGCGCGAGGGCCGGGAAGTACGTGAGACCGGTGATGATCAGGATCGCGCCCACCAGCAGGCCGGTGAACAGCGGCTTCTCGGTGCGCAGGGTGCCCGCGGTCACCGGGACCGGCGTCTGCTCGGCGAGCGAGCCCGCCAGGGCCAGCACGAACACCATCGGCAGGAAGCGGCCCAGCAGCATCGCGAGCCCGGTCATGGTGTTGAACCAGTCCGTGTTCGCGTTCAGACCGGCGAAGGCCGAGCCGTTGTTGTTCGACGCGGAGGTGAACGCGTACAGCACCTCGGAGAACCCGTGCGCGCCGGAGTTGAGCATCGAGTGCGGCGGGGTCGGCAGCGCCATGGAGGCCGCCGTGAAGACCAGCACCAGGGCGGGGGTGATCAGGATGTAGCAGGCGGCGAGTTTCATCTCCCGCCCACCGATCTTCTTGCCCAGGTACTCCGGCGTACGGCCCACCATCAGACCGGCGATGAACACCGCGATCACGGCCATGATCAGCATGCCGTAGAGACCGGAGCCGGTGCCGCCGGGCGCGATCTCGCCCAGCATCATGCCGAGCATGGCGATGCCGCCGCCGAGGCCGGTGAAGGAGGAGTGGAAGGAGTCCACCGCACCGGTCGAGGTGAGCGTCGTCGAGGTCGCGAAGATCGACGACGAGCCGACGCCGAAGCGCGTCTCCTTGCCCTCCATCGCACCGCCCGCCGCCTGGAGCGCCGGACCGTGGTGGGCGAACTCGGTCCACATCATCAGGACGGTGAAACCCAGCCAGATGGTGACCATCGTGGCGAGGATCGCGTACCCCTGCTTCACGTTGCCGGCCATCACGCCGAAGGTGCGGGTCAGCGAGAACGGGATCACCAGGATCAGGAAGATCTCGAAGAGGTTGGTGAACGGGGTCGGGTTCTCGAAGGGGTGGGCCGAGTTGGCGTTGAAGTAACCGCCGCCGTTCGTCCCGATCTCCTTGATCGCCTCCTGAGAGGCGACCGCACCGCCGTTCCACTGCTGCGAGCCGCCCATGAACTGACCGACCTCGTGGATGCCGGAGAAGTTCTGGATCGCCCCACATGCCACGAGGATGATCGCCGCGATTGCGGCGCCCGGCACCAGGATGCGCAGCGTGCCGCGCACCAAGTCCGACCAGAAGTTGCCCAGTTCACCGGTGCGCGAGCGCGCGAAGCCGCGCACCAGCGCCACGGCGACGGCGATGCCGACGGCCGCCGAGACGAAGTTCTGCACGGCCAGCCCGGCGGTCTGCACGACGTGACCCATGGTCTGCTCGCCGTAGTACGACTGCCAGTTGGTGTTGGTCACGAACGACACGGCCGTGTTGAACGACTGCGCCGGATTCACCGAGGAGAAGCCCATCGAGCCGGGCAGGACGCCCTGGAGCCGCTGCAGCAGGTAGAGGAAGAGGACGCCGGCGGCCGAGAAGGCCAGCACACCGCGCAGGTAGGCGGGCCAGGTCATCTCGGTGTCGGGGTTGGCACCGATGCCCTTGTAGATCCACTTCTCCACCCGCAGGTGCTTCTTCGAGGAGTAGACCCTGGCCATGTGGTTGCCAAGCGGGATGTGGGCGAGCGCCAGTGCGCCTGTGAGGGCGAGCAGCTGGAGGAAGCCTGCGACTTCTGGACTCATGTCTGTGCTCAGAACCTCTCCGGGAAGATCAGGGCGAGGACGAGATAGCCCAGCAGGGCGACGGCCACGACCAGGCCGACGACGTTCTCGGCGGTCACAGCTTCGTCACCCCCCGGGCGACGAGAGCCACCAGCGCGAAGCCCGCGAGCACGGTGACGACGAAGGCCAGATCGGCCATCGTGAACTCCTGAAGAGGTTCGGGGGTGGAACAGGACTGTTAGAGGAGACCGCCTCCCTGGCCTGATCCGGACACTCGTTGACGGCCCTCTTACGGCCTCGCCCACGGCTTTGACGGGACTCTTACGGCCGCCGATTCCTACCGACCAGTCACAGAGCGTTTCTCTTCAGAGCAGCCGGAACCGCAGCCGGCAGATCACCGCGTCCGTCTCCCGACGCACGGCGTGTGCGACGACCGCGCCCCGCTGGTTATGCAGCAGCCGCTGCCACAGCCGCTCCGGCTCGGCCCCCGGGATCAGCACCGTGAACCGCGTGGCCGGCTCGGCGGCGGCCACCTGACGGACGTACGCGGCGATCGGGCGGCCCAGGCTGCGCCGCTCGGAGGACAGCCGCACCAGGGGCACGCCCGGGTCCCACGCGGTCCAGGCTCGCTCCAGGGCGTGCAGCTGTGCGCGGTCCTCCGGGTCCGGGTAGCCGACGGTCACCGCGCGGACCTCGTCGCCGAGGGAGGCGGCGGCCGTCAGTGCCTCGGAGGTCAGCCCAGGACAGCGAGGACACCGGCACGATCACAAGGGAGCGGTCGCGGTGCGGGGGCTCGGGGATCCAGCCCATTCAGCAGTGCCTTCCCGCGCCAGCCACGGCCCCGCTCCAGGCGCCAGTGCCGCACCATCCCCACCTGGGCGATCGTGAAGCCGACGAAGACCCCGATCGCGAACATCGGCACCAGCGTGTTGGTGTCCCCGCCGGAGAAGACCAGCAGCGCGGCTTCGAGGAGGGCGTCGCGGCCGGCAAGGGAGTCCTGGAACTCATTGGCAACGACGTCGCCGCCTTCTGCGACGACCTGGTCAAGGACTCGCGCACCTACGCGGATGTCTATCAGGAGTCCATCAGCGGGAAACCCGGCACGGACGAGAAGTAACACCTGTGGTCATCAAGCCAGCGGGCGTAAGCCCGCACGACGCCTGGCGAGCCGAGTAGCTTGCCAGCGCGTCGGCGGACCCGCTCTCCGCGACCTGCGCGAACACCCGAACACACGTCACGTCAGGTTCCGTGACATGCGCGAATCACGATGCAAATTCCTCAATGTGCCTTGGGGTGCAACAAGATCAGATAGCGTGCGCAGCCATGGGTGAACTGGTAGTGATCAGGCACGGCCAGACCGAGTGGAGCCTGTCGGGCCAACATGCCGGCCGGACCGACGTGGGACTGACCAATGCGGGGGAGGCGGCGGCAAGGGCGCTGGCACCGAGGCTGGCACGCCGCCATCTGGTCGCTGTGTTCAGCAGCCCGTTGAGCCGCGCCATGCGAACAGCCGAGCTGGCCGGCCTGACCAGCGCCAAGCCCGATCCCGACCTGTTGGAATGGGACTACGGCGGCTACGAGGGCCTGACCGCCGAGCAGATCCGCGAGTCGCGGCCGGGCTGGGACCTTTGGCGGGACGGCGTCATTCCCGGCGACGCCGATCATCCCGGCGAGCAGCTCCAGCAGGTGGCTGCGCGCACGGACGCGGTGCTGGACCGCATCCGTCCTCTGCTGAGCGATGGCGATGTCGCCGTCGTCGCGCACGGCCATCTCGCCCGCGTGCTCACCGTGCGCTGGCTCGGCCTCGACGCGTCCGCGAGTCGAATGCTCGGGCACCCGCATCCGGGCACCCTCAGCTTCCTGGCCACCGAGGACGGGCAGCCGTTCATTTCCGCCTGGAACGTCCCGTAGCGCAAGCCCGCTGCCTCACAGCTGACGCGAGAGGCGCCGTGAGCAGATGAGCGTCGCGGCGAGGTCGGCGAAGGCAAGGAAGTGCTCGGCCTTGCGCTCGTAGCGGCGGTGGAGCCGGCGGCATCCGGCGAGCCAGGAGACGGTGGGCTCGATGGTCCAGTGGTGGGTCCCGGTCGGTGAGAGGGTCCGACGATCTTGCGGGCGATACGCGGGGTGATGTGGCGGGCGCGGAGCCATCGTCGCAGGTGGTCGTAGTCGTAGCCTGTGTCGGCATGGAGCTTGGCGGGGTGCCTTCGGCGTGGCCCACGACGGGAGTGGATCGGCGGACTCGGAGAAGCGCCGCCGTCCCCCACCCCGCGGACATGCCGGCGCACGAGCCGTCCAGGCCGGCGGCGCAGAGACGCCGTTGAGACGAAGCTGCCCCACCTACCGGTATTCGCGCTGGTGATCGGTATTGTCCGCCCCGATACACCGGGCCCGCAGGCAGGGGTCCGCAACGAGGAGGATCACCATGGCCGATCGTCGGCAGGGAACCGCGCCGGATGACGGATTCCCATCGCGGACGCCCAAGGCTCATCATGCGAGCGCTCACGACACGGCACGTCTGGCGCTGGTCATCGGTGCTCTCGGTGTGGTCTTCGGTGATATCGGCACCAGCCCGATCTACACCCTCCAGACCGTGTTCAACCCGAGCGACCCACACCCCGTCCCCGTCACCACACAGAACGTCTACGGCGTGGTGTCGCTGGTGTTCTGGTCGGTGGTGGTCATCGTCCTGGTCACCTATGTGCTGCTGGCGATGCGCGCCGACAACGACGGCGAGGGCGGCATCATGGCGCTGATCACCCTCGTACGGCGATGGACCTCGCGGCCGGCCGGAAGGACCACCGCCGTACTGGCCGCGCTGGGCATCTTCGGCGCGTCGCTGTTCTTCGGCGACAGCATGATCACCCCGGCGATCTCGGTCCTGTCCGCGATCGAAGGGCTCAAGGTCGTCCAGCCGTCGCTGGAAAGCGCGGTCGTACCCATCACCGCGGTGATCATCGTGCTGCTCTTCCTGGTGCAGCGCAGGGGAACCGCGGCGGTGGGCCGGGTGTTCGGACCGGTCATGATCGCCTGGTTCACGGCCATCGGCGCCTGCGGGGTCGCCGGCATCGCCGACCATCCGGACATCCTCAGGGCGCTGTCGCCGACCTACGCCCTGGGCTTCCTCTTCGGCCACTTCGGCACCGCCTTCTTCGCCCTGGCCGCGGTCGTGCTGGCGGTCACCGGCGCCGAGGCGCTCTATGCCGACATGGGGCACTTCGGCCGTCGGGCGATCACCCGCGCCTGGCTGTTCCTCGTCTTCCCCGCCTGCGTCCTGAGCTACCTCGGGCAGGGCGCCCTGATCCTCGCCGACCCGCGAAACATCAGCAGCCCGTTCTTCCTGCTCACGCCCGGCTGGGGACGGCTGCCGATGGTCGTGCTGGCCACGGCGGCGACGGTGATCGCCTCACAGGCGGTGATCACCGGCGCGTACTCGGTGACCTCGCAGGCAGCCCAGCTCGGTTACCTGCCGCGGCTGCGGATCGCCCACACGTCAGAGTCCACCATCGGCCAGATCTACGTCCCCTGGATCAACTGGCTGCTGATGGTCTCGGTCCTCACGCTGGTCTTCGCCTTCCGCAGCTCCGCGGCGCTGGCCTTCGCGTTCGGCATGGCGGTCACCGGGACCATCACCATCACCACCCTGCTGTTCTTCTACGTCGCCCGCGCGAAATGGGGCATGCCCAGGTGGCTGGTCGCCACCGGCGCCGCCGTACTGCTCTTCGTGGACCTGCTGTTCGTGGCGGCCAACATGACCAAGCTCGTGCACGGCGCGTGGCTACCGCTGCTGATCGGCATCACCGCGTTCACCGTCATGACGACCTGGCAACGCGGCCGCGAGATCGTCACCGCCGAACGGGGACAACTCGAGGGACCGCTCCCGGAGTTCATCGAAGACCTCCGATCGGAGAAGGTGTCGACGCTCCGGATCCCGGGCACGGCCGTGTTCCTCAACCGGGGCAAGCAGACCGCGCCCCTGGCCATGCGGGCCAACGTCGAGCACAACCACGTACGCCACGACCAGGTAGTGATCCTCTCGCTGGAGACCGAGCCCGTGCCCCGCGTCCCGGCCGGCCAGCGAATCGTCGTCGACGACCTCGGCTACGCCGACGACGGGATCATCCACGTCACCGCCCGGTTCGGCTACATGGAAACACCGGACGTGCCCAGCACCCTGGCCCTGCTCACCCCGGCCCAGACCGAAGGGCCATTGGACCTCGACCAGGCGTCCTACTTCCTGTCGAAGATCGATCTCCGGCGTGGCAAATCACCGACGATGGCGCCCTGGCGCAAGCGGCTGTTCATCGCCACCTCCTACATCACGGCCGACGCCGCCGAGTACTTCGGCCTCCCCCGCGACCGCACGGTCATCATGGGCTCACACATCGAGGTATAGGCGCGCGCCGACCACTGGCCGTCCGGCCCCAACCGGCCTGGCCACCTTGCCGCGAGGTCCTTCGGGTCCGGTTTCGTCGCCTCCCGCACCTGCCGCGCGGACGAGGACCATACGCGCCGAGCGTGGCCCACTGGGTCACATGGCCCGGCGAGAGGGCGTCGACGACGAGTCTGCGCACTGCCTCTACGAGGCTGGGAGCGGCCTGCACGATGGCGGTTCGGCCGACGGGGGTGAGACGGAACGTGGAGCCGCGCCGGTCGGTTTCGCACCCCTCCCGTTCGACCAGGCCCCGCCGCTGCATCCGGGAGAGCTGGTGGGACAGGCGGCTCTGTTCCCAGGCGAGGGAGGCGCCAAGGTCGCGGACGCACAGCTGTGGTCGGGGGCGCCATGGAGGCGGCCGAGCACTTCGTGGTCGGCGAGGGAGATGCCGTGCTCGTCCTGGAGCTGCACGGTCAGGTTGATCAGCCCGCGCCATGCCTGCTGTTCCACTATCACCGGCGCTCTCACAGGACGCCCCTATAACAGGGGGCGCTGGATACCGTCCTGACCAGGTTGAAGACCTCTCGGGTGGCATGCGCTAGCTTTCGGACGTGGCGCACGACGAGGCAAGGCAGCTGGAGGTCGTCCACCGTCCCGGGGATCCGCCGGCACCGCCGCTGCATATACAAGTGGGCGACGAGGTCGCGATCACCCTGTACGGATCAGCCACCTATGGGTGGACGCCGGTCGACGTGGTCACAGGGCCCTTGGCGGTGATCGCGGCGGAAACAACAGACGGAACCGTACGGGCCACGGTCAGGGCTGTGGGTGTCGGTGAGGCGGAGCTGCGATCGACGTCGTCGTTTCGCGGAGATCGGTTCGGGCCGCAGACGCGGCTGTGGCGGCTGCTGGTGCACGTTGAACCGTCGTAGCGCACGACTGTCATGGGACCACGGTGAGGGTCAGTTGCCAGGCTCTTGAGGGCGGACCGTGCGGGTCGGGCGTGTAGGTGTCGGCCGAGCTGAGCGTCGCGGTCCCCGCAGAGGCGGCGCGCGCGATGGCGGACCGAGTGCCGTCGGATGCGGTGTGGTCGTCGAGCAACGTGACGGTGTTCGGGTTGGAGCTCTTGACCGGTGCCCAGCCGTAGTTGGCCGGCGACTTGAGGGTGAGGTGGATCGTCGTGCCGACCTGCAGGCAGGCGCTGCGCAAGGGGTTGTCGGCCGGCGGGTACAGGACTGTCACGGTGCCGCTGAGGCACGGTCGGGTGGAGCTGGAGGCCGACGAGCCTGCAAGGGCCGAGGTCCCGTGGGACGACCGGGTCGAGGCGGGGGCCGACGGGCTGCTCTCGGCGGGCGCGGTGGCCCCGGTGCCGGATGCGCAGGCGGCGGCTGAAACAATGAGGGCGAGCACGGCGAGTGAACGGGCGCCGGTGCGGCGGTGTCTCACGATGCCCCCAGGTGGAGTCGGGACAGTCCGACGGTGGGACGCGGCTGAGGCTGGATCCGTTCCGTGATCCGGCACGGACTCACGCTCCCACTTACGGGCAATACAGGGAAATCCCTTGTGCCGATACAGAGGAAACCCTGTGGTTTTACTGTGAGTTGACTGACGTCTGTAAATTCTCGGTTGCTTTGCGCCACGCAGGCTCCATCCCTCTTGTTGCGTGACATGTCCGGTGCAACCATCCCGGATTGCGAACACGCGCTCCATCGGCGTGAACGTCCTTCTTCTCCCCACATGCCGGGCGATCTCCGGCTGTTCGAAAGGATGTTCCGTGTCCCGATCCAGACGCAGGCGCGGCCGGATAGCCGCGCTCACCGCGATCCTGACCGCAGTCCCCGCTCTCTGGCTCGCCGCCCCCGCGGCCCAGGCCGACCCCGCACCCCACACTCCGGCGGCCCACCATTCGGCCGACACCGGCCCCGCCGTCCGGCACGACACCTCCCCCACCCTGCGCTCCATGGCCGCCCACGCCCACCACGGCCACCACGGCCACCACGGCAAGAAGCAGCAGGACGACGACCCCGGCGAGGCGCGCCTCCCGCACCCGCCCGCCTCCCACATCCCGGATCCGGTCGTGCAATCCAGCCCCGGCGGGCCGTCCGCCCCTTCGACGGGCACGAACTTCGAGGGCATCGGCGCCGGCAACTACTCGATCACCGGTGTCCCGCCGGACCCGAACGCCGCCGTCGGCTCCAGCCAGATCGTCGAGACCGTGAACACCGCCTACGCGGTGTACTCCAAGAGCGGTGCCACCGTCCTCGCCCCGACCGACACCAGCACCCTTTGGTCCGGCTTCGGCGGATCCTGTCAGTCCACCAACGACGGTGACGCGGTGGTCCGCTGGGACACCCTGGCCAGTCGCTGGGTGGTGACGCAGTTCGCGAACGTGTCCTCGTCCTCGGGCCCGTACTACGAGTGCGTGGCCGTCTCCAGCAGTTCGGACGCGACGGGCAGCTACTACCGCTACTCGTTCCAGTACTCGAACTTCCCGGACTACCCGAAGCTTTCGGTGTGGCCGGACGCGTACTACGTCACGTACAACATGTTCACCGCCTCCGGGAGCTTCCTGAACGCCGAGGCGTGCGCCATGAACCGGTCGGCCATGCTCACCGGCGCGAGCGCCGCCCAGCAGTGCTTCACCACCTCGTCCTCCTACGGCGGCCTCCTCGGCGCGGACCTGGACGGCTCGACAGCGCCGCCGTCCGGTGAGCCGGAGCTGATGGTGGGCCTGGGCACGACGAGTACGACGCTGGCGTACTGGAAGTTCCACGTCGACTGGGCGACGGCCTCCAACTCGACGTTCAGCGGCCCGTCGACGCTGACCGTGGCGTCGTACACCACCGCCTGTGGCAGTTCGGGCACCTGCATTCCGCAGACCGGGACCAGCCAGCAGCTCGACTCGCTCTCCGACCGGCTGATGTTCCGGCTGGCCTACCGCAACTTCGGCGATCACGAGTCGCTCGTGGTCAATCACGCGGTGACGGCGGGAAGTTCCGTGGGCGCGCGCTGGTACGAACTGCGCCTGTCCGGCGGCAACCCCACCGTGTACCAGCAGGGGACGTACGCCCCCGACTCCACCTACCGCTGGATGGGCTCGATCGCCGAGGACAAGGCCGGCAACATCGCCCTCGGCTACTCCCAGTCCTCCTCCTCGGTACACCCGTCGATCCGCTACACCGGCCGACTGGCCGGCGACACACTCGGCACGATGACGCAGGGCGAGGTCACCGCAATAACTGGTGGCGGGTCCCAGACCACGTACAGCCGCTGGGGCGACTACACCTCGATGTCCGTGGACCCGACGGACGACTGCACGTTCTGGTACACGAACGAGTACATCCCCGCCAACGGCAACTTCAACTGGCACACCAGACTGGCCTCGTTCACCCTGCCCAACTGCGGCTCCACCGCGACCAACGACTTCTCCATCGGCGTCAGCCCGGCCTCGTCCACTGTCGCCGCCGGCTCAACGGCGAACACCACCGTCTCGACCGCCGTCACCTCCGGTTCGGCGCAGTCGGTGAGCCTGTCGGCATCCGGGCTGCCGAGCGGGGCGACGGCCAGCTTCAACCCGACCTCGGTGACCGCGGGCGGTTCGTCGACGCTGACGGTGGCCACGTCTTCGTCAACGCCGGCGGGGACGTACAACATCACGGTCACCGGCACGGGCGCCTCCGCCACCCACACGGCGACCTACACGCTGACCGTCACCTCTGGCAGCGGAGGCGGCGGGATCACCAACGGAGGCTTCGAGACGGGCAGCCTGTCCGGCTGGACCTCGGCCGGGACCACGTCCGTGGTCAGCTCCGGGGCGCACAGCGGCACGTACGCCGCCCGGGTCGGCAGCACGTCGCCGACCAACGGCGACTCCTCCATCGCCCAGACGTTCACGGCCCCGTCCGGGACCAGCACGCTCGGCTTCTACTACAACGTGACCTGCCCGGACACGCTCACCTACGACTGGGCAACGGCCACACTCAAGGACAACACCACCGGCACCACGACCACCGTGCTGGCCAAGACCTGTGTGTCCTCCTCCGGCTGGATCCAGAAGACCGCCTCGGTCACAGCCGGGCACAGCTACACGCTCACGCTCATCAGCCACGACGACAACTACACGGGCGACGCCACCTACACCCGCTACGACGACGTGACCCCGTCCTGACCGGCGTCGGGCCAGAGATCGGTTCCTGAAACGTCGCGCCCGTGGTGGACCAGCGGGCCCGCGCCGGTGGTCCGCCCCACCTCGAACGCCCTCGCTTGAGGGCACACCCCCATCGACGACGAGGGGTCTCCTCATGTCGCACACTGCTGTCCGCAGATCCGTGGCGACCGCCACCACCGCCCTGCTGTCGTTAGGCGGCCTCCTTCTCGCATCTCACCCGGCCCTGGCCGACGTCTCCAACGGCGGATTCGAGTCCGGCAGCCTGACCGGCTGGACCTCCACCGGAACCACGTCCGTGGTCGGCTCCGGTGCCCACACGGGTACCTACGCCGCCCGCGTCGGCGGCACCTCACCCACCAACGGCGACTCCTCCATCGCCCAGACCTTCACCGCGCCGGCCGGCGCCACCCAGCTGTCGTTCTGGTACAGCGTCACCTGCCCGGACACGATCACCTACGACTGGGCCACTGCCACCCTGACCGACACCACGACCGGCACCACGACAACCGCACTGGCCAAGACCTGCACCAACGGCCAGGGATGGAAGCAGGTCACGTCGTCCGTGACCGCCGGGCACAACTACACCCTCAAACTCGTCAGCCACGACGACAACTACGCGGGCGACGCCACCTACACCCTCTACGACGACGTGGCCTTCACCACCGCCACCCCGCCGCCCGGCCTGACCCAGGTCAGCACGGACCCGTTCACCAACTCCTCCAGCCAGCACGCCACCGAGCTCGAACCGGACACCTTCGCGTACGGCAACACGATCGTCGCCTCCTCGCAGGTCGGCCGGTTCACCGACGGCGGCGCCTCCGACATCGGCTGGAACCTCTCCACCGACGGCGGCACCACCTGGCAGCACGGCATGCTGCCCGGCATCACCACCTACCAGGGCGGCACCTGGGCGCGCGTCTCCGACCCTGCCGTCGCCTACGACGCCAAGCACGGCACCTGGATGGTCGCCGGACTGGTCATCGACTCCAACGTCAACGGCGCCGGTGTCAGCGTCAGCCGCTCCACGAACGGCACGAGCTGGCAGAACCCGGTGATCGCGGTCGGAAATGACGGCCAGGGCTACGACAAGGAATGGATCGTCTGCGACAACACCGCCACCAGCGCCTACTTCGGCACCTGCTACGTCGAGGTCGACGTCACGTCATCCGGCAACGCGGTGGTGATGAGCCGCTCCACCGACGGCGGCGCCACCTGGTCGGCGCCGGTCGCACCTTCCGGCAGCCCGAGCGGCCTGGGCGGACAGCCCCTCGTCCAGCCGAACGGCACGGTCGTGGTCCCCTACTCCGCCAACGGCAGCGCGGTACGCGCCTTCAACTCGACCAACGGCGGCTCCAGCTGGTCTTCCAGCACGCTGATCGCCAACGCCTCCAGCCACGGCGTGGCCGGCAATCTGCGTGACGGTGAGGGGCTGCCGTCCGCCGAGATCGACGGCTCCGGAAAGATCTACGTCGCCTGGCAGGACTGCCGCTTCCGCTCCGGCTGCCCGGCCAACGACATCGTCTACGCCACCTCCACCAACGGCACCACCTGGTCGGCCGTGACCCGGGTCCCCATCGACGCCACGACCAGCGGCGTCGACCACTTCATCCCCGGCATAGGCATCGACCCCGCCACCTCCGGCACGACGGCGAAGATCGGCCTCTACTACTACTTCTACCCGAACGCCAACTGCACCACATCCGCCTGCCAGCTGGAGGTCGGCTACATCTCCTCCGCAAACGGCGGTAGCACCTGGAGCACCCCGGCCACCGTCGCCGGCCCCATGTCCCTGTCCCAGATCGCCGACAGCACGCAGGGCAGCATGGTCGGCGACTACCTCTCCACCTCCGTCGTCGGCGGTAAGGCGGTCTCCGTCTTCGCCGTCGGCAAGGCCCCGTCGGGCGGGCAAGCCTTCGACGAGGCCCTCTACACCGCCGGCCCGCTCACCGTCACCGGCGGCAGCGCACGCTCCACGACCCACGGCGCGGCAACCGTCCCCTCACCGCATCTCACCAGGCCGCTGCCGGTCCGGCCCTGACCCCAGAAGACACATGGTGGGGGGGGGGGGCGGGGGGGGGGGGGGGGGGGGGGGTGTGGGGGGGGGGGGGGGGGGGGGGGGGGGGGGGGGGGGGGGGGAGGGT
>NZ_JBVJVZ010000004.1:427401-438815 GCF_055603245.1 Streptomyces sp. NPDC037290 | reverse complement strand
CTGGATGGAACCCCTCCCCCCCCCCACCCCCCCCATTCCCCTGCCCCTCCCCCCTCCCCCCAACAACCCCACTCTCCCCCCCCGGCGCCACCCCGGTCCCCCACCTTTGTGTATGAGCACGGGACTATGGGCGCAGGAACCGGGCGCCGGACCCGGACGTCACAGTGGCGTGCGGTGACGTGAGGAGGCAGTTGTGGCGCTGGAGCAGCAAAGACGCAGGCCGGTGCTCAGAGGGTCGTGGTTCGGGGCCGCCGTCGTTGCCGTCGGCTGCCTGCTGACCGCCTGCGGAGGCAGCGGCAGCAGCGCCCACTCCGGCTCCACGCCACCGCGCTCTTCCGCCGACCCGCGCGCCACAACGCCGTCGTCAAGCAGTACAGGGAGGGCAGGTCACCGAGCCTCGCCGGCCACGTCGCCATCGGCGACAGCACCTCCCGAGACTCCGTCGTCGCCACCCAGGGACACCGCCAAGCCCCGCCCTGCGGCCTCTGCGTCGTCAGGCTGCCCGGCAGGCTCTGCCACGATCACCCACAGCGCCGGGGATGCCTCGGTCCGAAGCCTGTGTGTGCGATCCGGTACGACGGTGACCGTCGTCCTGGAGCCCCGCGCCCAGGGCTCCTGGCCGCAGCCGCGCAGCAGCAACCCGATGCTGGCGCTGGTGACCTCCTCCGCCACCGGCGGCAGGGGCGTCACCCGGGTCACGGTGCGTGCCGCGCGCATCGGATCGGCATCCGTGACCTGGGGTCCCGAGGGCGCGCCGCTCTTCACGCTCCGGCTGAGTGTGGCGGCGTATCCGGTGCGGTGAACCCGAACGCCGGACGGCCGGTGGCCCCCGGGTCGGGCGGCACCGGCCGTCGTCGTGCTACGCAGCGTACGGGTGGTGATCAGTCCTTGCGGCCCTTGAGGCGCCGTACGTCGAAGGACCAGATGCCGCGTCCGTGCGTGGCGGCGTACAGCTTGCCGTCGGGGCCGAGGCGGAGCTGCATCACGGCCGTGGTGGGCAGGTCGTGGCCCAGGACCAGCCACTTCGTGGCGCCGGCCGGCCGGTAGAAGGTGGCCAGGTCGGTGCCGAGGGCGAGGCCGCCGTTCGGCAGGAGCTTGACCGTGTCGGCGGGGACATCGGGCAGGTTGGCCGAGATGTCCGTCCAGCTCGCGCCGCCGTCCTTGGACTCGAAGACGTGGCCGACGCCCGCGCCCGGGCCCTCGGTCCACTTGCGGGAGAAGCCGTTGATCGCCACGTACACGTGCTGGGCGTTGGCCGGGTCGATCTCGAAGCCGGAGACGTAACGGTTCGGGATGGTGCCGTCGACGGGGAGGTTGAGCTGGTGCCAGCCGGTGCCGTCGGCGTTGCCGACCGCGATGCCCCGGGTGAAGCCCTGGTTGTTGCAGGGGCCGCACCAGCCGACGTACACGGTGCCACCGGACGAGGCGACGGCCGTGGCCACGTGGCCCTCGCCGAGGTCGTACGCGTTCGTCCACTCCTTGCCGGAGCGGATCGCGAAGCCCTTGGTGTTCGCCCACACGTGCCGGCCGCCGGCGATCCAGGTGTTGGTGTCCTTGGCGTCGGCGGCGATCGGCGCGATGAAGCGGGCGCCCGCGCCGCCCTGGTCCTTGTCCGGCGGGGCGACCTCGTACTCGGTGGCCTTGGACGGGTCCGTCGGCCAGGAACCGTCGTTGACACCACAGTTCTGCGTGACCCACATGTCGAGGTAGACGTACTCGGCGGCGATGTTGCAGCCGTTGGCGGGGTCGGCGATGGTGTCGCCGCCGTCGCCGCCGAAGTTCGAACCCATGACCTTGTCGTGGCCGCGCAGGATCGACTGGCCGTTGTCCTGCAGGCCGCCGGTCACCGAGACGCCGCCGTTGGTGAGGTCCTTGCCGACGCCCACCGAGTAGTACTGGAGGGTGTCGAGGGTGCCGTCGCTCAGGGACTGCCAGTCCTTTGCGTGACCGCCGGAGTCGACGGCGCCGTTGAGCGGGCGGCGGTAGATGCCGCCGTCGTTGCCGACGTACGCCCAGGTCTTGCCCTTGTAGCTGCCGATCGCCACCGCGTGCTGGTCGGAGTGGGTGGTGGGCGAGCAGTCACCGGTCTGCTTGGCCGGGTCGATGCTCCAGCAGGGGAAGGGGAAGTTCCAGTACGGGCCGGGAACGGTCCAGCTCTGGCCGCCGTTCTTGGTCTCGAAGACCTCTTCCAGACCGAGGTAGACGTGGTCGGCGTTGGCCGGGTCGACCTGGAGGAACTGGTTGTACCAGGACTGGATGCCGGGCATGTAGCCGGCACTCTGCAGCGCGGATCCGGACGCCTTCAGCTTGGTGTAGTCCGCGATCAGCGTCCACGGCCCGAACGGCGAACCGCTCTTCGACACGTACACGCCCTTCAGCCCGCTGTCCGGGTTGGCGGCCATCTGCGCCGGCGACTGGTCGATGGCGTACAGGCGCGAGCCGTCCGCCGCCGCGGCGAAGGTCATGTTGCCGACGTCGGCACTGCTGGCGGGCAGGTCCCCGAGGCCGCTGACCGGCTTCCAGCTGCCGTCGTCCGCCTTCGCGTACAGCCCGTTGTACGTGTCGCCGCCACGCCAGCCGACCGCGAGAAGGACCTTGTTCGGGTCCTTGGGATCCACGGCGATGTCGTTGGCGATGTTCTTGTACGGCGCGCTCGGGTCGTCCGCCTTCGAACCGCCCGGCAGATAGTCCGGGTTGGGGGCGAATTCCTGCTTCCAGGGTCCGGACAGGGTGGTCGTGGAGTGTGACCAGACGCCGGTGCTGGTGGCCGCCCACACCTTGGTGCCGGCGAACCGCAGCGCATGGATGACGGTGGACTCCAGCTCGGCGCCGCCCACGCGGTCGCCGGGCTGGAACTGGCCGTGGCGCGGGTCCTTCAGGACGTACACGCCCGTACCGACGAAGGACGTCGCCCCGGTGTTGGACTCGCCGGTGGCGTACCAGAGCCGCTTCTGACCGTCGAGGGCGAGGGTGCCCGTCGACAGGGACGGCAGCTTGTCGGAGATCGGCTTCCAGTGCCCGCCGCCGGTCGTGGAGCGGAAGACACCGCCGTTGGCGCCGCCCGCGTACACATACCCCTGGTCGTCCGCGGCGATCCCGGTGATCCGGCCGGTCACGTCGCCCGCGCCGCCACTGGAGTTGGAATTCACATCGCGGTAGCGGGGGTCGTCGGAGTTGTACGCCTTCTTGGTGACGTGGTCCCAGCCGCCCGCCGTGTGCCGCATCGACTGCAGCTGCTGCCAGGCCGCCCCGTAGGCCCCCGGCGCGACCACACCGGGTGCGGTGCGGGCCTCGGTGAACTGGGCCGTCGCCTCGGCGGAGTTCTCCGCCTCGTCGGCCCCGTCGTCATCGCCCTCCGCGGCGAACGCGGACATGCCGTGACCCGCGTGCACCGCCTTGATGTGCTGCCGGCCCATGGCGGCCTGGTGGCTCGCCTGCCAGGGGCGGGGTCTTGCGTTGTTCGACGCCGCGAACGACTGGGCGCTTACCAGTGCGAACGCGGCCGCTACGACGGTGCAGGTTATGAACCGCCGCTGGTGCTTCGGGGGCAACATGCCCTCTCCTCCCTGCGACGGGAGCATGGGGGTGTCCCGACGCAGAGGGGATCTTGGCGTGACCACAACAGTCACACAAAGGGCTCACAGGAAAAATGGCGCTCTGTTTACCTTGCGCCTCACATGAACCCGAAGTTCCGGCAGCTTCGGCCGCTTTGCGACGCCTCTTCGATCACCGGACGAGCCTGTGCGGCCGGGCTCCCAGCGTTCCTGCGGTGCGCGCTGGGGCTGTGGCCGTGGCCTCGTCGCGTCGGTGGGGGCGTTGGGATCGACTTCGGGTACGGAGGTGTCCACGAACGGGCGTGCCTCGGTCCAGTGCCGGCCGCCGTCGCGGGTGATCGAGATGTAGGCGGGCCCGTCGTAGACCTTGGCAGAGTCGTCCTCGTCGATGCGGTCCCAGACCTGGTAGGCGACGCCGGGGTGGGCAGGGTCGGCCGTGACGGCGTTCTTGTCGTCGGTGAACTGGGCCTGTGTGTCGTCGATCAGGCGGGTGGTGTGCTTCCAGGTGCGTCCGCCGTCGTACGAGGTCGAGGCGGCCACTCCGTTCCGTGCGTCGGTGGCGTCGAACACCAGACCGCTGGCGTAGACCGTGCCGTCGGGGCCGGTGCTCACCCAGCCATCAGAGGCGCGCTGGTGGTTGAGCCGCCCGGCGCGCAGTGTGAGAACGGCAGCGGCGTCTCGGTGAAGTGCCGCCCGTCGCGGGTGTATGTCGCGGTCAGACCCCGGGCGCCGCCGTTGGACCAGCGGTCCTGCTGGAAGATGCCGACCGCGTTGTGCGGGTCGCGGGCGCTTGCGGTGACGTACGGTTCGCCCTCTGCGGACAGGTAGTTGGTGCCGGTCCCGTCGCCATTGATGTCGCAGGCGGCGTAAGGGTCGGTGGGTGAGACCAGGTGGACCGGCTGGCTGTCGCTCGAGGCTGCGGAACTGCCCACTGTGGCGACGAGCAGGAACCCAGCGGCGGCGGCCACGAGAGACGCTCTTGTACGTGTGCGCATGGCGATTCCGGGAGCGATGGCCGACGCGATCCGGGACGCCACGTCGCCGGAGGAGGGCGAGGCGATGTGGCAGCGGGTGCTGGCGTCGCCGGGGATGCGGCCGGGGCGGATCAGCAGTGCGACCGCCGACGACCTGGCCGCCCTGGTCCGCGCGGTCTGGCGGGACGAGGCCGGTCCTGCCGAAGCGTGCTCGAACCTGCGCCGGGTGATAGGATAGCAGCGGCTCACCCGGAAGATCGCCACCGGTTTCGGGCCAGAAGTGCTGGTCACGTCCAAGTCGGGCACCGTGCCGGGTGGCGTCAGCAACGACGTCGGGGTGGTCACCTTTCCCGACGGGCGGCGGTATGCGATCGCCGTCCTCACCCGGCCGCTGACACTCGGGGCACCCACCCACGAGGACGTCCTCGGCACTGCGGCCCGGGTGGCCCTGGACCACCTTCGCACGAATGGGGCGCCCCACTCCGAGTGAGGATCGCGGGGCCGCGCCTGGGGGTGGGGGCGCGTTCGGCGGGGAACGTCGGAATGCCGCTTGGCCAAGTGAAACGACGTCTCAGGACGGCTCAGGGTTCAGCCACTCGGGTGGGTCTCCCGTGGTGATCAGCTTGCTGCCCACGAGATCGCCCCACACTGCCATCGCCGCACTCAAGCGTCGGGCGTGTGTGGTGGCACCAGCTCACATCTGGCGGACCACGACCAGCCCAACCCTTCCGCACTAGCCCGGGATCGGGCATGTGATTGTTTGGCTACGGCGGGCGAGTCCTCACGGCAGTTCCCACGCTTGCAGCCAACCACCGCTGGTGGAGACGAACATCATGCGGCTCTCAACGGCGGGCTGTCCACGGCCTTCTTCGCTCCACCACGCTGGCAGCTGGGCCGTACTCCGGCTGGTTGATCCCACGCGTGCAGGACCCCAGTACGGTCACTGGCCCAGATCCGATCGCCCGCCATGAACGGCGTGGTGGTGAAGGCGCCGCCTGCGCTCTTGCGCCACAGCTCTCTGCCAGAGAGCGGATCGAGGACTGCAAGCCGCCCAGGCCAGCGCCCGGCCGCACCCCGTAGTCAGATGAACCGTCGTGCGACGGTAAGGGCCCGGCGTCCCGAAGCCGGGATGCCGGGCCCCCCTTACCGGGGCGCGATCAGGCGGGGCGGATGTTCTCAGCCTGCGGGCCCTTCTGGCCCTGCGTGACGTCGAACTCGACCTTCTGGCCCTCCTGCAGCTCGCGGTAGCCCTGGCTGGCGATGTTGGAGTAGTGGGCGAAGACGTCGGGGCCGCCGCCCTCCTGCTCGATGAAGCCGAAGCCCTTCTCGCTGTTGAACCACTTCACTGTGCCCTTGGCCATGACTGTCTCCTTTGAGGGAAACCGGGCACGCACGCTGCGCGACCGGGAGGTGATCGCCCTGGTCCGGAGAGGTGCTGAACAGCAAGAACGCCCGTGAGGCGATCACGGGCGAACAGAACTTCGGAACCACGACTGCTGATCACAACGCTATAACGGCATGACGGAAGCCGCTAGCGAAAACGCGCCAGCATCCGGCCCGGAAAGAAGGGCTGGATCGCCCGTGAGGCTCGGCCGATGGTGATCAAGCAGCTTCGCGCCCTTCTTCTGCACAAGGCTGCGCCGAGGCATGGCCTCTCCCCGCCGCCGGCTGTTCTCCGGGGGCTCCACCGATCATGCGTGACCGGCCCCTCCCCACACGCCGTCACCTTGGACTTCCCGGAACCGGCTCGAGACCGGACGAGCCGCCCCCGCGCGACCTCGTCGTCGAGTTCGACGGGACACCGCATCGGCTTCCTGCACGGCGGGCGGGAGCGGCAAGCGCTTCTGGGACACCGCCATCTGTCTGCCCGGCGAAGGAAGCTGCCTCGGGGCCCTCGCAGCCCACTTGCTCCTGAGCGCCTAGGACACCCGAGTCTCGACTACTGCGAGTGGACCAGTGCCGAGGCCCGCCGGGAGGCAGCGAACGCCGGAAAACGCGACAGGGCGCACGAGATCTTCTCGATCCTGCCGAGGCACGCTGCGGGTGCCCCGCTCCGCCGGGAAAGGGAGATCGCGCAGGCAATGGATCACCTGTCCCGCTCTCCGGGTACCGTCAGGGTATGAGTCATCCGCACCCCGAGCTGAAAGCCGCCCCGCCGCTTCCCGAAGGAGGGCTGCGGGTCATCGCCCTGGGCGGCCTGGGTGAGATCGGCCGCAACATGACCGTCTTCGAGCACGCGGGCAAGCTGCTCATCGTCGACTGCGGCGTGCTGTTCCCCGAGGAGACCCAGCCCGGCGTGGACGTGATCCTGCCGGACTTCACCTCGATCCGGGACCGGCTGGACGACATCGTGGCCGTTATCCTCACCCACGGCCACGAAGACCACATCGGCGGCGTGCCGTACCTGCTGCGCGAGCGGTCCGACATTCCCCTTGTCGGCTCCAAGCTGACGCTGGCGTTCCTGGAGGCCAAGCTCAAAGAACACGGCATCCGGCCGCGCACGGTGCGGGTGCGGGAGGGCGACCGGCGCGGCTTCGGGCCCTTCGACTGCGAGTTCGTGGCGGTCAACCACTCCATCCCCGACAGCCTCGCGGTCGCGATCCGCACCCAGGCCGGGATGGTGCTGCACACCGGCGACTTCAAGATGGACCAGTTCCCTCTCGACGACCGCATCACCGATCTGCGCGCCTTCGCACGCCTCGGCGAGGAGGGCGTGGACCTGTTCCTCACCGACTCCACCAACGCCGAAGTACCCGGCTTCACCACCTCCGAGCGAGAGCTGAACCCGGCGATCGAGCAGGTGATGCGCACCGCGCCGCGCCGGGTCATCGTCTCCAGCTTCGCCAGCCACGTGCACCGCATCCAACAGGTCCTGGACGCCGCCCACCAGCACGGCCGCAAGGTCGCCTTCGTCGGCCGGTCGATGGTCCGCAACATGGGCATCGCCCGTGACCTGGGCTATCTGAAGGTCCCCTCCGGTCTGGTCGTGAGCACGAAGGAGCTGGAGAAGCTCCCGGACCACAAGATCACGCTGGTGTGCACCGGCTCCCAGGGCGAACCGATGGCCGCGCTGTCACGGATGGCCAACCGCGACCACCTGATCCGCATCGGCAAGGGCGACACCGTCCTGCTCGCCAGCTCCCTCATCCCCGGCAACGAGAACGCCATCTACCGGGTGATCAACGGACTCACCCGGTGGGGCGCCCACGTGGTCCACAAGGGCAACGCCAAAGTGCATGTCTCCGGGCATGCCAGCGCCGGCGAACTCGTCTACTGCTACAACATCGTCAAGCCCCGGAACGTCATGCCCGTGCACGGCGAATGGCGCCATCTGCGGGCCAACGCCGACCTCGCCATCCGTACCGGTGTCGACCCCGACCGGGTCGTCATCGCCGAGGACGGCGTCGTCGTCGACCTGGTCGACGGGCGGGCTTCCATCACCGGCAAGGTCCCCGCCGGCAACGTCTACGTGGACGGCATGGAAGTCGGCGGCGCCACCGAAGCGTCCCTCAAGGACCGCCTCACCCTCGCCGCCGAAGGCGTGGTCACGGTGGTGGCGATCGTCGACGCAGACACGGGCGCCCTCGCCGAGGCCCCCGACTTCCTGGCCCGCGGCTTCGTCCACGACGACACCACCTTCGAACCGGTCATCCCCGTCATCGAGAAGACCCTGGCCACCGCGGCCGAGGAAGGCGTCGGGGACGCGCGCCAACTCGAACAGCTCCTCGCCCGCGCCGTGGCGAACTGGGCGTTCCGCACCCACCGTCGCAAGCCGCTCATCATCCCCGTCATCATCGACGCCTGAGCCGCGGCCCGGCAGCACGGTCCGCGGTTCCGGTGGCGGCCCCGCGACCATCGAGGTCGGGTACGCCCGGACCGGACGGTGCCGAAGCCGCCGGACTCGACGAGGCGGATCCTCGCCGTGGGCGGCCGGCAGGTCCGCGAGGGAGTCGGTGTTGCGGGCGACGACCCTGTCGCCGCGCTCCAGGGCCGCCTGCGCAAACTCGCGGCCGAAGCCATGGGAGGAACCGGTGACATGGCGGCGGTGCACCCCGCTCAGATGTTGCACAAGATCGGACAGCGTCCACTCGGGGCAGGCCGGCACCTGCACGTCGTGGCTGGGCACGACGGCGACCGCTGCCCGGAACGCGACCGTCTGTGCGTCGTTCAGCCGCAGCAGGACGCGGAAGGAATGTCCTTGCCACGCGGATGTCTACCGTCACCCCGGACAACCGCAGTCGATTTTCACAGCGGTACAGGGGCACGCACGGCGCGCAACACCGGCCGCGTACCCTCGGACAAGGCAGTGCCCTCATCCCGGAATTCCAGTTCGGCGGCGCCACCGACCCGAGCCAACCGCATCTGGGCCATTCCCCCAGGCGAGTCACCGGCTACGCCCCGCCCGCAACGCGCACACGGGCATGCGCACGTCGCGGGCCACTGCACGGGACGCGCGAGTGCCGGTGAAGCGGTTAGATCGCGGGACTCATCGACTCAGCCGCCGCTCTTGCGCCTGAACGACCGCTGGCTCGCAGCCGGGCCGTGCGCCGAACGCACCTTCGATGCATCGGACTTGGCGGCAATATCACCGGCATCCGCCTGCGCACCGCGCTTGCGCGCCAGGGCTTCGCGGAACTTGCGCTTGAGGTCGTAGTTGCCGTCGCTGTCCGGCTCCAGAGGGGACGTCTCGGGGGCAGCCGGCTCCGAACCTTCCGTGGATACGGGCTCTGCGGTCATGGTGACCTCCTGGGTTCGGGGGGGGGCAAGCACAGCTTGTCATGCCGGGCGCAGTGCGAGGCGCCGGCAACATCATCCTGCCCCGTTTCGGCGGGCATCCCTCCCGCGGCCAAAGGCGTTGACTTCGTAGGTGAGGCACACAGGACGGCTTCGGGCCGGGCCGAGGGTGGTCGATCCCGTGGCCAGGCTGCCAGGGCAACGGCTCTCAGCCGTTGCGACGCGCGAGGGCGGCCCTGCGGGCCTCGGCGAGCTTGCGGGCCTCGCCCGCCTTTCGGGACTTGCCGCCGGCGCCGCGGGAGGTGCCCTTGCTGGTGCCGAGGCCGCGGAAGGGAGCGTTGGTGTTCTTGGGTCGGGGGACGGTGGGCCCGCCGTCGAGCGGGATCCCGGAGGGAGTCTTGGCGCCGGTGATCCGGCTCAGCTCCGCCTCGCCCGAGCGCACCTTGGTGACGGTCGGCTCGATGCCGACCCCGGCCATCATGCGGCTCGTCTCGCGGCGCTGGCCCGCCAGCACGAGCGTGACCACGCTGCCGGACTCACCGGCACGGGCGGTGCGGCCCGCCCGGTGCACATAGTCCTTGACGTCGGTGGGCGGGTCGACGTTGACCACGAGATCGAGGTCGTCGACGTGCAGGCCACGGGCCGCGACATTGGTCGCCACCAGAACGGTGATCTGGCTGTTCTTGAACTGCGCCAGGGTCCGTGTGCGCTGTGGCTGGGACTTGCCGCTGTGCAGGGCCCCGGCGTGCACCCCGCTGGCCCGCAGATGCCGGGTGAGCTGGTCGACGGCATGCTTGGTGTCGAGGAAGAGCAGTACGCGGCCGTCGCGGGCGGCGATTTCCGTGATGACGGCATAGCGGTCGGGGCCGTGGACGACCAGAACGTGGTGCTCCATCGTCGTGACCGTGCCCGCGGCCGGGTCGACCGCGTGGACGACGGGGTCGTGGAGGTAGCGGCGGACCAGTTGATCGACGTCGCGATCGAGAGTGGCCGAGAAAAGCATCCGCTGACCGTCGGGGTGCACCTGGTCGAGCACGTCGGCAACCTGCGGCAGGAATCCCAAGTCGGACATCTGGTCTGCCTCGTCCAGCACGGTGATTCTCACCCGTCCCATGCGGCAGGCGTTGCGCTCGATCAGGTCGTGCAGGCGTCCGGGGGTGGCGACGACCACCTCGGCTCCCTGGCGCAGCGCGGCGACCTGCCGGCCGATCGACGTTCCGCCGACGACCGTGGCGATCCGCAGCCGCAGTGCCTCGGCGTACGGCGCCAGCGCCTGGGTGACCTGTTGGGCCAGCTCCCGGGTAGGCACCAGGATCAGAGCAAGGGGCTGCTTCGGTTCCGCGCGCCGCCCGGCCGTCCGTACGAGCAGCGGCAGGCCGAAAGCGAGCGTCTTGCCTGATCCGGTGCGCCCGCGTCCCAGGATGTCGCTCCCCTCCAGGGCATCGGGCAGTGTGGCGGCCTGGATCGGAAAGGGTTCGCGCACCCCGAGTTCGCTCAGTGTCCGCAGCACCTCCGTCGGCAGTTCCAGACCGGCGAAGGTGACGGCCGGGAGCAGCGTCGGGGTCGTTGCCCCAGGCTGGGCGGGACTGCCGTGAGCGACACCGGAGTCATGGAGATGCTTCATAAACAGCCTTCCGCAAGGGAACTTACCGAGGAAGGCCCGGCAGGTTTGGACAGCCCGTGCACAGTCGAACGGAACAGACAGAATCGCCCACCGCGATGACCACGCAAACGCGTCAGACTAACACACGGCATAACCTCAGCGCCGCTGATACCGATCGCCCCTGTGTACGGGGCTGGCAGCGGGTCGGCCTGGAACAACCGTCTGCCAGCCGGCCGCGGACCAGAGCTGCGCTCCCTTGGTACTCCAGTGAGAGTTCTCCATTTGCCCTGGTCAGTGGCCTGTCGTTGGGGAGTGTAAGGAAAGCCCCACCTGCGTGAACGGCAGCGATCTGGACCACGTGGACGCGTGAGGCGGCGTCGAGCCATTGGAGCGTCGAATCTCGGATGTTCTCGCGTTCGGGCTTCCGGTACCGGGGGGGGGGGGGGGGGGGGGGGGGGGGGGGTGGAGGGGGGGGGGGGGGGGGGGAAAAAGGGGGGGGGTCCAGGGCGGGGGGGTTCTCTTTTTGGAGTGGGGGACACCCAAGAGGAG